>NZ_JAKWBE010000029.1 GCF_022513565.1 Streptomyces gilvus | reverse complement strand
GTTGGGCGATGACGAACGGCGGGACGGAGGCCGGCGCGATTCCGGCGAACGTGTCCGTGAAGGCCTGCCCGATGGTCACTGCCGGGTTGGCAAAGGACGTGGACGAGGTGAACCAGTACGCCGCACCGATGTAGAGCGCCACGGCCGCCGGAGCCAGGTGCGCGCGCACCGTACGGGTCAAGCCGAAGATCAGAACCACGAGCCCAGCCGTCGCGACCGTCTCGGCCAGCCACAGGTGACCGGCGGAACGGTCGTGCGTGGACCACTTCACGAGCGGTTCGGCGAACATGGCATCAGCGAGGACCGAACCGGCGACCGCACCCACAGTCTGAGCCGAGATGTACGCGGCCAGCTCCCGCACGGTCAGTGCGTCTCCACTTGTGCGCCCGGAGAACCAGGCCGCGAGAGTCCATGCACAGATCCTGGCCATCAAGCGTGGAACCGCCGGGGCCGAACTCCCGTTCTGAATTCACTACGTGCAGGGATCTCCATCCGCCCATCGGAAGTACCCAAGGAAGTCACCTGAGCGTGTCGAACATATTATCAATACTTTCATTTTCGGAGGACCCTCGTAGGTCACTCAAGGAAAGAGGCTGACGATCCTCCGCCTCATTAGCCTGCCGCAGGTCTTCAGCTGCCATACGTTCTTCGTAATCCCGGTCCTCTTCGAAATCGATTCGATCCTCTTCTTCCTGAAAGCGCGCACGGGAAGCATCAAGCGTTGGAGTTATTACCGCGTCTTGAACGTCGAGTTCTGCAGCGACAGACAGCAGCCTCCCAACCGCATCTTCACAGTCAGAAACAGTATTTGCATCACTAGCGCTAGCCTCATCCCATTCACTGACGAAAGAGATAAACTTTCGCCGCAAATCTTCAACCTCGCGTGTAATATCGGGAATATTGGCCGCCCCCGGCAAACTAAGTAGCTGAAGATAGTATTCAAAATCTTCAGGAGAGCTCAAATCATTAGCACAGACTTCCATCGCCTTATCCCGAAGCGCAGAAATGGGCACCATATCCTCTACAGTGGCAGCGAGTTGCTTTATAACCGCAATTTCGCTCTCCAGATACAAGTACATGGTAGCCGCAGAAGCCTTTTCGAGTCGCGCGAGGCATGCAGCGATTAACTGCTTCCTCTCAACCATAGAAAGCATGACCCGTTCCGAACGGCCATCCATTCGAAGAATTTGGCGATCTCTCTCCGCTTGAGAGAAGCTTTCTCTCCTGGGCCTCTTCGGAAACGTGTTCCAAATACTTGACTTCATTTCACGAGTACGGAAAAGGGCTTGCGTGAACTTCTCCAAGGTAAATCTGGGCCTGATCCGCTGCATCCTTCTCGCTGTCGAGGAGTCCCTGTGCTGCTTGGTCAAGTAGTACTTGTAGATGCTGCCTTCAGCCCAAGTCCAGATGGTTGTTAGCTGCTCGAAAAAGACACAGCCGTCAATCAACTCATCGAGTTCCGACTCGCGAGACGACAAGTAGCCGCAGACATAGTCACTGAAGGAAGGATTCGAAAATCCGACGAAGATGACTTGGTGATCTTGCTCAGTAGCCGCCGTTTGTGAGGAGGTACTCTCAATCGTGACGAAAGTTCCTTGCAGCCTCTTTAGCGCCGCCATTATTTGTCGGCGCGATGAGTGGTGAGCGCCGCAAGCAGATTCATAGGCGAGCACCGCCTCTTCAAGGTCCCCAAGATCCACCTCAGCCTGAAACGTAGAAAGGACCGCCAGTAGGTTTCTCTCTACGTCAGATAGCTGATCTTCATAAATAGTCTCCCATAGATGCGCTGGGTCATCTAGGGCGCTCTCAGCGTAGTCAGAGAATTTAAGCGGCGCCGCCCCTTCTTCATCATATGAAGCCGTGATCAACTCAATCAGGCGCGGGTTATAGTTTCGATGCTCAATTAGCTTACGATACCTTTGATTGTCCAGAATGGTACGGCGGGCACTGCTCGACATCCCAGAGAAATGGATGTGGTTGTAAAGAATGTGCGCTTTCTGATAGCGAGTGTAGTGGCGCAGGTCAAGAATAAACCGCCTATTGTCTAGAACTGCTACACGCCGCAAGGGTTCGTACGTCTGCCGTGCTTGACGCAAGATGTATTCGCGCGTGGTCAGGATCAGCCTCTTGTCAGGGGCAGCCTGAATTCGCTTGATGACCTGAGCCAAGCGGCTATCTTCGTTCTTATTTAGCTTATCAACGAGAGAATTCTGCCCAAGGAAGTCGTCATAGAAGAATATCTGCTTTTCGTTACGCCTCCACACTTTCTCGATGTCCGCAATGTCTTCGGAGGCAACATAAACACTCCAGTCACCAGAAAGAGCCCTAAGGAGAAGCATTTCCGCCAGGGTGGTCTTACCGATTCCTGGTTGTCCCGAGATTAGGCAGACCCCATACTTTTCGAGAATTTCTTGCGCATGAGGGAATGCATCATTCTGGACATACAACCTAGTTCGAGCAGAGATCTGTTCGACAAGACCGGCACTTCTCTCATACACTTCCGAATGCAGGAGTCTCTGCAATACCGCCGTTGATGTAATCCAGAGTTTGAAGTTCGCCTGTTCCACACCTGGGTGAATGCGGAGATAGTTTTCCAGATCGTCAACCCCCCAGACATCATTCTCGGCAAGGTTCACTCCGGAAAAAATCGAAGATATCTCCTTCTTGTTGGCGCGTGTCAAAGAGGCGCTGGATGCAAGAATGTACCGACAGTTGAACCTGCCGGAGACTTTCGCCGCCTCTTTTTTGAGCTCTCCTTTTATGGCTGAGAAATTCCTACCGGGACTGTGCTTGCATTGAACGATGAGCTCTTCCCGGTTATCCCGATACAGCCTTACGTCGATCCCGCCGTCGCGCCCCGGGGGGAACGTCTCCAAGCGCTGCCCTGTCTCCGATTGAAGGATGTCCCGGACCAGAACTTCAAAGTCGTAAGGCGACAAGTCTCCGTAGTTTCTAGCCACGCAGCCATGATGCCTTCAACTCCGCCTCTTGGCGCCCTGTTTCGACATACCTCCACCGACACATCGAGGAGGGGTACAAGATCGAACCAGCTCATGCAGGCAGGTGAACCTGCAGCCGTCCGGGTACCAGAGCCGACCAGTGCGGTGGCGCAAGCGGCTGTTCCGACCGCTCAAGCATCGATCTGTAGGCGGGGGCGGTTCCACCGACGGCTTGACGATGTCAGCTCACCAACCCGTTTACCAGCGCGCGAATTCGCCGCTCGGTCTCGTCAACTGACAAGAAGCCGCAGTCCCCCTCCAGAACTCTGAGGGGGACTCGGAAGCCTTCACTGCCCCGCAGAGGCCCTACGGCGACTCAGACCCACTCCACCTCTGAGTGGATGCCCGAAGCGTTTCCAGGCCCCGGCAAGGGCGTCTTAGGCCCGCGCTGCGCCGTCGACGGCCGCCGCACTGAAGCGCCGGCAGCAGCCAGGGCGGCGACGACTTCGTCCTCACTCGCCCCCGCCAGGGCCTCAGCAATCCGCGCAAGAGGCTCGCTCACGTCAGTGCTCGTGACCACCCGAAGCGGGCGGCTGACCTGCGTTCTTGACCGTCAGCGGGAGCAACTTCTTGCCGGTCGGGCCCACTTGTACCCAAGTATCCATCTGCGGACACACCCCGCAATCGAAGCAAGGCGTCCAGCGGCAGTCCTCGACCTCTGTTTCGTCGAGGGCGTCCTGCCAGTCCTCCCAGAGCCAGTCCTTGTCGAGGCCGGAGTCGAGGTGGTCCCAGGGGAGGACCTCCTCGTAGGAGCGTTCGCGGGTGGTGTACCAGTCGACGTCCACGCCGAGGGGGGTCAGGGCCTTGTCGGCGCAGGACATCCAGCGGTCGTAGGAGAAGTGCTCGCGCCAGCCGTCGAAGCGGCCGCCGTCCTCGTAGACGGCGCGGATGACGGCGCCGATGCGGCGGTCGCCGCGGGAGAGGAGGCCCTCGACGATGCCCGGCTTGCCGTCGTGGTAGCGGAAGCCGATCGAGCGGCCGTACTTCTTGTCGCCGCGGATCTTGTCGCGGAGCTTCTCGAGGCGGGCGTCGGTCTCCTCGGCGGAGAGCTGGGGCGCCCACTGGAAGGGGGTGTGGGGCTTGGGGACGAAGCCGCCGATGGAGACCGTGCAGCGGATGTCGTTGGAGCGGGAGACCTCCCGGCCCTTGGCGATCACCTTGGTCGCCATGTCGGCGATCTGCAGGACGTCCTCGTCGGTCTCGGTGGGCAGGCCGCACATGAAGTAGAGCTTCACCTGGCGCCAGCCGTTGCCGTAGGCCGTGGCGACGGTCCGGATGAGGTCGTCCTCCGAGACCATCTTGTTGATGACCTTGCGCATGCGTTCCGAGCCGCCCTCGGGGGCGAAGGTCAGGCCGGAGCGGCGGCCGTTGCGGGTCAGTTCGTTCGCCAGGTCGACGTTGAAGGCGTCGACGCGGGTGGAGGGGAGGGACAGGCCGATCTTGTCCTCTTCGTAGCGGTCGGCCAGGCCCTTGGCGATGTCGCCGATCTCCGAGTGGTCCGCGGAGGACAGGGAGAGCAGGCCGACCTCCTCGAAGCCCGTGGCCTTCAGGCCCTTGTCGACCATCTCGCCGATGCCGGTGATGGAACGCTCGCGGACCGGGCGGGTGATCATGCCGGCCTGGCAGAAGCGGCAGCCGCGGGTGCAGCCGCGGAAGATCTCCACCGACATGCGCTCGTGGACCGTCTCGGCCAGGGGGACGAGCGGCTGCTTGGGGTAGGGCCATTCGTCGAGGTCCATGACCGTGTGCTTGGAAACGCGCCACGGCACACCCGAGCGGTTGGGGACCACGCGGGCGATACGGCCGTCGGGGAGGTACTCGACGTCGTAGAAGGCGGGGATGTAGACCGCGCCGGTCTTCGCGAGGCGGAGGAGGACCTCCTCGCGGCCGCCGGGGCGGCCCTCCGCCTTCCAGGCCTGGATGATCTTCGTCATGTCGAGGACGGCCTGCTCGCCGTCGCCGATGATCGCCGCGTCGATGAAGTCCGCGATCGGTTCGGGGTTGAAGGCCGCGTGGCCGCCCGCGAGGACGATCGGGTCGTCGAGCGTGCGGTCCTTCGACTCCAGGGGGATGCCGGCCAGGTCCAGGGCGGTGAGCATGTTCGTGTAGCCCAGCTCGGTGGAGAAGGACAGGCCGAACACGTCGAAGGCCTTCACCGGGCGGTGGCTGTCCACCGTGAACTGCGGGACGCCGTGCTCCCGCATCAGCGCCTCCAGGTCCGGCCACACGCTGTAGGTGCGCTCGGCGAGGACGCCCTCCTGCTCGTTCAGCACCTCGTAGAGGATCATGACGCCCTGGTTGGGCAGGCCGACCTCGTAGGCGTCGGGGTACATCAGCGCCCAGCGGACGTCACAGGACTCCCACGGCTTGACCGTGGAGTTGAGTTCTCCGCCGACGTACTGGATCGGCTTCTGCACGTGCGGGAGCAGAGCTTCGAGCTGCGGGAACACAGACTCGGCGGCCGCAGTGACTTCGGCAGGCATCTCGCGAACCTTCGTAAGGGACGGACGGATCTGACAGGACTCACAGCAGTGATCCGACAGGGGTGACCATCTAGCCTAACGCGGGCCGAGCCCTCCTCCGTACGGCCGGAGGACCACCGCACGGTGGGATGACCACCGCACGGTCAGAGGCCCGCACCGTCCTTCACCGACGCCCACATCCCCGGCAGCTCCGTCTCCGCCCGCTCCGCGCGCCGCTCCTCGCGCCCGTACAGCAGGCCGTACGTGAAGGAGCTCTCCCCCGCCGCGTGCGCCACGGCGGACAGCTCGCGCAGGGTCTGGCGGGTCATGACGCTGTCCTGGTGGTCGCCGAGGAGGGTCTGGAGGGACTTCATCGACTTCAGCAGGGCGGTCGCCGGGTCGCCGAGCGCGGGGACGGCCGCCTCCGCCGAGTACCGCGTCCGCTTGGCCTTCTTGCGGGCCTCGTGCAGGGCGAGGTCGCGGTCCTGGCCGGGCGGCAGGGCCACCGCCTGTTCGACGAGCTCGGTGAGCTTTCCGAAGTCGTTCCGTACGGCCTTGGAGATCACCTTCTCGGGCTTTCCGCCGGCGGCCTTCAGCAGGGGCGGGGCGTCGACCAGCGCGTCCAGGGCGTCGAGCAGAGTGAGGTAGCGCTTGGAGTCGAGGACGCCGGTCAGTCTGCGGCGCGAGCCTCCTCGGCGGGCGCTCGCCCACAGGCGCATGCGGGTGCGGACGGGGCCGTGGATCAGGGGGCGGGGCACCTCGGCGAGGGCGGCGGTGAGGCGTTCGGTCAGCACTTCGCGGTCGCGGTCGACGCCGAGTTCGCCGGCCAGCCACTTCAGCTCCTCGCCGAGCGGGTCGGTGATCTGGCGGTCGAGGACCTTGCCGTAGGAGCGGAAGGCGCTGCGCATGCGCCGGGTGGCGACCCGCATGCGGTGCACGGAGTCGTACGCGTCCTGGCGTACCGCGGGATCGAGCGCGACGATCGCGTCCCGTTGTTCGCGCAGGTAGGCGAGGACGTGGTCGCCGGCGGTCACCGGGGCCTCGGCGGGGGCCGGCTTGCGCTTCTTCCTGCCGCGGGGTGCCGTCTGAGCGAGCGCCCGGGCCAGCTTGGACGCGGACTTCGAGGGCCGTACGCCCGCCTTGCGCAGCCGTTTGTCGACCTTGTCGAGGAAGGCGGGGTCGCCGTCGTCGGCGAGTTCGACCTCCAGTTCGGTCCACTGGGCGCTGCCGCCGGCGTCGGTGAGCCGTTCGGCCTGTACGGCGTCCATGCTCACCTCGGCGAGCAGCCGGCCGTCGGCGTCGACGAGGTCCCACAGGTCGCGGTCGGAGCGCAGGCGGACCACGGGCAGCAGTTCGGCGTCGCGGATCCGGGAGCGGACCAGGCCGGCGATGACGCGCGGGACGGTGTCGGAGAGCGGGGCGCGGATCTCGTCGCGGACGCCGGGGGCGACGGGGAACTTCAGATGCCAGCCGGCGTCGGAGCCTCCGGTGCGGCGGCGCAGGGTGATGGAGGACCTGGCGAGGCGCTCGTCGGCGGTGTCGTAGTAGGTGGCGTCGAGGTGGGCGACACCCTTGTCGATGACGGCCGCGACACCGGCCACGCCGGTCAGGTCCGGCAGGCCGCTGTCGTCGGATTCGTACTTCCGCTCGATCTCGCGCTTTGTGTCCGCCATGACCTGAATCTAATGGGATTCCGCTCCCGGCGGCAGGGACCATCGGGCATGAATGCCGGGCGGACCCAGGGGCAACGTGGGATGTCCTATGCCGACATGGGTCTCTGCACCTTGATCGACTGCAGCAGTCCCACGGCGACCCACACCGCGAACATGGACGAGCCGCCGTACGAAACGAAGGGCAGCGGCAGGCCGGTGACCGGCATGATCCCGAGGGTCATGCCGATGTTCTCGAAGGACTGGAAGGCGAACCAGGCGACGATGCCGGCCGCGACGATCGTGCCGTACAGCTCGGTCGAGTCGCGGGCGATCCGGCAGGCCCGCCACAGGACCACGCCGAGCAGGAGGATGATCAGTCCCGCGCCGACGAAGCCCAGCTCCTCCCCCGCGACCGTGAAGACGAAGTCCGTCTGCTGTTCGGGGACGAACTGTCCGGTGGTCTGCGAGCCGTGGAAGAGCCCGGCGCCGGTGAGTCCGCCCGAACCGATCGCGATACGGGCCTGGTTGGTGTTGTAGCCGACGCCGGCCGGGTCGAGGCTGGGGTTGGCGAAGGCGGCGAAGCGGTTGATCTGGTACTCGTCCAGGATGTGCAGCTGCCAGATGGCGATGCAGCCGACGATGCCGGCCGTGAGCAGGCCGAAGATCCAGCGGTTGGAGGCGCCGGAGGCGAGCAGCACGCCGAGGATGATCGTGACCAGGACCAGGACCGTGCCGAGGTCGGGCATGAGCAGCACGATCATGATCGGTACGGCGGCCAGGCCCAGCGCCTGCAGGACCGTGCGGTGGTCGGGGTGGGGCCGGTCGCCCGCGTCCACCCGGGCCGAGAGCAGCATGGCCATGCCGAGGATGATCGACACCTTCACGAACTCGGCGGGCTGCAGGGAGAAGCCGCCGCCGAGGACGATCCAGTTGCGGCTGCCGTTGATGGTGGCGCCGAGCGGGGTGAGCACCAGCAGCACCCCGAACAGGGAGAGGCCGTAGAGGATGGGCACCACGTTGCGCAGGGTGCGGTGGCCGAGCCAGATCGTGCCGACCATCAGGGCGATGCCGATGCCGGTGTTCATGATGTGCCGGATCAGGAAGTAGTACGGGTCGCCCTGGTTGATCTCCGTGCGGTTGCGGGTCGCGGAGAAGACCAGGAGCGAGCCGATCGCGGAGAGCGCGACGGCCGACAGCAGCATCGGCCAGTCCAGCCGGCGGGTGAGCGAGTCGCGGGCGAGCAGCCGGGTCCAGCCCGCGGGCCGGGGCCCGTACCCGGAGACGGAGAAGCTGTTGGCACCGGTCATGTCGGCATCCTCCGGCTTCCCCTCTTACGAGGTCGCCTGCGGGTGTTGCGGTTGGTGGCCGTCGGTGAGGGGGTGGTCCCGGCGGGCTGGGTGCCGTCCGGGGAGGCGGTGCTCTGTTCGGTGGCCTTCTGGAGGTCGTTGACGGGGTCCTTGGCGACCTTCGGGGAGGCGATCGTGCCGTCGGCCTTGACCTTCGGCAGGCCCGTCTGCGGGGTGGGCAGCAGTGCCTTGCTCTTGTCGATGGAGCCGTCGGGCTGGACGCCGTAGAGGGCGCTGTAGATGTTGCGGACGGCCTCACCGGAGGCGCCGGAGCCCGTACCGGCCTGGGCGATCGTCATGACGATCGTGTAGTCCTTGGAGTAGGTGGCGAGCCAGGAGGTGGTCTGCTTGCCGTAGACCTCCGCGGTACCGGTCTTGGCGTGCAGCTCGATCTTGTCCTGGGGCCAGCCCTGGAACTTCCAGGCTGCGGTACCGCTGGTGATGACGCCGGCGAGGGCCTTGTCGATGCCCTTGAGGGTGGCCTGGGTGACCGGCAGCTTCGCCTTGACCTTGGGCTTGATCTCCTGGACGGTCCTGCCGTCGGCGCTGATGACGGCCTTGCCGATGGTGGGCACGTACTCGGTGCCGCCGTTGGCGAGCGCCCCGTAGATCATGGCCTCCTGGATCGGCGTGACGAGGGTGTCGCCCTGGCCGATGGAGTAGTTGATCGAGTCACCCTCGCGCATCTTGTTGCCCTCGAGGCAGTTCTCGTAGGCGATCCGCTCGACGTAGCTGCCGTTCTTCTTGCCGGACTTGCACCAGGCGTCCTTGTTGGCCTTCCAGTACGCCTCCTTCCACTGGCGGTCGGGGACGCGGCCGGTGACCTCGTTGGGCAGGTCGACGCCGGTCTCCTTGCCGAGGCCGAACTGGTGCGCGGCCTTGTAGAAGTAGTCCTTGGGCTGGCCCTTCTTGGGGTTGATGCCGCCGTCCTTCTTCCACTGCTGGTCGGCGAGGCCGTAGAAGACGGTGTCGCAGGAGACCTCCAGGGCGCGGCCGAGGGAGATGGGGCCGAAGTTCTCGCCCTCGAAGTTCTTGAAGACCTGGCCGCCCACGGAGTACGAGCTGGTGCAGGGGTAGCCGCCGTCCCAGGCGTAGCCGGCCTCGACGGCGGCGGCCGTGGAGACCACCTTGAAGGTCGAACCGGGCGCGGACTGACCCTGTATGGCCCGGTTGAGCAGCGGGTAGTCGGAGTCCTTGCCGGTGAGCTGCCGGTAGTCCTTGGCGGAGATGCCGCCCACCCAGACGTTCGGGTCGTAGGTCGGCGCGGAGGCCATGGCGACGATACGGCCGGTCTTGGCCTCCATCACCACGACGGCACCGGAGTCGGCCTTGTAGTTCTCGCCGGTGATCGAGTCGAACTGCTCACGGGCCTTCTTCATCGCGGTGTTCAGCTCGTACTCGGCGACCCGCTGGACGCGGGAGTCGATGCTGGTGACCAGGTTCGAACCGGGCTCGGCGGCGTCGGACTTGGCCTTGCCGATGACCCGGCCGAGGTTGTCGACCTCGTAGCGGGTGACGCCGGCCTTGCCGCGCAGCTTCTTGTCGTACTCGCGTTCCAGGCCCGAGCGGCCGACCTGGTCGGAGCGCAGATAGGGCGAGTCGGTGTTCTTGGCCTGCTGGATCTCGTCGTCGGTGACCGGCGAGAGGTAGCCGAGGACCTGGGCGGTGTTGGCCTTGCCTGGTGAGGGGTAGCGGCGTACGGCCTCGGGCTCGGCGGTGATGCCGGGGAAGTCCTCGGAGCGCTCACGGATCTGCAGGGCCTGACGGGGCGTCGCCTCGTCGGTGATCGGGATGGGCTGGTAGGGCGAGCCGTTCCAGCACGGCTGGGGCGTCTTGGCGTCGCACAGCCGGACCTTCTGCATGACCTCCGCGGGCTTCATGCCGAGGACCCCGGCCAGCTTGGTGAGGACGGCCTTGCCGTCGTCCGTCATCTTCAGCAGGTCGGTGCGGGAGGCGGAGACGACCAGCCGGGTCTCGTTGTCCGCGAGGGGCACGCCCCGCGCGTCCAGGATCGAGCCGCGCACGGCGGGCTGGACGACCTGCTGGACGTGGTTGCCCGTGGCCTCCTTCTGGTACTGCGCGCCCTCCCGGATCTGCAGGTACCACAGCCGGCCGCCGAGGGTGCCGAGCAGGGAGAGGACGAGGATCTGGATGACGACGAGCCTGATCTGGACCCGTGGGGTGCGACCCGTCTCGGGAATGTTGGTCATGGGCGTAGCCCATTCCTTGGAAGGGTGGTGGTGGGAGACGGGTGGGCGTTGGTCACTGCGGCTGCCTCCCCCTCTCAGCGTGTAGGTGTGTCATATCCGACCAAGCTGTGAACGCCGCCGCCAACTCCGCTGTTCTCACAGCCGTTTGACCCCCTTGATGCGGCCCACCCGCGCGGTGCGGGTGCGGGCCCGGGTCTTCAGGGAGCCGAGGCCGCCGCGCTGGCCGCCGATCTTGAGGCCGGTGCCGTTGGAGATCCAGCCGGAGGAAATGTCGGTGGCCTTCTTTCCGGCGGAGGAGGTCTCGGCGAGCGGGTCGTTGTCCGCGCGCCGGGCCAGCGCCATGATCCCGGGGACCACGAAGGGGGCGAGCAGGAGGTCGTAGAGGGCGGCGGTGAACAGCAGGCTGACCAGGCCGACATGGCGGGCGGCGGTGTCGCCGACGAGGGCGCCGACACCGGCGTACAGCAGGGTGGAGCCGATGGCGGCGGCGACCACGACGACCATGGGGCCGGTGGCCGACTTGAGTCTGCCGTTCTCCGGTTTGATCAGCCCGGCGAGGTAGCCGGTGACGCACAGCACCAGGGCGTAGCGGCCGGCCGCGTGGTCGGCCGGGGGTGCGAGGTCGGCGAGCAGGCCGGCGGCGAAGCCGACGAGGGCGCCGCCCACATGGCCGTACACCATGGCGAGGCCCAGGACGGTCAGCAGCAGCAAGTCGGGGACGGCGCCGGGGAGATGGAGCCGGGCGAGGACGCTCACCTGGACCACCAGGGCGATGACGACCAGCGCCGAGGAGAGCAGGATCCGGTTGACGCGCATGGGGATTCAGCTCCTACTGCTGCTGGGTCTGGCCGTCGAGGGACGCGGTCGCCGAGGGGGTGACCGTGACGGTCACCGTCGGCGTCGGGGTCGGCTGGGGCTTGGGCGGGAGCACCGTGTCGCGCGGGTCCCTCTTCGGGGCCTCGACGACCACGCCGACGATGTCCAGCTTGGTGAAGCCGACGTAGGGCGTGACGTAGATGGTGCGGGTCAGGCCGCCCTCGGAGGGCTCGACGCGGGAGACGACGCCGACCGGGACACCGGGCACGAAGGGCTTGTCGGCCTCGGAGCCGAAGGTGACCAGGCGGTCGCCCTTCTTCACGTCGGCCTTGCCGTTGAGGAGTTCGACGCGCAGCGGCCGGTCGCCCTGGCCGGAGGCGAAGCCGAGTTCGTCGCTGCCCTCCATGCGGGTGCCGACGGTGAAGTCGGGGTCGTTGGCGAGCAGGACGGTCGAGGTGTTCGGGCCGACGGTGGTGACGCGGCCGACGAGACCGTCGCCGTTGAGGACGGTCATGTCCCGCTTGATGCCGTCGTTGGCGCCGACGTCGATGGTGATGGTCCAGGAGAAGCCCTGGGCCGCCCCTATGGCGATGACCTCGGCGCCCTTGATGCCGTACTGGCCCTCGCCGGCGATCCGCATCATGTTGTCGAGCTGTTTGAGGCGGCTGGCGTTGCGGTCGTCGCTGCCCAGCCTGGCTTTGAGGGCCGCGTTCTCCTGCTCCAGCCGGGCGAGCCGGTCGTGCTTGCTGCCGGAGTCGCGGATCGCGGAGACGGCGTTGCCGACCGGGTCGACCGCCGACGACACGCCGTTCTCGATGGGCCCGAAGACCGTCGCCGCGGCCTGACGGGCACCGTCGACCGGGGAGTCCTCCCCGCCGCGGATGTCCACCGTGATCAGCGCGAACGCGACGGCGATCAGCAGCACCAGGAGCAGCCGGCTCTCTCTCGTGTCCCTCACGTGCGGCGGCCGTGCCTTCCTCATAGGAATGTGCGGGTGTTCAGGTATGCGTGAGCTGAGGCCTGTTGAGGCTTATGGGTGAGCTTATGCCTCTATATCGACGATCCGCCGCACGAGAGGAGATCATCTCGTACGGCGGAACCGAAGAGTTACGTCATCTGCGCGGCTGGGCGTCCAGGACCTGCTGGAGCGCCTCGAACTCCTCGACGCACTTGCCGGAGCCGAGCGCCACGCTGTCCAGCGGGTCCTCGGCGATGTGGATCGGCATGCCGGTCTCGCGGCGAAGCCTCTCGTCAAGTCCGCGCAGCAGCGCGCCGCCGCCGGTGAGGACGATCCCCCGGTCCATGATGTCGCCGGACAGCTCCGGCGGGCACTTGTCGAGGGTCGTCTTGACGGCGTCGACGATGGCGTTGACCGGCTCCTCGATCGCCTTGCGCACTTCGGCGGCCGAGATGACGACGGTCTTGGGCAGTCCGGAGACGAGGTCCCGGCCGCGGATTTCGGTGTGCTCGTCGGAGTCCAGGTCGTACGCCGAACCGATCGTGATCTTGATCTGCTCGGCCGTCCGCTCACCGAGGAGGAGGGAGTACTCCTTCTTGATGTGCTGGATGATCGCGTTGTCCAGTTCGTCGCCGGCGACGCGGATGGACTGGGCGGTGACGATGCCGCCGAGCGAGATGACCGCGACCTCCGTGGTGCCGCCGCCGATGTCCACCACCATGTTGCCCGTGGCCTCGTGGACCGGCAGGCCGGAGCCGATGGCCGCGGCCATGGGCTCCTCGATGATGTGCACCTGGCGGGCGCCGGCCTGGGACGACGCCTCGATGACGGCGCGGCGCTCGACGCCGGTGATGCCCGAGGGCACGCAGACGACGACCCGCGGACGGGCCAGATACCGCCGCTTGTGGATCTTCAGGATGAAGTAGCGGAGCATCCGCTCGGTGATCTCGAAGTCGGCGATCACACCGTCCTTCAGCGGTCGCACGGCGACGATGTTGCCGGGCGTGCGCCCGATCATCTTCTTCGCCTCCGCGCCGACCGCGAGAATTCCACCGGTGTTCGTGTTGATCGCGACGACGGACGGCTCGTTGAGTACGATCCCGCGACCCCTGACGTACACCAGCGTGTTGGCGGTCCCGAGGTCGACAGCCATGTCACGGCCGATGAACGACATTGAGTTCCCCATCAGGATTCGTCTGGCCTTCCTGGGAGCTTTTGAGGGCATTTCAGGTCGGCGAAGTGGGTGCTGTGACGTGAAGGCTTCCATCGTAGACGCGCCTTCGCGAACACTGCGGGAGGGTCTTCGCCATTGTCAGCAGATGATGCGCGGCTCCGCTTGTGGAGACGGGCGTTCGGGGGCACTCGTTCCCTCGATCGCCGGTGCATATGCAGGAAGTCCGGGGACAATACACCGAACTTCCCGACGTGCTGCCTCGGGGGTTACGCGCGGCCCGGGAAGAAGATCTTCACCTCGCGCTCCGCGGACTCCTCGGAGTCGGACGCGTGGATCAGGTTCTCCCGGACGATGACGCCGAAGTCGCCGCGGATGGAGCCGGGGGCGGCGGCGATCGGGTCGGTCGGACCGGCCAGCGCGCGCACGCCCTCGATGACCCGCTCACCCTCGACGATCAGGGCGACGACCGGCCCGGAGGCCATGAACTGAACCAGCGGCTCGTAGAAGGGCTTGCCCTTGTGCTCGCCGTAGTGCTGCTCCAGCGTGTCCTGGTCCAGCGTGCGCAGCTCCAGCGCGGTGATCTGCCAGCCGGCCTTGCGCTCGATGCGGCTGATGATCTCGCCGGTCAGGCCGCGGCGGACTGCGTCGGGCTTGAGCAGGACGAGGGTGCGCTGGGTCACGACGGCTCCTATTGATCTGTACGGGGGCGCTGTGTTCGAAGATTACAGGGCGTGTCCGGGGCCCTGTCACACAGCGTCAGGTGTGGAGGAGCCGGGGGTCGAGGAGCTGGGTGCGGAGGCGCCGGAGGGCGGGGCGTCGGACTCCTGCGCGGCGAATCTCGCCTTCGCCTCGTCGATCTTGCGGCCGTAGTGCACCGAGGCCCACCACAGGGCCGCGAAGACCGCGCCGAGGAAGAACATCGTCGGGACGATGAAGCCGGAGGCGATCAGCGCGGCCTGGAGCGCCCAGCCGAAGGCGATGCCGCCCGGCCGGGTCACCAGGCCGCACAGCAGCAGGCACAGGAACATCGCGATGCCGCTGACCGTCCAGACCGTCCCCATGGACAGGTCGGGGTGCTTCATGGCGACCAGTCCCGCGAAGCCGATCACGAAGAACTCGCCGATCAGCGTGGAAGCACAGAGCGTACGCACTCGGTCAGCCCCTCCCCAGCAGCAGTCGGGCCTCGCCCACGGTGATGACGGAGCCCGTGACGAGCACACCGCCGCCGGCGAACTCGCCCTCCTCCTCGGCCAGCGTGATCGCCGCCTCCAGCGCGTCCGGCAGCCGCGGCTCGACCTGGACGCGGTCCTCGCCGAACACCTCGACGGCGATCGCGGCCAGCTCGTCGGCGTCCATGGCGCGATGGCTGGAGTTCTGGGTGACGACGACCTCGGCGAAGAGCGGCTCGAAGGCCTCCAGCAGGCCCCGCACGTTCTTGTCGCCGCTCGCCCCGACCACCCCGATCAGCCGGCTGAAGTCGAAGGCCTCACCGACCGCCTCGGCGGTGGCCCGGGCGCCCGCCGGGTTGTGCGCGGCGTCCAGGACGACGGTCGGGGAGCGCCGTACGACCTCCAGGCGGCCCGGCGAGGTCACGGACGCGAAGGCCTTGCGGACCGTGTCGATGTCCAGGGGCTCGGGGCGCTGCGAGCCCACGCCGAAGAACGCCTCCACGGCGGCGAGCGCCACCGCGGCGTTGTGCGCCTGGTAGGGGCCGTGCAGCGGCAGGTAGACCTCGTCGTACTCGCCGCCGAGGCCGCGCAGGGTGAGCAGCTGGCCGCCGACGGCCACCTGACGGGCGACCACGCCGAACTCCAGGCCCTCGCGGGCCACGGTCGCGTCCACCTCGACGGCCTTCTTCAGCAGCACCTGCGCCGCGTCCACCGGCTGCTGGGCGAGGATGACCGTCGCGTCCTGCTTGATGATGCCGGACTTCTCGCCGGCGATCGCGGCGGGCGTCTCGCCGAGCCGGTCGGTGTGGTCGAGGTCGATGGGGGTGATGACGGCGACGTCACCGTCAATGACGTTCGTGGCGTCCCAGGAGCCGCCCATGCCGACCTCGACGACGGCGACGTCCACCGGGGCGTCCGCGAAGGCCGCGTACGCCATGCCGGTCAGCACCTCGAAGAAGGACAGCCGGTACTCCTGCTGTCCGTCGACCATCTCGACGTACGGCTTGATGTCCTGGTACGTCTCGATGAAGCGCTCGGCGGAGATCGGGGCGCCGTCCAGGCTGATCCGCTCGGTGATCGACTGGACGTGCGGGGAGGTGTAGCGGCCCGTGCGCAGCTCGAAGGCGCCGAGGAGGGCCTCGATCATGCGGGCGGTCGAGGTCTTGCCGTTGGTGCCGGTGATGTGGATCGAGGGGTACGAGCGCTGCGGCTCGCCCAGGACGTCCATCAGCGCGGAGATGCGGGTGACCGACGGCTCCAGCTTGGTCTCGCCCCAGCGGGTCGCCAGCTCCGCCTCGACCTCGCGCAGAGCCTTGTCGAGCTCCGGGTCCTCGGGGCGGGCGGGCACATCGGCCTGCGGCCGGCCGCCCTGGGTGCGCAGGGTGCGGCTGCCGGCCTCGATGGCCGCGAGATCGGGGTCCCGGTCGGTCTCGGCCGCGACGATCTCGTCGAAGGGGTCGCTGTCACTCACGGGGCCAGTCTACGGAGCGGGACTGACAGACGTAGGCGAAGGCCCCCGGAACTGGACGTTTCCGGGGGCCTTCGACGCGGGCGGGGTCCTCAGGCGGACGGCAGCCGGTCCAGCTGGGCCTGGATCCTCGTGATGTCCTCCTCCGCCTTGGCCAGGCGGGTGCGGATCTTCTCCACCACGTTGTCCGGGGCCTTCGACAGGAACGCCTCGTTGCCGAGCTTGGCGTTCGCCTGGGCCTTCTCTTTCTCCGCCGCCGCGAGGTCCTTGGCGAGGCGCTTGCGCTCGGCGGCCACGTCGATCGTGCCGGAGAGGTCGAGGGCGACCTCGGCGCCGGCGACCGGCAGGGTCGCCGTCGCGGTGAAGGCCTCGCCCTCTGGCTGAAGGCGCAGCAGCTGCCGGATGGCCGCCTCGTGCGGGGCGAGGGCCGTGCCGTCGAGGGTCAGGCGGGCCGGGACGCGCTGGCCCGGCTGCAGGCCCTGGTCGTGACGGAAGCGGCGCACCTCGGTGATCACCGACTGGAGTGCCTCCAGCTCGCGTTCGGCGTCCGCGTCCCGGAAGCCGCTGTCCTTCGGCCATTCCGCGATCACGACCGACTCGCCGCCCGTGAGGGTGGTCCAGAGGGTCTCCGTGACGAACGGGACGACCGGGTGCAGCAGCTTGAGGGTGACGTCGAGGACCTCACCGAGGACGCGCTTGGAGACCTCGGCCGCCTCGCCGCCCGCCTGGAACGTCGTCTTGGACAGCTCGACGTACCAGTCGAAGACCTCGTCCCAGGCGAAGTGGAAGAGGGCGTCGCTGAGCTTGGCGAACTGGAAGTCGTCGTAGAACGCGTCGACCTGCGCGACCGTCTTGTTGAGGCGGGAGAGGATCCAGCGGTCCGTCGCCGACATCGCGGACGGCGCCGGCAGCGGGCCCTCGATCGTGGCGCCGTTGATCAGCGCGAAGCGGGTCGCGTTCCAGATCTTGTTGGCGAAGTTCCTCGACGCCTGGACCCACTCCTCGCCGATGGGGACGTCGGTGCCGGGGTTGGCGCCGCGGGCCAGGGTGAAGCGGACGGCGTCGGAACCGTACTTGTCCATCCAGTCGAGCGGGTCCACGACGTTGCCGAAGGACTTCGACATCTTCTTGCCGCGCTCGTCGCGGACCAGGCCGGTCAGCGCGATGGTGCGGAAGGGGACCTCGCCGTCCATGGCGTAGAGGCCGAACATCATCATCCTGGCGACCCAGAAGAAGATGATGTCGTGGCCGGTCAGCAGGACGTCGGTCGGGTAGAACTTCCGCAGGTCCTCGGTCTGTTCGGGCCAGCCGAGCGTGGAGAACGGCCACAGGCCGGAGGAGAACCAGGTGTCGAGGACGTCGCTGTCCTGCGTCCAGCCCTCGCCGCCGGGCGGCTCCTCGTCCGGTCCGACGCAGACGACCTCGCCCTCGGGGCCGTACCAGACCGGGATGCGGTGGCCCCACCACAACTGCCGTGAGATGCACCAGTCGTGCATGTTGTCGACCCAGTCGAAGTACCGCTTCGACATGTCCGCCGGGTGGATGGCGACGCGTCCGTCGCGGACCGCGTCACCGGCGGCCTGCGCGAGCGGCCCGACCTTGACCCACCACTGCATCGACAGACGCGGCTCGATGGTGGTCTCGCAGCGGGAGCAGTGGCCGACGCTGTGGACGTACGGCCGCTTCTCGGCGACGATCCGGCCCTGCGAGCGCAGCGCCGCGACGATCGCGGAGCGCGCCTCGAAGCGGTCCAGGCCTTGGAAGGGACCGTGGACGGTGATGACCGCGCGCTCGTCCATCACCGTGATGGACTCGAGGTCATGGCGCTGGCCGATCGCGAAGTCGTTCGGGTCGTGGGCCGGGGTCACCTTGACGGCGCCCGTGCCGAACTCGGGATCGACGTGCGTGTCGGCGACGACGGGGATGGTGCGGTCGGTCAGCGGGAGCTTGATGCGCTTGCCGACGAGGTGCCGGTAGCGCTCGTCGTCGGGGTGGACGGCGACAGCGGTGTCGCCCAGCATCGTCTCGGCACGGGTGGTGGCGACGACCAGGGTCTCCTCCCCCTCGCCGTACTTGATGGAGACGAGCTCGCCGTCGTCCTCCTGGTACTCCACCTCGATGTCCGAGATGGCCGTCAGACAGCGCGGGCACCAGTTGATGATGCGCTCGGCGCGGTAGATCAGCTCGTCCTCGTAGAGCTTCTTGAAGATCGTCTGGACAGCCTTGGACAGGCCCTCGTCCATGGTGAACCGCTCGCGGTCCCAGTCGACGCCGTCGCCGAGGCGGCGCATCTGGCCGAGGATCTTGCCGCCGTACTCCTCCTTCCACTGCCAGACGCGGTCGACGAACTCCTCGCGGCCGAGGTCCTGGCGGGACTTGCCCTCCTCGGCGAGCTGCTGCTCGACCTTGTTCTGGGTGGCGATGCCGGCGTGGTCCATGCCGGGCAGCCACAGCGCCTCGAAGCCCTGCATGCGCTTGCGGCGGGTGAGGGCGTCCATGAGCGTGTGCTGGAAGGCGTGGCCCAGGTGGAGCGAGCCGGTGACGTTCGGCGGCGGGATGACGATGGTGTACGCGGGCTTGTCGCTCTTCGCGTCGGCGGCGAAGTAACCCCGGTCTACCCAGCGGTCGTACAGCGTCTCCTCTACCTCGGCCGGCGCGTACTGGGTCGGCAGTTCGGTGTTGGGCGCTGAAGGCTGCTGCTGAGCGTTCTCGGTCACGGGGTCAGTTTAGGGGTGTCGCGGGTGTGTCCCGAAACGTGTTTGCTCTGTAACGGTAGGGGCCCCGATGGGGTGCGCCGTCTGTGCCTGCGCCAGGATGTCGGCACCACATAAAGATTCTGGAGGGGAACCCAGAAATGAGTTACAACCAGCCGGGCCCGTACGGCGGGCAGCCCCAGCAGCCCGGGCCGTACGGTCAGCCGGGGCCCTACGGCCAGCAGCCGCCGCAGGCGCCCCAGCCCGGCTACGGCTATCCCCAGCAGCCCCCGGCCCCCCAGCCGGGGTACGGCTACCCGCAGCAGCCCCCGCAGGGTGTGCCGCCGCAGCAGAACCCGTACGGCCAGCCGCAGCCGCCCTACGGTCAGCCTCCG
This sequence comes from Streptomyces gilvus, assembly GCF_022513565.1. Taxonomy (GTDB): domain Bacteria; phylum Actinomycetota; class Actinomycetes; order Streptomycetales; family Streptomycetaceae; genus Streptomyces; species Streptomyces gilvus. Next base: position 93,650 of record NZ_JAKWBE010000029.1, on the reverse strand, counting down.
TACGGGCAGCAGCCCTACAACACCGTCCCGCAGCCGCCCGCGCCCGGCGGCGGCAAGAAGAAGACGGGGCTGATCATCGGCGCGGTGGCGGTCGTGGCGGCGATCGGTGTCGGCGCGTACTTGGTGATCGGCGGGAGCAGCGGCAGCGGTGGCGGCGGCATCCCGGACGACGGCGCGCACAAGCTGACGACTCCGGCGACCATCATCAGCGGCACCTACAAGAAGTCGAACAGCGCCGACAGCTCGGACTCGTTCAGCGACGACGACAAGGCCGACTTCGAGAAGTGGGGCGTGAAGAACCCGCAGGACGTCAGCGCGGGGTACACGAAGGGCAGCGGGCTGTCACAGTCGAACCTGACCTTCGGTGGCGTCTACGGCACGATCGACGACCCGGAGGCGGTCGTCGACGCCATGTTCGCGAAGATCAAGTCCGAGGCGACGAAGGACAAGACCACCAAGGGCAAGCTGCTCGGCAGCCCGCAGGTGGTGCACCCGGCGGGCTTGGCCAACGGCATCATGAAATGCCAGGTGGCGCAGTTCGAGAACGACGGCACCTCGTCGACGAGCGCGGGTGCCCCGAAGACCTTCGAGATGCCGATCTGCATCTGGGGCGACCACAGCACGGTCGCCGACGTCACGAGCTTCAGCCTCGCCTCCCTCACCACCGGCTCGGCCGCGTCGGTCGACGACACGGCGGCGCTGGCGGCCAAGCTCCGCAACGACGTCCGCGTCAAGGCCTGACGGGCGGCGGGCGGATCAACTGCGAAGGGGCCCCGGTCGGTTGACCGGGGCCCCTTCGGGTGTCCGTGCCGTCAGGCCGTCTTCTGCTCGCCCGGACCCCGGCCGCGCGCGTCGCGGGGGATCAGGGTCGGGTTGACGTTGGAGTGGACGACGTCCGCCGTGATGACGACGCGGGCCACGTCCTTGCGGGACGGGACCTCGTACATCACGGACATCAGGACTTCCTCCATGATGGCGCGCAGGCCGCGCGCGCCGGTCTGGCGGAGGATGGCCTGGTCGGCGATGGCCTCCAGCGCCTCACGCTCGAAGTCCAGCTCCACGCCGTCGAGTTCGAAGAGGCGCTGGTACTGCTTGACCAGCGCGTTGCGCGGCTCGACCAGGATCTGCAGCAGGGCCTCGCGGTCCAGGTTGTGGACCGAGGTGATGACGGGGAGGCGGCCGATGAACTCGGGGATCATGCCGAACTTGACCAGGTCCTCGGGCATGACGTCCTCGAACTGGTCCTTGGCCTCCAGCTCCCGCTTGGAGCGGATCGTCGCGCCGAAGCCGATGCCCTTGGCGCCCGCCCGGGACTCGATGATCTTCTCCAGGCCCGCGAAGGCACCGCCCACGATGAACAGCACGTTCGTCGTGTCGATCTGGATGAACTCCTGGTGGGGGTGCTTGCGGCCGCCCTGGGGCGGGACGGAGGCGGTGGTGCCCTCCAGGATCTTCAGCAGGGCCTGCTGGACGCCCTCGCCGGACACGTCGCGCGTGATGGAGGGGTTTTCACTCTTCCTCGCGACCTTGTCGATCTCGTCGATGTAGATGATCCCGGTCTCGGCCTTCTTGACGTCGTAGTCGGCCGCCTGGATCAGCTTCAGCAGGATGTTCTCGACGTCCTCGCCGACGTAGCCGGCCTCCGTCAGCGCCGTCGCGTCCGCGATCGCGAACGGGACGTTCAGCATGCGGGCCAGGGTCTGCGCGAGGAGCGTCTTGCCGGAGCCCGTGGGGCCCAGCAGGAGGATGTTGGACTTCGCCAACTCGATCGCGTCGTCACGGCCGTTGGCGCCGCCGTTCTCGCCGGCCTGGACGCGCTTGTAGTGGTTGTAGACCGCGACGGAGAGGGCCTTCTTGGCCGCCTCCTGGCCCACCACGTAGCCCTCGAGGAACTCGTAGATCTCGCGGGGCTTGGGAAGCTCCTCCCAGCGCACCTCGCTGGTCTCGGCGAGCTCCTCCTCGATGATCTCGTTGCAGAGATCGATGCACTCGTCGCAGATGTACACACCAGGCCCTGCGATGAGCTTCTTGACCTGCTTCTGGCTCTTGCCGCAGAACGAGCACTTCAGCAGATCGCCGCCGTCACCGATGCGTGCCACGGTGTGCTTCCCCTTCGCCTGGGAGACGCCTGGATCCAGCGGCTCCTGGTGCTGCCTATTCCGACGGTACCTTGCCGGGCCCCCCGTTCGGGCCCCCCTTGGCGCGGTTCACTGTGACGTGCAGCGTGTCAAAGCACACCAACCGTGCCAAGGGGCGGCAGACGATACAGCGTCCGCCCGCTTCTGTGTCAGCGGACGGCCGCGTTGTTCATCTTCCGGGTGGAGATGATCTGGTCGATCAGGCCGTACGACAGCGCGTCCTCGGCCGTGAGGATCTTGTCGCGCTCGATGTCCTCGCGGATCTTCTCGATCGGCGTGGTCGAGTGCTTGGCCAGCATCTCCTCCAGCTGCGAGCGCATACGGAGGATCTCGTTGGCGGCGATCTCCAGGTCGGAGACCTGACCGCGGCCCGTCTCGCTGTAGGGCTGGTGGATCAGCACGCGGGCGTTGGGCAGCGCCATGCGCTTGCCCGGCGAACCGGCGGCCAGCAGGACCGCGGCGGCGGAGGCCGCCTGGCCCATGCAGACCGTCTGGATGTCGGGCTTCACGAACTGCATCGTGTCGTAGATCGCGGTGAGCGCCGTGAAGGAGCCGCCGGGGCTGTTGATGTAGACCGAGATGTCCCGGTCGGGGTCCATCGACTCCAGGCACAGCAGCTGCGCCATGACGTCGTTGGCGGAGGCGTCGTCGATCTGCACGCCGAGGAAGATCACGCGCTCCTCGAAGAGCTTCGCGTACGGGTCGTACTCGCGGATGCCCTGCGAGGTGCGCTCGACGAAGCGGGGGATCACGTAGCGGGACTCGGCGACGGGACCCGCGTACTCGGCGCGCGTGCGGTCGTACAGGCCGCTGCCGGGGAAGTCGTTCACTGTCTGTCTCCTAGGGGCTGTGGCGGTCGGCTGGGGGCTTTCCCGGGGGCCTCAGGCCCCGGTGCCGCCGCCGCCCGGGATACCGGCAGCCGTGGTGATGACGTCGTCGATGAGGCCGTACTCCTTGGCCTCCTGCGGGTCGAACCAGCGGTCGCGGTCCGAGTCACGGGTGACCTGCTCCACGGTCTGGCCGGTGTGCTGGGCCGTGAGCTCGGCCATGCGCTTCTTGGTGTGCAGCAGCCGCTCGGCGTGGATCTTGATGTCCGAGGCCGAACCGGCCAGACCGGCGGAGGGCTGGTGGATCAGGATCTCGGCGTTCGGGAGGGCGAACCGCTTGCCCGGGGTGCCCGCGCTGAGCAGGAACTGGCCCATGGACGCGGCGAGGCCCATGGCGATCGTCATCACGTCGTTCTTGATGAACTGCATGGTGTCGTAGATCGCCATGCCGGCCGTGATCGAGCCGCCGGGGCTGTTGATGTAGAGGTTGATGTCCTTGTCGGGGTCGGCCGCGGCAAGGAGCAGCAACTGTGCGGTGATCTTGTTCGCGATGTCGTCGTCGACCGGCTGGCCGAGGAAGATGATCCGCTCGTTGAGCAGCCGGTTGTAGACCTGGTCGCCGAGGCCACCACCGATGGAAGGCTCGCCGGCGGCGGAGGGCATCAGATTCGTCACGTATCCACCTGCTCGTCTTACGACGGCGCCGGGCCGTCTCACGTGTACTGCCGGGGGCAACGGGGACTCCCCTGCCCTCGTACTCATGGACCCTAACGCGCTGGTCCCTCCGGGGAATCCCGGTAACGGGGGTGTTCGCCGGGGGCGTAGCGGCGGGCGCCTGCCCGCCGTATGCGGGAAAGGGCCCGGGGAACGCGTCCCCGGGCCCTTCCCCACGACATCTCCAGGCGCCTCGGGCGTCAGCCCTCGGTCTTCTCCCCGGCCGCGGCGTCCTCGGCCGGAGCGTCCTCGGTGGCCGCCTCCGCGGTGGCCTCCTCGGTCGCCTCGGCGGCCTCGGCGGACTCGTCCTCCTCGTCGTCCAGGTCGACGATCTCGCCGTTGGTGTCCTTGACGGTGGCGGCCTCGACGACGACCGCGAGGGCCTTGCCGCGGGCGACCTCGCCGACCAGCAGCGGCACCTGGCCGCCCTCGACGACGGCCTGGGCGAACTGGTCGGGGGACATGCCGGAGGAGGCCGCGCGACGCATGAGGTGCTCGGTGAGCTCCTCCTGGTTGACGTTCAGCTTCTCCTGCTTGACCAGCTCGTCGAGGACGAACTGGGTCTTGATGCCCTTGACCGCGGCCTCACGGGTCTCGGTCTCGAACTCCTCGGCGGTCTTGCCCTGGATCTCCAGGTACTTGTCGAGGGTGAGGCCCATCTGGCCGAGCTGGTGGTGCTCCAGGTTGTGCTTGCGGGTGTTGATCTCGTCCTCGAGCAGCTTCTCGGGGACGGGCACCTCGACGAGCTCCAGCAGCTTCTCCAGGACGCGCTCCTGGGCCTGCGTGGCCTGGTCGTACTGCTTCATGTTCTCCAGGCGCTTGCGGCTGTCGGCCTTGAGCTCCTCGAGGGTGTCGAACTCGGAGGCGAGCTGCGCGAAGTCGTCGTCCAGCTCGGGCAGTTCGCGCGCGGCGACCTGGGTGACCTTGACGGTGACCTCGGCCTCCTTGCCGGCCGCGGAGCCGCCCTTGAGCTCGGAGGTGAAGGTGGCCTCGCCACCGGCCTCCAGGCCCTTCACGGCGTCGTCGATGCCGTCCAGCAGCTCGCCGGAGCCGATGGTGTAGGAGACGCCGCCGGCGATGCCGTCCTCGAGGACCTCGCCGTCGACCTTGGCCTCCAGGTCGATGGTGACCACGTCGCCGTCCTCGGCGGCGCGCTCGACCGGGGAGGTGGAGGCGAAGCGCTCGCGGAGCTGCTCGACCGACTTCTCGATGTCCTCGTCGGTGACCTCGACGGCGTCGACCTCGACCTCGATGCCGGAGTAGTCCGGGATCTCCAGGGCGGGGCGGACGTCGACCTCGGCGGTGAAGTTCAGCGTCTCGCCGTCCTTCAGCTCCGTGATGTCGACCTCGGGCTGGCCGAGGACGTCGATCTCCGCCTCGTTGACCGCCTCGGTGTAGAACTTCGGAAGCGCGTCGTTGACCGCCTCCTCCAGGACCGCACCGCGGCCGAACCGCTGGTCGATGACGCGGGCAGGGATCTTGCCCTTGCGGAAGCCCTTCACCGTGACCTGCTGGTTGATCTTCTTGTACGCCGCGTCGAGGCTGTCCTTGAGCTCCTCGAAGGGCACCTCGACAGTGAGCCGAACCCGGGTCGGGTTCAGGGTCTCCACGGCGCTCTTCACGGTTCGGTCTCCTTGATGGCTGACTTCTCGGATTCTGCCGGGGCCAGAACGGCTCCGGCGGATTCGCCGCCCGGAGGACTGCTTCGTAGAGGAGAGACACACGGGCGTGCAGCTTGCATAGTAACGGCAGCGGCGACACGCCCCAAAGGCGATCAAGGGACGCGATCACCCGAGGTGATCGCGCGGGTGGCCGGTGTTGACCGGCCACTGGTCGGGGTGGCGGGATTTGAACCCACGGCCTTCCGCTCCCAAAGCGGACGCGCTACCAAGCTGCGCCACACCCCGTCTGGTGCGACACGTAGGGTACATGGCCGCAGGCAGTGGGGCCGCCGCATTTCCCCGGCCGGGGCGCGCGGGCGGGGCGGCTCGGGCAACGGGGTGTGCGGCCGGGCGTGCCGACCCGCTACGATGCCTTCAGTGCCGCGGTCACTCCGACCTGCGGCGCGCTGTGTGCGGGCGTAGCTCAATGGTAGAGCCCCAGTCTTCCAAACTGGCTACGCGGGTTCGATTCCCGTCGCCCGCTCTGACACGACCGAGGCCCTGGTCAGGTGATGAATTCACCGCTTGACCAGGGCCTCGGTCGTCTGCCACCAGACCGGCCCTCCGCGCCCTCCGCGTGCCCGATCCGAGGGGGGCGCGTTCGCGGCTCGAGTGGGAGGGGCCGTCAGACGATCCAGTCCCATTTCTGTTCGGTGCTGCCCTGCCGAGGCAGCGCCCGCCGCCACCGCCGCCCAGGATCCCTTCAGCACGCGAGGGAATCCTTCCCCCGTACGGGACGCCCTTCGCCCCGCCTTCTTGGCAGGGACCGGCGGCCGGGGCGCACCTCGCCGCGGGGCGGCGGCATGGCGGGAAAGCGTCGCGCCGGCGCCCCGACCGCTCGCGACGGTCAGAAGCTGATCGAGTTGATCGTCTCCGCGATCGAGTTGAGGAAGCGGTTGATCGATGGGGCCATGCCGGTCGACGCGAGGAAGAAGCCGAACAGGATCGCGACGATGGCGGGTCCGGCCTTGATGGAGCCTCCCCGGATCAACACCACCAGGATGATCGCCAACAGCAGCACCACAGACAGTGAAATGGCCACAACTGATCACACCCTCGGTCGGTCCGCTCTCCCGGCCCGGAGGTGCCCGGCCCGCACACCCCCGCCAGAACCATCGTGCCACCAACCAGGCCCGCGTATGCGGCAGGTGAGGCATCGTCGGCCACACTGTGCGCGACCTTTGCCCGGGCCATGCGGGGACGGCCCCTGCCCGCGCCCCAACTCCGTTCCCCCGTACAGGAATTCGACGGCGCACTCGCACAGGGAATTGCGCGGGATCGTTTCCGTGCCCACACAACTCGTTCGCAGGCAATTCGAATTGTCACCACAGGCACATCAAGCGGGTGCGGATTCAAGGCTTTTGTCATGAATAATACGGACTAACCGGTGCATAAGCTCAGCGGGTGGAGATGTCTACTTCCGTAATTCCCGGGTAAACGAAGGGTTCCCGCGCAGCCTTAAGCAGGAATGACATGGACGGTTTTACGAATTCCCACAGCCGCCGCTAAGGTCTCCCAGATGTTCGACGCCGCTTCGTCTCCCGGTCATCTCAGAACACCGCTCCCCCCGGCCCGGCCGCCGGCGCCCCCACAGCGCGACGCGTTCTTCGACAACGCCAAGTACCTGGCGATCGTGCTGGTGGCCATGGGCCACTCCTGGGAACCGCTCAAGGGCGACAGCCGCGTCCTGGAGGCCGCCTACACCGTCGTGTACGCCTTCCACATGCCGGCGTTCATCATCATCTCCGGCTACTTCTCCCGCAGCTTCGACATGCGCCCCGACCGGCTGCGCCGCCTGATCACCGGTGTCGCCGTGCCGTACGTCGTCTTCGAGACGGCGTACTCGCTCTTCAAGCGGTACGGCGACCACGACCCGGGCATGTCGGTCAGTCTGCTGGATCCCTGGTACCTGACCTGGTTCCTGGTCGCGCTGTTCGTGTGGCGGCTGACCACCCCGCTGTGGAAGACCGTCCGGTGGCCGCTCCCCCTGGCCGTCGCCGTCGCCATGCTCGCGACGCTCTCGCCGGACATCGGTGACGACCTGGACCTGCAGCGCGTCCTGCAGTTCCTGCCGTACTTCGTGCTGGGTCTGTGCATGAAGCCGGAGCACTTCCAGATGGTGCGCACGCGCGCCGTGCGGATCCTGTCGGTGCCGGTCTTCGCCGGCGCGCTGCTGGTCGGCTGGTGGGCGGTGCCGCGGATGAACGCCGCCTGGTTCTACCACCGCGACTCCGCCGAGGAACTGGGCGCGCCGTGGTGGTCGGGGCCGGTCATGGTGCTGGCCCTGATGGGCTGTTCGCTGCTGCTGACGGCCTGCTTCTTCGCCTGGGTGCCGCGCCGCAGGATGTGGTTCACGGCGCTCGGCGCGGGCACGCTGTACGGCTATCTGCTGCACGGCTTCGTGGTGAAGGCCGGTGACTTCTACGGCTGGTTCGACCACAAGTGGCTGCACGGTCCGCTCGGTGAGATCTTCGTGACCCTCGTCGCGGGCGCCGTCGTCACCCTGCTGTGCACCGCGCCGGTGCGGCGGGTGTTCCGGTTCGCGATGGAACCCGACATGAAGTGGGCGTTCAAGCGGGACGCGGCCGAACTGGCCCGCGACCGCGCGAAGTCCGAGCAGCGGCAGATGGCCAACGCCTAGGACAGGGGCTGCTCCAGACCGAGCAGCGCGCGCATCCGGGCGTACTTCTCGGTCAGCCGGGTGCGGGTGGCCGGGTCGTCGAGGCGGGCGAGGCGGGCCGGGTCGGCGTTGTGCGCCAGGTCCGCCTCCTTCACCAGCCGCGCCCCCGGCGTGGCGAGGATCCGCCCGGCGTACTCCTCGGGCGTCTCCCCCGCCCGCTTGGTGAGAGCGAGCACGATGTCCTTCGTACGGCGGCTCAACGCGGCCCGCTCCAGCCACCGTTCGCTCAGCGCGTCGTCCTCCACGGCGTCGTGCAGCCAGGCCGCCGCGATCTGCTCGGCGTCGCCGCCCCGTGCGCGCACTCCCTCGGCGACGGCCCGCAGGTGCTCCGCGTAGGGCCGGCCCGCCTTGTCGGTCTGTCCCTCGTGGGCGGCCCGGGCGACGGCCTCGACCTCGGCCGGGGTGAGCTCTCCGGATGTCTCGGTCACGCGTCCAGTGTCTTCCTGCGCAACACCGCCGTGACGACCGGGCTCGCACGTGGGCGCTCGCGGCGAGAGAGGCGTCGACGGCGGGTCGGGTCAGCGGGCCGCTGCCGCCGTGGGGCCTTCCCGGCAGATCAGAAGCAGCGCCCGGTCGTCGTTCACGTCCTTCGCCACCGCCTCGATCAGGTGCCAGGCGGCGCCGTGGAAGCCGCCCGCGACATAGCGGTCGGCCTCTCCGGTCAGGCGGTCGATGCCCTCGACGATGTCCCGGTCGGCGGTCTCCACCAGGCCGTCCGTGAACAGCATCAACACGTCTCCGGCACGCAGCGAGCCCTTCACGGGGTCGAACTGGGCGCCGTCGTACACACCGAGCAGCGGGCCCTCGGCGGCCTTCTCCTCCCAGCGGCCGCTGCCCGCGCTCAGCTGGAGGCCCGGCGGGTGGCCGGCCGAGTAGAGCTCGTAGTCGCCGGAGTCGAGGTCGAGGACCAGGTGGATGGAGGTGGCGAAGCCCTCGTCCCAGTCCTGGCGGAGCAGGTAGCCGTTCGCGGCCGGGAGGAAGGCGTGCGGCGGGAGCGAGCCCAGCAGGCCGCCGAAGGCGCCCGAGAGCAGCAGCGCGCGGGAGCCGGCGTCCATGCCCTTGCCGGAGACGTCCGTGAGGACGACCTCCAGGGTGCGGCCGCCGTTGGTCCGGGCCGCCACCACGAAGTCGCCGGAGAAGGACTGGCCGCCGGCCGGCCGCAGGGCCATCTCGCGGTGCCAGCCGTCCGGCAGTTTCGGCAGCTTGCTCTGGACCCGGATCCGCTCGCGCAGGTCGAACAGCATGGTGCCGCCGCGCCGCCAGGGCACGCCGACCCGGCTGCGGAACTGCGCGACCAGCAGCCCGAAGAAACCACAGGCGGCGACGACGAGCACCACGCCCGGGGTGACCCGCGAGGGTCCCTCGGTGTACGGGCCCAGCTTCACCGACTCCACGATCAGCGCGGTGGCCGCCGCCGCGTACAGGCCGAGCAGGCTGGCGGGGCGCAGCAGCAGGCCGCCGGCGACGATCGGCACGACCAGGGCGGCCGGGGAGCACCAGACGGAGTTGGCGAGGGTGACGCACGCGATCACCGGGATGGTGAGGAACAGCCCGGCCAGGGCGAACCAGTCCGAGCCGTCCCCGCGGAAGTAGTCCACGGCGCTTTTGCGCAGGCCGGTGCGGACCCGGTGCCACTGCATCCTCAACCGGGCCGTGAACGTCTCGGCCTCCGCGCGCCGCTCTCGTCCTGCTGCCATTAGTTCGGGACCCTATCCATCGGACCTGCTGCTTGGCACGGGAGGTCCCACTTGTCCCCCGTCCGAGGCTCAACTTCACAGTGAACTTCACCGAAAGCCGTCGCGCGGGCCTCAAGGCGAAATTCCCTCGCTCGTCCCGCAATGCCCTGGTAGGCATGGTTCATGCGGACTGACGTGCGAGTGCTGGCAGCCGAGAACTGGGACGAGTGGTACGACAATCTGATCCGCGCCTTCGGTGGAGTTCCGGAGCCCGCCGAGGAGCGGGCTCTGTGGCGGGAGCTCACCGAGCCGGACCGGGCGGTCGGGGCCTGGGACGGTGACGTCTGTGTGGGGACGGCGGGGGCGTTCCGCTTCCGGCTGACCGTGCCGGGCGGGGCCGCCGTGCCCGCGGCCGGGGTGACCATGGTGAGCGTGGCCGCCACGCACCGGCGGCGCGGGGTGCTGACGTCCATGATGCGGCGGCAGTTGGCGGACGTACGGTCCTGGGGCGAGCCCCTGGCCGTGCTGACGGCCTCCGAACCGGCGATCTACGGGCGGTTCGGCTACGGCGCCGCGACGTTCCACGTCAACGCCGAGATCGACACCACCCGGGTACGGCTGTCCGTGCCGGACGGCACCGATGACGTACGGCTGCGGTACGCCGAGCCGGCCGACGCGCTCGACGCCTGTGAGGCGGTGTACGCCCAACTGGTGCCGCGGCGGCCGGGGATGGTGGAGCGGATCCCGGGCTGGGAGCGGCTGTGGGTGCTCGATCCGGAGAGCGAGCGGGACGGCGCGTCACCGCTGCAGTGCGTGCTGGCGGAGCGGGACGGGGAGGTCGTCGGGTACGCGCGTTTCAGGGTCAAGGGCGACTGGGACGCCTCCGGCCCCAAGGGCACGGTGCTCGTGCGGGACGTGGACGCGCTGGACCCGGCGGCGCACGCGGCGCTGTGGCGGTTCCTGTTCGGCATCGACCTGACCTCGAGGATCGACGTGCGGCGCCGGCCGGTGGACGAGCCGTGGCAGTACCTGGTCTCCGACATCCGCCGCTGCTCGCTGCTGGTGCGGGACTCGCTGCACGTGCGGCTGGTGGACGTCGGCGCCGCGCTGGAGGCCCGGACCTACCAGACGCCGGTGGACGTGGTGTTGGCGGTCGAGGACGCCTTCTGCCCCTGGAACAGCGGCCGTTGGCGGCTGACCGGCGACCCGAAGGGCGCGTCCTGCGCCCGCACCGAGGACGCCCCCGATCTGGCCCTCTCCGTACGGGAGTTGGGCTCGGTCTACCTGGGCGGCGTGAGCCTGGAAGCGCTCGCCGCGGCCGGCCGGGTCCGGGAGCTGCGCCAGGGCGCCCTCGCGGAGGCGTCCCTCGCCTTCGGCTCCACGGTGGCTCCGTGGCTGCCGCACGGGTTCTAGCTCACGGCGTCTGGCAGGTCGGGCACCAGAAGAGGTTGCGGGCGGCGAGGTCGGCGGTGCGGATCTCGTCGCCGCAGATGTGGCAGGGCAGGGTGGCCCGCCGGTAGACGTACACCTCGCCGCCGTGGTCGTCGACGCGGGGCGGGCGGCCCATCGCCTCGGGTGTGTGCTCGGGGCGGACGGTGTCGATCCGGTTGTTGCGCACGCCCTCGTGCATCAGCTCGACCAGGTCCGTCCAGATCAGCCGCCACTCGGCGGGCGTGATGTCCCGGCCCGCGCGGTAGGGGTCGATCCGGTGCCGGAAGAGGACCTCGGCGCGGTAGACGTTGCCGACGCCGGCGATCACCTTCTGGTCCATGAGCAGCGCGGCGATCGTCGTACGGCTGCGGGAGATCCGCCGGTACGCCGCCTCGGGGTCGGCGTCGTCCCGGAGCGGGTCGGGGCCCAGGCGCGCGTGTATCGCCTGCTTCTCGGCGTCGGTGATGAGCGCGCAGGTGGTCGGGCCGCGCAGGTCCACGTACGAGGTGGCGTTCGCGAGCCGCAGCCGGACCGTGTCGGTGGACGGCGGCGCGGGGGCGTCACCGAAGGCGACCTTGCCGAACAGGCCCAGGTGGATGTGGACCCATTCGGTGTCGCGGAAGCCCAGGAAGAGATGTTTTCCGTGGGCCTCGGTACGGGTGAGCCCGGCTCCGTCGAGCAGTGCGGCGGCGTCGGAGAACTTGCCCTGGGGGCTGGTCACACGGGGTGCCGTGCCGGAGAAGCGGTCGGCGTAGTCCAACGCCAGCCGGTGGATCGTGTGCCCCTCTGGCACGGTGCGTGTTCCTTTCCGGCCCTCGGTTCAGTCCTGCTGCGGGTGGTGCGCGGGGATCGGGGGCAGCTCGCCCGTCGTCTCGTACGCCGAGAGCATGTCGATCCGGCGCTGGTGGCGCTCGTCGCCGGAGAACGGCGTGTTCAGGAAGATCTCGACGAACTTCGTCGCCTCCTCCTGGGTGTGCATGCGTCCGCCCACCGCGACCACGTTGGCGTTGTTGTGCTGGCGGCCCAGGGCGGCGGTCTCCTCGCTCCAGGCCAGCGCCGCGCGCACGCCCTTCACCTTGTTCGCCGCGATCTGCTCGCCGTTGCCGGAGCCGCCGATCACGATGCCGAGGGAGTCGGGGTCCGCGGCCGTCCGCTCCGCGGCGCGGAGGCAGAAGGGCGGGTAGTCGTCCTGGGCGTCGTAGATGTGCGGGCCGCAGTCGACGGGGTCGTGGCCGGCCGACTTGAGCCACTCGACGAGGTGGTTCTTGAGTTCGAAGCCGGCATGGTCGGAGCCGATATACACGCGCATGGCTCCGAGTGTGACACGGCCGTTTCCGGGCAGCAGCTCCGGGTGGCGACCAGGGGAAATCCAGACCGGACCATGGAACCTCAAGGAAACCTCAAGTAACAATCTGGATTCAGAGGTTCAACAACTCCTTTGCCTCCGATTCACTGGACCGACTTGTACGTCACTCAGGTGGCGCAGTTCGGAAGTCCCCACACCCGGCGCAAAGGAATTCCCCCATGACTGGTCTCCAGGCCGGACTCAAGAACCGACATCTGTCGATGATCGCCATCGGCGGTGTCATCGGAGCGGGTCTCTTCGTCGGCTCCAGCTCCGGTATCGCGACGGCCGGACCCGGCATCCTGCTGTCGTACGCCCTCGTCGGCACGCTCGTCGTGCTCGTGATGCGGATGCTCGGCGAGATGTCCGCCGCCAACCCGACCTCCGGATCCTTCTCCGCCCACGCCGACCGGGCGCTCGGCCGCTGGGCCGGGTTCTCCATCGGCTGGCTCTACTGGTTCTTCTGGGTCGTGGTGCTCGCGGTGGAGGCCACCGCCGGCGCCAAGATCCTCGAGGGCTGGATCCCGGCCGTCCCGCAGTGGGGCTGGGCGCTCATCGTGATGGTGGTGCTGACCGCCACCAACCTCGTCTCGGTCGGCTCCTACGGCGAGTTCGAGTTCTGGTTCGCCGGCATCAAGGTCGTCGCGATCGGCGCGTTCATCGTGGTCGGGGCGCTCGCGGTGGCCGGTGTGCTGCCGGGCGTCGACAGCGACAAGGCGGGCCTGGGCAACCTCACCGACCACGGCGGCTTCCTGCCCCACGGGCCCGGCGCGATCCTCACCGGTGTGCTGCTGGTCGTCTTCTCCTTCATGGGCAGCGAGATCGCCACGCTGGCGGCGGGCGAGTCGGAGGACCCGCAGCGGGCGGTCACCAAGTCGACGAACAGCATCATCTGGCGTATCGCGGTCTTCTACCTGGGCTCGATCCTCGTCGTCGTCTCGCTGCTCCCCTGGAACGACCCGTCCATCAAGGAGAAGGGCTCCTACGTCGCGGCCCTCGACTCGCTCGGCATCGCACACGCCGGTCAGATCATGAACTTCATCGTCCTGACCTCCGTGCTGTCCTGCCTCAACTCCGGTCTCTACACGGCCTCCCGGATGGCGTTCTCGCTGGGCGAGCGGGGCGACGCGCCGAAGGCGTTCGCACGGACGACCTCACGGGGCGTGCCGATGGCGGCGATCGTCGCGTCGGTCGTCTTCGGCTTCGTGGCCGTGTTCTTCAACTACCGGTTCCCGGACTCGGTGTTCCTCTTCCTGGTCAACTCCAGTGGTGCGGTGGCCCTGTTCGTGTGGCTGGTGATCTGCTTCTCGCAGCTGCGGATGCGGCGGATCATCCAGGCGGAGGCGCCGGAGAAGCTGGTCGTGAAGATGTGGCTGTATCCGTATCTGACCTGGGCGACGGCGGCGTTGATCGTGTTCGTGCTCGGGTACATGCTGACCGACACCGAGCACGACGGGCGGGAGACCGTGCTGCTGTCGCTGCTGGTGGCGGCGGTCGTGCTGGTGATCGCGCTGGTGCGGGAGAAGATGCGCGGGGGCCGTGCGGCCGCGGGTGCGGCTTCCGTCGAGGCGCGGGACGAGGTCAGGGCGGGCCAGGGCAGCCCTAGAGGATGGTGAAGCTGTCCTTCACCTTGTCGTAGGTCTTCAGGGCCTGGGGCTCGATGGCCGTGTGGTACCAGGTGTTGATCTGGTACGACCGTCCCTCCTGGTTGAAGCCGAGGAGACGGGCGTGCCAGTTCACGCCGTTGAGGGTGAAGGTGTACTCCCAGACCACCGCGGGGTCGCCGCGGAAGGTGGTCTGTTCCAGGCGGATCTTGCGGTAGTCCTGGCCCTGGTGGGCGTTCTGCTCCGACTGCTGCCAGGTCCGCATGAGGTTGTCGCGGGCAAGGGAGGACTTGGCGACGAGTTCCTGGGCGCCGTCGGGTGACGTGTAGTGGACCTCCGCGCCCGTCATCACGTTGCGGCGCCAGCCCCTGGGCGTCGCCCACGCGTAGCCGCCGGCCTCCTCGTGAGTCCCGGGCGGCAGGCTGGGGGGCCTGGCGGTGCCCTCGACGGTGGGCGAGGGGCTGTCACTGACGGCCGGCGCCGCCGAGGAACCGGCACGCCGGCCGTCCGGAGACCCGGAGTTCGACAACAGCACGACCGCCACGACGACACCGGCGACGACCACACCGACGCCCGCGAGGACGGCGGTACGACGGCGGTGGCGGGTCGCCCACACGGGAGCCGACGGCGAGCGGATCACCGCGCCGCTGCGGGAGTTCGGGCCGGTGATCGCCGACTCGCTGCGGGAGATGCCGTACGCCGAGAGCCACACCATCCACAGCGACCCGGACTTTCCGCACGCCTACTACGGGGACAGCGCGGTGCTGAGCGAGCTGGACGTCGACCGGGCCGCCGCAGTGCTCGCGCGCACCGGGCCGGACGCGGGCGGCCCGATGTGTGTCGTGCAGGTCAATCATCTGGGCGGGGCGCTCGCGCGGCCCGCGCCGAACTCGGTGCCGTACCGCGAAGGGCGGTTCCTGGTGCGGCTGTTGGCGGTCGGGGACCGTCAGGAGGCGCGGGCGGTGCTGGACCCCGCGTTCGCGCTGCTCGCGCCGGTCGCCCTCGGCCGGGCGCTCAACTTCGCCTTCGGGGCCGGGGACCGCACCGAGGGGCTGTACGACGACGGGACGCGCAAGAGGCTCGCCGGGCTGAAGTCTCAGTACGACCCGGCGAACCTCTTCCGCAGGAACTACGACGTCAGCGCCTGACCAGCTTCCAGGCGGCCGGCATGACGCCCATCGCCAGGGCCGCCTTCAGGGCGTCGCCGATCAGGAACGGCGTGAGGCCGGCCGCGATCGCGGCGGAGAGGGACATGTCGGCCGCGTAGGCCAGGTACGGGACGCCGACGGCGTAGATGAGCGCCTCGCCCAGCAGCATCGTGCCGGCCATGCGCAGCACGGAGCGGTCGGCGCCGCGTCGGGCCAGGGCGCCCACGACGGTGGAGGCGAGCAGCATGCCGAGGATGTAGCCGAAGGAGGCGGACGCGCCGGAGCTGCCGCCGGCGAACCACGGCACACCGGCGAGTCCCGCCAGCGCGTACACGACGAGCGAGGCCAGGCCGCGGCTCGCGCCGAGCGTCGTGCCGACCAGCAGCGCGGCGAAGGTCTGGCCGGTCACCGGGACCGGGGAGTGCGGGACGGGCACCGAGATCTGGGCCGCGAGACCGGTGAGCGCCGCGCCGCCGAGCACGAGCGCCACGTCCCTCACGCGGGACGCGGGGAGCAGGTCGGCGAGGACCTCGCGGGGGCGGACGGTGGCGGCAGCGGTGCTCATGGGGACTCCGCGGGTGACGGGGACATGCAGGGACAGGGTGACGTTAACCCGCGTTCCCTGGGGTGATCACCGTCAGCGCTCGACAAAGGGTGGAGCGACAGCTTGGTGGGCTCCGGACAAAGAGTGCGGGCTACACCTGGTTCGGCGTGACACCGGTCACTGAGGCCGGAACCTCTCCCTCACATGGCGGGCCGGAGCCCGGACTGTCGGGTCTCACCAAATGAACCCTAGTGGTCTGGTCGGATTCACCGTTTCTCGCCTACCCTTCGGGACATGGTCGCCCAGTCCCGGTACTTCACGTCGCGTCGCTATGTCGACCTGCGACGCCAGGGTGCTGCCACCTGTCGCCGTCCGGTGTGAGGCGGGCCGCGGCACGCCTCGACCTCCGAGACGTGTCGACCCCGTTCCCGAGGACGGTCTCCCATGCCCTCTGCCCCGGCATCCACCCTTGCGTCACCTTCCACCCGCCGCCGTACCACCGCCAGCGTCGTCCTGCGGTCCGTGCTGGAGCACGGACCCGTGGCGCGCTCCACCATCGCCCGGCTGACCGGGCTGTCACCGGCGTCGGTGACGGACTACTGCGCCCGTTTCGCCGAACTCGGCCTGATCTGTGAGGCGTCCGTGCCCCGGCGCTCGAACGGCGTGGGGCGCCCGCACGTCCCCGTCGACCTGGACGACTCGCGGTTCGTGGTCGGCGGGGTGCATGTGGCCGTGCCGTACACCACGGTCGCGCTGCTCGATCTGCGCGGGCGGGTGGTGGCCCGGCGGGAGCTGAAGCACGAGCGGACCGATCCGGACCGGGTGCTGACGCGGGCCGCCGAGGGGCTCGGCGCGCTGCTGGCCGAGGCGCCGCGCTGCCGGCCGCTGGGGGTCGGTGTGGCCGTCGGCGGCTGGGTGGACCGGGAGTCCGGGACCGTCGTGGAGCATCCGGTGCTCGGCTGGCGCGAGGTGGCCGTGCGGGAGGTGCTGGGCGAGCGCACCGGGCTGCCGGTCCATGTGGACGGACACGCGCGGGCGTTGGTCAACGCGGAGCGGCTGTTCGGGGCGGCTCGGGACGGCGGGAGCGTGCTGCATCTGTTCGTGGGCAACGTGGTCGACGCGGCCTTCGCCACCCACGACGAGGTGCACCACGGGCCGCGGTCGCAGGCGGGCGCCATCGCCCATCTGCCGGTGCCGGGCGGTACCGAGCCCTGCGCGTGCGGGCGGACCGGCTGCCTGCAGGCCGAGTTGAGCGAGCGGACGCTGGTGCGGCGGGCGCGGGCGGCGGGCGCCGTCGCGGGCGTCAACCCGATGCACGTGGTCACGGCGGCCGCCGCGGGCGACGAGGAGGCCGTACGGCTGCTGGTGGAGCGGGCCGGGGCCGTCGGGCGGGCGGCGCGGCTGCTGCTGGACGTGCTGAACCCGGAGACGGTCGTGGTGACCGAGGTGGGGATCATCCACCGGCAGGACTGCCTCGACGCGCTGCGCGAAGGGGTCGGCGCCGAACGGGCGGCGTCCGTCGTGCCGACGAGTTTCCCGGATTCCGTGCTCGCGGTGGCCGGTGGTTCGGTGGCGCTCGACGTGCTCTACCGGGATCCGCTGGCGGCCTCACCTCGGGCTATTTAATTCAGAAACTCCGAATGTTGACAGGGGGCGTTCATGGCCGGGAACATCCTGGTCATGAGCCTGTTCGTGAGCTGTCGCACCCTTTGTTGCTGACACGTCGCCGCGTGTGAAGCGCTCATTTCCCCCTGCGTGAATTCTGTGTGACCCCTTTTTCCGGGCGCCCTTTGCCGGGGCTGGTTCCGCCTGAATTCCGCGCGCCTTCTTTCCTGCTTGTGTTTCCGAACTCACGGAGTCCCGCCATGCCTTCCTCGCCTGTTCCGGGTGTCGACCGACGGCTCTTCCTCACCTCCCTGCTCGGTGCCGCCGCCGGGGTCGCCGGGCTCAGCGGCTGCGCGAACGGCAGTGCCGCCGCCGACACCGCCGAGGGCGCCGCGTCCGCCCCGCTCGCCGACAAGGTCCCGGCCGGCACCAGCCTGAAGATCGCCTCGTACCAGAACACCCAGCAACTCCAGTTCAGGCTGGCCAGGTTCGGTGAGCTGCCGTTCAAGGTGTCCAGCTGGGTGAACATCGGTGCCGGGCCCGATGTCATCAACGCCTTCCGCGCCAAGTCGCTGGACCTCGCCAACAACGCGGGCATTCCGCCGATCCAGGCCCACTACCAGGGTTTCGACGCGAAGATCGTGGCGATCGACATCACCCGCAAGCCGAACTACCTCTTCGCCACCAAGCCCGGCAGCGACATCCACACCGTCGCCGACTTCAAGGGCAGGAAGCTCGCCTTCTCCCAGGGGCAGGCCCAAGGAGTCGTCCTGCTGCGGGCGTTGAAGCAGGCGGGACTGAAGTACGACGACGTCAAGCTCGTCCCGCTGACCAGCAACCAGTTCCTCACCGCCCTGCAGTCCGGCCAGGTGGACATCGCCCCGCTCGCCAACAACCAGGCGCCCGCCTATCTGCAGCAGTACGCGTCCAAGGGCGCCCGCGTCATCACCACCGGCGTCGTCGACCTGCTCAACCTCCTGTGGGCGCCCGCCTCCGTCCTGGCCGACCCCGCCAAGGCCGCCGCCGTCGCCGCGTACATCCCGTACTGGGCCAAGGGCCAGGTGTGGACGTACGAGAACCCCGACATCTGGAACGAGGAGTTCTACGTCAAGACGCAGAACCTGACCCCCGCGCAGGCCAAGTCCATCTCCGACCTCGCCAACAAGCCGCTGTTCCCGCCGCGTTGGGACGAGGCGATCAAGTGGGAGCAGGAGACCGCGGATCTGCTGGCGGAGGGCGGCTTCGTGAAGAAGTTCGACGTGTCCTCGCTCTTCGACCACCGCTTCGAGTCCATCGCCGCCAAGGCCGTACCGGCCGAGTACCGGAGGTGACCGCCGTGACCGCCACGACCACGACGGCTCCCGTCGTCACCGAACCCCGGGAGCGCGTCCGGCGGCCCCGGCGCCGCTCCCTCTCCCCCGGCAGGCGGCTGCCGGCCGCCCGGCTCGTCGGCCCCGCCCTCCTCCTCGCCGTGTGGGCCGCCGCCTCCGCCGCGGGCCGGCTGGACCCCGGCGCCATCCCGGCGCCCTGGACGGTGCTCAGGACCGCCGGGCATCTGTGGACCGCCGGAACCCTGCCCACCGACATCGCGACCTCCGTCGAGCGGGCCGCGTACGGCTTCGCGATCGGTCTCGTCGCCGGTGTCGTCCTCGCCCTGGCGTCCGGGCTGAGCCGGGTCGGGGAGGCGCTGATCGACGGGACGGTGAACCTCAACCGGGCGATCCCCACCCTCGGTCTGATCCCGCTGTTCATCCTCTGGCTGGGCATCGGCGAGGCGTTCAAGATCGCGATCATCGCCATCGTCGTCTACGTCCCGATCTACCTGAACACGCACGCCGCGCTCTCCGGCATCGACAGCCGGTTCGTCGAACTCGCCGAGGTACAGGGGCTGTCGAGGCTGCGGTTCGTCCGGCAGATCGTCATCCCCGGCGCCCTGCCCGGATTCTTCGTGGGACTCCGGCTCGGGGTGACCGGCTCCTGGCTGGGCCTGGTGGTGCTGGAGCAGATCAACGCCACCAGCGGACTCGGCTACATGATGTTCCAGGCCCAGAACTACGGACAGTCCGACGTGATCCTCGTCGGCCTGCTCGTGTACGGCGTCTTCGGCCTGGTCTCCGACAGCGCGGTCCGTCTCATCGAACGGAGGGTGCTGTCATGGCGCCGCACACTGAGCAGCTGACCCGGCCCGCCGCCCGACTCCGGGGTCTCACCCGGTCGTTCGACGGGCGTACCGTCCTCGACGGCATCGACCTCGACCTGCCGGCCGGACAGTTCACCGCCCTCCTCGGGCACAGCGGCTCCGGCAAGAGCACCCTGCTGCGGGCGGTCGCGGGACTGGACCACAAGGTCGCCGGGAGCGGCCGGCTCGACGCCCCGGAACGGGTGTCGGTGGTCTTCCAGGACTCACGGCTGCTGCCCTGGCGGCGGGTGCTGGACAACGTACTCCTCGGGCTCGACGGCAAGGACGCCGAGCGCAAGGGGCGCCAGGCGCTCGCCGAGGTGGGGCTCGAAGGACGCGAGCGGGCCTGGCCCAGCGAGCTGTCCGGCGGCGAGGCCCAGCGGGCCGCGCTCGCCCGGTCCCTCGTCCGCGAGCCCGAACTGCTGCTGGCGGACGAGCCGTTCGGCGCTCTGGACGCGCTGACCCGCATCCGGATGCACGGGCTGCTGCGGGAGCTGTGGAAGCGCCACCGGCCGGCCGTCCTGCTCGTCACCCACGACGTCGACGAGGCGATCGTCCTCGCCGACCGGGTCCTGGTCCTGGAAAAGGGCCGTATCGGACTCGACCTCACCATCGACCGCCCCCATCCACGCTCCTACCGCGACCCCCTGCTCGGCGAGTACCGGGAACGGCTGCTCGCGGCGCTCGGCGTCACGGAGGACCAGTGACCACCACCCAGGGTTTCCCGGAGGACCACGCATGACCCGCCGGCTCCACCTCAACGCCTTCCTCATGAACACCGGTCACCACGAGGCCTCGTGGCGGCTGCCCGAGAGCGATCCGCTCGCGCACGTCGAACTCGGCCACTACGTACGGCTCGCCCGGACCGCCGAGCGCGGCACCTTCGACTCGCTCTTCCTCGCCGACGGTCCACAGCTGTGGAGCAACCTCGCCCAGCGTCCCGCCGGCGCCCTGGAACCGCTCACCCTGCTCACCGCGCTGGCGACGGCGACCGAGCACATCGGGCTCATCGCCACCGCGTCGACCTCGTACAACTCGCCCTACAACCTGGCCCGCAAGTTCGCCTCGCTGGACATCATCAGCGGCGGCCGGGCGGGCTGGAACATCGTCACCACCGCCGGTGCGGAGGCCGCCCGGAACTTCGGTCTGGAGCACGAGCCCGCGCACGCCGAGCGGTACGCCCGTGCCGCCGAGTTCCTCGACGTGGCCCTGAAGCTCTGGGACAGCTGGGAGGACGACGCGATCGTCGCCGACAAGGCGGCCGGCGTCTGGGGCGACGACAGCAAGATCCATCCGCCCCGGCACCAGGGGACGTACTTCCGTGTCGAGGGAGCGCTCAACGTCCCCCGCTCGCCCCAGGGCTATCCGCTGCTGGTGCAGGCCGGGTCCAGCGAGGACGGCAAGTCGTTCGCGGCCCGGTACGCGGAGGCGGTGTTCACCGCCCAGCAGACCATCGAGGACGCGCAGGCCTTCTACGCCGACCTCAAGTCCCGTACGGCAGCGGCCGGCCGTGACCCCGAGCACATCAAGGTGCTGCCCGGAATCGTGCCGGTCATCGGGTCCACGGAGGCCGAGGCGCGGGCGAAGGAGCAGCTGCTGGAGGACCACATCGTGCACCGGCACGGCGTGGCCAACCTGGAGCGCCTGCTGCAACTGCCCAACGGAACCCTGGCGTTGGACGCCCAGCTGCCCGCCGACCTGCCGTCCGAGGACGCCGTGGAGGGCGCCAAGAGCCGCTACACGCTCGTCGTGGGGCTCGCCCGGCGCGAGCGGCTCACCGTCCGGCAGCTGATCGGGCGGCTCGGCGGCGGACGCGGACACCTCACCTTCGCCGGCACGCCCGAGCAGGTCGCCGACCAGATCGAGAGCTGGTTCACGCGGGGCGCCGCCGACGGCTTCAACATCATGCCGGCCGTCCTGCCCTCCGGCCTCGACGCCTTCGTCGACCACGTCGTCCCGATCCTGCGCACCCGCGGCCTGCTGCGCGCGGAGTACGGACCCCGCCAGACCCTGCGGGAGCGCTACGGCCTCCCCCGCCCCGCCAACCAGTACCTCGAAGCAGCCCTCGTCTGAAAGGAACACCGCACATGTCCGAGATCGAGATCCAGAAGGTCACCGCGAGCATCGGCGCCCGTGTGTCCGGCGTCGACCTCTCCAAGCCGCTCGACGAGGAGACGGCGACGGCGATCCGTGAGGCCCTGAACGTCCACAAGGCGCTCGTCTTCGACGACGTGAACCTCGACGACGAGGGCCAGCAGGCCTTCGTCCGTCACTTCGGCGACGTGACCACCGCGCACCCGACGGTCTCCTCCGTCGACGGCGTCCCGAACGTCCTGCCGGTCGACAGCGAGCGCGGCCGGGCCGCCAACCACTGGCACACCGACGTCACGTTCGTCCTCAACCCGCCGCAGGCCAGCACCCTGCGCTCGCTCACGATCCCGCCGTACGGCGGTGAGACCCTGATCGCCAGCTCGGCCGCCGCCTACCGCCAACTCCCGGACTCACTGCGTCAGTTGGCGGACACGCTGTGGGCCGAGCACACCAACGACTACGACTACGCCGTACCGGAGGAGGAGCTGGACGAGCGGCAGGCCGCGCAGCGCGCCCAGTTCACGTCCATCAAGTACCGCACGGTCCACCCGGTGGTCCGCGTCCACCCGCTGACCGGTGAACGCGGCCTGTTCATCGGCGGGTTCGCCCAGCGGATCGTCGGTCTCTCCCCGGGCGAGTCCCGCAAGATCCTGGACCTGCTCCAGGCGTACGTGACCCGGCCGGAGAACATCCTGCGCCACCGCTGGTCCGAGAACCAGCTCGTGCTGTTCGACAACCGCATCACCCAGCACTACGCCGTCGACAACTACGACGGTCTGCCGCGCCGGCTGCACCGGGTGACCGTCGCCGGTGACATCCCGGTCGGCATCGAGGGCAAGGAGAGCTACTCGATCGAGGGCGACGCCTCGCACTACACGTCCGTGGCCGCGTAGTCACCGACGTGCGCCGCCCCCGTCGTGCGCTACGGCTTGCGGCCCACGCCGCCGTGCTGGCCGATGGGGGCGGTGTCGGCGCCCGGGTCCGGGCGCCACAGCGGGACGGACACGACGCCCGGCTCCACCAGCTCCAGGCCCTCGAAGTAGCCCTCGATCTGCTCGACCGGCCGCAGGAAGTACGGCACCGCGCCGGTCTCGTTGTAGGCGTCCTGCGCCTGCTCGTAGTCCGGGTCGGTGCCGCGCGAGCCCTCGTTCAGGGAGAGGTAGCTGCCGGAGGGCAGGCCCGCCATCAGGTTCCGTACCAGGTCGCGGGCCTGGTCGTAGCCGCCGACGTGCCCGAGGATGCCGCTGAGGATCAGGGCGGTCGGCCGGGTGAGGTCCAGTGTCCTCCCGGCCGCCTCCAGGATGCGCTCGGGGTCGTACAGGCTCAGGTCCTCGTACGCCGTGACACCCTCCGGCGTCGAGGTGAGCAGGGCACGGGCGTGGGCGAGGACCAGGGGGTCGTTGTCGACGTAGACGATCCTCGCGTCCGGGGCGTGGCGCTGGGCGACCTCGTGGGTGTTGTCGACGGTCGGCAGCCCCGTGCCGACGTCCAGGAACTGCCGTACGCCCGCCTCGGTCACGAGGTAACGGATGGTGCGCCCGAGGAAGGCGCGGCTGCTGCGGGCGATGGTGACGATGCCGGGGAAGACGGCGGTGTAGGCGTCGCCTGCCTGCTCGTCCACCGGGTAGTTGTCCTTGCCGCCCAGCCAGTAGTTCCAGATCCGGGCCGAATGCGGCACCGAGGTGTCGATCTCCGTCATACGGGCATCCTCCTACGTCCGATCCTGATCGCAGGGCCCGTTCAGCGAGATCAGACCAACTTGGTCGAGGTGACGCGGCGCGAACACGGTCTGTCAGAACGTCCAGCACCGTCCGGGGTGTTCAGCTCAGAATGAGTTCCGGCAACAGGACCCACTCCCCCTCGGTCTCCAGGAGCGGTTCATGACGACGAGCCGGATGTGCCCCACCTGCAGGAGCAGACAGGAGTTCCGCAAACTCAACGACGCGGAGAAGGCAGCCGTCCGCGAGGAGAAGGGCCCCCGCCACTTCGTCCACGACCTGTGGCGCTGCACCGCGAAGGGCTGCCTGTGGTACCAGCCGTATTTCCGGCAGGGCGACGGCGGCACGCTTCCCGAGCGCTTCCGCGAGGAGCAGCCCGCCGAGTGAGGCCGGAACCCGCCCCGGCGGGACGGATTCCGGGCTGCCGCCCGGTGTCCCGGGCGCCTACGCTCCGCAGAACCGGGCGGCAGTTCATCGGACTACGGTCGAGGGGGGACCACCATGGTGTCCATGCGGTGCAAGAACTGCGGCAACACGCTCCAGGAGTTCCGCGAACTCACGGAGGCGGAGCAGGAGTTCGTCCGACCGCGGATAGGAAAGGACAAGCGGCTGGGCGCGTACTACCGCTGCGCCCGTGCGGGCTGCCGGCGTTATCAGCGGCGCGGCGACCACAACGACGGCGGCTCCTTCCCCCCACCGGAGTAGTCGCTACAGGTTGCTGAAGTCCGGGCCCTTGGTGCGGGTGCGCTTGATCTCGTAGAAGCCCGGGACCGAGGCGACGGCGAGGGTGCCGTCCCAGAGCCTGGCGGCCTCCTCGCCCTTGGGGGCCGGGGTGACGACGGGACCGAAGAAGGCGATCTGCTCGCCGTCCGCGCCGGGCACGGCGATGACGGGGGTGCCGACCTCCTGGCCGACCTTCTCGATGCCCTCCTTGTGGGAGGCGCGCAGCTCGGCCTCGAACTCGAAGTCCTTCTGGTCGGCGTACTCGATCAGGTCGGCGGGCAGCCCGACCTCCTCCAGCGCGGCGGCTATGGCCTCGGTGGTCGGGCCCTCGCCGTTGTTGTGGAAGCGGGTGCCGAGCGCGGTGTAGAGCGGGCCGACGACGTCCGCGCCGTGCTTCTGCCAGGCCGCGGTGACCACCCTCACCGGCTTCCACGCCTTGGTCGCCAGCATCTCCCGGTACTCCTCGGGCAGCTCGTCGATCCGGTCCTCGTTGAGCACGGCGAGGCTCATGATGTGCCAGCGGACGTCGATGTCCCGGACCTTCTCCACTTCCAGCACCCAGCGGGAGGTCATCCACGCCCAGGGGCACAGCGGGTCGAACCAGAAGTCGACGGGGGTCTTGGCGGTGCCGGTCGAGGTCTCGGACATGGCTCTCCTAGGAAAAGTGTTCGTTTCAACCACTAACACCGGGCGTCGCCGTCCCCATTCCCGTGGCCGCCCTCTTTCTCGGCTGCCTCCCCTCAGCGGCGCATGGCAGGATCAGCCCTGTCCACATACCGAACAGCTGCCGAGGGAGTGCCGCCCGTGCCCGGTGAGAATCTGACCCGTGACGAGGCCCGGGAGCGGGCCGCGCTGCTGTCCGTCGACGGGTACGAGGTGTCGCTCGACCTGCGTTCGGCGGTGGGCGAGGAGACCGGGGACGGTCCGCGCACCTTCCGCTCGGTCACCACGATCCGCTTCCGCTGCAACGAGCCCGGCGCGTCCACGTTCGCCGACCTGATCGCGCCGAGTGTGACCTCCGTCTCCCTCAACGGCAGGGATCTCGACCCGGGTGAGGTCTTCGACGGCTCCCGGGTCCTGCTGGAGGACCTCGCCGCCGAGAACGAGCTGGTGGTGGACGCGCGGTGCGCCTACTCCCGCACCGGCGAGGGCATGCACCGCTTCGTCGACCCCGAGGACGGCGAGGTCTACCTCTACACCCAGTACGAGCCGGCCGACTCCCGCCGCGTCTTCGCCAATTTCGAGCAGCCCGACCTCAAGGCCCCGTTCCGCTTCGAGGTGCGGGCCCCGGAGGGCTGGACGGTGTGGAGCAACGGCGTCGGCGAACAGACCGACGGGGTGTGGCGCTTCGCGGAGACGAAGGCGATCTCCACGTACATCACGTGCGTGGTGGCGGGCCCGTACCACTACGTCACGGACTCCTACTCCCGCACCTTCCCCGACGGTACGACGCTGGAGATCCCCCTCGGCGCGCTGTGCCGCAAGGGGCTCGCGCCCTACTTCGACTCCGACGACGTCTTCCTGGTCACCAAGCAGGGCCTGGACTTCTTCCACGACCACGTCGACTACCCGTACCCCTTCGGCAAGTACGACCAGGCGTTCGTGCCGGAGTACAACCTGGGCGCGATGGAGAACCCGGGTCTGGTGACCTTCCGCGAGGAGTTCATCTTCCGGGGCAAGGTCACCAAGGCCTCGTACGAGGGCCGGGCCAACGTGATCCTGCACGAGATGGCGCACATGTGGTTCGGCGACCTGGTCACCATGGAGTGGTGGGACGACCTGTGGCTGAAGGAGTCCTTCGCGGACTTCATGGGCGCCTTCGCGCTGGTCGGCGCGACCCGCTTCCAGGACGGCTGGATCACCTTCGCCAACCGCCGCAAGGCCTGGGCCTACCGCGCGGACCAGCTGCCCTCCACGCACCCCATCACCGCCGACATCCGCGACCTGCAGGACGCCAAGCTCAACTTCGACGGCATCACCTACGCCAAGGGCGCCTCCGTCCTCAAGCAGCTCGTCGCGTACGTCGGCCAGGACGCGTTCCTGGAGGGCGCCCGCCGCTACTTCAAGCGACACGCGTACGGCAACACCCGCCTCGGCGACCTGCTGTCGGTGCTGGAGGAGACCAGCGGCCGGGACATGGGCGGCTGGGCGCGGTCCTGGCTGCAGACGGCGGGCGTCAACTCCCTCACCCCGCAGGTGCTGCTGGACGCGGAGGGGCGCGTCGACGAGCTGGCGGTGCTGCAGGAGGCGGCCGAGTCGCACCCGGAGCTGCGGCCGCACCGGGTGGCGGTGGGCCTGTACCGGGGCACCTCCGAGGGTTCTCTCGAGCGGTACGCGCGGGCCGAGGTGGACGTCGACGGCGCGCGGACGGTCGTGGGCGAGCTGGCCGGCGTCGAGGCGCCCGAGCTGGTGCTGGTCAACGACGACGACCTCACGTACTGCAAGATCCGCTTCGACGAGACCTCGCTGGCCGCCCTGCGCGAGCACCTGGGCGCCATGACCGACCCGCTGGCCCGGGCCCTGTGCTGGTCGGCGCTGTGGAACATGACCCGGGACGCGCTGCTGCCGGCCCGGGAGTTCGTGGAGATCGTGCTGCGCTTCGCGGGCCGCGAGTCCGACATCGGCGTCCTGCAGATGCTGCACGCCTGGGCGAACTCCTCGCTGGTGCACTATGTGGCGCCGGGGTGGCGGGAGACCGGCGGGCGGCTCCTGGCGGAGGGCGCCCTGCGGGAGCTGCGGTCGGCGGAGCCGGGCAGCGAGCACCAGCTGGCCTGGGCACGGTTCTTCGCGACGGTCGCCTCGGCGCCGGAGGACCTGCGCCTGCTGCGGGGGCTGCTGGAGGGCACCGAGAAGGTCGACGGGCTGGAGGTCGACCAGGAGCTGCGCTGGGCGTTTTTGGAGCCGCTCGCCGCGCACGGGGCCGCCGACGAGTCCGTGCTCGCCGCCGAACTGGCCCGCGACGACACCGCGTCGGGCAAACGCCACCAGGTGCGCTGTCTGGCCGCGCGGCCCTCACAGGCGGTGAAGGCGCAGGCGTGGGCGCAGGTGGTGGAGTCGGACGCGCTGTCCAACGCGCTGGTGGAGGCGACCATCGCGGGCTTCACCCAGGCCTCGCAGCGGGAACTGCTCGCGCCGTATGCGGAGCGGTACTTCGCGGTGATCGAGAGGGTGTGGGCGGAGAGGTCCATCCAGATCGGCATGGACGTGGTGCGGGGGCTGTTCCCCTCGCTGCAGGACTCGCCGGGGACCCTGGAGGCGACCGACGCGTGGCTGGCGGCGCACGAGGGGGCGGCGCCCGCGCTGCGCCGGCTGGTGCTGGAGGCCCGGGACGATCTGGCACGGGCGCTGCGGGCCCAGGCTTTGGCCAACGACTAACCCCCCGGTCACCGTTACGGAATCCGTTCCATCACACCCGTAACCCCTGGGCCAACCCGTTTGGACCAGGGGTTTTCGGTGCCCTATCGGCACCCGAACACCCGTCCTTTAATGCCACCTTGTCCGTATTTGTCGACGAGCGTGTAACAGCGGTTAGGGGGCGGTCGGGGCGCGGGAAACCCCGAGGCATGAACCACAACACCCCGCTGTCCCCCCGCCCGCTCCATCACCTCTCCGAGGTCCACCGCCGTGTCCTGACGGCCGCGCAGCTGAAGGCGCACGGTGTCTCCTCCGCGGAGCTGACCGAGCAGTGCCGCCCCGGCGGCCCCTGGCAGCAGATCCTCCCGGGTGTCCTCCTGCTCCACCCGGGCCCGCCCACCAGCGAGGAGCGGCTGCACGCGGTGCTGACGTACGCGGCGCGCGAGTCCGCCCCCGGGGTGCCGGCCCAGCCGGGCGTCGAGTCCCCGCACCGCCCGGTGTACGCGGAGGCGATGATCACCGGGCTCGCGGCCCTCACGCTGCACGGCTTCACCTCCGCGCCCCCGCTGCTGTCGATCGAGAGGATCGACGTCCTGGTCCCCCGGCTGCGCCGGGTGCGCTCGACCGGCTGCGCCCGTATCGTCCGCACACCGTCCCTGCCGACCCCGCGGCAGGTGACGGGAGTTCCGATCGCGCCGGTCCCGCGCGCCCTGGCCGACGCGGTCTCGGAGCTTCCGGACGCCGGCGCCGTACGGCGGCTGCTGACCGAGGCGGTGCGCGGCGGGCACTGCGAAGCGGCTTCGGTGGTCCGGGAGTTGAACAACGCGAAGCTGCTGAGCCGGCCGCACGTCGTGGACGCGGTGGACTCGCTGCTGGCCGAGGGCCGGGCGATCGCGGAGGACCGCCTGTACCGCATGGTCCATGAGCACGGTCTGCCCGACCCGGTCTGGAACGTGGACCTGCGCCTGCCGGGCGGCCCGTACCTCGGCGGCCTCGACGCCTACTGGCCGGAGCAGGCCGTCGCCGTCGAACTCGACACCCGCGCGCCCCGCCAGGACGACGACGCGCTGTGGTCCGAGTACGCCCGCAAGCGAGAGACCCTGGAACGCCTGGGCATCACGGTCGTCCACATCACCCCGAAGAAGCTCCGGGACTCCCTCGAACAGCAGGCGGCCGTGGTCCGCACGGCCCTGATGGCCTCCGGCGACCGCGACCCGGCGGCCTACGTCGTGGTACTGCCCCGGTAGTGACGGACCGGGACGGTGTCAGGAGGGGAGAGGAGGGGTCGCCGGACGGGTCCGGCGACCCCTCCTCATCGCGTGCGCGATCAGAGCGGCTCGGGCAGGGCGGGCGGCAGGGTCGCCCGGGTGTGGACGCCGCCGATCAGGGCCGCGTAGGCCGCGATCATCCTCGTACGGCTGAAGCGTTCGCGGCTCGCGGCGAGGGCCGGGGCGAGGTCGGGGCGGGCGGTCGCCGCCTCCGTCCAGGCGCGGGCGATGGCGTCCGGGTCGGACGGGGTGACGAAGCCGTGCCCCGAGACGATCGCCGCGCTGTCGCCGACGTCGGTGGCCACCGGCACGGCCCCGCACATCATGCCCTCGACCAGGCACAGCGGGGCCGCCTCGCCCCAGGAGGAGGTGAGGGCGACCACGTCGGCGGCCGCGTAGAGGTGCTCCATGTCGTGCCGGACGCCGAGGGGGTGCAGCCGGTCCGTGAGGAGGGGGTCGGTGGAGAAGGCGGCCGCGATGTCCGCGACCAGGCCCGGGTTGGCCCGGGTCATGCCCGCGCCGCACATCAGGACGTGGCCGCGCGGCTGCTGGGCGAGCCAGGCGCGGGCGGCGGCCAGGAACAGGGGGACGTTCTTCATCGCGTCGTAGCGGGCGGCGAAGACCACCACCGGGGCGTCGGCCGGGACGTCCAGGGCGGCGCGCACCGCGAGCCGGGCGGCCGGGTCGGGGTGGAAGCGGAGCAGGTCCACGCCGTTGGGGATGACGTGCAGCAGCTCGCCCGGCACCCCGGCGGCCTGGTAGGCGGCCCGGGTGGACTCCGCGCAGCACACACAGGCCACCACCGTGCCGTCGGCGATGGCCGCCTTCAGCTCGTCCAGGGCGGCGCCCTGGTTCTCCGGGTCGGAGCGGTGCAGACAGACCACGACCGGGCGGCGCGGCAGGCCCGCCTGGTTGAGCAGCCGCAGGGGCTGTTCCTTCAGGGACAGGATGACGTCCGCCTCGGCGGTCGCCCGTGCGGTGTCGGCCAGTTCCGGCCCGGTGAAACCGGCCTGATCCCGGCTTGCGGGGAAGCTGCGCCCCAGGGACGTGACGCCCACCCCCGCCGCGGTCAGCGACCGGTAGCAGGCGTCGTCCTCCATCCGCTGCCGGGTGGCCTCGCGGTGCACCTCACCGTGGATGCTCAGCACCCGGTGATCCTGCTGACCGCCCTCGACCAGCCCGAGCACGACGTCACTGTGGACGATCCGGGCCCCGCCGGAGAAGAAACCCTCGTAAACAGACAGCACACGCAGTCCGTGCCTCGCGCGCACACGACCACCCGCCTCGTACAGATCGAGCCATCCCCGTGAACAGCGGGTTAGCCGATATGAGGCGGCACGGACGTTTCGTACGGATGAACTGGGCATCTCGTGTCCGAGTCGCCTGGATTACCGGACGGCCCAGCCGGTCGGAAAGGCGCCGACGCGCTTCCGCCACCGCCGGGGCGGCTCGTCGGCCACGACCGGCGCGTCCGGCGTCGCCGACAGCACACCCGCCCTGACCTGCCAGTTCTCGAACACATATCCTGCGGCTGCCAGTCGGGGTCGACACCGGGGCCGTCGTCGCCGCGGCCACCGCGCGGTCGTTGGCCGTCGCCGATCTCGCCGGATCGAACACAGCCCCGCGCCCCTCACGGGGCGCTTGCACTCACCCCTTCTTCAGGACCAGCTCCGTGTTGCGGTCGCCTGATGTGCCGCCCATTTTCTTGCTGGCGCCGGGGGCGTTGTAGGAGATCTCGCGGTAGAGGGCGGCGAGGCCGGTCTGGGTGAGGTCGGTGAAGTCGGTGCGGTGCGGGGCCGCCGACTCGATGAGGGTGGTGAAGAGGGAGATCGTGCCGTCCTTGTTGTCGGCGATCTCGATGACCCGGGCCAGCTGCGGGTAGTCCACGTGGGACGCGGTGGAGATCTCCCAGAAGGAGCGGCCGCCCGACGCCTTGTGCGGGGTGATCTCGTTGCGGTGGATGTGTCCGTTCACCCAGGCCAGGACGTTCGCGTGGCGGCTCAGCAGGGAGACGACCTCGGCGCCGTCGTGCCGCTTCTCGCCCGGGTGCGCCGGGTCGGGGTGGTCGGTGTTGGTCATCGACTTGCTGGTGTGGTGGCTGAAGACGATGGCCCAGGAGTCCTTGTTGTCCTTCAACTGCCGCTCCAGCCAGCGTAGTTGGGTGGTGCCGATGGAGCCGTCGTAGTGGCCGCTCGGGTCGGTGGTGTCGATGCTGATGCCGATGACGTCGTCGGAGATGCGGAACGTGTAGTACTGGGTGCCGGCGTCGAGGTTGGCGGTGGAGTACCCGTGGCCGACCGGGCCGGCACCGCGGTGCGCCGGGTCGAGGTGGGCCTTGAGGTACTCGGCCGGGGTGAAGGGGGCGCGGCGCTCGTCCGGCGTGACGGAGCGCATGTCGCGGCTGTGCGCCTTGAGCAGGTCGCGCAGGGCGGTGCCGCTCGGGTCGCCGCCGCTCCTGATGAGGTTCTGCAGCTTCTTGGCCTCGGTGGCGGGCAGGCTCATCAACTTCCTGCCGCCTACGGTGAATTCGCCGAGCCAGGAGTCGGCGTGGCCGTAGCAGCCGAGCATCAGGGCGTCGTGGTTGCCGACCGTGGAGTACCAGGGCAGGTTGAGGCCGGGGCTGCGGATCTCCCGGATCGCGGCGGGCAGGAAGCCGCCGAGGTGCGGGAAGCCCAGCCGCTTGTCGTGGTCGCGGGTGGTGGAGTCGGGCTGCCAGAACAGTTGCAGGCCGCTGTTCTGGACGCCCTCGTAGTGGCGCGGGTCACCGGAGTTGGGGGTGACCCGGCCGCCGCTCATGACGGTCAGGAACCACTCCAGCTCGGTCTTCGCGTTGTTGTCCGTGTTGTCGCCGGTGGTCATGGCGAAGTGCAGCGGGGAGCCCGTGACGGGGGCGCCGCGCAGCGCGTTGACCCGCTCGACCAGGGAGACCGCGCCCTGCACGGTCAGCGCCTCGTGGGGGCGCCAGGCGTGCTGGTCGGCGGAGCGCACGTACTCCAGGCGCAGCGGGTGCTGGGCGTCGATCAGGTGCAGGTCGGTCAGCTGCACGAACGCCGCGAGGGCGGTACGGCGGCCCGCGCGCCCCGACTTGGGGGCGGCGAGCTCGCTGCGCACGACGCGGCTCCAGCCGGGGCCGTCGGCGAGCCGGCGGTAGCCGGAGCCGGCGCGCGGGGTGGCGACGGAGGCGAGGGTGGTGCCCTTGGTGTACGGCGCGAGAGGCGCGGTGGCGGCCTGACGGGAGTGGGCCACGATGGCCTCGTGCGCATCCGCGACGGCGGCCGCGGCCTGGCTGTCGGTGGGCCGCAGGGCGTAGCCGACGCCTGCGGAGACGGCTGCCGCGCCGGTGGCGGCGAGGACGGTACGGCGGTTGATCGCGGGCTTGTCGCTTGCGACAGAGCGTATGCGCGGCATGGCGCGGTCTCCCCGAGTGCGAACGCGTCGGCAGTGGTCGCGGGTTTTCGCTGCCGCGAACAACCCGCTCGCCTTGGATGCTTGGCACCGGGGATGACCTGCGCGTGAACGAGACGGCAACGCGCAGCGCCGATCACCGTACGTGGATCTTGGCAAACCCTGTGTGTTCTCACCCGCTCTTCGACCGGCCGGAAGGCGGTCACGCAGTGTTCATCTTCTGGGGTAACCGACCCGTCACGGGCCGCTCGCGCCACAGCGCCAGGCCCGTGTCGACGAGCCCGACCCGGTTCAGTGCGGGGACCGTCTCCAGCGGGTGCCAGGCCGCCAGGTCGGTCGAACCGCCGATCTCGGGGCGGAGTCGGCCGCCGGTGACCCGGGCCTCGTAGACGAGCCGGAGGCCCTGGCGGTCGACCGGGCGGCGCAGGCGGCTGCGGGTCGTGCGGCGGAAGGAGTCGACGCCGAGCAGGCCGGTCACCTCGACGTGGTATCCCGTCTCCTCCTCCACCTCCCGCAGCACGGTGTCGTAGGGGTCCTCGCCGTGTTCCATGCCGCCGCCCGGCAGGGTCCATTCGGGCCGGCCCCGGCCGTCGGTCCAGCGGGCCAGCAGGAGTTGGCCCTCGCGGACGCATATGGCGTAGGCCGCCACCCTCAGTTTCCGTCGCACAGGGAGAAATTAGCGGGGACGGGGCCGTCTGCGGCGCGTCCCGCATCGGGGGTTTTCCCCATACATCTCTATCGCTCGGGTCAACACTTCCCAAACAACCTCCCGTTGGGTAAAGCTGTGCGCTCGTCCGGCACTGGACTTCCTCACCTGTAAGGGATGCCGATGACCCTGCTTCCCCTCAGACCCGCGGCCCGAATAGCGGTCGCCGCCGGTCTCGTCGCCGCGCTCTCCGCGGCCGGGCCGATACCCCTGGCCTTCTCCGCCGACGGCCCCGCCGGCACCGCGCCCACGGACACCGCCGTCAAGTCCGCGCACGACAAGCTCGGTTCCGACGACGCGGACCGGCTCGCCGAGGCCAAGGCCGACGGCGACAAGAACGTCACGATGATGATCGCCACCGCGCCGGGACAGACCGAGCAGGTCTCCCGGGAGCTGGACGCGGTCAAGGGCGGCATCGTGGGCCGCACCTACGACAAGCTCGGCTACGTCCGCGCCACCGTCCCCACCGCGAAGGCGGACTCGGCCATCGCGGCCGCCGCGAAGCTGTCCTCCGTGCACGGCATCGACCTGCGCGCGGAGATACCCCTGGACGACCCGAGCGTCACGAGCGGCGCCAAGTCCGGCAGTGGCAAGGCGAGTTACCCGGCGCCGGACAAGAACACGCCGGCGCGCAACCCCTACAACCCGTCCTTCGAGACGGGCGCCGTCGACTTCGTGAAGCAGCACCCGAAGGCGGACGGCCGCGGGGTCACCATCGGCATCCTGGACTCCGGTGTCGACCTCGGTCACCCGGCGCTGCAGAAGACCACCACCGGCGAGCGGAAGATCGTCGACTGGGTGACGGCGACCGACCCGGTCGTCGACGGCGACGCCACCTGGCGGCCGATGCTCACCT
Source organism: Streptomyces gilvus (assembly GCF_022513565.1). GTDB lineage: Bacteria > Actinomycetota > Actinomycetes > Streptomycetales > Streptomycetaceae > Streptomyces > Streptomyces gilvus. Next base: position 59,977 of record NZ_JAKWBE010000029.1, on the reverse strand, counting down.
CGGTGTCCGGGCCGGTCTTCACCTACGGCGGCCGCACCTGGACGGCGCCCGCCGGGTCGTACCAGATCAGCACCTTCAGCGAGGCCGCGACCGCCGGCGGCGACGCCAAGGGCGACGCCAACCGGGACGGCGACACCACCGACCGCTGGGGCGTCCTGTACGACGCGGCCGCCGGAACGGTCCGCGTCGACCTGAACAACAACTTCGACTTCGGCGACGACACCCCCATGAAGCCGTACAAGGACGGCTTCCAGGTCGGATACTTCGGGACCGACGACCCGAAGACCGACGTGGTGGAGCGGCAGCCGTTCGTGGTCGAGATCCGCAAGGACGTCGTCTACAACTCCTCCGGCGCGAAGGCCGACTTCGTCAACATCGGTGTCATCGAGTCCGAGCACGGCACCCACGTGGCCGGCATCACCGCCGCCAACGGGCTGTTCGGCGGCCGGATGAACGGCGCCGCCCCCGGCGCGAAGATCGTCTCCTCCCGGGCCTGCACCTGGACCGGCGGCTGCACCAACGTCGCGCTCACCGAGGGCATGATCGACCTGGTCGTCAACCGGGGTGTCGACATCGTCAACATGTCGATCGGCGGCCTCCCGGCCCTCAACGACGGCAACAACGCCCGTGCGGAGCTGTACACGCGGCTCATCGACACCTACGGCGTGCAGCTGGTGATCTCCGCCGGCAACTCAGGTCCCGGCGCCAACACCATCGGCGACCCGGGCCTGGCCGACAAGGTGATCTCCGTCGGCGCCACCATCTCCAAGGAGACCTGGGCGGCCAACTACGGCTCGGTCGTGAAGACCGGCTACGCGATGATGCCCTTCTCCTCCCGCGGTCCGCGCGAGGACGGCGGCTTCACGCCGACCCTGTCCGCGCCGGGCGCCGCCATCAACACCACCCAGACCTGGCTGCCGGGCGCCCCGGTCGCCGAGGCGGGCTACGCGCTGCCGGCCGGCTACTCCATGCTGCAGGGCACCTCGATGGCCTCCCCGCAGGCCACCGGCGCCACCGCGCTGCTGCTGAGCGCCGCCAAGCAGAAGCACCTCGCGCTGAGCCCCGCCGACCTGCGCACCGCCCTGACCTCGACGGCCAAGCACATCAAGGGCGTGCAGGCCTACGAGGAGGGCGCGGGCCTGATCGACGTCGTCGACGCCTGGGACGCCGTCCGTGACGGCGCCACCGCCCACGACTACACCGTCAAGGCGCCGGTCGACACCGCGATCGACCAGCTGCTGAAGACCCCCGGCTACGGCACCGGGCTCTACGACCGCGAGGGCGGTCTGCAGGCCGGGCAGAAGAAGACGTACGACATCACCGTCACCCGCACCTCCGGCTCGGCCAAGGCGCTGTGGCACCGGCTGCGTGTCGAGAACAACGCCGGTGACACCTTCCGGATCCTCGGCAAGCGCGAGGTCAGCCTGCCGCTGAACCAGCCGGTGACGGTGAAGGTGCAGGCCAACCCCCGCTCGGCGGGTCTGAAGAGCGCGATCCTCACCGTGGACGACCCGCGGACCGAGGGCGTCGACAAGCAGATCCTCACCACGGTCGTGGTCTCGACGCCGGTGAAGTACACCTACTCCGCGGCCGACTCCGTGCAGCGCAACAGCACGCGCTCGTACTTCGTGACCGTGCCCGAGGGCGCCACGTCGCTGGAGGTGGCGATCGGCGGGCTGAAGGGCGCGAGCCAGACGCGGTTCATCGCGATCCACCCCTACGGCGTCCCGGTCGACAACACCTCCACGCCGAACTGCTACAACAACTACCTCGACGGCAACGGCTGCAAGCCCGACGTGCGCTCCTACGCCGACCCGCAGCCCGGCGTCTGGGAGATCGAGGTCGAGGCGCGCCGCACCTCGCCGCTGCTCGACAACCCCTACAAGCTGGACGCCGCCGTCTACGGCGCCGCCTTCGACCCGGAGACGGTGACCGTGCCCGAGGCGAAGGTGGGCACCCCGGCGGCCACCTCCTGGAAGGTGACCAACAGGCTCGCCGCGATCGACGGCCACCTGGTGGGCGGCCCGCTCGGCTCCTCGAAGACGGCCCGCCCGACGATCAAGCAGGGCGAGACGCAGACCACGACGGTCGTGGTGCCCGAGGGCGCCACGTCCCTGGACGTGGCGATCGGCAACGTCTCCGACGCGGCCGCCGACCTCGACCTGACGGTGAAGAACGCGGCCGGCACGGTCGTCGGCCAGTCCGCCGACGGCGACTCGGAGGAGGCGGTCTCCGTCGCCTCGCCCGCCGCCGGCACGTACACCGTCGAGGTCGCGGGCTACTCGGTGCCGTCCGGCTCGACGGCGTACGACTACCGGGACGTCTTCTTCTCCGCGTCCCTGGGCACCGTCACCGTCGACCAGGCGGCGCCGGTGAAGCTCGGCACGGGCGCCTCGGCGACCGTCTCCGCGAGCGTCACCGCGGCGGCGGCCGCTCCGGAGGGCCGGGAGTTCTTCGGCCAGGTGCAGCTGGTGAACGCCCGGGGCACGGTCGCGGGCACCGGCAGCGTGAAGATCGAGAAGGTCACGCCGTAGCCGGTGGTACGGCGATGAGGGCGGGCGTCCGTGCGGGCGCCCGCCCTTGCTCATTCACAGGTCAGGCCGGCCGACTGGGCCAGCGCCTGTTGGAGCCCGGCCCGTTCGGGGGCGATGGACGCCTCCCCGACCAGCACCTGGTCCGGGGTGGCCGAGCGGCGCGGGAAGGCGACCAGGATGTGGTCGCCCCGGTGCAGGGCCCGGCCGGTCACGCTCTCGGCGACCACGAAGGTGATCTCCTTCCCGGTGTTCTCCGGCCGGGTCGTCGCCGGTTTGTAGGCACGGGTCACCCGCAGGGTGATCCGCTCCTGGCCGGCGGCCGCGGGGGCCGGCCCGGCCGCGGTGACCGTGCCCTCGGCGACGAGCCGCGCGCAGGCGAGGTACTCGGGGCTGGCGAACGGGGAGCGGGCCGCGGAGTCCGCCGACTTCGCGCCGGAGTCGGCTCTGCCGCCCGACAGGGAGTTCACCCCGCCCCCGGACGCCTGTCCCAGCAGCCAGATCATTCCCGACAGCACGCCCGCGACGGCGGCCACCGCGAGGCCCGCGAAGGCGAACCTGCGCACCGCACGCCGGTTCCGCGCCGGCCGTGGCGGTGCGGCCGCCGGGCGGGGCCGTGGCTGTTCCCCGGCCAGCGCGTTCCCGATGATCCCGAGCTGTTCCCGCAGCAGCGTCACATCGGCCTCGGCGCGGCGGTGCTCGGCGAGGAGGGCGGCGTCGGCGTCCTCGGGGAGCCGCTCGCCGGTGATCGCGGCCATCAGCGCGTCGCCGCCGTCGTGGTGCCGGTCGTCGGCGGTCATCTCACACCACCTCGTCCTCGTGCAGACGGGCCCGCAGGGCCCGGACCGCCGTGTGCAGCCTGCTCTTGACCGTGCCCTCCGGGACGCCGAGCTCCTGGGCGATCGAACGGACCGGCAGGTCGGCGTAGAAGCGCAGGACGAGGACCTGGCGCTGGGAGTCCGGGAGCTCGTCCAGACCCTGGGCCACCGCCAGGGAGAGGACGCTGGTGTCCTCGCCCGAGGGGTGCTCCAGCTGGCGCAGGGAGGCCAGCCGCTCACCGATGCGGTCCTGGCGGCGCTTGGCGCGATGCCAGTCCATGGCCAGGTTGGAGGCGACGACGGCCGCCCAGGCGGAGACGTCGCGCGGGGCCTCGTACCCCTTCGCCGCGCGCTCCAGCAGCCGCAGGCGGACCTGCTGCACCCCGTCCGGCAGGTCCGCCTGCGGCACCCCGCCCAGCGCGAGCACCGCCCGCACCCGGCGTTCCTGAGCCGCGTCCAGAGGATCCTCGTCCTCCGGCGCACGGCGGGCCTTTCTGCGCAGCACAAGCCACCCCCTCACCGCGTTTCCTCTACGACGCCGCGGCGCACGGAAACGTTCGACCGGATCTCCGGAGAACCGTGGGAGGCGTACCTCACACCGCCGGGCGTCCCACTCCTCGGGCATGGTGCGCAAAGAATTGGACAGGCGGACCCGGGTCGGCCGCATGATGGAAAAGCCGCAGACACGCAAGCATCACAGGTAAGGGAGTCGCCGTGAGGGTCGGAATCGTCGGAGCCACCGGTCAGGTCGGCACGGTCATGCGCAGGATCCTCAAGGAGCGCGACTTCCCGGTCACCGAGCTGCGCCTGTTCGCCTCGGCCCGTTCCGCCGGGACCGAGCTGGACGGCGTGACGGTGGAGGACGCGGCGAGCGCCGACTACACCGGCCTGGACATCGTGCTGTTCTCCGCGGGCGGCGCGACCTCGAAGGCGCTGGCCGAGAAGGTCGCCTCGCAGGGCCCGGTCGTGATCGACAACTCCTCCGCCTGGCGCAAGGACCCCGAGGTTCCGCTGGTCGTCTCCGAGGTGAACCCGCACGCGGTCGCGCACCGCCCCAAGGGCATCATCGCCAACCCGAACTGCACCACGATGGCCGCGATGCCGGTCCTGAAGGTGCTGCACGCCGAGGCGGGCCTTCAGGCGCTGGTCGTCGCCACCTACCAGGCGGTGTCCGGTTCCGGTCTCGCGGGCGTGGCCGAGCTGCACGGCCAGGCGCAGAAGGTGATCGCCGACGCGGACAAGCTGACGCACGACGGCGCGGCGGTCGACTTCCCCGAACCCGGGGTCTACAAGCGCCCCATCGCCTTCAACGTGCTCCCCTTCGCCGGCAACCTCGTCGACGACGGGCTGAACGAGACCGACGAGGAGCAGAAGCTCCGCAACGAGTCCCGCAAGATCCTGGAGATCCCGGACCTCAAGGTCTCCGGCACCTGCGTCCGCGTCCCGGTCTTCTCCGGCCACTCCCTGCAGGTCAACGCCCGCTTCGCCCGCCCGATCCCCCCCGAGCGCGCGACGGAGCTGCTCGCCGAGGCCCCCGGGGTCGAGCTGTCGGACATCCCGACGCCCCTCCAGGCCGCCGGCCAGGACCCCTCCTACGTCGGCCGCATCCGCCGTGACGAGACCGTCGACAACGGCCTCGCCCTGTTCATCTCCAACGACAACCTCCGCAAGGGCGCCGCGCTGAACGCGGTCCAGATCGCGGAGCTGGTGGCGGCGGAGCTGGGCGGCCAGTAGGCGGACGGCACGGTACGACGAAGGGGGCGCCCACCGGTTGCGGTGGGCGCCCCCTTTCGTGGTCAGAGCGCCAGATGGCGCCGCAGGGCCATGTCGATCTCGGCCATACGTTGCCGCGGTACCGCGCCGACCGGCTTCAGCAGCCGCTCCAGAGCCAGCGCGCGTACCTGCTCACACTGGACCTTCGAGTCCTTCGGGAGACCGCACTCCTGCGCGGGCAGCAGCACCTGGAACGGGTAGACGCGCGAGGTGTTCGTCGTCAACGGCACCAGGGTGATCACCCCTCGTCCGGTCCGCTCCACGGCCGCGTTCGCACCATCGTTCGAGACGATGACGGCCGGTCGTGCCTTGTTGGCCTCGCTGCCCCGCGCCGGCTCGTAGCCGACGAGATAGATGTCACCGCGCTTCATCGGTCAGCCCGTCCCCCGAGAACTGGTCCCAGAACTCCGCGTCCTCGCTCCCGTCCCACTCGGCGAAAGCCTCGGCGTACTCCTGCTCCAGTTGCGCCTGGCGCAGGAGTTCGATGGCGGCGTGTATCACCGCGGACCGGGAATCGGCCTCCGTACGCGTGGCGTACGCGTCGACGAACTCGACATCCTCCTGAGGCAGACTCACACTGATCTTCATACTTCTGAAGCTACCACGGGTAGGAAAACATTGGCCACCCCAATCCGCGCCCCACTCGTGGAAGGATGGCCGCACCGCCGAACCGACACATACGAGGAGATGAACGCGTGCCTGGCACAAACCTGACTCGCGAAGAGGCTCAGCAGCGGGCGCAGCTGCTCACTGTCGAGTCCTACGAGATCGATCTCGACCTCTCCGGCGCGCAGGAGGGCGGTACGTACCGGTCCGTGACGACGGTGCGTTTCGACGTCAGCGAGAACGGCTCCGAGTCCTTCATCGACCTGGTCGCCCCCACGGTCCACGAGGTCACCCTGAACGGCGACCCGCTCGACCCGGCGGAGGTCTTCGCGGACTCCCGGATCGCGCTGCCGGGCCTGCTGGAGGGCCGCAACGTCCTGCGCGTCGTCGCGGACTGCGCGTACACCAACACCGGCGAGGGCCTGCACCGCTTCGTCGACCCGGTCGACCAGCAGGCCTATCTCTACACGCAGTTCGAGGTGCCGGACGCCCGCCGGGTGTTCGCGAGCTTCGAGCAGCCCGACCTGAAGGCCACCTTCCAGTTCACGGTGAAGGCGCCGACCGGCTGGACCGTCATCTCCAACTCCCCGACCCCGGAGCCCAAGGACGACGTCTGGGTCTTCGAGCCGACGCCGCGGATCTCCAGCTACATCACGGCGCTGATCGTCGGCCCGTACCACTCCGTGCACAGCGTGTACGAGAAGGACGGCCAGTCCGTGCCGCTCGGCATCTACTGCCGCCCCTCGCTCGCCGAGTTCCTCGACTCGGACGCGATCTTCGAGGTCACCCGGCAGGGCTTCGAGTGGTTCCAGGAGAAGTTCGACTACGCGTACCCGTTCAAGAAGTACGACCAGCTCTTCGTGCCGGAGTTCAACGCGGGCGCGATGGAGAACGCGGGCGCGGTGACCATCCGCGACCAGTACGTCTTCCGTTCCAAGGTCACCGACGCGTCGTACGAGCTGCGCGCCGAGACCATCCTCCACGAGCTGGCCCACATGTGGTTCGGCGACCTGGTCACCATGGAGTGGTGGAACGACCTGTGGCTGAACGAGTCGTTCGCCACGTACACGTCCATCGCGTGCCAGGCGTACCACCCCGAGTCCCGCTGGCCGCACTCGTGGACCACCTTCGCCAACTCCATGAAGACGTGGGCGTACCGGCAGGACCAGCTGCCCTCCACCCACCCGATCATGGCCGAGATCCGCGACCTCGACGACGTCCTCGTCAACTTCGACGGCATCACCTACGCCAAGGGCGCGAGCGTCCTGAAGCAGCTCGTGGCGTACGTCGGCATGGACGAGTTCTTCGCGGGCGTGCAGGCGTACTTCAAGAGCCACGCGTACGGCAACACGCGCCTGTCCGACCTGCTGGGCGCGCTGGAGGAGACCTCCGGGCGCGACCTGGGGACCTGGTCGGAGAAGTGGCTGCAGACGGCCGGCATCAACATCCTGCGCCCGGAGATCGAGACGGACGCCGGGGGCGTGATCACGTCGTTCGCGATCCGCCAGGAGGCCCCGGCCCTGCCCGCCGGCGCCAAGGGCGAGCCGACCCTGCGCCCACACCGCATCGCGATCGGCCTGTACGAACGCGACGACGCGAGCGGCAAGCTGGTGCGCGGCATGGGGGTCCCCCCGCTCGAGCGAAGCCGAGAGTGGGGGAGCGTGGAGCTGGACGTCGACGGCGAGCTGACGGCCGTACCGCAGCTGGTGGGCAAGCGCCGTCCTGCGGTCGTCCTGCTCAACGACGACGACCTGTCGTACGCCAAGGTCCGCCTCGACGAGCAGTCCCTCGCCTTCGTCACCGAGCACCTCGGCGACTTCGAGTCCTCCCTCCCCCGCGCCCTGTGCTGGGCCTCGGCCTGGGACATGACCCGGGACGCGGAGCTCGCCACCCGCGACTACCTCTCCCTGGTCCTGTCGGGCATCGGCAAGGAGTCCGACATCGGTGTCGTGCAGTCCCTGCAGCGCCAGGTGAAGCTCGCCGTCGACCTGTACGCCGCCCCGACCGCCCGCGAGTCCCTGCTGACCCGCTGGACCGACGCCACGCTGGCGCACCTGCGCTCCGCCGAGCCGGGCAGCGACCACCAGCTGGCCTGGGCCCGCGCCTTCGCGGCCACGGCCCGTACGCCGGAGCAGCTGGACCTGCTGGAGTCCCTGCTGGACGGTTCGCAGACGATCGAGGGCCTGGCCGTCGACACGGAGCTGCGCTGGGCGCTGGTGCAGCGTCTCGCCGCGGGCGGTCGTTTCGACGAGGCGGAGATCGCCGGCGAGTACGAGCGGGACAAGACGGCGGCCGGTGAGCGCCACGCGGCGTCCGCGCGTGCCGCCCGCCCGACCGTGGAGGCCAAGGCGGAGGCCTGGGCGTCGGTCGTCGAGTCCGACAAGCTGCCGAACGCCGTGCAGGAGGCGGTCATCGCCGGCTTCGTCCAGACCGACCAGCGCGAGCTGCTCGCCCCGTACACGGACAAGTACTTCGAGGTGGTCAACGACATCTGGTCCTCCCGCTCGCACGAGATGGCCCAGCAGATCGCCGTCGGCCTCTACCCCGCCGTCCAGGTCTCCCAGGACACCCTGGCCAAAACGGACACCTGGCTCTCCGAGACCGAGCCCAACGCGGCCCTGCGCCGCCTGGTCTCGGAGTCCCGCTCGGGTGTGGAGCGGGCGCTGAAGGCGCAGGCGGCGGACTCGGCCGACTAAGCGCTCCGCTGGAAGTGCCGCGCTGTGCCGTCCGTCGTCCGCGGCGCCGTCGTGGCCGGTCGCGCAGTTCCCCGCGCCCCTTCGGGGGCGCTACCGAACCGCTGCGGACTTCACCATGTCCGCTTGGTTCCGCGTACGACGACGAGGGGCGCCCGGCATCGTGCCGGGCGCCCCTTCGTACGCCCTCAGCCCCCAGGCCGCCCGTGAACCGCCCTCAGCGCACGACCATCCCGCCCGTCACGTTGACGAAGGTGCCGGTGATGCCCGCCGCGTGGTCGGAGGCCAGGAAGGCGGCCGTGGCGGTGATCTCGGCGAGGGTGGGGTTGCGGCGGGTCATGCGCATCGTGGCGAGGTTGGCGACGATGCCCTGGATCGCGGCCTCGTCGATCGCCGGGTTGACCGCGGAGAGCTTCTCGACGGTGAAGGTCTCGGGGACGCCGGCCGCCCACAGGCCCACGGCGCGCACTCCGCGCGGGCCCAGTTCGATCGCCAGGTTGCGGACGAGCGTGTCGGTGGCGGCGTCCGCGGGTCCCGTGCCGCCCATCATCGGACTGCCGTGCGCGGAGCCGCTGTTGAGGGTGAGGATGACGCCGGAGCCGCGCTCGGCCATCCGGCGGCCTGCGGCGCGGGCGGTGATGAAGGTGGCGCGGGTGCCGTCGATCACCGGCCGCAGGAAGTCGTCCACCGGCATCTCGGTGAGCGGGGCGCCCTGCACATCGCCCCGGCTGACCAGGTTGAAGGAGACGTCGACGGCGCCGACGCGGTTCAGGTGGTCCTCGACGGCGTTCTCGTCCAACGCGTCCACCACGGCGACCTCGGCGTCCTTGATGTCGGCGGCCACCGCCTCCAGCGTCTTACGGGTCCGTCCGACGAGGTGGACGCGGGCCCCCTCGGCGGCGAAGGCGCGGGCCACCGCACCGCCGATCGAGCCGCCGGCGCCGTAGACGATCGCGGTCTTGTCGGTGAGCAGCATGGTGATTCTCCCTGCGGGTCGTGACGTTCGTGTCGGTCATATGGACGCGCCGGGGCCGTGGCGGTCATCGGTCACAGACGCAGGGGCAGGCCGAAGGCCGGGAAGAGGTGCGGTTCGAAGGAGGTGACCTCGACGATCCGGTCGTCGGCGTCGAAGCGGAGCACGTCGAGGACCTGCGCGCGGTACACGTTCGTACCGGGCCTGCGGACGTAACCGCCCGCCGCGAGCCGGCCGTTGGCGCGCGCGGGCAGATGGCGCCAGTGGCCGAAGAACATCGGGGACGCCGGGTCCAGGGTGGGGCGCAGGAAGTCGACGAGGGCGTCGCGGCCCGTGAACCAGAAGGGGTTGGGCGGCATGGTGAGCGTGACGTCCTCGCTCAGCAGCTCGGTCATCGTCCCGAAGTCGAGCTGTTCGGCGGCGGTCATGTACCGCTGCAGCACGGCCCGTTGGGCCCGGGTGGGCTCGGTCGTCGTCCAGTCGGCGCGGTGGCGGGGCAGACGGTCGCGCAGGGTGGGGCGGGCGCGCTGCAGGGCGCTGTTGGCGGAGGCCACGGTCAGGCCGAGGGCCTCGGCGGTCTCGGCGGCGGTCAGCCCCAGCACGTCCCGCAGGATCAGCACCGCGCGCTGGCGGGGCGGAAGGTGCTGGAGGGCGGCGAGGAAGACCAGTTCGAGGGTCTCCCGGGAGAGCGCGGCGGCCTCCGGCTGCTCCTCGGCGGAGGGCAGTTCGTCGTCGGGATACGGCTGCAGCCAGGTGATACGGGCGGGCGGCTCGCCGGTGCCGTGGTTCATGCCGGGGATCGGTTCATAGCGCTGGGGGCGGCGGGCGGTGCGGCGCTGGAAGTCCAGGCAGGCGTTGGTGGCGATGCGGTACAGCCAGGTGCGGGCGCCGGCCCGCCCCTCGAAGCCGTCCCGGGCCCGCCAGGCCCGCAGAAACGTCTCCTGCACCAGGTCCTCGGCGTCGTCGTACGAGCCGGTCATGCGGTAGCAGTGGACCTGGATCTCACGCCGGTGGGCCTCGGTGAGGGCGGCGAAGTCGGTCTCGGTGAGGGCGGCGAACCCGGACCCGGTGGGCCGGGGCCCCGTCTCCGGTTCCGTCACGGGGACGGGCGTGACGGATTCCTTCGCCGTGTCCCGCGCCGTCTTCGCCGCGTCCCGCGCCACCCGCGCCACCCGCCGCAGCCGGGCGACGGACGAGGACAGCTCGCTCACCCCCGAGTACAGGACCGAGGGCGGTGTCGGCGCCAGCTCCTTCACCTGGCGCGCGAGGTCCTCGATCAGCCCCTCCACCCCGGTCTCCTCCGGCCCGTGCCGCCTGCGGTACGCCTTCTGCCGGCAGGCCGCCGAGCAGTACAGGGAGCTGCGGCCCGTGCGGCCGGCCCGGGCGGGCAGCGGCTTTCCACACACCGCACAGACGTCGGCGACCACGGGCACCTCCGGGAGGGGATCGCGTCACACGGGGACGGTGTGACGCTATACCTGCTCGGGGCGCGTGAGGTGCGTCCGCGCGACTTTCCGGAAGGCCGTCACCATGCGGCCGCGGTCGCCCGCGCGCGTGGCGAGGGCGACCTGGCTGGGCTCCACGCCGTGCAGCGGGACGGAGGTGAGGTCGGGGCGGAGCCGGATGCATCCCGTTCCGGGACATCGCCACCGTCATCGGCCGCCACCTGGACCTGCCGGTCCGCTCCATCGCCCCCGAGGAGGCGGACGCGCACTTCGGCTGGCTCGGCCACATCGTCCCCCTCGACGTCCCGGCGTCCAACACCCTCACGCGCAAGTGGCTGGACTGGGACCCCACGGGCCCGGGCCTGCTGGAGGACCTGGCGGAGGGCCACTACTTCACGGCGTAGCCGAAGGAGCGGGACGGGACGCGGCCATGAGGGGCTGGGCGAAGGGCCGAAGAACACGTCGAGGGCGTCGGCCGCGCCCGCGGTGCGGTCGGCGCCCTCGGTGAAGCGTGGGGTCAGGCCTTCGCCTTGGCCTTGTCCGCGCCGGGCTTGGCGACGCGGTGGCTGGGGTGGGACTTGTCCAGGACCATCACCAGGCCCGCGATGATCCCGAACAGGGCGAGCGGGATGGCGACGTAGAGGCCCAGCGTCTGGATGACACTCAGGCCCTTGCCGGGGTCGTCGCCGTCGTCGCGGGTCAGCGCGAGCGCGGGGGACGACATGAGCAGCATCATCAGCGTCGTACCGGCGGCCAGGGCGCCGGCGCGCAGGGCGTTCTTCTTGTCCACGGTCCCAAAAGTATCGAATGACGATCGGGGTCGCTCGTCCGGGGTCCCTTAGCAGCCCCCCGGCCAGGCCTCACCCGGATCGCGCCCCGGTCTACCCGGTCCGCAGGACGTCGATCAGGGCGTGCAGCCGCGCCGAGCCGGCCAGCTCCTCCAGGGTCACCGGCCTGCCCCGCGCGTCCGCGATGGGCAGCCGCCAGTTCGGGTACTGGTCCCAGGTGCCCGGCAGGTTCTGCGGACGCCGGTCGCCGACCGTGTCCGGGAGCCAGACGCCGAGGAGCCGGGACGGGGTGCGCAGCAGGAAGCGGTGGACGGCCTGGATCTCGGCCTCCTCCTCGGAGGTGCCGTGTCCGCCGCCCGTGCCGTGCAGCAGCCCGAGCCGGGTGAGCACGGCCAGCCACTCCCCCGTGTCGGCGGCGGCCTCGGCCCGTTCCTCCGCGAGGGGGCGGGTCAGCAGGTCCAGCCGGTCGCGGAGCTCGACGTGTTCGCCGGTGAGGCGGGCCGCGGTGGAGGGCAGGTCGTGGGTGGTGGCGGTGGCGAGGCAGTCGGCACGCCAGTCCTCGGGGGGCAGCGGGCGGCCGTCGCCCTCCCAGTCCCGTTCGAACCACAGCACCGAGGTGCCCAGCACCCCGCGCTCGCGCAGCTTCTCCCGCACCCCGGGCTCCACGGTGCCCAGGTCCTCGCCGATGACGACGGACCCGGCGCGCGCGGCCTCCAGCACCAGCACGGCGAGCATGGCCTCGGCGTCGTAGCGGACGTACGTGCCCTCGGTGGGCGGATGCCCCTGCGGCACCCACCAGAGCCGGAACAGGCCCATCACGTGGTCGATGCGCAGGGCGCCGGCGTACCGGAACAGGGCCCTGAGCAGGCGGCGGTACGGCTCGTAGCCCGACTCGGCCAGCCGGTCCGGGCGCCACGGCGGCAGCCCCCAGTCCTGGCCGCGCGCGTTGAAGGCGTCGGGCGGGGCGCCCACCGACATCCCGGCGGCGAAGTACTCCTGCTGCGCCCAGGCATCGGCGCCCTCGGGGTGCACGCCGACCGCCAGGTCGTGGACGACGCCCACCGCCATCCCGGCCTCGCGCGCGGTGCGCTGGGCGGCCGTGAGCTGGCTGTCGGTGAGCCAGGCCAGACGGCAGTAAAAGTCCACCCGGTCCATCAACGCGCCGCGGGCGCGGGCGGTTTCGGCCGAGCGGGGGTCGCGCAGACCGGCCGGCCAGCTCCGCCAGTCCGGGCCGTGCGCCTCGGCGAGGGCGTACCAGGTGGCGTGGTCCTCCAGCGCCTCGCCCTCCCGGGCGAGGAAGTCGGCGTAGGCGGCACGCCGGCCCGGGCCGAGCGGTACCTCGCGGACCAGTTCCAGCGCCTCCCGCTTGAGCTCCCACACCGCGTCCCGGTCGATCAGCGCGTCCTTCTCCAGGACGCAGGCGCGCAGCCGGTCGGCCCGCTCCAGGAGCGTCCGCAGCTTCTCCCGCTCGGTGACGTACGCGTACTCGGGCACGTCCTCGACGCGCAGGTGCACCGGGTCGGGGAAGCGGCGGGAGGAGGGGCGGTAGGGGGACGGGTCCGTGGGGGCGCCTGGTACGGCCGCGTGCAGGGGGTTGACCTGGACGAAGCCGGCGCCGAGCGCGCGGCCGGCCCAGTCGGTGAGTTCGGCCAGGTCGCCCAGGTCGCCCATGCCCCAGGAGCGGCGGGAGAGCAGGGAGTAGAGCTGGACCAGGAGGCCGTACGAGCGGGTCGTGGGCGTCGGCAGTCGGGGCGGGGCGACGACCAGGTGGGCCGCGGCGGTGCGGCCGTCGGGGGCGGCGGCGGTCAACCGGTGGACGCCGGGCGGGAGTTCCTCGACGGACGTCCGCGTCTCGCCCTCCTCGGTCTCGACGCTCAGCCGGGTGCCGGGCGGGAGGGCGTCCAGGGCGGGGGACGTGGCGCCGCTCCAGAGCACCACCGTGGGCGGCAGCAGCCGTTCGGCCAGTTCGCGTTCGCGGGCGGCGAGGGCGGCGCGGACCGAGGCCGCGGTGCCGGCGTCGACGCCGAGGGCGGCCAGGGTCAGGGTGACGGCGGTGGCCGACGCGGCGACCGTGCGGTCCGGGGAGGGGCTGTAGGAGGTGGCGACGCCGTGCAGCCCGGCGAGCCGGGTCAGCTCCTCGGAGGGCGGTTCGGCCGGCCCCTGCGCGGTCATCTACGGCCTCGCGCAGTCCGGCTCGGGGGCCACCGCCTCGCTGGTCAGCGGCGCGGCCTCGAAGAGCGGGGGTTCGCTGGTGAGCGGCTCGGCCTCGGGCAGCGGCGGCTCGCTGGTGAGCGGGGTCTCGGCGCAGGCGCCCTCCGCGCTGAAGACACAGAAGTGCGGTTCGTCCTCCAGGGGCGGCAGCTGCGCCACGGGTTTGGAGAGCGGGTGAGCCGGTGCGGCCACGAGGGGCCTCCTTCGCGAGTACGGCGACCTTGGGGCGGTTACCGCAGCCCTACCCAGCGGGCGCGATGACAGACGTACAGGAAGGAACTACGTGCCTCTCCTCACATTCTGGGCCGGGGCGCCTCAGTCGTCACCCGCCGACAGTTCCCGGGCCACTATTCACTCACTACATGTATTGAGTGCATACTGATCCCATGAGCACCCGCCACATCCTGCTGGGCCTGCTCGCCGCGGGGCCGAGCCATGGCTACGACCTCAAGCGGCGGCACGACGAGCGTTTCCCGCAGGCCCGTCCGCTGGCCTACGGGCAGGTCTACACGACCCTGCAGCGCCTGGTCCGGGACGGTCTCGCGCAGATCGACGGCACGGAGTCGGACGGCGGGCCGGAACGGACGACGTACCGCTCGACCGAGGACGGCTCGCGTGAACTGGCGCGCTGGGCCGGGGAGATCGCCCCGCCCGCGCCCTTCGTGACGAACGAGATCTTCGCCAAGGTCGTCGTGTCCATCCTGTCCGGCGGCGACGCGGCGGCCTATCTGCGGGCCCAGCGCGACGCGCACATGGAGCGGATGCGGCAGCTCACGGCGGTCAAGACCGCCAAGGGCGCCGATCTCGCGACCGTGCTCTCGGCGGACTACGCCCTCAACCACCTCGACGCCGACCTCCGTTGGATGACCACGACGGCGGCCCGGCTCACCACCCTGACCGCGGAGGTCGACTCGGCATGAACAACGGGGACGGGAAGGTGCCGCTGCTGGCGGCCCGCGGCCTCACCAAGGCACACGGCAGGACCGAGGCCCTGCGGGGCGCCTCGGTCGAACTGGGCGCCGGCGAGATGCTCGCGGTGACCGGCGCGAGCGGCAGCGGCAAGTCGACGCTGCTGCACTGCCTCGCCGGGATCGTGCGGCCGGACGCGGGCTCGGTGACGTATGCCGGTGAGCGGCTGGACCGGCTGCCGGAGCGGCGGCTGAGCGAGCTGCGCCGGAGCGACTTCGGGGTGGTGTTCCAGTTCGGGCAGCTGATCCCGGAACTGACGGCGCTGGACAACGTGGCCCTGCCGCTGATGCTGGCGGGGACCTCGCGCGGCGACGCCCGGGCGCGGGCCGGCGAGTGGCTGGAACGGTTCGGCGTACGCGGCCAGGGGGACCTGCGCCCGGGCGAGATGAGCGGCGGCCAGGCCCAGCGCACCGCCCTGGCCCGCGCCCTGGTCACCGGGCCGCGGATCGTCTTCGCGGACGAGCCGACGGGAGCGCTGGACTCCCTGTCCTCCGAACAGGTCATGACATCCCTGACCCACACGGCCCGCGAGACCGGCACGACCGTCCTCCTGATCACCCATGACGCCCAGGTGGCGGCCTACGCGGACCGAGAGATTCGCCTGACCGACGGGGTCGTGGCGGGAGCGGGGGTGACGGCATGAGCGACGCGGCGAACACGCGGGCGAGGACCAGTGGTGTGGGGGGTGATGTGCGGCTCGCCTGGCTGTTGACCAAGGGGTCGGACCGGCGGGAGTGGTGGCGGGTCGGGCTGACCGTGGTGGGGGCGGCGGGGGCCGCCGGGCTCGGGCTGGTGATCGCCGTGCTCGTGCCGATGAACGGGCAGCACCACATCGGCGTCGGCGGCGGGCTGCTCGACGAGCAGGGGACCCGGGGCGGCGTGGTCGTCGCGCTGACGCTGCTGCTCATACCCGTGTTCGGCTTCCTCGGCCAGTGCGCGCGCATCGGCGCCGTGCACCGCGACCGGCGGCTGGCCGCGCTGCGCCTCGCGGGGGCCGCGCCCACGCAGGTGCGGCGGATCGCGGCGCTGGAGACGGGCCTCGCCTGTCTGGCCGGTTCCGCCGCGGCCACCGCGGTCTCCGTGCCCGTACTGCTCGGCCTCTGGCACGACCCCGACCCGCTGGCCTGGGCCGGCATCGTCGCCGTGGCCCTGCTGGTCCCGGCGGCCGGCGCGGCCGTGGGCGCGCTGTCGCTGCGCCGCGTGGTGGCCTCCCCGCTGGGTGTCGTACGGCGGACCCGGCCGGCCGGTCCCGGGCGGCTGTTCCTCGCGGCGACCGTCCTGCTGGGCGTCTCCGCGCTGTTCGTGACCGCGGCCGTCTTCGTTGGCGACCCCTTCTCGCTCCCCCTGTTCGGCCTCGCCGTCGGCCCGCTCGCGGTCTTCGCCCTGTGCCTGCTGGTGGGCGCCTCCGCGGTGCTGCTGACCGGCTGGGCGTCCGGCCGGCTGGGCGAGGTCCTCGCCGCCCGCGCCCGGAACGCGGCCGTGCTGATCGCCGCCGAACGGCTGCGGGCCGACCCGTGGGCCGCGGCCCGCACCCACGCGGCGGTCCTGCTGGTGACGGTGGTCGGCACCGGTTTCGTCGGCGTTCGCGAGGCGTTCCTGGCCGAGGTGGAGACCGGCCGCCGCGAGCACACGCTCGGCATGAGCGTGTCGTACTACACCAACGGCCTCGACCTCACCGCCGCCGCGATCGGCGTCGCCCTGGCGCTCGTCCTCGCCGCCCTCGCCGTCGGCACCGCCGAGTCCGTCGCCACCCGGCGCCGTGGCCTCGCGGCGCAGACCGCCGCCGGGGTGCCGCGCGCGGTGCTGGGCCGGGCGCTGCTGCTGGAGACCGCGCTGCCGCTGCTGCCCGCGGTCGCGGTGGCCGGCGTCGGCGGCATGGGCATCGGCCTCTGGTACGGCTCGGCCACCGCACACCACCTCGCCGTGCCGTACGCCGCGCCGCTGGTGCCGCTCGCGGTCTACGGCTGCTGTCTGCTGGCGGCCGCCACCTCGCTCCCGCTGCTGCGCCGCACCCTGCACCCGGCCGAGCTGCGCTACGCCTGACCGCACGACTGTCCGGCCCGGGAGCGCGGGGGGCTCCCGGGCCGGGCCGTACGCTGCCGCACTCCCGGTGACCGGGGAATGCGAAGGCCCGGACCGTCAGGCGGAGATGCCGTCGATCCGGGCCATGGCGTCTTCCGCGCCGTACGGCTGCAGGTAGGGCAGCCAGCGCGGGTCCCTATGGCCGGTCCCGATGATGCGCCAGGCCAGACCGGTGGGCGGGGCCGGTTTGTGGCGCAGCCGCCAGCCCAGCTCGATCAGGTGCCGGTCGGCCTTGACGTGGTTGCAGCGGCGGCAGGACGCCACCACGTTGTCCCAGACGTGTTTGCCCCCGCGGCTGCGCGGGATGACGTGGTCGACGCTGGTTGCGACGCCACCGCAGTACATGCACCGGCCCCCGTCACGCGCGAACAGCGCGCGCCGGGTCAGAGGAACGGGCCCCCGATAGGGAACCCGGACGAATCGCTTGAGCCGGACCACGCTTGGTGCGGGGACTGTGACGGTCGCGCTGTGCATGAAGGCGCCCGATTCCTCGAGGGAGACGGCCTTGTTCTCCAGGACGAGGACGAGCGCGCGGCGGAGCGGTACGACGCCGAGTGGCTCGTACGACGCGTTGAGGACCAGGACATGCGGCACGGATGCCTCCTTGGGCGTCGGCGGCGCGTGGCTCGCGCCGGGACGATCTGTAGGTCAGTCTCCCCTCTTGCCTGGTGGAAGCGCCACCATGTCCCGGTAACGGGCTGGGAGTGTTTTCGACCACACGTGATTCATCCCCCCGAGCGGGATGTGTTTATCCCACCTGCTCATCCCGGACTCCGCACGGTCTCTCCTCAGGAGACGGCAAGGATGCACACACCGTGCCCCGATAGTGTGGTGGGCCTGCCCGTCCGGTGACCTTTTCGTGACCTTGACCGCGTCGCGTGCCGACGGGCGGACCGCTGCACCTGGAGGTACCCGCCGTGTCCTTGCCCGCCGTCCTACTGGCCGCCGGTTCGTCGCCGTCGCCGTCGCCGTCCCCGACGGGGTCGACGGCCGTGACGGTCCCGACGCTCCAGGACGCCCAGGAGAGCGCGACGAACGCGGCCAGCTGGGTCGAGCAGAACTGGTCGACGTGGCTGGCGATCGGTCTCAGGGTCCTGCTGATCCTGGTGATCGCGGGAGTACTCAGAGCGGTCGTGCAGCGGGCGATCACCAAGCTGATCGACCGGATGACCCGCACCGCCGAGGCGGTCGACGGCACCTCGCTGGGCGGTCTGCTGGTCAACAACGAACGCCGCCGTCAGCGCTCCCAGGCCATCGGCTCGGTGCTGCGCTCGGTGGCGTCCTTCCTGATCCTCGGCACCGCGGCGCTGATGGTCCTGGGCGCGTTCCAGATCAACCTGGCCCCGCTGCTGGCCTCCGCCGGTGTCGCCGGTGTCGCGATCGGTTTCGGCGCCCGCAACCTGGTCACCGACTTCCTCTCCGGTGTCTTCATGATCCTGGAGGACCAGTACGGCGTCGGCGACACGATCGACGCGGGCGTGGCCTCCGGCGAGGTCATCGAGGTCGGCCTGCGCGTGACGAAGCTGCGCGGTGCCGAGGGCGAGATCTGGTACGTCCGCAACGGCGAGGTCAAGCGGATCGGCAACCTCTCCCAGGGCTGGGCCACGGCCGGTGTCGACGTCACCGTGAAGGCGAACGAAGACCTGGACAAGCTGAAGGCCACCCTCGACGAGGTCGCCGAGAAGATGAGCGCGGAGGAGCCCTGGAACGAGCTCCTGTGGAGCCCGATCGAGGTGCTCGGCCTGGACAGCGTGCTGCTGGACTCGATGGTCGTGCGCGTCTCCGCGAAGACCATGCCGGGCAAGTCCCTCGCCGTCGAACGCGAGCTGCGCTGGCGCGTCAAGCGGGCCTTCGACGCGGCGGACATCCGCATCGTGGGCGGCGAGACGGCCGTGGCCACGGCCCTGGACGTCGCCGACCCGGCGGAGACGGTCGCGGCCCCGTCCGCCCACGCCAACCCGGACTCCCCGCAGTCGGCGGCGGCCACGCCGATAGCGCCGCAGCGGACCGCGCCGAAGTAGCCGGCCACTTCCCCCGGTCTCCACCGCCCCCGAGGTAACGAGTGTGTTGCCTCGGGGGCGGCTTCTCTTGACGCCCCCTTCGCCCTGGGCTTACGTTCCTTTCCAGCCAATAGGAAACTTTCCTAACAGTGCTGGAATGAGAAGCTGGACAGTCGAAAGGCAGGTGTCGACCCATGGCAGGATCCGCCGGTACGCCGGGCACCCCGCGCGTCCTGCGCGCCATGAACGACCGCGCCGCCCTGGACCTCCTCCTGGAGCACGGGCCGCTGTCCCGCACGCGGATCGGCAAGCTCACCGGCCTCTCCAAGCCGACCGCCTCCCAGCTGCTCGCCCGCCTGGAGGCGGCCGGGCTGGTCCTCGCCACCGGCACCACCGAGGGACGGCCCGGCCCCAACGCCCAGCTGTACGAGGTCAACCCGGCCGCCGGGTACGCGGCGGGCCTGGACGTCACCCCGGAGCGCATCCTCGCCGCCGTCGCCGACGTCACCGGCCGCACGGTGGGCTCGTACGAACTCCCCACCCCCGGGAGGCGTCCGGCCCAGCCCGTTCTCCGGCAGGTCACCGACGCCCTCGACGGCGCGGTGAAGGCGGCGGGACTGGCCCGCGACGACGTCCACCGGCTCGTCATCGGCACCCCGGGCGCCTTCGACCCCAACACCGGCCGGCTGCGCTACGCCTCCCACCTCCCGGGCTGGCACACCCCGGCCCTGCTCGACGAACTCGCCGCCGCGCTGCCGATGCCGGTGGAGTACGAGAACGACGTCAACCTCGTCGCCGTCGCCGAACAACGGCTGGGCGCGGCGCGGGGGCACGAGGACTTCGTGCTGTTCTGGAACGAGGGGGGCCTCGGCGCCGCCCTGGTCCTCGGCGGCCGGCTGCACCGCGGCTGGACCGGCGGCGCGGGCGAGGTGGGCTTCCTCCCGGTGCCGGGCGCACCCCTGGTCCGGCAGGTGACGAAGGCCAACAGCGGTGGCTACCAGGAGCTGGCCGGCTCCCAGGCCGTCCCGCGTCTGGCCCGTGAACTCGGCATCGCGCCGATCCCCTCGGGGCCGTACGCCGAGGTGGCCGCCGCGCTCCTGGAGCGGGCCGCCGCCGAGGACACCGACCTCTCCCGCCGGCTCCTGCAGACGTACGCGACCCGGCTGGCCACCGGTCTCGCCGCCCTCGTCTCCGTCCTCGACCCCGAACTCGTCGTGCTCAGCGGCGCCTCCCTGACCTCGGGCGGCGAGCGCCTGCGCTCCCTCGTGCAGGACGAACTGGAGGAGCTGGCCGCCGCCCGCCCCCGGCTCGTCATCGGCGACGTACGGGAACACCCCGTGCTGCGGGGCGCGCTGGAGAGCGCCCTCGCGGCCACCCGCGACGAGGTCTTCGACACCTCGCGCTGACGCACCACCCCTCCCGCAGACCCCGCACTCACCCCCCGCGCCTTCCTCACCCACCCCGTCCCGCCCCTGGGAGACCTTGCCATGCCCGAAAAGTCCAGGAAAGTCGCCCCCGAAGTGACCCGGAAGACGGTCGTCGCGCTCGCCGCCTCCGCCTCCCTCGCCCTGCTCGCCACCGCCTGTACCGGACAGTCGAGCTCGGGCGCGAGCGACGACGCCTCCAAGGACACGACCATCAACTTCTGGCACGCCTGGAGCGCGCCGAACGAGGTGGCCGCCGTGAAGTCGCTGATCGCCGGCTTCGAGAAGGCCCACCCCAACATCCACGTCAACGTCGTCGGCAACATGACCGACGACAAGATCAACCAGGCGCTGCGCACGGGCGGCGACAAGGCGCCCGACGTCATCTCCTCCTTCACCACCAACAACGTCGGCAAGTTCTGCTCCTCGGGCGCGCTGGTCGACCTCAACCCCTTCTTCAAGAAGGACGGCATCGACCCGCAGACGACGTTCCCGAAGGCGATGAACGAGTACACCCAGTTCAACGGCGACCGCTGCACGGTGCCGCTGCTGGGCGACGCGTACGGCCTCTACTACAACAAGACCGAGTTCAAGAAGGCCGGCATCACCAGCCCGCCGAAGACCTGGTCGGAGTTCGAGGCCGACGCCAAGAAGCTGACGATCCCCCAGGGCGACACCTACAAGCAGCTCGGGTTCATGCCGGACTACCACGGCTGGGAGACGACGACCGAGCACTACTTCGCGCAGTTCTCGCCGACGTACTTCGACAAGGCCGGCAAGTCCAACCTCGCCAAGGACCCGGCGTTCGCGGCGGGGTTCCAGCTGCAGAAGAAGCTCGTCGACGAGCTCGGCGGTTTCAAGAAGCTGGAGACCTACCGCTCCACGCTCGGCGACGAGTGGGGCAAGAAGCACCCCTTCCACACCGGCCAGGTCGCCATGCAGCTCGACGGCGAGTGGCGGTTGGGGATGGCCACGGAGGCCAACCCGAAGCTGGACATCGGCGTCGCCCCGCTGCCCGTCCCCGACGACCAGGCCAGTCAGTACGGCAAGGGCTACATCACCGGCACCATCGCCGGCATCGCGGCCACCAGCAAGAAGCAGAACGCGGCCTGGGAGTTCGTCAAGTACATCACCACGGACACCGACGCGGTGGTGAACTTCTCCAACGGCATCCACAACGTGCCCTCCACGCTGGCCGCCCTGAAGTCCCCGAAGCTGAAGTACGACCCGCGCTTCAAGACCTTCCTCGACATCGCGGCGAACCCGAACTCCACCACGAGCCCCGCCTCGATCAACGGCGGCTCCTACCTCGTGACCATCCAGAACCTCGGCTACGACTACGAGAGCGGAAAGGTCACGAACCTCAAGGCCGGCCTGGAGAGCGCGGCCAAGCAGATCGACACGGACATCGCGCAGGCGAAGTAGTCCGACGATGAGCACCCTCACACTGGCGTCGAAGCGCCGCCCGTCCGCCCTCGCTGCGAAGCAGCGGAAACAGGCACTGCGCACCCTCGCCTTCATGTCGCCCTGGTTGATCGGCTTCGCGGTCTTCTTCGCGTACCCGCTGATCTCGACGGTCTACTTCTCGTTCATGCACTACGACGGCTTCAAGGCGCCGACGTGGAGCGGTACGAAGAACTGGACGTACGTCTTCGAGCACTACCCCTACTTCTGGCCCGCCCTGCGCAACACCCTGTGGCTGGTCGTCGTCATGGTGACCCTGCGGGTCGTCTTCGGACTCGGCGTGGGCCTGCTGATCACCAAGATCAAGACGGGCACGGGGGTCTTCCGCACCCTGTTCTACCTGCCCTACCTCGCCCCGCCGGTGGCCGCGACCATGGCGTTCGCGTTCCTGCTCAACCCCGGTACGGGCCCGGTCAACTCGATCCTGGAGAAGGTCGGCATCCCGGCCCCCGGCTGGTTCAACGACCCCACCTGGTCCAAGCCGGCCCTCACCCTGCTCGCCCTGTGGGGCATCGGCGACCTGATGGTCATCTTCATGGCCGCGCTGCTCGACGTCCCGCAGGAGCAGTACGAGGCCGCCGAGCTGGACGGCGCCTCGGCCTGGCAGCGGTTCCGGTACGTGACCCTGCCCAACATCTCGCCGATCGTGATGTTCGCGGTCGTCACCGGCGTGATCCAGACCATGCAGTACTACACCCAGCCACTGATCGCCGGGAAGGTCGCCTCCGGTGTGATCCAGGGCGCCGGCACCCAGTTCGAGCCCGGCTACCCGGAGAAGTCCACGCTGACCCTCCCCCAGCTCGTCTACAACCTCGGTTTCCAGCGCTTCGACTACGGCTCCGCGTGTGTCGTCGCCCTCGTCCTGTTCGTCCTGTCCATGGTGTTCACCGCGTTCCTGATGCGGCGCCGGGGCGGTCTCAACCTGGCAGGTGACTGACCATGGCCCAAGTACTGGACAAGCCGGTGCGGGTGCACGCCCCGGTCTCCCCCGCCGAGCGCACGGCCCGCCGCAGGTCGCTCTTCGAGTGGATCGCCGTCCACTCCCTCGGGGTGGCGGCCGCGCTCTTCTTCACCCTGCCGTTCGTGTTCGTGTTCCTGACCTCGCTGATGAGCGACAGCCAGGCCCTCAGCCGGGACCTGATCCCGCACACCTGGGAGTGGGCCAACTACAGGAAGGTCTTCGACACCCCGGGCTTCCTCACCTGGTGGAAGAACACCCTGATCTACGCGGGACTCGGGACGGTCCTCACCGTCGTGTCGTCGATCCCGGTGGCCTACGCGCTCGCCAAGTTCCGCTTCCGGGGCCGCAATCTCTCCCTGATGCTGGTCATCTCGATGATGATGCTGCCGCCCCAGGTGATCATCATCCCGATGTACCTGTTCTGGGCGAAGCAGCTGGACCTGTCGGGCACGCTGTGGCCGCTGATCATCCCGATGGCCTTCGGCGACGCGTTCTCCATCTTCCTGCTGCGCCAGTTCCTGCTGACCATCCCGAACGAGTACGTCGACGCGGCCAAGGTCGACGGCTGCGGCGACCTGCGCACCCTGCTCAGGGTCGTCATCCCGATGGCCAGACCGGGCATCGCCGCCGTCGCCCTGTTCCAGTTCTTCTACGCCTGGAACGACTACTTCGGCCCGCAGATCTACGCCTCGGAGAACCCCGGCGCGTGGACGCTGAGTTACGGCCTGGAGTCCTTCAAGGGCGCGCACCACACCGACTGGAACCTCACCATGGCCGCGACCGTGCTGGTCATGGCGCCCGTGATCCTCGTGTTCTTCTTCGCCCAGAAGGCGTTCGTCGAGGGCGTCACGCTCACCGGAGTGAAGGGTTAGACACGTCATGCGGCATCTCCCCGGGGGACAACCCCCGGACCCCCGGCCGAACAGTCTCATCCCCGGCACCCGGAAGCGAGGGACCCCCCAGTGAAACTCACCGTGGTCGGCGGAGGGTCGACCTACACGCCCGAACTCATCGACGGCTTCGCCCGGTTGCGCGACACCCTGCCCATCGAGGAGCTGGTGCTGGTCGACCCGGCCGCCGAGCGCCTGGAGCTGGTCGGCGGGCTCGCCCGGCGCATCTTCGCCAGGCAGGGCCACAGCGGCCGCATCGTCACCACCTGCGACCTGGACGCCGGCGTCGAGGGCGCCGACGCGGTGCTGCTGCAGCTGCGCGTCGGCGGGCAGGCGGCGCGCGAGCAGGACGAGACCTGGCCGCTGGAGTGCGGCTGCGTCGGCCAGGAGACCACCGGCGCGGGCGGTCTGGCGAAGGCGCTGCGCACGGTCCCGGTGGTCCTCGACATCGCGGAACGCGTCCGCCGTACCAGCCCGGACGCCTGGATCATCGACTTCACCAACCCGGTCGGCATCGTCACGCGCGCGTTGCTGCAGGCGGGCCACAAGGCGGTCGGCCTGTGCAACGTGGCGATCGGCTTCCAGCGCAAGTTCGCCCGACTGCTCGGCGTCTCGCCCACCGACATCCACCTCGACCACGTCGGCCTCAACCACCTCACCTGGGAGACCGGCGTCCGCCTCGGCGGGCCCGAGGGGGAGAACGCGCTGCCCAAGCTGCTGGCCGAGCACGGCGACGCCGTCGCCGCCGACCTGCGTCTGCCCCGCGAGCTCCTCGACCGCCTCGGCGTGGTCCCCTCCTACTACCTGCGGTACTACTACGCGCACGACGAGGTCGTCCGCGAACTGCGCACCAAGCCCTCCCGGGCCGCCGAAGTGGCCGAGATGGAACGGCAGTTGCTGACGATGTACGGCGACCCGTCCCTGGACGAGAAGCCGGAGCTGCTCGCCAAGCGGGGCGGCGCCTACTACTCGGAGGCGGCCGTCGACCTCGCGGCGTCGCTGCTGGGCGCGGGCGGATCGCCGTACCAGGTGGTGAACACCTGCAACCGGGGCACGCTGCCCTTCCTGCCCGACGACGCGGTGATCGAGGTGCAGGCGGCCGTCGGCGTGAAGGGAGCGACGCCGCTGCCGGTGGCCCCCGTGGACCCGCTGTACGCGGGCCTGACGGCGAACGTCACCGCCTACGAGGAGCTGGCCCTGGAGGCGGCCCTGCGGGGCGGCCGGGACCGGGTGTTCCGGGCGCTGCTCGCCCACCCCCTCATCGGCCAGTACGCGTACGCCGAGACCCTCACCGACCTACTGATCGCACACAACCGGGAGCACCTCGCGTGGGCATGACCGCACGTGTCCTCGCCGTCGACGCGGGCAACAGCAAGACCGACGTGGCGGTCGTGGCGGCCGACGGGACCGTCCTCGCCACGGCCCGCGGCGGCGGGTTCCGGCCGCCCGTGGTGGGCGTGGAGACGGCCGTGGACGCCCTGGGCGACGCGGTCGGCCGGGCCTTCGCCGCCGCCGGTGTGGAGTCCGCCGACCATGTCTCCGCCTGTCTCGCCAACGCCGACTTCCCCGTCGAGGAGGAGCAGTTGGCGGCCGCGCTGCACGCGCGCGCGTGGGGCACGTCGGTGGAGGTCCGCAACGACACCTTCGCCATCCTGCGCGCGGGCATCACCGAGCCGCGCGGGGTCGCCGTGGTCTGCGGCGCCGGCATCAACTGCGTCGGCATGCGCCCCGACGGCCGTACCGCCCGTTTCCCCGCGCTCGGCCGGATCTCCGGTGACTGGGGCGGCGGCTGGGGCCTGGCGGAGGAGGCCCTGTGGCACGCCGCGCGCGCGGAGGACGGCCGCGGCGAGGAGACGGAGCTGGTGCGCACGCTCCCGGCCCACTTCGGCTACGCCACCATGCTCGCGCTGATCGAGGCGCTGCACCTGGAGGAGGTCGAGCCGGTGCGCCGGCACGAGCTGACGCCGGTGCTGTTCGCGACGGCCGAGGGCGGCGACCCGGTCGCCCGCGCGCTGGTGGACCGGCTGGCGGACGAGGTGGTGACCATGGCGACGGTCGCGCTGACCCGTCTGGACCTGCTGGAGGAGGAGACCCCGGTCCTGCTCGGCGGCGGCGTCCTGGCCGCCCAGCACCCCCGACTCAACGACGGCATCAGGGACTTGCTGGCGGCCCGCGCACCGAAGGCGGTACCCCGGGTGGTCACGGCGAGCCCGGTACTGGGCGCGGCGCTGCTGGGCCTGGACCGGGTGGGAGCGGAGCGGGAGGTGCACGACCGGGTACGGGCCCGTTTCGAGGGCTAGTCGTACTGCCCTGAGAAGGTTGGGGACGCGGCGGGCGTCACTCGGGCAACACGCCCCGTGCCCTGCTGGAATCCCGGTCCTCCCCCTGGGAACCGATCTGATTCCGGCGGCGTATTCATGGGCAGGGGGTGGTGCGGGACGCCGTGTCGTGCGCCGGTGGGACGGCGAAGTCACTGCGATCCGATCAAGATCCCGTGAAGGCCGGTGCGGATGTCGGCCCCGGCGGCGATACTTGCGGCGACGGATGACCATGGGGGAGGTCAACAGTGACACACCCGCCGAAGAGCAGCGCGGCACCACCGGGATCCGGTGTGCCCACGATGCCGGCCGTACCACCGCAGCCGGGCCCGCCCGAACCCCCCACCCCGCCGGGCCCCGCCGCCGTACCCGAGCCCGGCGCCGCGCGCCGTACCGCCTTCGCCGAGGGCGTCGACCGGTTGCGCGCGGCCGCCACCACCGAACCGGGGCGGCTGCGCATCATCGGCGCGCTGCTCGCCCTGGCCGTCGTCGCCTTCGGCGCGGTCACCGCCTGGCAGATGACGGACCGGGCCGGCGCCGCGAACGACGTCCTCACCAGCAGTCAGCCGCTCAGCTCCGACGCGGCCGACATCTACCGCTCCCTCGCCGACGCCAACACGGCCGCCGCCAGCGGCTATCTCGCCGGCCCGCAGGAGAAGCCCCAGGTGCGGCAGGGGTACGAGAACGACATCCGCACGGCCGCCGACAAGCTCGTCACCGCGGCCTCCAACTCCGACCCGGGCTCCGACTCGGCCACGGCCATCGCCCAGCTCAACGAGCTGCTGCCGCGGTACAAGGGCCTGGTCGAGACGGCCCGCGCCAACAACCGGCAGGGCTACCCGGTGGGCAGCGCCTACCTGCGCGCGGCGAACGAGATGATGCAGCAGCAGATGCTGCCGAAGGCCCAGTCCCTGTACGAGCGGGAGAACCAGCGGCTGAACTCCGACTACGCGGCCGCCAAGGCCTTCCCGTGGGCGGCGATCGGCCTCGGCGTCGTCGTCCTCGCCGCACTGGCCTGGGCCCAGCGGCGCAACTTCCTGCACACCAACCGGGTGCTCAACCACGGCCTGGTCACCGCGTCGGCGGCCTCCGTGGTGGTCCTGCTCTGGCTGGTCGTCGGCCACACCGTCGCCCGTATGGGCCTGAACGACTCCTACGACCACGGCGTCCGCTCCATGAACGTCCTGCACGACGCCCGGATCGCGTCCCTGACCGCCCGCAGCGACGAGAACCTCAGCCTGATCCGGCGCGGCGCCGACACCAAGACCGTGGGCGACACCACGGTGGACGCCTACTCCTGGGGCTACGACGACCAGATCGGCAAGCTGGCCAAGGCCCTGACCAAGGCGGACTCCCTCGCCGACGACTCGGCGGGCCGGAAGCCCGTCCGGGACGCCGACAGTTACATGAAGGCGTGGAAGGACCGGCACGGCGTCGCCCAGAGCCTGAACGACAAGGGCGACTACCAGCAGGCCCGCGACAAGGTCATCGGCGTCGGCAAGGACCCGACGAGCGTGTGCTTCGACAACGTCGACGCGGCGATCAAAACGGCCCTCGACCATGAGCAGCGCGAGTTCCAGCACGCCGCGAGCGGCGGCCGGGACGCGCTGACCGGACTGCCGTACGGCGCCGCGGTCCTCGCCGTGCTCGGCGCGGCGGGCGCGGTCGTCGGCATCGGCCGCAGGCTGTCGGAATACCGGTGAGGGGGGCGCGACCATGAACGCACAGCGTGTGACACGGCTTCTGCGGTCCGGCCTGCGGGGCTGGGGCGGGGTCGGCGCGATGGCGGCCGTCTGCGCCCTCGCCGTCGCCTTCGCGCTGCTGCTGCCGCTGACCCAGTCCGACGGCGCCGCGAGCGGCGGCGGGCAGCGCCTCGCGCACGGCACCCAGGCGAAGGCCGAGGACTGCCCGGACCCGCAGAACCAGAGCCTGTCGCCCTCCGGCGGCGACGGCAGCACCCCGACCATCGACCGGATCAAGGCCCGCAAGGACCGCCGGCTGATCGTCGGCGTCGACACCAACAGCTACCGCTGGGGCTATCTCAACCCCAACAACGTCAAGGGCGAGCTGGAGGGCTTCGACATCGACCTGGTCCACCAGATCGCCAAGGACCTCCTCGGCAACCCGGACCTCGTCTCCTTCAAGGCCATACCGACCGACCAGCGCATCCCGGCGATCCAGCACGGCGAGGTCGACATGGTCGTGCGCACCATGACGATCACCTGCGCGCGCCTCAAGCAAGTCGCGTTCTCCGCGCCCTACTTCAGCACCGGCCAGCAGGTCCTCGCCCCCAAGACCTCGACGATCACCGGGTACGACAAGTCACTCGCGGGCAAGAAGGTCTGCTCGGCGGAGGGCTCCACCGCCTACGACAACCTCAAGGCGGACCGGGGCGTCAAGATCCCCGCCTCCACCGACATCTCCACCCAGGTGCCCAACCAGCTCGACTGCCTGGTGAAGCTCCAGCTCGGCGAGGTCGACGCGGTGGTGACCGACGGCGCGCTCGCCGCCAGCCAGGCCGCCCAGGACCCCACGGTGGAGCTCAAGGGCCGCCCGTTCACCCACGAGTTCTACGGCGTGGCGATGAAGCTGGACGCCCAGGATCTGGTACGCCAGGTCAACCGCACCCTGGAGAACTACATCAGGAGCGGCGGCTGGCAGGCGTCGTACACGAAGTGGCTGCACCCGACCCTGGACCAGCCCGGCCGGAAGTCGGACTCGGCGACCCCTCCCGAAGCGCACTACAAGTGACCGACCATCGAGACTGACAGGCAGCACCAGGACCACGACAGCAGCGAGAGGTGATCGATGGGCGTCACGGACCCCGCCGGGCCGGTGATGGACCGGGACGAGGTGGACCGTGCGCTGGCGCGGCTCGGCGCGGAGCACGAGGCGATCGAGACCTCGCTGCTCGCCCTGCAGGACCACGCGGGCCGCAGGCTTTTGGAGGGCGCCGAGCTCACCGGCGTCACCAAGGAGCGCTGGACGACCGCGGAGGCGTCCATCACCCTGCTGTGGACGTACTTCGACGCCTACACCGACACCCTGCGCTCGGCCCGGGACATCCGTTCCCGGCGCCGCTGGTCCAGCCGCGAGGACCTGGTGAAGCTGACCGAGCTGCTGCGCGGCGCCTCGGTCACGGTCGCGGGCTCGGCGACCGCCACCGCCAACGCGCCGACGCTGCACGGCGCTCCGGGCAGGCTCAGCGAGCAGTTCTCGCTCTCCGACCTGGTCGACCGGATGAACGAGCTGTACGCGACGAGCCTGGACATGGTCGTCGCCGCCGACGCGGTCTGGTCGGCGCTGCCCGCCCGGATCGATTTACTGGCCGCCGAACTCCGGCGCACCCGCAAGCTCGCCCACTCCGTCGGCGTACGCCCCGGCGAGCACCCGGCGGGCGACGACCTGGAACGCATCACCCGCACCCTGACGTCCCTGCGCGAGCAGGTGATCTCCGACCCGCTCGCCTACTGGATCCCCGCGCAGGGCAGTTCGGCACCGGGCGGCGGGCGTCCGGACATCACGGTGTACGACCGTGAGGCGCGCGCCCTGGAGGAGGTGCGCCGGGAGATCGACGCCGTGCTCACCGTCCGCCAGGACGCCGAGCAGCGGCTGGTGAGGCTGCGGGACGTGCTCTCCCGCGCCGACCGCACCCTCGCGGAGGCGCGCACCGCGCGCGGGGAGGTCCTGGCGAAGATCGCCGCGACGGAGGTGCCCGTGGTCAGCGGCCCGCCGACCGCGCTGCAGGAGCAGCTGGCGACGGCCGCCGAGTACCGCAGACACGCCCAGTGGCACCGGCTGTCCCCGCTCCTGGAGTCCCTGGAGCAGAAGGCGGAGGACGAACTGCTGCGCGCCCGCGAGTCGTTGACCGCGGTCACCGCTCCGCTGGCGGTCCGCGCGGAGCTGCGCGGCCGGCTCGACGCGTACAAGGCGAAGGTGGCCCGGCACGGGCTCGCGGAGGACCCGTTCCTGATCGAGCGGTACGACGCGGCCCGGCGCATGCTGTGGAGCGCGCCCTGCGACCTGCGGGTCGCCGAACAGGCCGTGCTGCGCTACCAGCGGGCGGCCGCCGAGGCGCTGGGCGGCCCGCGCGTGCCGGAGCAGGGCACACCGTGGGATCGTCAAGATCACAAGGGTGAGTCGTCATGAGCCGGGGGGAGTCATGAGCCAGGCACAGCAGACCTGTCAGCGGCCCGACTGCGAGGGCACCTACGAGGACGTCGGCGGCGGCGCCCTGTACTGCGACACGTGCGGACACGCGCCGGTGGTCTCGTCTGGGGGCGCCCCCTCTGGGGGAGGGATGGTCTCCTCGCCCGCCACCGGCATCACCGGCGGCGGCAAGGGCTCGCAGAGCAGCGGCAGTTCACGCTCCAGCAGCCGCAGCTCCCGTACGTCCTCGCAGTCGTCCAAGTCCCGGCGCTCGGTGTCGGGACGTCTGTCGCGCTCCCTTTCCGGCAAGACCACGGGCCGCTCGGTGTCCGTGCGCAGCTCCGGCTCCGCCACCAACACCTCCGGGCGGGGCCGGCTCGGCGCGGGCCTGGTGCAGGTGCCGGACGTGCCGCGGCCCGACCCGCGCGCGATGGTGCAGGACAACCCGGAGGTGCCCGAGCGCAAGCGGTTCTGCTCGCGCTCCGACTGCGGGGCGCCGGTGGGCCGTTCGCGCGGCGACCGGCCGGGCCGCACCGAGGGCTTCTGCACCAAGTGCGGGCACCCGTACTCCTTCGTGCCGAAGCTCAAGGCCGGCGACGTGGTGCACGGCCAGTACGAGGTCGTGGGCTGTCTGGCGCACGGCGGGCTCGGCTGGGTCTACCTCGCCGTGGACAAGGCGGTCTCCGACCGCTGGGTGGTCCTCAAGGGCCTGCTGGACACCGGCGACCAGGACGCGATGGCCGCGGCGATCTCCGAGCGGCGCTTCCTCGCCGAGATCGAGCACGCCAACATCGTGCGGATCTACAACTTCGTGGAGCACCTCGACCAGCGCACCGGCTCCCTCGACGGCTACATCGTCATGGAGTACGTCGGCGGCAAGTCCCTGAAGGAGATCGCCAACGGCCGCCGCACACCCGACGGCAGGCGCGATCCGCTGCCGGTGGAGCAGGCGTGCGCGTACGGCATCGAGGCGCTGGAGGCGCTCGGCCATCTGCACAGCCGCAACCTGCTGTACTGCGACTTCAAGGTCGACAACGCCATCCAGACCGAGGACCAGCTCAAGCTGATCGACATGGGCGCCGTGCGCCGCATGGACGACGACGAGTCGGCGATCTACGGCACGGTGGGCTACCAGGCGCCGGAGGTCGCCGTCGACGGCCCCTCGGTCGCCTCCGACCTGTACACGGTGGCCCGCACGCTGGCCGTGCTGACCTTCGACTTCCAGGGCTACACGAACGTCTTCGTGGACTCCCTGCCCGACCCGGACAACATCGAGGTCTTCCGCCAGTACGAGTCCTTCTACCGGCTGCTGGTGCGCGCCACCGACCCCGACCCGGCCCGCCGGTTCGCCTCCGCGCAGGAGATGGCCGAGCAGCTGACCGGCGTGCTCAGAGAGGTCGTGTCGCTCCAGACGGGCCGCGCCCGGCCCGCCCTGTCGACCCTGTTCGGGCCCGAACTGCGGGTCACCGACACGGAGTTGTTCCCCAAGCTGGAGGGCGACGTCTCCCGGCTCGGGGCCCGCTCGGTGCAGCCGAGGAAGCAGCAGCCCTCCCAGCTGTCGGCCGCCCCGGACGGCGGCCCGGGCATCGTCAAGCCGGTCGGCTCCCCCGCCGCCGCCCTCGCCCTGCCGGTCCCCCGGGTGGATCCCTCCGACCCCAACGCCGGTTTCCTCGCGGGACTGCTCGCGACCGCGCCGGCCGAACTGCTCGGCGCGCTCGCGGCGGCGCCCTCGTCCACGGTGGAGACCCGGCTGCGGCAGATCAGGGCCTGGCTGGAGAACGGCGACACCGAGGCGGCGCTGACCTCGCTGACCACGCTGGAGGAGGAGCGGCCCGACGACTGGCGGGTGGTCTGGTACCGGGGCGTGGCCGCGCTGGTCACCCACGACCACGAGGGCGCCGCGCTCGCCTTCGACGCGATCTACGACGCCTTCCCCGGGGAGACCGCGCCCAAGCTGGCCCTCGGCCTGTGCGCGGAGGTGCTCGGCCAGCTGGACAACGCGGCCGAGTACTACCGCCTGGTGTGGTCGACCGACCCGAGCTGTGTCAGCGCCGCCTTCGGGCTGGCCCGGGTCCAGCTGGCGGGCGGTGACCGGCGCGGTGCGGTGAAGACGCTGGAGTCGGTGCCGGAGTCGTCCATCCACTACACCGCCGCGCGCGTGGCGGCCGTACGGGCGCGGCTGCGTCAACGCACGGCCGTCGCCTCCGACGCGCCGTTCCTGGAGGATCTGACGGCCGCCGCCGGGCAGGTCGAGGCGCTGGACGCGTACGGTCTGGACCCCTCCCGCAGGGAGCAGTTGTCCGCCGAGGTCCTCGGCTCGGCGCTGGACTGGATACTCTCCGGGGGCCAGGGTTCCGCGCCCGCCGGCCGGCGCGTGCTCGGCAACGACCTGGACGAGCGGGGACTCCGCTTCGGCCTGGAGCGCTCGTACCGCACGCTGGCCCGGCTGGCGCGGGGCGGCGAGGAGAGGATCGACCTGGTGGAACGTGCCAACCGTTACCGCCCCCGGACGTGGGTGTAGTTGATGTCGCAGATGCCCCAGCTGTCCGCCTGCCCGAGCTGCGAGTGGCCGCTCGAGTCGGGTGACCGTTTCTGCGGTGCGTGCGGATTCGATCTGTCCGCGGTGCCGCCGCGGCCGGACGACCATCCCACGATCGCGCTCAACGGCTCGCCGCCCCCGGACGAGGACGTCAACTGGCCGGCCGTGCCCGCGCCGCCCGCCGACACCCGCGCGGCCCCGCATCTGCCGACCGATCTGCGCGGCACGGACTCCGGCGGCGGCCCGCTGCCCCAGGAGCGGCCGACCGGGTCACCGGTCTCCCCCGCCTCCGGTGTGCGCTTCGACCGGCCGCCGGAGCCCGAGGAGTACCCGCTGCAGGCCCCCGACCCGCGCCTCGCCGACCTCGCCGCGGGCGGGGAGACCAAGCTGTGCGTGGCCTGCCGCGCGGGCCGCGTGGACAGCGACGGCTACTGCGAGAACTGCGGGCACGCCCAGCCGCGGGAGCGCGACCACATGGAGCAGGAATGCGGCCCGGCCGCCGCCGTCAGCGACCGCGGACTGCGCCACCACCGCAACGAGGACGCCTTCGGCATCGGCCACACCGCCCTGCCCGACGGCACCCCGGCGACGCTCGCGATCGTCTGCGACGGCGTCTCCTCGGCGACCCGGCCCGACGACGCCTCGCTCGCCGCCGCGGACGCCGCGAGCGAGTCCCTGCTGGCCGCGCTGCCCCGCGGCACCCACCCGCAGCAGGCGATGCACGACGCGATCGTCGCCGCCTCGCACGCGGTCAACGCCCTGGCGGCCGAGCCGGCCACGGCCCGTGAGCACTCCCCGCACCAGAACGCGCCCGCGTGCACCATCGTCGGCGCGGTCGTCACCGCCGGTCTGCTGGTCGTCGGCTGGGTCGGCGACAGCCGCGTCTACTGGGTGCCGGTGGACCGCACCTCGCCGCCGGCCCGGCTCACCGAGGACGACTCCTGGGCGGCGCAGATGGTCGCCGCGGGCCTGATGAACGAGGCCGAGGCGTACGCCGACGAACGCGCCCACGCGATCACCGGCTGGCTCGGCGCGGACGCCTACGAACTGGAGCCGCACACCGCTTCCTTCAAGCCGGACCGGCCGGGTGTGGTGGTGGTGTGCACGGACGGGCTGTGGAACTACGCGGAGGCGGCGGAGGAGATGGCCGAGGCCCTGCCCGCGGACGCCGCCGTACGACCGCTGCACAGCGCGCAGGTCCTGGTCGGTCACGCCCTGGACGGCGGGGGCCACGACAACGTAACAGTGGCCCTCGTGCCGTTCCCGGCCGTGTCCCAGGGGGCAGGATCGGCCTGAGGCCGTTCACGGGGAGGTCTCGGCGGACCGGAGGGGACCGGTCCGCATACAGTCGTCGCCTCGCGGACGCGGGGTTCTCGAGGGGGATTTGAGTACGCATGGCCAATTTCTCGAAGTCCAACGTGCCGACGTTCTCGATGGACGTGTACCAGAACGAGTACCTGCCCGAGGGCGGCCGGGAGGTCAACGCGATCGTGACGGTGACCGCGACCGGCGGCGGCACGACCGGCGGCGCGGTCACGGCACCCCATCTCTACTCGCGCGGCCGGGGTCCGTCCGCGGCGGTGGCGGTCATGGTCGACTGCTCCGGCTCGATGGACTACCCGCCGACCAAGATGCGCAACGCCCGCGACGCGACGGCCGCGGCCATCGACACCCTGCGCGACGGGGTGCACTTCGCGGTCATCGGCGGCACGCACGTGGCCAAGGAGGTCTATCCGGGGGGCGGCCGGCTCGCGGTCGCCGACGCCACCACCCGCGGCCAGGCAAAGGAGGCGCTGCGCAAGCTGACCGCGGGCGGCGGCACGGCCATCGGCACCTGGCTGCGGCTGGCCGACCGGCTGCTGTCCACCGCCGACGTCGCCATCCGGCACGGCATCCTGCTCACCGACGGCCGCAACGAGCACGAGTCGCCGACCGATCTCAAGGCGGCCCTGGACTCCTGCGCCGGACGGTTCACCTGTGACGCCCGGGGCGTGGGCACCGACTGGGAAGTGAAAGAAGTCACAGGGATCGCCTCCGCCCTGCTCGGCACCGCCGACATCGTCGCCGACCCGGCCGCTCTCGCCGCCGACTTCACGCAGATGATGGAGAAGGCGATGGGCAAGGAGGTCTCCGACGTCGCCCTCAGGGTGTGGACGCCGGTGGGCACCACCATCAAGTTCGTCAAGCAAGTGGCGCCCACGGTCGAGGAGTTGACCGACCGCCGCACCGAGGCCGGCCCGCGCGCGGGCGACTACCCCACCGGCTCCTGGGGCGACGAGTCCCGCGACTACCACGTCTGCGTGGAGGTCCCGGCCGCCGGCATCGGCCAGGAGATGCTCGCCGCCCGGGTCTCCCTCGTCATCCCGCAGCCCGACGGGAGCGCCGAGAACCTGGGCGCCCAGGGGCTGGTACGGGCCGTGTGGACCGACGACATGGCGGCCTCGACGTCGATCAACCCGCAGGTCGCCCACTACACCGGGCAGGCCGAACTGGCCCAGGCCATCCAACAGGGGCTGGACCTCCGCAAAGCGGGCGATTTCGATGGAGCCACGGCCAAACTGGGCCGGGCCGTGCAGCTCGCGAGTGCCTCCGGAAACGCGGATACTGCGAAACTGCTTGCGAAGGTGGTGGACGTCGTCGACGCCGCGACGGGTACTGTGCGACTGAAGGCGAAGGTCGAGGAGGCCGACGAGATGACTCTCGAAACCCGGTCCACAAAGACTGTTCGTGTAAAGAAGTGACGTATCACCCGCCGAGTACGACCCTCCTACGACCGTAGGACCCTGAAGGAGAGGGGGAAGCGCCGACATGCCGACCTGCCCGAACGGACACCAGTCGGGTTCCGACGACTGGTGCGAGGTCTGCGGTCACCGCATGGCCGGTGCCGTGCCTCCGCCCCCGCCTCCGCCGCCCCCGGGCGGTGGCTACGGCTTCCCGCCCCCGCAGGGCACCCAGCCCGGCGGGCGTCCGCACCTGTCCGCGGTCCCCGACCCGGAGCCGGAGCTGTGCCCGCAGTGCCGTACGCCCCGCGAGGGCGGCGCGCCCTTCTGCGAGGAGTGCCGGTGGAACTTCCTCACGAACACGGCCACCTCGTACACCCCGGCCGCCCCGCGCCCGCCTGCCCCCGGCCCGAACGTGCGCTACCAGCAGCAGCCGCCCGGCCCGTCGTACGGCGGCGGTGACTCCTACGAGTACCAGAGCTCCCGCCCGTCGCAGATGAACCGCCCCGCCGAACCGATCCCGCCCTTCGGCAGCGAGCCCTCGGGCCCGACCCCGTTCGGCAACGACCCACGCCCGGGTGGCCCCGGCGCCCCGTCGGCCTTCGGCAACGACCCCCGGCCCGGCGGCCCGGGTGGCGGTCAGCCGCCCTTCGGCAACGACCCGCGTCCCGGAGGCCCGTCCGGTTTCGGCAACGACCCGCGGCCCGGCGGCCCCGGCGGCCCCGGCGGCCCCGGCGGCGGACCGTTCCCCTTCGGGAACGACCCGCGTCCCGGCGGCCCGTCCGGTTTCGGCAACGACCCGCGTCCCGGTGGACCGGGCGGCCCTGCCGGCCCCGGTGGCCCCGGTGGCCCCTCCAACTTCGGTCCCGATCCGTCCCGTCCGGTCCCGCCGCCGCCCGGCCCGACGCCGACCTCCGCTCCCGGTGGCCCCGGTGGCGGTCCGCAGGCGTTCCAGGCCGGCCCGGCGGCGCCGCCCGCGTTCCCGCAGGAGACGCGGCGGCCGCAGCAGGGCGGGCCGTCCTTCGGCGGCGGTGAGGACGACTGGGTGATCTCCCCGCCGTCCTCCGGACCCGGCGGACCGGGCGCCCCCGGCCGTCCCGGCGGCGCGGGCGGCGGCTACGGCTACCCGCAGCCCGGCGCCACCCAGGCCCCGCCCGGCCCCGGCTACGGGCGTCCGCAGGCGGGCCCGGCGACCTGGACGGCGACCATCGGTCCCGACCGCGAGTACTTCATGGCGATGATGCAGCGCTCGGGGCCGGAGGCCGCGGGCCTGAACCTGCCCGCGTACTCGCCCGAGCAGCAGCGCGCGCTGTCCGGCAACCAGATCACCATCGGCCGCCGCCGGCACTCCACCGGCGACACCCCGGACATCGACCTGTCGGTGCCGCCGGAGGACCCGGGCGTCTCGCACCAGCACGCGGTGCTGGTCCAGCAGCCGGACGGCAGCTGGGCGGTCGTCGACCAGAACTCCACGAACGGCACGACGGTCAACGGCTCCGAGGAGCCGATCCAGCCCTTCGTACCGGTCCCCCTGGTGGACGGCGACCGCGTCCACGTCGGCGCCTGGACGACGATCACGATCCGCAGGAGCTAGTGCCCCGGCACTGGTCACCGGCCGGGTAGGGGCCAGACGTACGGCCCCTCCGGGTCGTCCAGCCAGGCCCACTCCGCGTCGTCGTGAACCGTCACGCCGTAGCGGTCCCGGGTGGGCCGGCCCTCCCGTTCCCAGAGGGCGTACGCCTCCTGCGGGTCGAGGCCGCCGTCGGTCAGGGCGAGCAGGAAGCGGAAGAGGTCGTGGTTCCTGGCCCGGCGCGGGATCCCGTCCAGCGGGGCCGGCTCCGGCTCGGGGCGGCCGTCGCCGCGCAACGGCACGAAGTAGGCGGCCGTGTCCAGGAAACGGCCCTCGGCGCGTCCGGCGTCCCGGACGGTCAGCGCGAGCAGTCCCGTGGCGAGCGGGGTCAGGATCCGGGCGCCGGGGGCGCACTGGGCGACCCAGACGGAGGGGACCGAGGTCAGCGTGCAGGTGGCGATGATCCGGTCGAAGGGGGCCCGCTCGGGCACCCCGCGCGCCCCGTCACCGGTCACGACGAGCGGGTGGTACCCGGCGGCGTCCAGGTGCCGCCGGGCCGCGTCCGTGATGTCCGGGTACAGGTCGACGGTCGTGACCAGGTCGTCGTCGCCGAGCCGGTGGGCGAGCAGGGCCGCGTTGTAGCCGGTGCCGGTGCCGACCTCCAGGACCCGGTCGCCGTCCTCGACCCGGAGCTCGGCGAGCATCCGTGCCATGAGCGAGGGCTGGCTGCTGGAGGAGATCAGCTCGCCGTCGCGCAGCCGGGTGGCCAGCGGGGTGTCCGCGTACGCCCCGCGCACCCACTTCTCCCGGGCCGGCGCATCGGGGCTCTCTCCCCAGCGCCGCTCGTATCCGCCGCGGACGCCGACGTAGTAGTACGGCACGAACAGGTGCCGGGGCACCGCCTCGAACGCCTCCCGCCACACCGGATCACCGGCCCAGGCCCCGCTCGCCTCGATCTCCCGCACCAGCGCGGTCCGCGCGGAGAGGGCGAGGTCGTCCAGGTCCTTGTCGAGAGCGTGCGCGCCCATACGTCCACTGTGCTGCGGGACGCGGCGCGAGGCGAGCACCGGGGCCGGCCGGTCCGCCGGTCCTCCCGTCTGCCGGTCCTCCCGTCTGCCGGTCCGCCGGTCCTAAGGCTCAGGTCCTGGTCCCCGGCGTCTGAGAGCATGGAGGGCGTGAAAGAGATCCGGCGCGGCACGCTTCAGACGCAGACCTTCTACGAGCAGGTCGGCGGGGAGGAGACCTTCCGCCGCCTCGTGCACCGTTTCTACGAGGGGGTGGCCGAGGATCCCGCCCTGCGGCCCATGTACCCCGAGGAGGACCTGGGCCCGGCCGAGGAGCGGCTCACGCTGTTCCTGATCCAGTACTGGGGCGGCCCGACGACGTACAGCGACAACCGCGGCCACCCCCGGCTGCGGATGCGCCACGCCCCCTTCGTCGTGAACCGCGAGGCCCACGACGCGTGGCTGCGGCACATGCGCGACGCGGTGGACGAACTCGGTCTGTCCGAGGAGCACGAGCAGGAGCTGTGGCGGTATCTGACCTACGCGGCCGCCTCGATGATCAACGCCCCTGACTGAGGATGATCAACCCTCGGACCGAGGGTGATCAGCGTCCCTGACTGAACCGGTCACGATCCGGTGAAGTTCGATCTACAAGCGCTTACCCCGCCCCCCGCCCTTCTGACAGCATCGGCCGGAGGTCTGGACATCTTCTGGACGGCCACGGGGGGTCGGGGTGACGGCGTTGAGGGCGGTGACGCGTCTCGTCCTGCTGCGTGCGCGCGCCCACCGTCTGCTGCTCGCCGCCGCGCTCCTGACCGTCCTGCTGACCACGGCCGTCCTGGCCACCCTCACCGCCTACGCGGGCGCGATCGGCGACTCGGCCCTGCGCCACTCGCTGCGGAGCCCCCGGAACGCGGCGGACAGCGCCCTCGTCGTCAAGGCCGACGTGCCCGCCGACCGCCGTGAGGCCGCCGACACCGCCGTACGGCAGGCGGCGCGGCGGGTCTTCGCCGGCCTGCCGGTGACCGTGCGGACGCTGGTGCGGTCGGGCCCCTACGCGCTCCCCCGCTCGCTCCAGCCGCCGTCCGAACGGTCCGGGGACCCGGCGCTGACGTACGTGGCGGCCATGGACGCGACGCAGATCCGGATCGTCGAGGGCCGGGCGCCCCGCGATGCCGCGCGGGGCGTCGAGGCGGCCCTTCCGGAGACCGCGGCCCGGCGCCTCGGTTTGCGACCGGGCGCCCGCCTCACCCTGGCCGACCGGCTCGGCGGCCCGAAGGTGCGGGTCACCCTGACCGGCGTGTACCGGCCCCGGGTGGCGGACGCGCCGTACTGGCAGCTGGACGACCTCGGCGGCCGGGGCGTCAAGACGGTCGACTTCACGACGTACGGCCCCCTGCTCGCCGCCCCCGAGGTGCTGGCCGGTGGCCGGGTGAGCTCCGGTCAGTCGGGCTGGCTGGCGTCGGCCGACTTCTCACGGCTGACGACCGCGCGGATCGATGAGCTGCGCGGGGCGGCCCGTTCCGGCGGCGCGGCCCTGCGCGGGCAGTCCGCGCTCGGCGGGACCACGGAGGCGTCGACCGGGCTGCCCGATGTCCTCGACCGGGTCCAGCGCTCCCTTCTGGTCTCCCGTTCGACCCTGCTGATCATCGCCCTGCAACTCGGCCTGCTCGCGGGCTGCGCGCTGCTCCTGGTGGCCCGGCTGCTGAGCGTCGAACGCGCCGCGGAGACACGGCTGTTGCGAGCCCGCGGCGCCTCCCGCACCCGGATCGCGTCCCTCGCCGCCCTGGAGGCCCTGCTGCTGGCCCTGCCGGCGGTGGTGTGCGCCCCACTGCTGGCGGCCCCGCTGACCCGGTTGCTGGCGAGGCAGGAATCACTGGCCCGGATAGGACTGCATCTGCAGGTCCCGGCCGGGGCCCGGCTCGGGGTGTGGCTGGTGGCGGCAGGCGTGGCCCTGGGCTGCGCGTTCGCGGTGACGTTACCCGCACTGAGGGCCGAGGGATCCCCGGCACGGGCCCTGCCGGCTCGGGGGCGCACGGGCGTGGGCACGAATGCGCGGCGGGGTCGGGGACGCACGGGTGCGAGCGCGGGTTAGGGGCTGGGACGGCGGGATACGGACCCAATTGCGGGTCACCGCCCGGGATGGCGGCGCACGGCCGCGAGTTCAGGTCTCCGGCCGGGATGGCGGCGCACGGACGCGAGTGCGGGTCTCCGCCCGGGATGGCGGCGCACGGACGCGAGTGCGGGTCTCCGGCCGAGTGCAGCTCTCCAGCCAGAACAGGGGCGCACTGGCCCGAGTGCGGGTCTCCCACCTGGCCCGGCGCACACGGACCCGAGCACAGACGTCCAATCGGGCAAGACGCACACGCACCCGAGCACCGACCTCCCGTCGGGCAAGACGCACACGCACCCGAGCAGCGACCTCCCGTCGGGCAAGACGCACACCAGCCCAAGCCGCGCGGGCACCCACCCCGGCCCCCGGCCCGGGCGGGCGTCGGCGCTGCCCGGTTCCGTGCGGGCCGGGGCGGATCTGGGGCTGCTGGCGGTGGCCGGGGTGGCGTACTGGCAGTTGGGGCGGCAGACCTCCGGCGCGGTGACCACCGCCCGCTCCGGCACCCTCGGCATCGACCCGCTCCTCGTCGCCGCGCCCGCGCTGGCGCTGCTCGCGGGAACGGTGCTGACCCTCCGTCTGCTCCCGCTCGTGGCCCGGCTCGCCGAGCGCCGGGCGGCCGGCGGGCGCGGGCTGACGGCGGCGCTGGCCGGCTGGCAGCTCAGCCGCCGCCCGATGCGCGGCGCGGGCCCGGTACTGCTGCTGGTCCTCGCCGTCGCGCTCGGCATGCTCGCCATCGGCCAGGGCGCCTCCTGGACCCGCTCGCAGAGCGACCAGGCCGACTTCGCCGCGGGCGCGCCGGTCCGGGTCCTCGGCGCCGGCGAGGCCGGTCCCGGCCGCACGGAGGCATACGCGGCCCTGCGCGGCGTACGCGAGGCCGCGCCCGCCGTACGCACCGAACTCCCCCTCTCCGGCGACCGCACGGCCGATCTGCTCGCCCTGGACACCGCACACGCGGCGGACATGATGCTGCTGCGCCGGGACCTGGCCCCCGAGCCGGTGCGGCCACTGCTCGCCCCCCTGGGCCCGAGGACGGCGACAACGGGGGCCCAAGTGCCCGCCCACACCACCCGGTTGGACGTGACGGCGACCCTGCGCGGCTCACCCGGCACGGGCACCTCGGCCGACGTGACGGCCACCCTGGAGGACGGCTACGGCACCCCGTACGCGGTCCCGGCGGGCGAACTCCCCGCCGACGGCCACCGGCACACGCTCGAACTTCCGCTCCCCGGTGGGCCGTTGAAGCTCACAGGGCTGCAACTGGTCGTGTCGGTACCGCGAGGCCAGGCCGAACAACACCGGCTCACGATCGGCGAGTTGACGGCGAAGGCAGCGGACGGGTCGGCGCGGAGGATCCCGCTGCCCCCGTCCTGGAAGGTGTCCTCGTCGAGCGACGGAGACGTGTCCTCGCCCGACCCGAGGACCAACCCGAAGCCCCCGACGGTGAGTTCGTCGCCGCTGACGGTCACGTACGGCACCGGGTACGTGCCCGCCGACGAACCCTGGGCCTCCGCCTCGCTGACGGTACGGGCGCAGGTCGCGCAGGCCGCGCCGCCCGAGGTCACGGCGGTCGCGACCGACCGCTTCCTCGCCTCGTCCGGCGCGCACACCGGGCAACGGGTGGACGTGACCCTCTCCGGCGAGACCGTGCCGGTACGGATCGTGCGCTCCGTACGGGAGTTGCCGACGACCGGCGACGCGGACGGGGGCGCGCTGCTGGTGGATCTGCGGGCGGTGAACCGGGTGCTGGAGAGGCGGTACGGGGTGAGTGTGACGCCGACGGAATGGTGGCTGCGGACCGATCCGGGCGCCACGGACCGGGTCGCCGCGGCCCTGCGCGCGCTGCCCGACCTGGATCCCTCCCAGGTCGTCGTACGGGACGAGACGGCGGCGCAGCTGCGGGACGATCCGTTCGGCGCGGGCCCCGAGGCGGCGTTCGCGGCGGCGGCCGGGGTCGCGGCGGCCCTGGCGGCGGTCGGCTTCGCGGTCAGCGCGGCGGGCTCCCTGCGCGAGCGGGGCGCCGAACTCGCGGTCCTGCGCGCCCTGGGCGCCCCGCGCCGCCGGCTGGCCCGCATGATCGCCGTCGAGCAGGGCGTGCTGGTCGCGCTGGCGCTGGTGGTGGGGACCGCGCTGGGCACGGTGCTGGCGCGCGCCGTGATCCCGCTGATCGTCCTGACGACCGAGGCGACCCGCCCGGTGCCGGGCGTCCTGGTCCGGCTGCCCGCCGGGGAGGTGGCGGTGCTGCTGGCCGCGGTGGCGGTGACGCCGCTCGTGGTGACGGCGGCGCTGGCGGTACGGCGCGGGGACCCGGTGGTGTCGTTGCGGGAGCAGGGGGGCGAGTGAGATGAACTCGGTGCCGGCTCCCTGGGTGCGGACGCGGCTGCGCACCGCCCCCGTGGCCGCTCTCGCGCTCGCGCTGCTGGTGGCGGTGACCGCGTGCCTGGCGGCGGCGCTGCCGCGGGCGGTCGACCGGTACGAGGACGCCGGTCTGCGCCGGTCGGTCGAGCGGGCCCGGCCGCAGGCCACCAACGTGGCCGTGTTCGCCGAGCCGCCCTCCGCCTATCTGCCGCAGCAACGGCGGGAGTTGGCGCTGAGCCCCGCGCGGCTCGGCACGCAGTACGCGGGACTCCTGCGGGCCGTTCCGCGCCCGCTGGTCGCCGACCGCGCCCAGTCGACGTACGGCGTGCGCACCGCCGTACCCCTGCAGGTGCCGGATCTGTGGCTGCCGCGGCCGAGCGGGCTGCCGGCGCAGTTCTCCCTCGCCGCCCAGCAGGGTGTCGGCGCGCACGCCGAGAAGGTCACCGGCCGGCTGCCGCGGGCCACGGCGCCGGTGACGGCACAGACCCGTGACGTGGAGGCGGTCGTCACCGCCGAGACCGCCAAGTCCCTGCGCATCAAGGTCGGTTCGGTGATCCACGTACCGGGTGAGCGGCGTCCCGCGCTCGCCGTGCACATCACCGGCATCGTCACCCCGCGCGACCCGCAGGGCCCGTACTGGGCCAGTCAGCCCCTGCTGCGCACGCCCAGCCTGAACCGGGTGCCCGGCGGGGGCGCCGACGCCGCCCGGTACTGGCTGGGCGCCCTGCTGCTGGCCCCAGAGGCGGCCCCGGCGCTGCTGGGCACGCCCTCGGCCGCATGGCGTTACTGGCAGTTGGCCCCCGCGGACCTCCATCTGCACGCGTACCAGGTGGACCGCCTCCGCTCGGCCGTCGCCTCCCTGGAGTCGGGCCCGGCCCTGCGGCAGGTGCGCGCGCTGACCGATCTGTCGGCGACCGTGAACACGGGCTTCGACGACGTCCTCGGCTCCTTCACCGGTCTGCGCGACGGCGTCCGCCCGCTCGTCGCCGTCGCCGCCTTCGGCACCGGCACGGTCGCCGTGGTGGTCCTGCTGATGGCGGGCGGCCTCGCCGCGGACCGCCGCCGCGCCGAACTGACCCTGCTGCGCGCCCGGGGCGCCTCCCTGCCGGGCCTGGCGGCCCGGCTGTTCGCCGAGACGGCCGTCGTCGCCGTCCCGGCGGGCGCCCTGGGCCTCGCGACCGCCCTGCTCGCCCTCCCCGACGCCCGCACCGGCCAGGCGGTCGCGTCCGCCGCGGCCGTCACCCTGCTCGCCTCTCTGACCCTGCCGCTGCGCGCGGTGGCCGCGCACCACTCCGTGCGGATCCACGCGGGCCGAGGGGACGTCACGTCCGTACGACCGTCCCGGCGCCGTACGGTCGCGGAGCTGACGCTGCTCGTGGTGACCCTGGGCGCGGTGGAGACCCTTCGCCGGCAGGGCACGGACGGCGATCAACTGGCCGCGCTGGCACCGGTGTTGGTGGGAGTGGCGGCGGCCCTGCTGCTGGTGCGCCTCTACCCGCTCCCGCTGCGCGCCCTGGCCCGCCCAGCCGCCCGGCTGCGCGGCACGGTGGCCCATCTGTCCCTGGCCCGGGCGGCCCGCGCCTCCGCCTCCACGGTCCTCCCCCTGCTGGCGCTGCTCACTGCCCTCACCACGGCGGCCTTCGGCGGCTCGGTCCTGGCCGGCGTCCACGCGACCC
Source organism: Streptomyces gilvus (assembly GCF_022513565.1). Lineage (GTDB taxonomy): Bacteria > Actinomycetota > Actinomycetes > Streptomycetales > Streptomycetaceae > Streptomyces > Streptomyces gilvus. The sequence goes on along the minus strand of NZ_JAKWBE010000029.1, from coordinate 15,905 downwards.
GCGACCGGGCGGCCCTCCTCACGGTCGGCGCGGACGCCCGAATCGAAGCGCCGACGGGGGTTCTGCCGACGACCCTGCCGGACCGGGTCCGCCGGACGCCGGGTGTGCGGGGGACGGCCGCGGTGAGCATCGAGTACCAGGCGAAGCCCGGCGACCAGAGCACCTCGGTACCGCTGGTGGGCGTGGACCCGCGCGGCTACGCCGAGTTGGCCTCCCGGACGGGTCTCGGTGCCTTCGGCGAGGGCGAGTTGACGGGCCGCGCGGCGGACGGCACGGTGCCGGCGCTGGCCTCCCCCTCCGTCGCCTCGCGCTACGGCACCCGGTCGGTCCCGGTCCGTCTGGAGGACGGCGGCTCCATCACCGTCCGTATCACGGCGGTCCGCTCCCGCACGCCGGCGGTGATCGGCGACGACTTCCTGGTGGTGAACGGCACGGCCCTGACGCCCGCCACCCGCCGTCCCACCGCCCTCCTCCTCACCGGCCCCCACCTCGACGTCCCCGCCCTGCGCCGTGCCGTCGGCAACTCCGCCCCGCTGCAACTGCGTTCCGCCGAACGCGCCCGTTACGCCGACTCCCCGCTCCAGTCCGGCGCGGAGCACGTCTACACGGCGGCCGTGGCGGCGGGCGCCGGTTACGCCGTCCTGTCCCTCCTCCTGACGCTCCTGCGCACGTCTCCCGAACGCGCGGCCCTGCTGGCCCGGTTGCGCACGATGGGCCTCCCCCGTTCCGCCGGCCGCCGTCTGCTGGTCCTGGAGTCCGTGCCGCAGGCGGGACTTGCCGCGCTGGGCGGCATCCTGACCGGCTGGGCGACGATCCGGCTCCTGTCCCCGGGGCTTGACCTGACGACGGTCGCGGTGGCCGGCCACCAAGCCCCGGTCGGGGACGCGGCGTTGCGCACGGACGTCACGTCCCTGCTCCTCCCGGCGGTCACGATCCTGCTGGTGACGGTGGGAGTGGCGGGAGTTCAGGCGTGGTGGACGGGGCGGCGGGGGACGGTCGGGGAGTTGCGGGCGGGAGATGCGCGATGAGCAGTGCCCTTGAGATACCGAAGCCGACAGCTGGGAGCGTGTGATGACAGGGTCCGACCCCACCCTCGCCGACCTCGCGGCCCGCGCCCGGTCCGCCCGTGAGCAGCCCGTCTACGGCCAGGACGCACTCATCACCTGTGACCGGCTGGTCCGCATCTTCGCCGCGGACGGCATCGAGGTCCAGGCCCTGCAAGGCCTCGACCTCCTCGTGCAGGAGGGCGAACTGATGGCACTGGTGGGCGCGTCCGGCAGCGGCAAGTCCACCCTCATGAACATCCTCGCCGGCCTCGACACCCCCACGGCCGGAGCGGCCCGCGTCGCCGGGCAGGACCTCCTCACGATGACCGCGAAGGACCGCCTCACCTACCGCCGCAGCACCGTCGGCTTCGTCTGGCAGCAGACCTCCCGCAACCTCCTCCCCTACCTCACCGCGGCCCAGAACATCGCCCTCCCGATGCAGCTGGCCGGCCCGGGAAAGCGCCGCAGGCAGGCCGAACGCGCCCAGGAACTCCTGGAGTTGCTGGAGATCCCCGACTGCGGCGACCGCCGCCCGCACCAGCTCTCCGGCGGCCAGCAGCAACGCGTGGCGATCGCCGTGGCCCTCGCCAACGACCCCGCGGTCCTGCTCGCCGACGAACCCACCGGCGAGCTCGACTCCCACACCGCCGAGCAGGTCTTCGCCGCGTTCCGCACCGCGAACGAACGGCTCGGCACGACCATCGTGATCGTCACCCACGACCAGGCCGTGGCCGGTGAGGTCCGCCGCACGGTCGCCATCCGCGACGGCCGCACCTCCACGGAGGTCCTGCGCCGCAGCGAGGTCGACGAGACGACCGGCCACGAGACGGTGGTCGCCCGCGAGTACGCCATGCTGGACCGGGCCGGCCGCCTCCAGCTGCCCGCCGACTACACACGGGCCCTGGGCATGCGCGACCGCGTGGCCCTCGAACTCGAGCCGGACCACATCGCCGTATGGCCGGACGACAGCGACCGGACGTGAGGCGGTGGGCGACTAGCGGACGCTGACGTCCAGCGCGCCGAGTCCCGCCCGCCGTACGGCGACCGACCCGTACGGGGTTCGCAGCCGCAGCCACGCCCCGGACGAGAACAACGCCGGTTCGATGCCCTCGGCGCGCAGGAACCCCAGGGACTGGGCCGCGTGCACGGCCCGTACCGGAAGGCGGGTGTCACCGACCGTGCGGGACCATATCTCCCGCCCGATCCGGTCGAGTTCGGCCCGGGTACGCCGCTCGGTCGCCAACTCCTCGGTCCGGGACCGGAATTCGGCGACCGCGGCGGAGACCATGGAGCGCAGCGCGTCCGGCGCCGGCAGTCCCGGCTCCGGCCGCCAGCCACCGCGCGGGGGCAGCACTCCCGCCCACGGCGGTCCGGTCACCGCGTCCGGGACGACGGCCGTGGCCGCCGACTCGTCCACGGATTCCAGGAGTTCACCGGCGGAGACGGTGACGTCAAGCGTGACATCGAGCCCGTTCTCGTACGGCTTCGCGAGCCGCACCGCGCGGATCGCCAGCACCTCGAAGGACGGCGGCCGTCCGAAGACGGCGAGCGCGGTGCCCGCGGCCTGCAGACGGACGGCGGCCCCACGATCGTAGTGCAGCAGCCGGGAGAGGAAGGCCGCGAGGTCCGCCGCCTCCCCCTCGTCGGCGAGGTGGAGCACCGTCATGCGGCGACGGCCTCGTCGTCGTCCCGGTACTCGCCGAGGAACTCGCGCTCCTCGGGGGTGAGCCGGCGCGGCCGCTCGTGCTCGAAGTCGAACGGCACGACCACCGTCGAGGCGCGCACGTAGACCAGGTCGTCGTCCTTCACCTCGTAGGCGATGGTGAAGGACGCGGCCCGGATCTCCGTGACCCACAGCTCGATGTCCACCGGGTGGTGGCGGTGGACGAGCTGTCGCTTGTAGTCGATCTCATGGCGCGCCACCACGGACCCCTGCTTGAAGTCCTTCTCCGGCCGGAACAGGAAGTCGATACGGGCTTCCTCCAGGTACCGGATGAAGACGGCGTTGTTGACATGGCCGTAGGCGTCCATGTCCGACCAGCGCAGGGGGCAGCGGTAGATGTGGCGCAAGACCGATCAGCCCCGGGTCAGCTTCTTGTAGGTGGCACGGTGCGGACGCGCCGCGTCCGGGCCGAGCCGCTCGATCTTGTTCTTCTCGTACGACTCGAAGTTGCCCTCGAACCAGAACCACTTGGAGTCGCCCTCGTAGGCGAGGATGTGGGTCGCGACCCGGTCCAGGAACCACCGGTCGTGGGAGACGACCACGGCGCAGCCGGGGAACTCCAGCAGCGCGTTCTCCAGGGAGCTGAGGGTCTCCACGTCGAGGTCGTTGGTCGGCTCGTCGAGGAGCAGCAGGTTGCCGCCCTGCTTGAGGGTGAGCGCGAGGTTGAGCCGGTTGCGCTCACCGCCGGAGAGGACGCCGGCGGGCTTCTGCTGGTCGGGGCCCTTGAAGCCGAATGCGGAGACGTAGGCCCGGCTGGGCATCTCGACCTGGCCCACGTTGATGTAGTCCAGCTCGTCGCTGACCACGGCCCACAGGGTCTTCTTCGGGTCGATGTTCTCGCGGCTCTGGTCGACGTACGAGATCTTGACGGTCTCGCCGACCTTGATGGAGCCGGAGTCGGGCTCCTCCAGCCCCTGGATCATCTTGAAGAGGGTGGTCTTGCCGGCGCCGTTGGGGCCGATGACGCCGACGATGCCGTTGCGCGGCAGGGTGAAGGAGAGGTCCTCGATGAGGACCTTCTCGCCGAAGGCCTTGTTGAGGTTGTTGACCTCGACGACGATGCTGCCGAGCCGCGGGCCCGGCGGGATCTGGATCTCCTCGAAGTCCAGCTTCCGCATCTTCTCCGCCTCGGCGGCCATCTCCTCGTACCGGGCGAGCCGCGCCTTGGACTTGGCCTGCCGCCCCTTGGCGTTGGACCGCACCCACTCGAGCTCTTCCTTGAGCCTCTTGGCGCGCTTGGCGTCCTTCTGCCCCTCGACCTTCAGACGGGTCTGCTTGGTCTCCAGGTACGTGGAGTAGTTGCCCTCGTACGGGTAGGCGCGACCGCGGTCGAGCTCGAGGATCCACTCGGCGACGTTGTCGAGGAAGTACCGGTCGTGGGTGATCGCGACGACGGTGCCCGCGTACTTGGCGAGGTGCTGCTCCAGCCAGTTCACCGACTCGGCGTCGAGGTGGTTGGTGGGCTCGTCGAGAAGCAGCAGGTCGGGGGCCTCGAGCAGCAGCTTGCACAGCGCGACACGCCGCTTCTCACCACCGGAGAGGGTGGTCACGGGCCAGTCACCGGGCGGGCACCCGAGGGCGTCCATGGCCTGCTCCAGCTGAGCGTCCAGATCCCACGCGTTGGCGTGGTCCAGCTCCTCCTGCAGCTTGCCCATCTCGTCGAGCAGCGCGTCCGAGTAGTCGGTCGCCATCAGCTCGGCGATCTCGTTGAACCGGTCGAGCTTGCCCTTGATCTCGGCGACACCCTCCTGCACGTTCTCCAGGACGGTCTTCTCCTCGTTCAGCGGGGGCTCCTGCAGCAGGATCCCGACGCTGTAACCGGGCGACAGGAAGGCATCACCGTTCGACGGCTGCTCCAGCCCCGCCATGATCTTCAGAACCGTCGACTTACCGGCCCCGTTCGGACCGACGACACCGATCTTCGCTCCCGGCAGGAAGTTCAGGGTGACATCATCGAGGATCACCTTGTCGCCGTGCGCCTTGCGCGTCTTGCGCATGGTGTAAATGAACTCAGCCAAGAGAAACCGTCCGGCAGCTTGAAATCTGGCAGTGGGCAGATACACCCCATCTTGCCGTACCGCCACCCCTGGGCGGAAACGCGTATGCCCGGGACCGTCTGACCTGGGGTTTCGCGTCAGCCCGGGGGTGCGGTCGGGCAGAACGAGCCGGCTCGGCTTACGACGGCGAGGTCTCAGCCAAGCCGCTTGCGCGGTGGGCGGGACAGGGGTGAAGGTCGTCGCGTCGCCCGCTGTGGCTGTGGGCTCGGTCGCTCACCAGTCGCAGGAGACGTCGGTCAGGCCGCCTCTGACCACCGGGTCGGTGTTCGTGCCGCTGACGCGCAGAACGCCGGCGTCACGGCCCCAGCGCAACGCGTACGTGCCCGCCGCCACGGGGCGGTAGCCGTCGTCGACCGTCCAGGATCCCGACTCACCCAGGGCCAGGCCGGTGTGTCCCACCGCGTACGCCTCGCCGTTGCCGACCACGAGGAACGACGTCTCCCGCACCACGGCCGTGCAGCCGCCCGGACCCGTGGGGCTCAGTACGTGGTACCGCGCGTCCGAGATCAGATCGTCCCCCGCTCCCCAAGCCGTGCCGAGCACCGCCGCGCCCAACAGCAGCCCCTCCCCCAACCGCACCGGCGTGACCCGCTTTCGGGCGGGCCTCACGGTCTCCGTATCGCGGGCCGCCTTGAGCAGCGCCCGGCGGACGACGAGCGCCAGGACGAGGAGAGCCCCGCTCACCTCCCAGCCGGGGATCACCCGCCCCCGCACGACCAGCAGCAGGCCGCTCCAGCTGACCGCGGCGGCCAGTGCCAGGCTCGCGATGCCCGCTGCCGTGCGGACGGCGGGCGACGACAGCCGCAGGTCGCGCTGTGTCCGTGCCGTGTCAGGCACCCGGGTGCCGGTACGGCTGCTGCTGCGGCTGTCCGTACGCCGGCGCGCCGGGGGCGCCCGCGGCCTGGGCCTGGAGCTGCTCGGCCTGATCCTTCGTCAGCTTCTGTTCCGCACCGCAGAAGGTGCACTGCGTCGCGTACTTCGTCGAGATGGGAAACAGCGGCACGAAGAACAGCGTGAACTTCATGACGCGCTTCCTGAGCGTGTGCGCGGCGGGATTGCCGCACTGCCCGCACACCAGCGTCAGTATCGCGAGCTGGTACAGGTACCCCCTGGTGCCAAAGATGATCACGAGTCGGCCCTTCTCCGGTCGGTGCTTTCCATGTCACTCAATCGTCCGCGCAGCTCGCCCGGCCAGCAGCAGCGCGGTGGCCACCACCACCCCGGCGACCCCGGCGACCCCCGCAGAGCGGAACGCCCGGGACGAGCGCCACGACAGGACCGACCAGCGCGACTGGGCCGAGAGCACGGAACCCGCGCTCAGCCACGACCCCGCCGAGACCAGCGACAGCGCCGAGCCGATCGAGCCGGCCGAGAGCGCGCTGCCGATCGAGCCGACGGACAGCGCCGACCCCACGGACCCGATGGACAGGACCGAGCCCACCGAGCCGATCGACAGCACGGAGTCCTGCGACCACAGGGACAGCACGGAACCGGAGCAGGCGGACTGCTGCACGGACGGTACGGATGACTTGGTCATGAAGTCATCTTGCCCGCACCCTCACTCCCCCGTGGGCGCGTTCTTCTTTCCCACCAGGACGAGCGCCGCTCCGCCGATCACCACGAGTCCGATGGCGACTCCCGCGATCAGCGGGGTGACGCTGGAGCCACCGGTCGCGGCGAGGTTGGTGTCGTCGGCGACGCCGCCCACCGTGGCGGGGCTGGGCTCGGCGAGGGTCTGCACGGCGTCGCCGTTCCCGCTGCTGCCCTGTGTCCGGCAGTCGAGGATCCCGGTGAACCGCTGGTCGAATCCGTTCGGCCCGGTGATGGTGAAGTCGTACTGCTGGTCCTCCTGCAGCGGGATCGTCACCGTGCGCGACTCGCCGGCCGGGATGCTGTAGGTGGCTTCCATGAGCGAGAAGGTGAACGGCTCGTCGCCCTGGTTGGCCGCGGTGATGTCCAGGCCGCCCTTGGCGCAGTTCTTCACGGCGGACAGGGCCGGTATGGCGCCCTGCTTCGCCCAGGTCGCGCTCGCCGTCGCCGAGACCGTGGACTCGCTGGAGCCGGCCAGGATCTGCGTCTGGCTGCGGCTGTCGGAGGTGAACGCCCGCCCCACGGGCACGGTCGTGGAGGCCTGCACGGTCAGCTCGGCGGAGCCGGCCGCCGCGTCCTCGGGGACGTCGAAGAAGACCTGGCTGCCGTTGACCGCCGAGGTCAGCGGCTTGCCGTCCTTGCCGACGATCCGCACCCCGGTGGTGGCCGCGTCCGCCGGCGGCGTCAGCGTCACCCCGGTCGCGTTGGTGTGCACGGTCACCGGGCCGAGCAGCTCGCCGGGGTGGCCGGAGACCGCGGGCGGGTCGAGGGTCAGCGACGCCTGGGGTTCGGGCACGGAGACGGCCGCCTTCTGCAGGTAGTCGGCGAGCTTCTCCGCCTGCGGGTCGACCGCGTCGACGTCGGCGCCGTCCGAGTAGCGCCAGATCGCCACCTGGGTGCCGGCCGCCGCGTCCTGCTCGGTCAGCCCCTTGGCGCCCGCCTCGGCGGCGAGCGTCGCGAGGTCGTTGACCTGGGGGTAGGAGTTCTCGAGGATCCAGCGGATCTTGCCCGCGTTCTTGTTGGCGCCCAGCGAGGTCCCGCTCCAGGACGTCTCCTGGTACTTCGCGTCCCGCTGGGTGGGGTTGTGGAGGTCGACGCAGTACGTCTGCAGCATGCCGCCGCCGTCGACGGACATCTCGAACAGGCCCGCCGAGACCTGTACGTCCCCGGAGGCGTCGTGGATCATCGCGGCGCCGTACGTCTTGAGGCCGCCTATCGTGGCGGTCGCCCCGGCCTGGGTCTGTGTCGGCTCCGCCGCGGTCGCCGTGCCCGCCCCGGCGAGCGCGCCGACGGCCACGAGTCCGGACACCAGCGTCGCGGCGGCGAGACGGAACGTCCCTCGCCCGCGCGTCCACCGCGCTGAGAACGAAGCAAACACGAATTCCCCTTCGTGCAGGAACCGTTGACATGGGGGGGCGTGGTCACATCAGCAGCATCAGAAGCCCCAGGAGTTATGTCCGGCATCCTAAGGAAGCCACGCACCGAACCTCCCGGTCATACCGTCACACAAGCCACTCGACTCGGAATCGTTATCGCCGAGACATCACGGAGCAGGCCTGTGAGCAGGGCTTATCGACAAATACACCAGGTCGTTCGGAACGCATTCGCCGATAAGCCGCAGTCCGGTCGGCTCGGGGCGCTGTCCGACATGTCAGCTCGGGTTCGTCTGACATCACGTCACAGCGGCGGGTTCCGGCTCCCGTTGCCCTGCCTCCACCGCCGACTCCCCCGGTGCGGTCTCCCAGTTGGGCTCGTCCTGCCGCTGCGCCGGGACGCCCGTCGCCGTCTCCGTCCGGACCGGGCGCCGGAAGGCCGACGTACCGCGCGCGAGGTCGTGTCCGATCGCCGTCGCGTCGAGGTCGGCCGAGATCCAGTTCTGCCCCTCGCGCTGCTCCGAGCGGACCTTGAGCCTGCCCTGGACCACGACCGGGTCGCCGACGTTGAGTGACGCCGCCACATTGGCCGCCATCTGCCGATTGGCCCACACCGTGAAGAAGTTGGTGTGCCCGTCGGTCCAGAGGTTCTTCTCCCGGTCCAGGTACCGCGTGGTCACGGCGAGCCGGAACCGCGCCGACGGCCCCGTCACCGTCTCCCGGTAGGCCGGCCGCGTGGCCACGTTGCCGACGGCGCAGATGATCGTCTCGTTCATGGTGAACCCCTCCCTCACCCGGCCGCGGGGGCCGGGCGGACATGCCTACGGGCCTGTCCCGTACGGCTGCGTCTGCCACGGCGGCCGCACGTCCTTCGCGCTGCCGCCGCCGCGGTGATCACGTCCTCGCGATCGCCGCACGACCAGACTGCCCCCGTTCGGCCCGACCCCGCCGAGCCCTGTGGACCACGAACGACCTGTGGAAAACTCCCTCACCCCTACGAGTGAGTCTCCGGCGGCCGGTCCACCATCACCCCGTCTCACCTGCCCGGGACCCGCGACCCGGGACCCGCGACTCGCGGCCCGTGGCTCACCTCGCCGTCGCTCCGACCCCGGCGACCCGCCCGTATTGCTCCCGCACCTCCCGGTACCGCAGCAGCTCGGCCGCCACCGGATCCAGCACCCGGGCCCGCCCGCATCCCGCAGCCGCCTCCCGCAATCGCCGTTCCGCGTCGGCGCCGTACCGCCGCGCCGGGCCGCGTGCCGCCATCCGGCAGCTCCACTCGACGAGCGGGCCGCCGACGATTCCGGTGACCATCAGCAGTACCGGCACACCGAGATTGGGCGCCATGAACCCGATGATCTGCCCCAAAAGCCACAGCCCGCCCACGATCTGCAGAAGGGTCATGGACGCCTGGACGAGCACCGCGGCGGGCCACCAGCCCGGCCGCGGCGGGCGCCCCGGCGGCAGCCCGGCCCGCGCCGCGAGTTCGTCCAGTGCCTCGGGCAGCCCCTGTGAGCCCCGTACGGCCGCCTCGCGCACCGCCAGCGCCCACGGCGCCGGCAGCCCGGACGAGGCCCGGTCCGCCAGTGTCCGTACGGCCTGCTCGACGCGCTGGCGTGCCGTGGCCTTCTCGTCGGGCTGCGCGCGCACCGGCAGCCGCCCGGTCTGCGGCTCGAACCGGTCCTGGTACCAGCGCCACAGCCGCAACCAGGGCGTCCCGCAGGCGCGGTTGGCGTTGCGCAGCCACGCCCGTTCGGCCGCCTCGCCCGCGGCCGTGGCGCCCACCGCGTCCGCGAGCCGGGCGGCGAACTCGTCGCGCGCCTCCTCGCTCAGCCCGGTCCGCCGCCGGATGGCGTACACCGGCCGCAGCCCGACCGCGGCGGCGTCCACGTCGGCCGAGATCCGGCGTGCCGGGGCGCGGCGTTCCGCCACGAACTGGCCCAGGGCCTCGCGCAGTTCGCCGACGCCGTCCCCGGTGAGCGCGGACAGCGCGAGCACGGTCGCGCCGGGTTCGCCGTACTCCCCCAGAGCGATCCCGTCCTCGTCGAGGAGCCGTCGCAGGTCGTCGAGGACCTGGTCGGCGGCCTCGCCGGGCAGCCGGTCGACCTGGTTGAGGACGACGAACATGACCTCCGCGTGGCCCGCCATGGGCCGCAGGTAGCGCTCGTGCAGCACGGCGTCCGCGTACTTCTCCGGGTCGACGACCCAGATGACGGCGTCGACGAGCGTCAGGATGCGGTCCACGTGTTGGCGGTGCTGCACCGCGGCGGAGTCGTGGTCGGGCAGGTCGACCAGGACCAGCCCGCACAACTGCGTGTCGTTGTCGCCGTTCTGCAGGGGCCGGCGGCGCAGTCGCGGCGGGATGCCGAGCCGTTCGATGAGGCCGGCGCCGCCGTCGCTCCAACTGCACGCGACGGGCGCGGCGGTGGTGGGCCGGCGTAGCCCCGTCTCCGAAATGGGCACCCCGGCGAGCGCGTTGAACAGCTGGGACTTGCCGCTGCCGGTCGCGCCCGCGATGGCGACCACGGTGTGCTGCCCGGACAGCCTGTGCCGCGCCGCCGCCTCGTCCAGCACCCGTCCGGCCTCGGCGAGCGTCCGGCTGTCGAGCCGGGTGCGGGAGAGCCCGACCAGTTCCCGCAGGGCGACGAGACGCGAGCGCAGCGTACTGTCGTAGGTGAGCGGGGCGGCGGACTGCGCGCTGTGCGCCCGGCTCTCCACCAGGGCCGCGTGCTCGGCGGCGGCCCCCTCGGTCACCCGGCGAGCGATGAGCCCGTCGTCCCAGGAGTCCGCGGGGTCGGCGGGGTCCGCGGATGCCTGGGAATCCCCGGGAGCCGTTGACTTCCCGGTATCCCTGGCCTCCCCGGTATGCCTGGACTCCCCGGTATGCCTGGACTTCCCGGTCTGCCAGGAGTCGGTACGACCCGAGTCGCTGCTCTCCACGCGCGCGTGGTGCTCGCGGGCGCCCTCCCAGGGGCTGTCGTCGCCGTTCTCCTCCTGGAGGCCCTTCTCGGAAGCGCTCTCCCCCTTGCGGCCGTTCTCCCGGTCGTCGTGCTTGGGCACCGTGTCCCCCGCGTGGTCGGCGTGCTCGGTGTGGTCCTGGTCAGTGACGGCGGTCACCGGTCACCTCTCCTTCTGCAGTACGGACAGCGCGGCGATGAGCTCGGCCTGGGGCTCGGGATGGACGTCGAGGGCGTCCAGGGGGGCGAGCCGGCGTTCGCGCTCGGTGTGCATCACCCGGTCCAGGTGCTCGGTGAGCAGCCGTCCGCCCCGGTCGCGCAGCCGCAGCGCCCCGTGGGCCCCGATCCGCTCGGCGAGCCCCTCACCCGCCGAACGCGCCCGGCGCCCGCCCAGCAGCGCCGTGGCGACCAGGGCGGCGACCGCCTCGGGGTCGGGGGCCACGCTCCGGTCGAGGGCGCGCACCTCGTCCTCGGCGTACTCCTCGAGCTCCCGCCGCCACCGCCGTACGGCCATCCCGATCCGGTGCTCGGCGCTCTCCAGGGACGGGTCAGGGTCCGCCAGCTCCGGGGCGCGCGCCGCGGGTTCGCGCCGCCAGGCGTCGTCCACGCGCTCGTCGGCGGCGGTCACGGCGCACAGCAGCAGCGCGGCCAGGCTCTCCACGAGCGCGTCGAGCAGTTCACCGGCGCTGCAGTCGAGCGGAAACGCGCGCCACCGCTTCAGCGCGTCCCCGGCGAGTACGGCCCCCGACTGCAACCGCCCACGCACGCGCGTGTGCTCGCTGTCGTACGCCGCCTCGACGGCGGAGGTGAGCCGCATGGCGGCGGCGTACTGGGCGGCGGCGGCGCCGGCGAGTTCGGGCATGCGGGCCTTGAGGGAGTTCAGCACCCCGTACGCGGTACGGGCCAGCGCGTGCTGCCGCGCCGCCGGATCCTGCGTCACATGGACGAGCCAGGTGCGCAGCGGCGCCACGGCGGTGGCCGGCAGCAGCCCGCCGCCCCAGGCGGACTCGGGCAGTTCGGGCACGGTGAAGCGCGGTACGTCGCCGAGGCCCGCCTTGGTGAGCAGCGCGCCGTACTGGCGGGACACCTCGGAGACGACCTGGTGCGGCACGCGGTCGAGGACGGTCACCAGGGTGGCGTCGTACTCCTTGGCGGTGCGCAGCAGGTGCCAGGGGACGGCGTCGGCGTACCGCGCGGCCGTGGTGACCATCACCCAGATGTCGGCCGCGCAGATGAGTTCGGCGGCCAGGACGCGGTTGTCGGCGACCAGGGAGTCGATGTCGGGGGCGTCGAGGAGGGCGAGGCCGCGGGGCACTGTGTCGGCGGTCTCGACGCGCAGTACGCGCGTGGGGTCCTCGCCGGGGAGCAACAGGTCCTCCGCCGTTTCCTGATGAGGCACCCACACGCGCGTGAGGTCGGGCAGCACCCGCATGCCGCTGAACCAGTGATGGTCCTCCGGATGGCAGACGAGCACCGGCGTCCGTGTGGTCGGCCGCAGCACGCCGGCCTCGCTCACGCGCCGCCCCACAAGGGAGTTGACGAGGGTCGACTTCCCGGCCCCGGTCGATCCCCCCACCACGGCCAGCAACGGGGCGTCGGGCTCCCGCAGGCGGGGCACCAAATAGTCGTCGAGCTGCGCGAGGAGTTCGTCGCGGTTGGCACGCGCGCGTGGAGCCCCCGCCAGGGGCAGCGGGAAGCGTGCGGCGGCGACACGGTCGCGCAGGGCGGAGAGTGCGTCGAGCAGCTGAGGCCGTACGTCCAAGGTCACCACATGCGAAGAATGCCCAATTTTAGGGGAATTCTGAAGCATATGGGCATGTCTGCGCGCCGACCGGACGCAAGGGGCACAAGGGACGACTGGGGCGAGGGCACAGTCCAGGCATAACGAGTGCACAACACCCGGTGCGCGAGGCGCCAAAAGCGATGCACGATTCGTACCTGCCTGCGATTATCAGGACCGCTTCACCGAACCTCCACATCGAGCCACGGAGGCGAAGCAACAGGGACACGGACGCGGGAGCCCTATCCTTGTCCCCGGCGACGTCACGGAACGGCCCACACCCGGGCACCCAAGACAGAGGCCACACACCCGGCCCCCGTAGCTCAGTGGATAGAGCAGGCGCCTTCTAAGCGCTTGGCCGCAGGTTCGAGTCCTGCCGGGGGCGCCCAAAACATGGCTGGTCTTCACCGGCGCGAGCCCCCGTGAGCGGGGTGACCACTTGCCGCGTCAAGCGGCCCAGCTCCTCGGCCGTCGCAGCCGGGACGGTCACCTGGAGCTGGATCTCACGCCGGGGCCGTAGATAGCGGACCTCCAGCTGGTAGGCGTCGTAGAGGCGGCGCTGCTCGGCTTCCGGGAGCTTCGCGAGGCTCGTGCCGAGCCGGGGCAGCAGGTCGATGAGGTCGGCATTCTGTTCTTCTTTGCCGCTCTGACTCTGTTCGCATTGGCGGAGCCGGGTGAGCAGCTCGCGGCGCTTGCGTTCATGGCGGTCGAAGCGTTCGCGGATGCTGCGGCGGAACTCGCGACTGGTTTCCGGGTCGCCGGCGTCTTCGTGTTCGTCGAGTTCGTCGAGGAGACGTTCTTTGCGGCGTTCGATGGCCTTGATCTCCTCGCGGAGTTGTTCGGCCTTCTGCGCGCTGGCGCCGAGGGCGGGTGCGGAGGCGGCCAGCTGAGCGCGGAGGTGCTCGGTACGGCGGGGGCCGAGGACGCGCTCGCCGAAGAACCAGTGGACCGCGTTGATGAGAATCTTCTCGCTGACCCACAGGGCCTTGGGGTGCTGGTCGAACCAGTCGGCGTTGCGGTGGTGGACGTCGTCGCGGTAGCAGACGTAGTGGGGGCGGCCTTTGCTGGTTCAACGGGAAGTCTGCGTTCCCGAGCACCCATCGCCGCGAGTTCCACAAGACCGGCAATCCGCCGCGCAACTCTTTCTTGCGCGTAGGCTCCGCGCCGGTGACCAACCACGACCTCGGGATCCAGCTGGGCGAGTTCCAGCACCGCCCCCACAGCATGGAAGTCCATGTCGACGGTCAGCTCGCCCAGACCGCGCCGGCGTACGTGTCGCGATTCCGGCTGCTGAACACGGTATTCGAGATCTTCGGTGTGGACTGCCCAGACATGGACATCAAGGTTGAGCACTCCGAGGATCTCGCACATGTACTGCTGCCTTTGTGGCCGCAGCAACATGAGCGGACCTGGTGGCCGCCGACCAGCCTGGAAACCCTGGGCGGTAGCAACGGTCTACTTCAGGTACCCATCATCGGCTCCTCCGTAGTGAGCCTGCCCCTGATGCGGCCGTGACGCGTCGGCGAACGGCTGGTTGTTGACGGATGCGGCCGGCGTCGGGCAGGTCGCCACCAAGTCCGGTTACGTCCTGGAAGGCACCGAGCGCGGCGCCACTGTCGGCGTCATGGGGCATCCGCTCGTGCCAGCACCCACTGCCACGACTCTCCCTCGCCTTGCCTGACGTGTTCGTCGATCAGCAGGGTGAAATGGGCATCGGCAAGGTGGCGCCGATTGATGTCCATGCCGTGGCTGGCGAAGAACATCGGGACTCCGAGCCACTCCTCGACTTCGTTGCGCGAGCCGCCGGTGCCGAAGGAGGCCAACAGGAGGCCGCCGAGGCGCAGCCAGGACGCAGCCTTTGCGATCATCGCCTGGTGCTCGTCGAGGGGGAGGTGGTTGAAGCAGTAGAAAGCGGTGATCGCGTCGAAGGACTCCGCGGGTAATTCGAGCGCGGTCATGTCCGCCTTGAGGAACCGGGCACGTGGCACTCGCTGCCGGGCGAGTGCGAGTTGGGCGGAGGAGATGTCGACGCCCATGACGCGGAACCGCTCGGCGAGCAGAGCAGTCGCCGGAACACCGGCGCCGCAGCCAAGTTCAACCACATCGGCCCCGGGAGTGAGCCGTTTGGACAGCTCCGCGATGAAGCGGGCCCGCGGATCGTCTTGGATCCCTTCACCGAACTCGGCGAGATACCGCCCGGCCATCGCGTCGTATCCAGCCTCGACCAGGGTCTTCGGATTGTCAGTCACGCGCACGCAAGCTATGCCGAGCGAGAGGGCCACGCCACCGGTTTTCCATTCGCCAAGCCACCCACCTTCTCCCCGGTACACCGGCTTTCCGCGATGTCGGCCGAACTCTCAAAAGGCGTCACGTGGGGTCAGTACCCTCCTCCACCACACTCGTAGATTCTGTAGCCGTCGAGTCCGCTCCCGGGGGGAGCGGCATCAACCGACTCCGCCCCTCGACAGCGACCGTGGCACAAATGCGCAGGTCAGCGCCGTGCGCACGACCAGCCATGTTTTGTGGCTCCTGCCGGGCGCGCCAACCTGCGGTCAGCGCTGCCTGGGATGATCAGGCGTGTACGAAGGCGGTTGCGCGGCTGCGTTGTTGCGGCTGGCCCCGCAAGGGTCAGGCGGAGGCCGCATTCCGTGCAGCCCGCGGCACTGGAGCGTCCGCCGGGCGAAGGGCCTGTGGGGGTTGGGCTGTTCACCGCTGACGGCGACCACGTTTGTCAAGGTACGAACGGCGGCACACAGCGAACTCGCTACGGTGGTCCTCTCGGCATGGAACCACGAGGGAGACGCGGTGCGGCTGCTGTTCGACATGGACGAGACAAGCCAGGAGGGCCTCGGCGACGACGGGTCCTTCGAGAAGGTCCAGGACGCCGTCGTCCGGCTCGTCGCCGAGCGGGAGGAGGACGACGGGCGGCCGGTCAACGAGTTCGCGGTCGCCCTGGAGTACCGGCATCAGGGGACGGAGGACGGGCGACTCGCGCTGTGGCGCACCGAGCATGTCCGCGCTCTGTTGCGCGAGTGGTTCCCGCGCAAGGTGACGTTGCTCCCCGATGACGAGGAGCTCACCGACGAGCGCGTCGACGCACCCGCGGCCGTCTGCGCCCTGGTCGGCTTCCTGGACGCGGCCGGGATCCTCGACCCCCGGTCCGACAGCCCGCAGGCACTGTGCGAGACCGCGGCCGCCGAGCGCGCCGGGTGGCGCCAGGACATGTTCGACCCGCGGTTCATGGGCACCGCCAAGTTCCTCATGCTGTCGGCCGCCGAACAGGGCGTCGACGTGCGGGACGAGAAGGCGCTCGACGGCTTCCTCACACTGGTCCGCGCCGGCCGGAGCGGTCTCGACCCAGAACAGCTCGCGCAGATCG
>NZ_JAKWBE010000028.1 GCF_022513565.1 Streptomyces gilvus | reverse complement strand
GGGGCGGTGGGCGCCGGAGCCGAGGCGGTGGTCTCCGCGGGAGCCGGGGTGGCGGCCGCCCCCGGCTTGTAGTCGGCGAAGAAGTCCCACCAGGCTCGGTCGACCGAGTTCGGGTCCTGGAGGTACTGCTGATAGATCTCGTCGACGAGCCACTCGTTGGGACCGAACGCAGCCGCGGGGTTCTTCCCGGCTTGGTCTTCGGTCGTGGGGGCACCTCCCGCCCGAAGGGTGGGGGAGCTCGAGTTACTGGGGGACTGTGGCGACACGGCGGCAACCGCCCTCTTCCGCTTCACAAGGTGATGGACAGCGGAAATAAAGGCTACGCCCCCATGGCCGGTCAGGTCAGGCCGAGCAAGGTCATCGTCGCGTAAGTCACATCTCAAAGCGGGTTTCGAGCCGTGAAATGGCGGGAAACAAGCGTGGTTCCGCTGCGAATCGGGTGTGTCGGGGTGCGACGACGAGGGCCCTGCACGCGACGCGTACGGGCGTGTGCCTGATCACACGTGTCCGTCAGCCCGGACGCAGGTGGATCTTGAGGCTCCGGTTCGGACTTTACGTCAACTTGGCACGGATGTCTCTCCCGGAAGAGTGACAAGAATCCGGCAACCCCGCTCGGATTCGGCCACTCCGATCCGGCCTCCGTGCAGATCGACCGCCCACCGGGCGATCGCGAGCCCGAGACCCGTACCGCCGTCCCCGCCCTGCCCGTTGGACGCGCCCGCGCCGCCGCGGTTGAAGCGCTCGAAGACGCGGTGCCACTCCGAGGGCGGGATGCCCGGGCCCTCGTCCAGCACCTCCAGCTCCAGCGACTCCGGCAGCGTGCCGCGCCGCGCCTTCACCGTCACGCGGCCGTGCGGCGGGCTGTGCTTGACGGCGTTGTCGATGAGATTCGCCACAACCTGGTGGAGGCGCTCGGGGTCCGCGTGCGCGGTCAGCTCCGGCGGGGTGACGTCGAGGTGCAGATGGACGTCCGTACGGGTGTGGCTGCCGGAGCCCGAGGCGATGCCCGCGCGCGCGGGCACGGCCATGTTGGCCTCCTTCAGCACGCCCGAGAGGTACGGCCACACCTCGAACCGCCGCTTGCGCAGCGGTATGACGCCGTTGTCCAGCCGGGACAGGTCCAGCAGCGTCTCCACCAGCCGCCCGAGCCGCTCGGTCTGCTTCAGCGCCGTGCGCATGGTCTCCGGGTCGGCGGTCGTGACGCCGTCGACGATGTTCTCCAGCACCGCGCGCAGCCCAGCGATGGGGGTGCGCAGCTCGTGCGAGACGTTCGCCACCAGCTCCTTGCGCTGCCGGTCCTGGGCCTCCAGGTCGTCCGCCATGCGGTTGATCGTCTGGGCCAGGTCGCCCAGCTCGTCTCGGCGGTTCTCGCGTACCCGGCGGGTGTAGTCGCCGTGCGATATCGAGCGGGCGACCGTGTTCATGTCGTCCAGCGGCGCGGTGAGCGAATGGGCCACGAACTGCGTGATGAGCAGTGTGGCGATCATCGAGAAGACCGTGATGAAGCGCAGCTCCGTCGCCGTGCGCATGGCGATCATCATCAGCCCGGTGGTGATGAGGACCGCGATGACGACCAGTGCGCCCAGCTTGGTCTTGATCGAGAACGGGCGCAGACCGCCCCAGGGTTCGGGCTCCCCGGGGCCTCTCCGTGCGGCCGGCCCGGCACTCATGGCGTCGGGGTCTCCAGCGCGTAGCCGACGCCGTGCACCGTGCGGATCCGCTCGGCGCCGATCTTCCGGCGCAGCGCCTTGATGTGGCTGTCCACGGTCCGGGTGCCGGAGGCGTCCGCCCAGTCCCACACCTCCGCCAGCAGCTGCTCCCGGGAGAGCACCGCGCGGGGCGTGTTGGCGAGGCACACCAGCAGGTCGAACTCGGTCGGCGTGAGGTGGACGTCCTCGCTGCGGACCCGTACCCGCCGCTGCGCGTGGTCGATCTCCAGCTCGCCGAGCCGCAGGATGCCGCTCCTCGGCGTCGCGGCGGCCAGCGCGGCCCGCTCGACGCGCCGCAGCAGGACGTGCACCCGCGCGGCCAGCTCCCGCATGGAGAACGGCTTGGTCATGTAGTCGTCGGCGCCCACGCCGAGCCCGACCAGCATGTCGGTCTCGTCGTCGCGCGCGGTGAGCATCAGCACCGGCACCGGACGGGCGGCCTGCACACGGCGGCAGACCTCCAGACCGTCGAAGCCGGGCAGCATGATGTCGAGGATCAGCAGATCGGGCTGCCAGGCCTCGGCGGTGTCTACGGCGGCCGGGCCGTCGCCCGCGGTCTGCACGAGGAAACCCTCGGCGCGCAGGCGGGCCGCGATGGCGTCCACGATGGTCGGGTCGTCCTCGACCACCAGGACCCGGCGCTGTGCGCCCGGGGTCGCCGTCGTGCCGTTGTGGGATGTGTGGGTCTGCTCCATCGCCCGCCCCTGAGTTGCTTTCCGGAATGCGTGGGGTCATTCCTTCTGACTGGCTATGCCTGGCTGTGCCTGCGCATGCTTGCGATTGACGCTTGAATGATCTGCGTCAGGGAAGCAGAGTACGGGGAGTGACCGTCCCTCGGCTATCCAGGTCGGACGCCGAGATGCACGACGTCGGGAACGCCCCGGGCAACCGGGATCTCTTCGGTACGCACCTGTTGGAACCCGGCATTCCACAGTGTTCCTTCAAATTCCGGAGAGGGCTGTGCCGACCACACCGCGAGCACCCCGCCGGGTTTCAACACCCTTGCGCAGCTTGCGAGTCCGGCCCGCGCGTACAGGCCGTCGTTGCCCTCGGTGACCGTCCAGTCGGGGCCGTTGTCGATGTCCAGGCACAGGGCGTCGTACGTGGCGGATGTCTCACGCAGAAAGGTCAGGAGATCCGCTTCCACGATCTCGGTACGGGCATCGGCGAGGGCCCGCGCGGAGATGTCCGCGAGCGGACCGTCACGGTGCCAGTCGATGACGGCCGGTTCCCGTTCCACGACGGTGATCGCGCCCCAGCGCGGATCCGCCGCCGCGTGTGCGAGCGAGAAGCCGACGCCCAGGCCGCCGATCAGCACGGCCGGGTTCTCGCGAGCGTCCAGGGCCCGCAGCGCGGCGTCGACGAGCAGCCGTTCCGAGCGGCCGTCCGAGGTGTCCATCAGGAAGCAGCCGTTGGCGATGATCTGCAGCAACTCGCCGTGCCGGCGCAGCACGACCTCGCCGTACGGGCCCTCGCGACGGTCCAGGACCACAGGCGTGTCGTAGGTGGTGGTCATGGATCCATCCTGCACGAAGCGGTGCTGACGGCCGGGCGGATCACGGGTCGCCGGGTGGCTGCCGCACACCACCGGTGCCTACGCTCGAAAGCACGGACGGCCCGTGACGAGCCCCGGTGGATCTCTGGAAGAGCGTGGTGGTTGCCGCCATGACCGCGACGTACCCGTTCGTGGGACGCGAGGACGTGCTGGGGGAACTCCGTGCCGCCCTGGACCGGGCGGCGGCGGGCCGGGGCGGGCTGGTCACGCTGACAGGACCCGCCGGGGCGGGCAAGACGCGTACGGCGGAGGAGGCGGCCGCGCGCGCCGACGGGTTCCGCACGCTGTGGACCTGGTGCCCGCCGCAGACCGCCGGGCGGGCGTTCCGTCCCTGGTCACGGCTGGTGCGGGAGCTGGTCACGGACGACGCGGCGTGCGGGCGGCTGGTCACCGCGTCTCCGCCGCTGCGGGCGCTGGTCGCCGGGTCCGGCCCCGGCGCCCTGCGCGGCGCGGACCCCGAGGCGGCCCGGCTGCGCCTCACCGGCGACCTGACCGACCTCCTCGCCACGGCGGCCCGCTCCCGGCCCCTGCTCCTCGTCCTGGACGACCTCCACGCCGCCGACGCGTCCTCGCTCCGCCTCCTCCTGGAGACGTCCGACGCCATCCGCACCCTGCCGGTCCTGCTGCTGACCACGACCAGGCAGGAGGGGGTGGCGTGGCGTGACCGGCGACGGGATGCCGGCGGAAGGGCCGGTGAGGGCGAAGGGGTGGGGTGGGTGTGGGGGCAACTGCTGCGGCGGGGGCGGGTGTTGGGGGTCGGGCCGTTGGGGGAGGGGGATGTCGCGGAGCTGGTCGAGGCGGTGACGGGGGAGGCGCCGGAGGCGGATGCGCTGCGGGCCTTCGTCCGGCGCACCGGTGGTGAGGCCTTCTTCGTCACCGAGTCGCTGCGGGCCGGGAGTTGGAGCGTGCCGCCGGCCGTCGACGACGGTACCGGCGCCTCCTCCGTCACCGTACGGGCCGCCGTGCGGGAGCGGTTGGCGGATCTGTCGCCGCGGGCGGCACGCGTGCTGGACGTCGCCGCGGTGCTCGGCACGCGGTTCCGGCTGGACGTGCTGGCGGAGACGGCGGAGGTGCCGTTGACGGAGGTGCGGGCGCTGCTCGGCGAGGCGGTCGAGGCCGGGCTGTCGGCCGGGGCGGGGGCGGACCGGGGCGCCTTCCGGCACGACCTGCTGCGGGACGCGGTGTACGACACCCTCACCCCCGCCGACCGTGCCGTCCTGCACCACGCCGCCGCCGACGTCCTGGCCGGCTATGCCCGCCGCGGCCGGGACACCGGCCCCGCGGAGGTCGCCCACCACCTGTTCCTCGCCGGCCCCGAACACGCCCCGCGGGCCGCCCGGTTCGCGCGGGAGGCCGCGGTACGGGCGGAGGCGCTCTACGCGTTCGAGGACGCGGCGCGCTGGTACGAGCGGGCCGTGGAGGCGTGGGGTCAGGGAGCCGCGGAGACCGACGAGGACGAAGGCACCTCCCTCGGTGAACAGGCCGAGTTCGCCGAGGTGTTGATCGGGCTCGGGACCGCTCGGTTCGGGGCCGGGGAGCCGGGGGCCGCCCGGGAGGCGTTGCTGCGGGCGGCGCGGGTGGCACGGGAGCTCGGACGGGGGGACCTGCTGGCGCGGGCCGCGCTGGGGCTGGGGACGGGGCCCGTGGGGTTCGAGGTGGACCTGGCGGACCGGGAACAGGTCGACCTGCTGGTCGAGGCGCGGGACGCGGTGGCCGGCGAGCCCGCGCACGCCGGTCTCCGGGCCGCCGTCACCGCTCGTCTGTCGCTCGCCGGCGGGCTGGTCGAGACCGAGGCGCATCGGATCGCCCTCGCCGAGGAAGCCGTTCGCCTCGCCGAGGAGACCGGTGACCCGTCGGTTCTCGGGCCGGCCCTCGCCGCGCTCTGCGACGCGCTTTCCGGTCCCGACCACTGCCGCGACCGGCTCGTCTGGTCCGCGCGGATCGTGACGACCGCGCGCGACCTGCGCGACCCGGTCCTCGAACTCCTAGGCCGGCGGCTGAGGTTGGTGGCTTTGACGGAGACGGGCGCGTTCGCGGCGGCCGACGCGGAGGCGACGGCGTACGAGGCGGTCGTACGACCGCTGCGGCGGCCCCTGTACGCCTGGTACGTGCCGCTGTGGCGCGGCTCGCGCGCCCTGATGGAGGGCCGTTACGACGACTGCGCTGCCGCCCTCGACGAGGTGGAGGCACTCGGCCGCGAGGCCGGCAGCGCCAACGCGGCGCTGCTCGCCGGCACCCAGCGCTGGTGTCTGTACGCCGACACGGGCGACCTCGACGGCATGACACGGCTCCTCGCCGCGATGCCGCCCCTCGACCGGTTCCCCGGTCTGTGGCCGCGGGTCACGCTCGCGCTGCTCGCCGCGCAGTTCGGCCGCCTGGAGGAGGCCGCGCGTCGGCTGTCGGCGGTGGCGCCCCACCTCGGCACGGCACCCCGCGACAGTGAGTGGCTGCCGATGGTGGCCCAGGCGGCGGAGACGGTGGCCGCGACCGGCCCCCACCCCTGCGCCCCCGCCCTGTACGACCTCCTCGCCCCCTACGCCGGCCTGTACGCCGTCGAGGGCATCGGCGCGGCGGTACGCGGCCCCGTCGACCGCCACCTCGCCCTGCTGGCGGCGGCCATGGGCGACAACCAACGAGCCCACGCCCACCAAGAGGCCGCACTACGGTCCGCCGAGACATCGGGCGCGGTGGCCTTGACCGACCGGATCCGCGGTGAGACGGGGGCGGGGGCGACGGCGGCGCGAGCACGGCGGACGGTCGATGAGGAGACTGGCGGGGCGGCGGCACGGGCGGGGGCGGGGTTGGGGGCCGCGGCTGCGGGGGCCCGCGTGCTGCGATCCGGCGAGGTGGGAGGCGCGGCGGAGGGTGCGGCGGGCGCGGTTGACGCGGCAAGGGGCGGGGTGTCGGGCGGTGGCGGGGTGGTCGATGCGGTCGGTGGTGGGGCTGCCGGGGGTGCGGCGGTCGAGGCGGTCGGTGGTGTGTCGGGCGGCGGCGCGGTGGACGAAGCACCGGACGCCACATCCAGCGGGCGGGGGGTGGTCGATGCGGCCGGTGGTGGGGCTGCCGGGGGTGCGGCGGTTGAGGCGGTCGGTGGTGTATCGGGCGGTGGCGCGGTGGACGAAGCACCGGAGGCCACATCCAGCGGGCGCGGGGTGGCCGAGGCGGCCAGCGGTGGGTCTGCCGGGGGTGCGGCGGTCGAGGCGATCGGTGGTGTGTCTGCCAGTGGCGCGGTGGCCGAGGTGGCCAGCGGTGTGCCCGGCGGTGGTGCGGCGGTTGAGGCGGCAGGCGGTGCGTCGGGCGGCGGTGCGGTGGGCGAGGCGCTGGACGCCGCATCCAGCGGTGGCGGGATGGCGGAGGCGGCCGGTGGTGTGTCCGGCGGTGGCGGGGTGGTCGATGAGGTCGGTGGTGGGTCTGCCGGGGGTGCGGCGGTTGAGGCGGTCGGTGGTGTGTCGGGCGGTGGCGCGGTGGACGAAGCACCGGAGGCCACATCCAGCGGGCGCGGGGAGGCCGAGGCGGCCAGCGGTGGGTCTGCTGGTGGCGGGGTGGTCGATGCGGCCGGTGGTGGGTCTGCCGGGGGTGCGGTCGGTGAGGCGGCAGGCGGTGCGTCGGGCGGCGGCGCGGTAGGCGAGGCGCTGGACGCCGCGTCCAGCGGCGGCGGTCTGGCCGATGCGACCGGCGTTGTGTTCGACGGTGGCGGGGTGGACGAGGCGACCAGCGGTGCCTCGGGCGGCGGTCTGGCCGATGCGGCCGGCGGTGTGTCTGGCGGCGGCGTACTGGACGAGGCGGTTGGCGGTACATCCGGCGGTAGCGCGGCGGCCAGGGTGTCCCAGACGCCCCTTCCGGACCCCCCTCAGGGCGCCCCTCCGGATCCCCCTCCACGCCCCCTTCGGGATGTCCCTCCCGACGCCGCACGGGACGTCCTTCCCGACGCCGCGCGGGATGTCCCTCCGGACGCCCCACGGGACGCGCCGGACCATCCACGGGACGCGCCGATCATCCCTAGCGCGCCGGAGACCCCTAGGGACGCCCCGGACACCCCTGAAGACGGACCGGGTGCTCCTCCCGTCGCCCCCCTCTTTCAGCGCGAGGGGCGCCTCTGGCGTCTGCGTTACGCGGGGCGGGACGTGCGGGTGTCCGACAGTAAGGGGCTGCGTGACATCGCCGTGCTGCTCGGCCGGCCCGGTACCCCCGTACCGGCCGTGGAGCTGGTGTCGCCCGGGGGGTCCGGTGGGGGCGGGGAGCGGCCCGCCGGCCTTCATCCCGAGGGGGACACCGGCGAGGTCATCGACGCCGCCGCACGGACCGCGTACCGGCGCAGGCTTCGGGAGCTGGAAGAGGAGGAGCGGGACGCCGACGCCGCCGGGGACGCCGACCGCTCCGCCCGGATCGCCGTCGAGCGGGACGCCCTGGTCGCGCAGCTCGCCGCCGCGTACGGCATCGGCGGCCGGGTCCGTCGTACCGGTTCCCCCGCCGAACGCGCCCGCACCGCCGTCACCGCGCGCGTCCGGGCCGCCGTACGCCGGATCGCCGAGGTGCATCCCGAACTCGGGCGGCATCTGGAGACCGCCCTGCGCACCGGCACCCTCTGCGTCTACCGGCCCGAACACCCGCCGGCCTGGAAGCTGTGAGGCTCCGCCGCACATCGTGCCGCGCGACCTCACGCCTTCTGTGTCGAAGCCGAAGCGACCACGACGAAGGAAGGCGGACACCATGCCACGCACATCCAAGGCCGAGGCGGAGCTCCAGATGGACGAGCCGGTCATGGAGGGCCGGTACGCCCAGGTCGGGCCCTACACCGTCGGCTACGAGACCATGAAGCAGGACATGGACCCCGCCCCGCTGTTCCGGGGCCTGCCCGACGACCGCTGCCAGTGCCCGCACTGGGGCCAGGTCCTCGCCGGAAAGCTGGTCTTCCGGTACGCCGACCACGACGAGGTCTTCCACGCCGGCGACGCCTACTACGGCGCCCCCGGCCATGTTCCCCTCGTCTTCGCCGGAACCGAGATCGTCGAGTTCAGCCCCACCGCCGAGCTGAACGCCACCATGGCGGTCGTCGCCCGCAACCTCGAAGGAGCGCGGTCATGAGCACGGAGAGCGACACCCGCGCCAAGGAACTCGCCGAGCTCTTCGTGCGGTTCCTGGAGACCAACACCGCTCCTGACGGGCTGTTCACCGACGACGTCCTCCTTGATCTGACGGTCCCGCAGTGGCGGCTGCAGGCCCGGGGCCGCGACGAACTCGTCGCCGTACGCCGCCGCAGTCACCCCTTCCTCGGCACGGTGCCCCGGTACCGGGTCGACCCGACTCCCACCGGCCTCGTGCTGGAGTTCGAGGAGAGCTGGGAGGACGAGCAAGGCACCTGGTACTGCCGGGAGTTGATGCGTGCCGAGATCCGGGACGGGGCCATCGGCGAGGCGTCCGTGTACTGCACGGGCGACTGGGATCCGACGACCCAGGACGCGCACGCGAGGGAGGTGAGCCTGCTGCGTCCGTGAACCCCGGTGGACCGCGCGGTGGCCGTGAGAAGTTCGTCAACACGCTGAGAAGGCGCTGAGAATCGCCCTGGATGTGGCGTCCGTCATGGACAGTTGCCCTGGGGGGCCCGAAAGGTAGGGGAAACGGAAGGAGCACCTCTCACGTGGAGCACACCGCGACGGCCGGCGCGACGTCCTCGGCCGCGCCTCTTCCCGAGGTCTCCGACCTGCTGGACGGCCTGCCCCGTCAGCGCGGCACGATCACCGCGACCACCGCACCCGCGGTGCCGGCACCGGTCCCGGTCCCGGCACCGCCGTCCCGGTCCCGCACCCTCCGTGTCTGGCGGATCCTTCCCACTCCCACCGGCACGCCGTTCACCTTCGGGTACGCGGCGCTGCTCGCCGTCACCTCGACGATCGCCACCCTCGCCTCGCCCTCCCTGCGCAACGCCCTCTACCAGGCCTCCAGCACGGACGTGGCGCACCTGCTGCGCACGCCCGTGCAGGTGCTGATCGCGAGCGCGCTGTGGGTCGCGGGCGGGTTCACCTCGCCGTACGTGATCTGCTTCCTGCTGGTGCTGACCGCGCTGGAGCGGCGGCTGGGCGGGGCGCGGACGGCGGTCGTCTTCCTGCTGGGCCACATACTGGCCACTCTCGCCACCGAGGGCTCCGTGGGGGTGGCCGTGCTGGCCGGCCATCTGCCCGACAGCTCGCTGCACCGCCTGGACTACGGCATCAGCTTCGGCGTGGCCACCAGCGTGGGCGCCCTGGCGGGGCTGCTCCCGCCGTGGGTGCGCTGGCCGATGCTCACCGTGTTCGCCGGCATGCTGCTGCAGGACCTGAGCGCGTTCACGGACCCGATGACGGACTGGGGCCATCTGATCTCCCTGACGATAGGCATCACCACCTGGCCGCTGATCCGCCGCTGGCACCGCGAACACCAGAGCCGGCTGCGGGTCGTGTAGCCACCACCTCACCTCACGAAGGCCGGCCTCCGCCGCCCCTGTCGTGTCCGTCCCTCGGGGGCGGCATGCGGGGGCGGTGTTTTGTGTGCTGGTCAACTCCCTGATCGCTGTGTGTTCGGACGCCTCCCTGATCGCCCACAGCGAACGACGTGCGAACCCGGGAACATCCGCGGAGCGCCGCGCATTGAGTCGGCATAACTCAACTTGACTGCCGAAAGGGAGATCATGGCTTCGACGTCCACACCGCTCACCCTGCCAGTGCTGCCGCTCGACGACGAGGTCGTGCTGCCCGGAATGGTGGTTCCGCTGGACCTGAACGACGCCGACGTACGCGCAGCGGTGGAGGCCGCCCAGGCCGCCGCCCGCTCCGAGCCGGGCAAGCCCAGGGTGCTCCTGGTCCCGCGCGTCGACGGCGCCTACCCCGGCACCGGCGTGCTCGGCACCGTCGAGCAGGTCGGCCGCCTCGCCGACGGCGACCCCGGCGCCCTGATCCGCGGCCGTGGCCGCGTCAGGATCGGCGCCGGCACCACCGGCCCGGGCGCGGCGCTGTGGGTCGAGGGCACGCGCATCGACGAGACCGTGCCCGAGCCGCTGCCCGGCCAGGTCACCGAACTGGTCACGGAGTACAAGGCCCTCGCCACCGCCTGGCTGCGCAAGCGCGGCGCCTGGCAGGTCGTGGACCGCGTCCAGGCCATCGACGACGTGTCCCAGCTCGCAGACAACTCCGGTTACTCCCCCTTCCTGACCACCGAACAGAAGATCGAGCTGCTGGAGACCGCCGACCCGGTCGCCCGTCTCAAGCTCGCCACCCAGCACCTGCGCGACCACCTGGCCGAGCAGGACGTCGCCGAGACCATCGCCAAGGACGTCCAGGAGGGCGTCGACAAGCAGCAGCGCGAGTTCCTGCTCCGCCGCCAGCTGGAGGCCGTCCGCAAGGAACTGCGCGAGCTGAACGGCGAGAAGGACGGCGAGGAGTCCGACGACTACCGCGCCCGCGTGGAGGCCGCCGACCTGCCGGAGAAGGTGCGGGAAGCCGCCCTCAAGGAGGTCGACAAGCTGGAGCGGTCCAGCGACCAGTCGCCGGAAGGATCGTGGATCCGGACGTGGCTGGACACCGTCCTCGAACTCCCCTGGAACGAGCGGACCGAGGACGCCTACGACATCCAGGGCGCCAAGGCGGTCCTGGACGCCGAGCACTCCGGCCTGGAGGACGTGAAGGAGCGGATCACCGAGTACCTGGCGGTGCGCAAGCGCCGTAGCGACCGGGGTCTCGGTGTCATCGGCGGGCGGCGCGGCGGCGCGGTCCTCGCGCTCGTCGGCCCGCCCGGTGTCGGCAAGACCTCGCTCGGTGAGTCGGTCGCCCACGCCATGGGCCGCAAGTTCGTCCGCGTCGCCCTCGGCGGTGTGCGCGACGAGGCCGAGATCCGCGGTCACCGCCGTACGTACGTCGGCGCGCTGCCCGGCCGGATCGTCCGGGCGATCAAGGAGGCCGGTTCGATGAACCCGGTCGTCCTGCTCGACGAGATCGACAAGGTGGGCTCCGACTTCCGGGGCGACCCGGCGGCCGCCCTGCTCGAGGTCCTCGACCCGGCGCAGAACCACACCTTCCGCGACCACTACCTGGAGGTCGAACTCGACCTGAGCGACGTCGTGTTCCTCGCCACGGCGAACGTCCTGGAAGCCATCCCGGAGGCCCTGCTGGACCGTATGGAACTGGTCCGCCTGGACGGCTACACCGAGGACGAGAAGGTCGTCATCGCCCGTGACCACCTGCTCCCGCGCCAGCTGGAGCGGGCCGGCATCGACAAGGGCGAGGTCACCCTCGAGGAGAGCGCCCTGCGCAAGCTCGCCGGCGAGTACACGCGCGAGGCGGGCGTGCGCACCCTGGAGCGTTCGATCGCCCGGCTGCTCCGCAAGGTCGCGGCGCAGCACGAACTGGGCGAGCGGGAGCTGCCGTTCACCATCAGGGACGAGGACCTGCGGGCCCTGATCGGCCGGCCGCACCATGTGCCCGAGTCCGCCCAGGACCCGGCCGAGCGCCGCACGGCCGTGCCCGGTGTGGCCACCGGCCTCGCGGTGACCGGCGCGGGCGGCGACGTGCTGTTCGTCGAGGCGTCCCTCGCGGACCCGGAGACGGGCGGCGCGGGCCTGACCCTGACCGGTCAGCTGGGTGACGTGATGAAGGAGAGCGCGCAGATCGCCCTGTCCTTCCTCCGCTCGCACGGCGCGGAACTGGAACTGCCGGTCGCGGACCTCAAGGACCGCGGCGTGCACATCCACTTCCCGGCGGGCGCGGTCCCCAAGGACGGCCCGAGCGCCGGCGTCACCATGACGACGGCCCTGGCCTCGCTGCTCTCCGGCCGGCTGGTCCGCACGGACGTGGCGATGACGGGCGAGGTCTCGCTGACCGGCCGGGTCCTGCCCATCGGCGGCGTGAAGCAGAAGCTGCTCGCCGCGCACCGCGCCGGGGTGACGACCGTCATCATCCCCAAGCGCAACGAACCCGACCTGGACGACGTGCCCGCAGAGGTGCTGGACAAGCTCGACGTCCACACCGTCACGGACGTCCGCCAGGTCCTGGAGCTGGCCCTCGCGCCCGCCACGAGCGACGCGGAGTCGGAGGTTCCGGTAGCGGCGTGACGGACGCTGCCGGACAGGCAGGGCCCGGGTCCCGTGAGGGAGGCCCGGGCCCTCGCCGTGTGCCGCCTGCCGCCGGCCCGGCGGCGAAGCCGCGCGGGGGAAGACGGGGCGTTGTGAACAGGGGCCGGAGGCTGCCGTCGGCCCGGCCCTGCGAAATACTGACGGAGGTGCGACGGGTTTTGGCGGAACTTTCACGAACGGGAAACCGAGGCAGGGGCTGACGTGCACGAAGGCGGTAACGGGGACGAGGTCCGGGGCTCGTCGGGGCTGACGTCGAGCGGCGCGGACCCGGAGTACCTGTCCCTGGAGCGGGAGCTGACGATCCTGTTCCGGCGCTCCCGCGCCAACCAGGGCGAGATGGCCCGCGAGGTCCACCCCGACCTGGAGTCGGCGGCGTACGGGCTGCTCATCCGCCTCGACGAGTGCGGCCGCCAGCGCGCCACCGAACTCGCGGCGTACATCGGCGTCGGCAAGGCCACCATGTCCCGTCAGCTGCGCGCCCTGGAGGAACTCGGCCTGGTCGCCCGCGAGCCCGACCCGGCCGACGGCCGTGCCTGGCTGGTCCACCTCACGGAGGAGGGGCACCGGCGCGTCACCAAGGTCCGCGAGGCCCGCCGCGCCCGGTACGTCAGTCAGCTCTCCCACTGGGACCATCGCGAGGTCGCCGAACTGGCGCGGCTGGTGGCTCAGTTGAACCGGGGCATGGAGAAGTAGCCGGGGCGGAAGCGGGCGCGGCCGGTGGTCAAGACTGCGTCATGTGACACCGGCCGCTGAGAGGGCGGGAGCCGCCCCCCGTACCTAGGGAGTGACTCGAACGGCGACTCCCGTAGGAGGGGCAACCCCGTGATCCCGCACCGCATCGTCCTCGCTTCGGTCGCAGGTCTCGTCTCCGCGTTCCTGCTGGCGGCGTGCGACTCCTCCAGCGACGCCTCCGCCACGGCCCCGGCCGCCCCGGTCACCTCGGCCGCCCCCGTGACGCCGGCCGCCACCGCCACGCCGGCTCCCGCGACCCCCGCGACCACCGCGCCCGCCGCCGGGAACGCGGTCACGATCACCGTGCGCGGCGCGGACGGCGTGGTCACCGACGGCAACGGGATGACCCTCTACCGCTATGCCAAGGACGAGCCGAACCCGTCCAAGTGGACCTGCTCCGGCGCCTGCGTGAAGACCTGGCTGCCCGTCATCGTGCAGGACTCCGTACGCACCCAGGGCGTCCGGCAGAGCCTGCTGGGGACCGTCCACCGGAACGGGCAGAAGCAACTCACCCTGGCCGGCTGGCCCTTGTACCGCTACGTCGGCGACACCGCGGCCGGCCAGACCAACGGGCAGGGCAAGGACGGCCAGTGGCACACCCTCACGGCGTCCGGCGCGGCCGGCTGACCGCCAACTCGGCATGGACGACCGTCGCGTCGTCGTGCGTCTTGCTGCGCCCCAGAAAGCTCCGCAGCTCGCTGTCGGCCCGCTCCAGCTCCCGTACGCGGTCCACCAGTGCCTGTGCCCCCTCCTCGCGCACGAGGCGGAAGCAGTCCGTCCAGTCGCCCTGGCGGAACTTCTCCACCCAGCGGGCCGCGCCGTCCGTCAGGGCGGCCAGGGCCCGCACCCGCGCGCGCGGCCACACCCCCGTCACCGCCCGACGGGCCACCGACGGATCCGCCGCCGCCGTGAAGAAGCCGCCCTCCTTGTTGCGGAGTGTCGCGTCGATCACGGCGTCCGAGGCCAGTGCCGAGCGCGGGATGAGGGAGAGACGGTCGTCCAGGACGGGCGTCACGGAGCCCTCCGACGACTCCAGCAGCAACGCCGAGTCGGACAGGACGAGATGGTCGACCGTCTCCTCTGACCAGCGCGCCACCACCACGGTCGCCTGTGGGGTTCGTGGGTGAGAAAGGTCACAAGTGGCGGAATGTGTGTCAGCTGTGCGTGCGATCGCGCGCGACAGAACCTCGGTGAGCGGAACATCCGGGAGGGAAACGGTCAGTTCGGTCAGCGCCCCGCCCAGTCTGGCCGTGTACCAGGGGACCGAATGCAGACACCCCGTCCCGCCGCGCGGCGGGGTGACCCCGTCGAGGACGACGAGGGCGCCACCCTGGCCGGAAGCCGGGAGAGCGACGGCCGCGAAGTCCTCGTTGGGGCGGTCGGAATCTCCCGGTTGCGAAACAAGTTCCGTACGCATTCGGCCAGTCTGCACGACGTCTTCACGCGGTTCACCAAAGGCTTGCATCGGTTTCCGAATTGACGCACTCGCGCAGGTCAGACGCCTGATTTGGGGTGGAATTCGGTGTTCCGGGAAGGCGTGGCGGCACATATTGCCACCGGTCGCCGTGGACGTCCAACCGGCCCGCCCGAAAAGGTCGCTGCAACCGCCAGAGGAACTTGCCCGCCAACTCCCCTCCGATGTTCACTCCTTCGGGTGGCGGGCCCGGTGATGCGCGGCCCCTGCCCACCGGCACTGGGAGGGTCGGGAACCGTACCAGGTGTACGCACAGTCCGCCGCAGCCGACGGAGCGTCACCCGGACCCCATGAACAGGCACGAGTCAGGAATGCGAGCACCGGTGCAGAAGACGCGGCCTCGTCGCACAGGCAAGCAGACGGCCTCCGGAGCGGGTGCGGAGCCCGTCCCCGCCACTGTCACCGGCAAGGGCCGTCCCACGCACGTACGCAACCGGCTCATCGTGGCCGTGGCCGTGGTGGCCGCCGCCGTCGCAGGAGCCGGGGCACCCTCGGTCCTCGCCGCCTCCGGCGACCTGAAGGACTCCCAGGACCTGGTGACCCTCTCCGGACAGACCGAGAAGGCGCTCGCCCTCGCGCACTCGCTCGCCGACGAGCGCGACCAGGTCACCTCCTACGTCGCGGCCGGACGGCCCAAGTCCAAGGCGCCCTCCGAGCAGCAGAGCTCACGGGTGGACCGGCAGGTCGAGGAGCTGCGCACCGACCCGGACGCGCCGGCCTCCCTGCGCGGCGACCTGGACGGCATCGCCGGACTGCGCCGCGCGGCCCTGACCGGCCAGAACAGCGCCCTGCAGACGCACGACGCCTACTCCGCCGTCATCAGCGACCTGCACCGGCTCGCCGACCGGCTGGCCGAGCGGACCCCGCCCCGGGCCGGTTCCGGCGCCCACTCCCTCGCCGAGCTCGACTCCGCCGTACAGGAGTCGGCCGCCGCGCGCGGGCTGCTGGTGGCCGCGCTGAACGTGCCGACGACGACCCGGACGGTCATCAGCCCCCTCACCGGCCTGCCGGTCACCGAGACCACCTCCACGGGCGCCGACGCCAGGACGCGCGACGCCCTGACCGCAGCCGCCCAGCAGGCCCGGCTGCGCGCCGACGCGGCGCTCGCCGACTTCCACGAGACCGCCCCCAAGGCGGCCCTGACCTCGTACGACACCACGGTCACCGGCTCCGAGGTCAACTCCGCCGAGAAGTACCTGGCGAGCCTCACCGACCAGCCGACGCTCTCCTCCTCGGACCTGGACACCAGCGCGACCAAGGTGGACGCGGCGCTGTCCGCCCGCGTCGACATGATGCGCGGCGTCGAGTCCGCGCTCTACGACCGCCGCACCAAGGACCTCGCCCACCTGCGCGACGACGACGTCACCGCGCTGGAGATCCGCGTCGCCGTCCTCGCCGCGCTGACGCTGGTCGCCGTCGGTGTCGCCACGGCCATGGCGCGCTCGCTCACCCGCCCCCTGTCGGTCCTGCGCCGCGGCTCGGCCCGGCTCGCGGAGGCCGAGATCCCCGCCGCCGAGGAACCGGTCACCTTCACGGGCCGCAACGACGAGTTCGCCCAGGTCGTCCGCTCCGTCAACGCCCTGCACGCGCACGCCGCCGCGCTGCACGAGCGGATCGCCACGCTGGAGACCGACCGCAAGCACCTGGTCGGGCAGCGGCAGAAGATGGCCGACGCCCGCGCCGAACTCCGTGCCGAACTCGACGACTCCGCCGCCCAGTTGGAGCGGCTGCGGGAGAGCATCGGCGGCACGTTCGTGAACCTGGCGCTGCGCACGCTCGGCCTGGTGGAGCGCCAGCTCACCGTCATCGAGGGCCTGGAGGAGCGCGAGCAGGACCCCGACCGCCTCTCCACCCTCTTCAAGCTCGACCACTTCGCCACGGTCATGCGCCGGCACAGCGAGAACCTGCTGGTCCTCGCCGGCACCGAACACGTCCAGCAGAGCGCGGGTCCCGTCCCGCTGGTGGACGTGGTCCGCGCGGCGGTCAGCGAGATCGAGCGCTACGAACGCGTCCGCATCGCGGCGCTGCCCCCGCACGCCCATGTGGCGGGCTTCGCCGCCGACGACCTCTCGCACCTGCTGGCCGAACTGATGGAGAACGCCACGTCGTTCTCCCCGCCGGACCTCCCCGTCGAGGTCTCCGGCTGGCTCCTGGAGAACGGCGAGGTCATGCTCTCCGTGCAGGACGAGGGCATCGGCATGACCCCGGACCGCATGACCCGCCTGAACGCGCGCCTCGCCGCGTTCGACCCCGAGACGCCGTACGACCAGGAGGGCGACGAGGGTCTCGGCCTCGGCCTGTACGTCGTGGCCCGCCTCGCCCACCGCCACGGTGTCCGCGTCCAGCTGCGCGACCAGAAGCAGGGCGGGGTGGCGGCGGTGGCGGTGCTGCCGAAGCCGCTGCTGTCCCCGGCGCCGACCACCGCCGTCCCCGCCTCCACGACCTCCCCGGTCACCCACACCTTCTCCCTCCCGGGCGCGGACGCGGAGGCCAACTCCAACGTCCTCCACAGCCGTTCGGCGGACCCGCTGGTGGCCCTCGCCGAGCAGGCCGTGCAGGAGAAGGACGCCGTGCAGGAGAAGGACGTCGAGGAGGAGCCGGAGCCGGCACGGGAGGTGCCGGCGCAGCGCCCCGCCGAGACCACGATGGAGCTGCTGCTCCCACCCCGCCCGGCAGAACCGGACCCGACCCACACGGGCCCCGAGCACCAGGCGGACGCGCCCGTCCCCCGACCCGCGCCCGCCGCCGACGACGCCGAGGGGACCCACGAGCACACCCCCGACGTCCTGACGTCGAAGGGCCTCCCCAAGCGCACGCCGAAGATCACCGCACCCACCGCCCCGCCCCGCCAGCGCACCGGCTCCGTCGACGCCGAGGCCCTCCGCAGAAGGCTCGGCGGATTCCGCCGCGGCGCGCAGGCCGGCTACCGGGACGTGGCCGCGGAGATCGCCGAAGAGACAGGTCAGACCAGGACACCAGCCACGGGGGGCACCGTCGAGGAGGCAAGCAGTTGACCGCGCCCAGTACCTTCGGACTGAGCACTGAAGCCCGCAATCTGCACTGGCTGCTGACGAACCTCGTCGAGGAGGTGCCCGGCATCCAGTCCGTCGCCGTGGTCTCCTCCGACGGCCTGCTGCTGCTGTCCTCGGACCCGGGACGCAACCAGGAGGCCAAGACGCAGACCAGGCGCACCGGCCCCCGGGGCTCCTCCGCCGACCTCGCGACCATCGTCTCCGGCATCGGCAGCCTCACCGTCGGCGCCGCCAAGCTGATGGACTCCGGCGCCGTGAAGCACACGATGGTCGCCATGGACGAGGGCAGCCTGTTCGTGATGTCGATCAGCGACGGCAGCCTGCTCGGCGTGCACGGCTCCGCCGACTGCGACATGAGCGTGGTGGCGTACCACATGGCGCTGTTCGTCGGCCGGGCCGGCCATGTGCTGACCCCCGAGCTCCGCAGCGAGCTGCGAAAATCCCTGGAGCAGGAGTCCGCCGGGAGCCCCCGATGACCCTCGACAAACAGCGCAAGCAGACGCTCCCCGTGCGCGGCGGCGACCGCAAGCCCGCCCGCGTCCGCCCCTACTCGCTCACCGGCGGCCGCACCCGCTTCGGCCACGTCCTCCTCGTGGAGACGTTCGTCGCGGCGCTGGAGGCTCCCGAGGAGCGCAAGGAGTTGACGAACGGTTCGCTCAGCAGCCGGGTCATGCCCGAGATGCGGGCCATCGTCGAACTGTGCCGCCGTATGCGCACGGTGGCCGAGATCGCCGCGCTGCTGAAGATGCCGCTCGGCGTGGTCCGCGTGCTGCTGAGCGACCTCGCGGACCAGGGAAAGATCCGCGTGTACGGAACAGGTACCGGTCACGGCACGGGCCGTCCGGACCGCGCTCTGCTGGAAAGGGTGCTGAGTGGACTCCGTCGTCTCTGACGCCGTCGGCGTCGCCTCCTACGTCGACCCCGACGAGAACCTGCAGTCCTGGCAGACGGACCGCACCCGCGCCCCCATCGCCACGAAGATAGTCGTGGCGGGAGGCTTCGGTGTGGGCAAGACCACCCTGGTCACCGCCGTCTCGGAGATCACGCCCCTGCAGACCGAGGCGCTGATGACCGAGGCGAGCGAGGACACCGACGACCTCACCGCCACGCCCGGCAAGCTGACCACCACCGTGGCCATGGACTTCGGCCGCATCACCCTCGACGACGACCTGGTGCTCTACCTGTTCGGCACGCCGGGCCAGCAGCGGTTCTGGTTCATGTGGGACGACCTGGTGCGCGGCGCGATCGGCGCGGTCGTCCTCGCGGACACCCGGCGGCTGAAGGACTGCTTCCCCGCCCTGGACTACTTCGAGAGCTGCGGGATGCCGTACGTCGTGGCGGTCAACCACTTCGACGGCAGCGAGCGCTTCGAACCGGAGGACGTGCGGGAGGCGTTGACGATCCCCGCGCACGTACCTGTCATGATCATGGATGCGCGGCGCAGGATCTCGGCGATCGAGACCCTCCTGTCCCTGGTCGCCCACGCGCTGGACGAAACCCCCGAGTAGTCCACCGAGCAGTCCAGCAGTCCCCCGAGTAGGAGAACAGCCCCGGTATGCGGAAGATACTCGTCGTAGGAGCCGGCCAGTCCGGTCTCCAGCTCGCCCTCGGCCTTCAGTCGCACGGGTACGAGGTCACCCTGATGTCCAACCGGACCGCGGACGAGATCCGCTCCGGCCGGGTCATGTCGACGCAGTGCATGTTCCACACGGCACTGCAGCACGAGCGCGATCTCCAGCTGAACTTCTGGGAGTCCCAGGCCCCGAAGATCGAAGGACTCGGCGTCTCGGTCGCGGCCCCGGGCTCCTGGGCCGAGGGCCCGGCGGCACGGGCGATCGACTGGGTGGGCAGGCTCGACGGGTACGCGCAGTCGGTCGACCAGCGGGTGAAGATGGCCGGCTGGATGGAGACGTTCGCCCAGCGCGGCGGTCAGCTGGTCATCCACGGCGCGGCGGTCTCCGACCTCGACTACTTCTCCCGTACCTACGACCTGGTGCTGGTCTCGGCGGGCAAGGGCGAGCTGGTGTCCATGTTCGGCCGGGACGCGTCCCGTTCGCCGTACGGCGAGCCGCAGCGCGCCCTCGCCGTCTCCTACGTCCACGGTCTGGGCCCGCGTCCGGAGCACCCGGACTACTACGCCGTCCGCTGCAACCTGGTCCCCGGGGTCGGCGAGCTGTTCGTCATGCCGACGCTGACGACCTCCGGACCGGCCGACATCCTGTTCTGGGAGGGCATACCCGGCGGCCCGCTCGACGTCTTCAACGGCGTCAAGGACCCGGCGGAGCACCTCTCCCTGACCCTGGAACTCATGGAGCGGTACACCCCCTGGGAGTACGCGCGGGCCACGAAGGTCGAACTCACCGACGCCGGTGGCACCTTGGCCGGCCGCTACGCCCCGACCGTCCGCAACCCCATCGGCCGTCTCCCCGGCGGCGGTCTGGTCCTCGGGGTGGCGGACGTCGTCGTCGCCAACGACCCCATCACCGGCCAGGGCTCCAACTCCGCCGCCAAGTGCGCCGCCTCGTACCTCGCGTCCATCCTGGAGCAGGGGGAGAAGGAGTTCGACGAGAGCTGGATGCGCGCCACATTCGACCGCTACTGGGACACCGCCCAGCACGTCACCAAGTGGACCAACGCCATGCTCGCCCCGCCGCCGGAGCACATCCTCAACCTCATCGGAGCCGCGGGCCAGCTCCAGCCGGTGGCCGACCGCTTCGCCAACGGCTTCGACAACCCGGCGGACTTCGAGAACTTCTTCTACGAACCGCAGAAGGCCGAGGCCTATCTGGCGTCGGTCGCGGGCGCCTGACCCGCGGGCGCCGGTCCGGACGCCCCCGCATACCGCGCCTCCTTGGCGGGCCGCCGGGCGGCGTCCGGGCGGACGGCTCCGAGGATCGGGTAGGACGCGACGGGGGAGACCTTGATCTGCTCACCGGTCCTCGGGGCCTGGATCACCATGCCCTTCCCCACGTACAGCGCCACGTGCGTGGCCTGCGGGAAGTAGAGCACCAGGTCGCCGGGGCGCAGCCGGTTCAGGGGGACCCTCGGGAGCCGGGCCCACTGTTCCTGGCTCGTGCGGGGGATGGGCGTTCCCGCGTGCCGCCACGCCTGTGACGTGAGGCCCGAGCAGTCGTACGACGCCGGGCCCTGCGCACCCCACCGGTACGGCTTCCCCAGCTGCCGCACGGCGTACCGCACGGCCCGGCCGGCCCCGCCCGAGGGCTTGCCGTCGTCGCCGGGCGCGTCCGACGCGAGGAACCGCTGCTGCGCCCGGTCGACCCCGTCCTTCTCCAACCGGGCGACGGCGGCGAGCTGTTCGGGGGTGAGGGAGACCAGCAGCTTCTCCACGTCCTTCAGCCGCTTGTGCACCTCGTCCCGGTCCTTCTTCTGCCGCTCGGCGAGGGCGAGTTGGTCGTCCAGGGCCTTGCGTGCCCGGCGGGCGAGTTCGTCGGCCCGCTTCTCGGCGCCGGCCAGCCGCTCCAGCGTCCGCGCCCGCTCCCGCGCCACCTGCCCGATGACATGCCCCTCGTCGAGCGCCTGCTGCGGATCACGGGCCAGCAGCAGCCGGACGTACGACGAGATCTCCGTGCTGTTCTGGTACTGCAGCCGCGCCAGCCGCCCGGCCGCGCGCCTGCTGTCGTCCAGGGAGATCCGGGTGCGGGCCAGCTCCTTGTCCAGCCGCTCGACCTCGGCCCGCTGCTTCGTCAGCCTCTCCTCGGTCGCGTCATAGGTCTCCGTGGCCTGTTCGGCCTCCCGGTACTGCCGCTGAAGATCCGTCAGCAGCTCCGGGACGGACCGCCCGCCCGGCTCGGGCACGGCCGCGGCGGGCAGCGGCGCGAGGACGGTGCCGACCGCCACGGCCGCCGTACACACCAGACGCAGAAGCCTTCCTGACACGTCATCACCTCCGGTGCGGGCCAGCCCCTCTGCCCCGCACCGCGAGCTTCGGACGTCCGCGCGTGCCGCGCGTGCCGAGTGTGCGCGGTTCGGCGCAATCCCGTCACCCGTCGGTGTTCTCCGGCTTGCCGCCCGGCGTGGCGTCCGGCTTGGACCACGGCCACTTCAGCCGGCCGGTGTCCCTGCTCTCCGGGTCGTACTCGTACTTCCACCCCTGCTGGATGCCGAGCCGCTTGCTGTGCCCGCGCGCCACGCGCCGGTAGACCAGCACGGTGCCGGGACCGCCGGCCGGGTCCGGCACCGGGATGCGGTAGATCCTGGGCGGCTGCCCGGTCGCCCCGACCAGCACCGGAAGCACCCGGCCGTCCATGGGGCCACCCTCGAAGGGGGTCGGTTCGCTCTTCACGGCACCAGTGTCAGACATCCTCCGCGAGCGCCCGCACCAGCGCCGCGGTCTGGGTGTCCCGGGCGGCCGTCACCGACAGCACGGCCACGAACTGCTCCACCAGCCAGTCCCGCAGCTCCTCGACCGGGGGCTGCTTGTCCTCGTCGAGCCAGATCAGCGAGGCCGCCTCCACCGCCGTGATCCACATCCGCACGGTCATCCGCAGCCGCAGCCCGGGCGCGGTGACACCGAGGTGGCCGAGGATGTGCGCGGCGGCGGCCCGCCGCACCCCGTCCACGATGGCGGTCGTCCGGGACGTCTCCACGACGCTGCCGCCCTGCAGCAGTGCGCTGAACCCGGCGTCGTGCTCGTCGACGAAGGCCAGATAGCGGTCCAGGGCCCGGGAGAGCCGGGGGAGGAGAGGCCCCTCCCGCGGCTCGTCGAAGCACTGCTCCAACTCGTCCGCGGCGGACCGCAGCGCGGCCTCGTACAGCTGCTGCTTGCCGCCGGGGAAGTACCGGTAGACCAGGGGACGCGAGACCCCGGCCGCCTCGGCCACGTCGTCGAGGGAGACGTCCTCGGGGGCGCGGTGCGCGAAGAGACCGAGGGCGGCGTCGAGAAGCTGGCTTCGTCGCTCCTCGACACTGAGCCGTCGATAGGCGGGGGCGGCGGGAGTCATGCAGTGCAGCGTAATCGCAGGCCGCGCCCGCCGCCTCAAGCCAGCAGACCCGAGCTCTTCCACAGCCGCCGCCCGACCCCCCGCAGCACCCCGATGTCGTCCAGGAAATCGGTCAGCCGCCTGGCGCCCGTCTGCATGACCTCCCGCCGATGCCCGCTCGCCCTCACCTGCGCCAGCGCCTCCCGCTTGTCCAGCCCCACATTCGTGTAGACCTCGGGATTGACGAAGGCCACCGAGAACACCCGGGCGAACTCCCCGGACGTCACCCGCGTGAACTCCTGCGACCACCGGGGCGCGGTCACCATCTGCCGGCGCAGCTCCTCACGCGCGTACCGCACATGCCGCGCCTCCTCCACGACATGGATCCGCGTGACCCCCCGGATCAGCGGCTGGACCCGCTCGTCCGGGAACGTCAGCCGCTGCATCCAGTCCAGGACCTCCTCCCCGAGCAGCGTCGCCGTGAAGGACCCGGGGGTCGTGGAGACCGTCTTGAACAGCCGTCCCAGATGCTGGTGCGCCCGGGCCACCGGATACCAGGGCGTGCCCCCCTGTGAGATCAGCCGCGCGAACATCTTCGAGTGCCGGCACTCGTCCTCGATCTCGGTGAGCGCGTACCGCACATGCGCGCTCGTCGCCGCCTTGTCGTAGATGTGCCGCACCAGCAGCTGCATCAGGATGATCTCGAACCAGATCCCCAGCGAGGCGAGCGCCGCGGCCTCGTGCTGCGACAGCAGGATCCGCTGCTCCTCACCCATCCGCTTCCACAGCGGCGTGTCGTACAGCGAGACCAGCTCCGGCGGCCAGAACCACTTGCCCTCCTCGAAGGGCGCGTCCCAGTCCAGTTCCTCGTCCGGGTCGAAGGAGTGCTTCGCGGAGGAGGCGAGGAGCCGCTCGGCGACCTGCTCGCGGTCCTTGAGCAGCCCGAGGGCGTCGCGCAGGCCGTCGAGTGCGTCTGCTTCCGTGAGAGTCGTCATGGCACTTATGAGACTGCCTGTCAGCAAGCCCGTCAATCCCCTGTGCGGGACTTGTTGACTCGGCGTCTACATGTGAGCCTGCGGGGTATGCCGACCCATGAGCTGTACAGCAACGACCCCGGTGACTACCTCTGGCAGGTCCCCGCGTCCGGCGCGGCCCGTTTCAGCTGGGAGTACGACGACGGCCGCGAACGCCTGCTCGCCCTCTACCAGAAGGGCAAGGACAAGCAGTGGGACGGTCAGCGGCGCATCGACTGGGACCTGGAGGTCGATCCGCACGACGTGCTCGGCACCCCGGACGAGGCCATGTCGCTGTACGGGACGCCGTACTGGGCGAAGATGAGCGAGAAGGAGCGCGGGGAGCTGCGACAGCACTACGCGTCCTGGCAGTTCAGCCAGTTCCTCCACGGTGAGCAGGGCGCGATGATCTGCGCGGCGCGGATCGTGGAGTCGGTGCCGGACCTGGACGCCAAGTTCTACTCGGCGACCCAGACCATGGACGAGGCCCGGCACGCGGAGATCTACGGCCGGTTCCTGCACGAGAAGGTCGGGATGGTCTACCCGATCAACGACAACCTCCAGTCGCTGCTGGGCGACACGCTCCGCGACAGCCGCTGGGACATGCCGTACCTGGGCATGCAGGTGCTCATCGAGGGCCTGGCGCTGGCCGCCTTCGGCATGATCCGCGACACCACGACCAAGCCCCTGCCGAAGCAGATCCTCGCCTACGTCATGCAGGACGAGGCCCGGCACGTCGCCTTCGGCCGGATGGCCCTGCGCGACTACTACAAGCAGCTCACCGACGCGGAACTGCGCGAACGCGAGGAGTTCGTCATCGAGGGCTGCTACCTGATGCGCGACCGGCTGCGCGGGGTCGAGGTCCTGGAGAACTTCGGCATCCCGACGGCCGAGGCGGAGGAGTACAGCGAGAAGTCCGAGTTCCTGGCGCTCTTCCGCCAGTTGCTCTTCTCCCGGATCGTCCCGTGCGTCAAGGACATCGGCCTGTGGGGCAAGCGCCTCCAGCAGGCCTATGTCGACATGGGCGTCTTCGAGATGGGCGACTCCAACCTGGACCTGCTGATGGCCCAGGACGAGGAGATCGCGGAGAAACTGGACGCGGAGCGTTTCGCGGCGGAGGAGCGGGAGCGGGTCGCGGAGGTGGAGGGGGCGATCGAGGCGGGCGCGGTCGAGGCCTGACGGTGACCGCCGGGCTAGACCGAGCAGCCCAGGGCCTCGGGGATCTCTCCGGTCAGCGGACGCGGGTCGCCCGGGGCCGGCGGGAACGTCGCGCGCAGCGTGAAGGCGTACGGCGTCGGGCCGTTGGTACGCAGATGCAGCAGACGTTCCTCCGCCTCGGCCACCGTGGGGCGGTGGCCCGCCGGGACCCACCACAGGACCGTCATCGCCTCCGCGACCCGCTCGAACCACTCCCTCCGCCGGGCCAGCATCTCGCGGTGGCGCCCCTGGTACATGAACGTCGTGAGGGCCTTCATGTCCCGCCACACCGACATGTTGATGATCAGCCACTCGTCGCCGAAGACGGCCACGTCCGTCGCGTCACCGGACTCGTCCTGCAGTCGCCAGACGAACCCGTCGGCGGCGTCCGCGTCGGCGTTCACGGGGTCGAGGGCGTCGACGAAGTCCTTCAACTGCGGTGAGTCCAGCGGTGCCTTGAGCCGGGCGATGTTGACCTGGGCGAGTCGGTACGCGGCTTCCGGTGTCGTCGTCATGTACCGAACGTTAGGTCGGTGCGCTCGGCCTCCGACACCCCCCGTCTCAACCACCGGACCCCGAGCGGGAGTTCAGCACCGCCTCCATCACCGCCCGGGCGATCGGCGCCGCCACCCCGCCCCCGGTGATCTCCCCGCGGTGCGCCGACCCGTCCTCCACCACCACGGCCACCGCGACCCTGGGCGTCAGATCCTCCTCGCGCCGCGCCCAGGACACGAACCAGGCGTACGGCGTACCGGCGTTGCCGACCCCGTGCTGCGCGGTGCCGGTCTTGCCGCCGACGATCGCGCCGGGGATCGCGGCGTTCGTGCCGGTGCCCTCCGTCACCACGCCCTCCATCAGCTCCTTCATCAGATCCGCGGTCTCCGGGCGCATCACCTGGCGCACCGCACGCGGACCCGCCGTCCACGCGGTGCGCCCGTCGGCCGTCGTCGTCCGCTCCACCAGGTACGGCTCCCGCAGCTGCCCCCCGTCGGCGACCGCCGACGCGACCATCGCCATCTGCAACGGCGTCGCCCGCGTGTTGTACTGGCCGATCGAGGACAGCGCCAGCTGCGCCTTGTCGACCGAGGTGTCGAAGGTGCTGCGCGCGACCGAGAACGGCACCCGCAGGGCGCGGTCGTTGAAGCCGAACGCCTGGGCCGTCCTCGTCATGCCGGTGACCCCGACATTCACCCCCAGCTTGGCGAACACCGTGTTGCACGACCACTCGAAGGCGTCCCGCAGCGGAGCGTCCGCACAGCCGTCGCCCTCGTTCATCAGCCAGGTCCGCGTCCCCGGCAGCCGGTACGGGTCCGGTGACCGCGTCGGCCGGTCCAGGTCCGTGACCACCCCCGCGTCCAGCGCCGCCGCGGCGGTGACGACCTTGAAGGTGGAGCCCGGCGGATACGTCTGCCGTACCGCCCGGTTGAGCATCGGCTTGTCGGGGTCGGAGTTCAGCCGCTCCCAGGACCGCTCGGTGGCCGCCGCGTTCCCGGACAGGACCGAGGGATCGTAGGAGGGCGTGGAGACCAGGGCCAGGATGCGGCCCGTGGACGGTTCCACCGCCGCCACCGCGCCCTTGCGTCCGTCCAGCCCCTCGTACGCGGCCTGTTGGGCCGCCGGGTCGAGGGTGGTGACGACGTGTCCGCCGGGGCTGAGCGAGCGGGTGAGGCCGTGCCACAGCGGGAGCGGGGTGAGCAACGGGTCGGTGCCGGACAGGACCCCGTCCTGGGCGTGCTCCAGTAGCGTGGTGCCGTACTCCTGCGAGGCGAAGCCGGTGACCGGGGCGTACAACGGCCCGTTCACGTACGTCCGTTCGTAGCGCAGCTGCTGGCCGGAGTCCCGGGAGCCGGTGACGGGCTCGCCCGCCACCAGGATGTCGCCGCGGGGCTGGCCGTAACGGGCGATGGCCACGCGGCGGTTGGCCGGGTTGGCGTCGTAGGAACCGGCCTGGACGACCTGCACGCGGGCCGCGTTGACGAGGAGCGCCAGCAGCAGCAGGGCGCAGAAGCCGGCCGCGTGCCGGA
Organism: Streptomyces gilvus; assembly: GCF_022513565.1. GTDB lineage: Bacteria > Actinomycetota > Actinomycetes > Streptomycetales > Streptomycetaceae > Streptomyces > Streptomyces gilvus. The sequence continues at coordinate 87,677 of NZ_JAKWBE010000028.1, read as the reverse complement.
TGTGGCGGGTCATGGGGCGACCTCGCCGTCGTACTCCCTGCGCGCCGTGTGGCTCACCCGGATCAGCAGCGCCACGGTCGCCCAGTTGGTGACCACCGACGAGCCGCCCTGGGCCAGGAAGGGCATCGCCATGCCGGTCAGCGGGATCAGACCGGTCACTCCGCCGGCGATGACGAAGACCTGGAGCGCGATGAGAGAGGCGAGGCCCACGGCGAGCAGCCGGCCGAAGGGGTCCCGCAGGGCGAGGCCGGCCCGGTAGCCGCGCTCCACCAGCAGGCCGTAGAGCAGGAAGATCGCGCACAGGCCCGCCAGGCCCAGCTCCTCGCCCGCCGTGGCCAGGATGAAGTCCGACTTGACGGCGAAGCCGATCAGCACCGAGTGGCCGAGGCCCAGTCCGGTGCCGAGGACGCCGCCCGCCGCGAAGGCGAACAGCGACTGGGCGAGCTGGCCCGGGCCCAGGCCCGCGTCGATGGAGGCGAAGGGGTGCAGCCAGTCCTCCACCCGGCTGTGCACATGCGGTTCCAGCCGGCCGACGGCGACCGCGCCCAGGCACGCCAGCAGCAGCCCGACCGCGATCCAGCCGGTGCGGCCGGTGGCGACGTACAACAGGACGACGAACTGGCCGAAGAAGAGCAGCGACGTGCCGAGGTCGCGCTCCAGGACCAGGACGCCGACGCTCAGCAGCCAGATGGCGAGGATCGGGCCGAGGACGCGGCCGGTGGGCAGCCGCACGAACCAGATCCTGCGGCCGGTGTACGCGAGCGCGCTGCGGTTCGCGGCCAGGTACGCGGCGAAGAACACCGCCAGCAGCACCTTCGCGAACTCGCCCGGCTGGATGGAGAACCCGGCGATCCGGATCCAGATCCGGGCGCCGTTGACCGCCGGGAAGAGGATCGGCAGCAGAAGCAGGACGAGGGCGGCGGCGACACAGACGTAGGAGTAGCGCTGGAGCCAGCGGTGGTCGCGCAGCATGAGGACGACCACGATGAACAGGGTCACGCCCAGCGTGGACCAGACGAGTTGGGTGGGGGCCGCGCGGTCGCCCGGGGTCTCCAGGTCCAGGCGGTAGATCAGGACCAGGCCGAGGCCGTTGAGCAGCACCCCGATCGGCAGCAGCAGCGGGTCGGCGTACGGCGCCCGCAGCCGCACCGCGAGATGCGCGAGCAGCGCGAGCACGCCGAGCCCGGCGCCGTAACCGGCGGCGCCGGGCGGGACGGTGCCGTATCTGGCGAGGCCCACCGCGCAGTAGCCGTACACCGACAGCAGTACGGCGAGGACGATGAGGGCCAGCTCGATGCCACGGCGCCGGGGGAGGCGTACCGCGCGGGCGGGAGGATCCGCCTGTACCACGGTGGTTCCGGCGTTGGTCATGTCCGGAACCTACCCAAATAGTGGGTCTTGTGATCCCAGGGACTCAGCACCACCGTGGCGGCGTCCCGACGGTCTCGATGTAACGGGCCGAACCCCAGGCCCAGGTGCCGTCCGTGAGGAGGTACCAGAGGCGGTCGCCGTCGACGCTCTGGCCCGGCGTCTTGCAGAAGATGGAGACGCGATCGCCCCGGTGGGCCACCCGGATCACCTGGCTGCCGCGGTTGGGCGCGCTGCGCAGGTTCAGCTCGCTCGCGGTGACGACACCCCGGGCGAGCCGCTGGTTGCCGTCGTGATTGCCGTCGTGACCGCCCTGCTCCCCGCTCTGCTGGTTGTCCTGGCCCTGCCAGTCCTGCCCGCTTTCCTGACTCTGCTGATCCTGCTGATCCTGCTGATCCTGCTGGCCCTGCCAGCTGTGCCCGCTTTCCTGGCCCTGTTGGCTCTGCTGGCTCTGTTGGTTGTCCGGGCGGCCCGTGTCGGAGTCGCCGCTGCCCCAGTCGTTGTCGGCGAGGGCGGGGGTGACGGCGGCGGAGGTGACGAGGGCGCCGGCGGCGGCGACTATGCCGAGGCGGGTGATGGTGGAGCGCAGGGACATGGGGGAGTACCTCCATAAATGGGGCGAAACTGACTAATCGCCACGTTAGGAGGACTCGGGTACGGCCGCCCGTCGCACTGCGCCATCGGGGAGAGCGGGCCCGTGCTGAGGCAGCGTCAGAATCGCGACGGCCCCGCCGTCCACCGCGTTGGCGAACTCCAGCCGGGCCCCCAGCACCTCCGCCTGCCCGACGGCGATGGTCAGCCCCAGCCCGTGCCCCTTGGCCCCGCCCTCCGTGCGGAACCGCTGCGGCCCGTGCTCCACGAGGTAGTCCGGATACCCGTCCCCGTGGTCCCGTACGGTCACCACCGCCCCGTCGACGGCGACGGACACCGGTGCCCGCCCGTGCTTGTGGGCGTTGGCCACCAGGTTCCCCAGCACCCGCTCCAGCCGCCGCCGGTCGGTCTCGACCCGCGCGTCCCGCAGGACCACGACCTCCGTGTCGGTCCCCGACGCCCGCACCACCCGGGCGGCCAGCGCCCCCAGTTCCTCGCCGTCCAGTTCGAGCTGTTCCCGCCCGGTCTCCAGCCGGGAGATCTCCAGCAGGTCCTCGGTCAGCGTGCGCAGCGCCGCCACCCGGTCCCGCACCAGCTCCGTCGGCCGCCCCGGCGGCAGCAGCTCGGCCGCCGCGTGCAGCCCCGTCAGCGGCGTCCGCAGTTCGTGCGCCACGTCCGCCGTGAACCGCTGCTCGCTCAGCAGCTTGCCCTGAAGGGAGGCCGCCATGGTGTCCAGCGCGGCGGCGACCGCGGCCACCTCGTCCTGTGGCCGGCTCTGGTCCCTCGTCCGCGGATCACCCACCCGCGCGTCCAGGTCGCCCGCGCTGATCCGCCGGGCCACCTGGGCGGTCGCGTGCAGCCGCCGCGTCACCCGCGTCACCGCGAACGCGCCCACCAGCAGCGTCGCCCCGATCGCCAGCCCGGACGACCACAGGATCGACCGGTCGAGCCCGGCGATGGTGTGCGCCTGCTGCGCGTAGTCGACCTCGACGGCCAGCGCCCGGTTCCGGTCGGCGGGACCGGCCGCCCACATCGTGGGCTGCCCGTGGTGGTCGGAGACCATCGTGCCGCGGTCCCCGGCCAACGCCAGCTCCCGCAGCGCGCGCGGCAGCCCCGGCGGGTCCACGCCCGCCCCCGGCAGCAGCGTGTCCCCGGCCTGGTACGCCCTCGTCGCGTCCGCCAGCCGCGCGAGCGCGAGGCTGCGGGCCTGGCCGACGGTCTGGTCGGTCACCGAGACGTGCACCAGCACGCCGAGCATCGCGGCGAGCCCGCAGCACATCACCGTGATGAAGACGGCGGCCTTCACGGCGAGCGTGCCGGCCCAGTGGGGGAGCGCGAGCCGCGTCATGGGGTCGCCGAGGGGGACGGGGAGCGGCGGTGGTGGTGCTCGCGCTTGCCCAGGCGCAGCATCTCGTCGTGGGTGAGCAGCATCACCTTCTGGTCGGGGTCCCAGGTCCACTGGAAGCGGTACTCGTAGTCGGCGAGGTCGGAGGGCGCGTGGATGATCACCGAGCGCCCGGCCAGCTCGACCCCGCTCACCGCGTCGTCGTTGGCCATCACCTGCACCACCCGGCCGGCCTGGACGGTGTAGACCCGCACGGCGGTCTGGTTGCCCGGCAGCAGCCGGAAGCCCAGCGTGAGATCCGGCCGCCCGTCACCGGTGACGTCCCGGTAGTAGGCCTTGAGCAGCGGGCACCGCTCGTCCGCGGGCTTCTGGCCGCAGTACACCATCCGGCGGGCCGTCTCCCGGTACGGCGCCTTCGAGCCGACGTAGTCGTCCGGGTGCTGGGCGATCTCGGCCCGCACGATCGCCACCGGATCGACCCTGCGTATGTCGTCGCCGGGGGCGGTGACGCCCTTCATGACCTCGGACTCGCCGTTGTCGTAGTCCCAGGCCGGGCTCGCGGCCGGGGACAGCTGGGGCCACAGTTTGGCGGGGCTGGTCGCGGTCGGCGTCGTCCCCGCGCCGCGCAGCCCGCCCGCGTCACCGCAGCCCGCAGCGGCCGCCGCCAGCAGGGCGACGGCCAGCGCGGTGCGCAGGGGGCGGGTGCGGGTGCGGGGCACGGTGCTCCAGGGGCTGGGGGCAGGGTTGCCGGATACACCCTAGGCGGCCGGAGAAACGATTACCTCCGCTACCCGACCCCCCGAAGAAACGCTTACCCGCAGTTCTCGGCGGCCCCGAAGAAACACTTACCGCGCTCCTCTCTGGTCCCGAAGAAACGCTTACCCGCGCTTCTCGGTGGCCCGCTATGGCTCCCGGCTCGGCCGCCCGGCTCCTCGATCTGCCGGGCGGTCGGCGGGGCGCTCCTCGCCCGTCCCGGGAGGCCCCCTACCGGCCGGCCCCTCGATCTGCCGGGCGGTAGGGGGGCGCTCCTCGCCCGTCCTGCCAGGCCCCCTACCGGCCGGCCCCTCGATCTGCCGGGCGGTCGGCGGGGCGCTCCTCGCTCGTCCCGCCGGGCCCCTACTCGGCCAGCTCCTCCAGCAGCCGGGCCGTCGGCAGCCCCGCCCGCAGATAGTCGACGAACAGGTCGTTGTGCAGCGCCCACGGCGAGCGACGGGACCGGATCAGCCGTATCGCCTGCTCGGCGGAGTGGCCCCGGCGCACCAGGGCGTGCGCCACCACCAGACCCGAGCGGTTGTACCCGTGGTAACAGCGGACGAGGACCTTGCGGCCCGCGTCCAGTGCCTCGCTCGCGGCCAGGGCCAGCCGAATGACCCCCGCGAGTTGGGTGCCGTCCAGCGGTCCGTCGGGTATGGGCCAGACATGGTGCTCCACACCCGGGTCGGGCCCGTGGCCCGGCAGCCTCAGCAAGGTCTGCACGAGATCGAACTGATCCCGTACGACGGCGAACTCCAGTTGCCCGGTCTGCCCCCGGAACTCGTGCCCGCCCATCCACAGGCCAGGCACGATCTCGCTCCACGGGGCGTCCGGAGCCGGTACGTCGGGTTGCTTCCTGCGGGTACGCAACAACGCCTCCCCATCCCCCTCCAGTGGGGCCCAACTGCTCTCAAAGGTAACCGGGTTCTTGCCGATGGAGCACCCCGCCTGTTCCCATGGTCAAGGGGTGATGGTGCATGAACGGACTGCGCGTCATACCAACCTGGAGGCACGGTCAGGAACGGCTGTACGTGTGCCGCACGGACGGGCACAACGTCGCCTGGTACGACCGTGAAGCGGGCCGGATCAACCTGCTCAGCGAGGAGGAGCGGGAGGGGGTGCTGCAGGCCCTGGGCCCCTTCATCACCGGCCCGGTGGCCGTCGGCCCGCCCCCCGTCCCCACCCCGGCCGAGCTGGCCCGTCTCTCCCTCCACCCGGACGACGACCTGGCGCCCAACCGCCCCGGCGAGGCGCTGCTGGTCGCCCTGGACCGCGACCCCGCCCCGGCCCACCGGCTGCGCCCGGACCCGCGCCGGCGCGCGCTGGTCGCCGAGCAGGCGGTCGGCGAGGCCCTGGACCACCTCGACGGCGCGGGCTGGCACGCCCTGCACTCCGTCCCGCTGCCCGGCGGCGACCGCATCCACCACCTGGCGATCGGCCCCGGCGGTCTGTTCGCCGTCCACACCGTCCACGCCCGCAAGCAGCGGGTGACGGTCGCGGATCCCATGGTCACCCTGGGCCGCCGCGACCCCCACCCGCTCCTGCGCCGGCTCCGCGCCGACGCCGACCGCGCGTCCCACGCCCTCACGGCCGAGGTCCACCCGGTCCTCGTCCTCTTCGAGCCCACCGAAGTGACGATCACTGTCCCCCTCCGCGACCTGCGCGTCCTGAAGGACTCGGAGACCGAGAGCCTGGCCCGCACGGGCGGCGTACTCAAACCGGCGGACGTGGAGGCGCTGCACGCGATGGCGCGGGATCGGGGGACGTGGTTGCGGGTGTGAGCTCGGCGCCGCTGGCGTGCGTGCTTGCGTGGGGCCGGGGGACGCGGGCGCGGGCGTGCGTGACACGGGCGGACGTACGGCATCACCGAGCCGGCCTCGGAGGTCGTCGAGCCGGCCGGCGTCGACGACCCGCGCCGGGCTGCGGAGACGCCGGCCTTCGCGGGCATGGGGGTGGCCGGGGCGCCCGGTCACGTCGGCGTACCGGCGGGCGGGGCCACGCGCGCGTGGATCATGCCCGTCGCCCCGCAGGTTCCGAGGGCGGTCCTGGACCGGTCACGCTGCCGCGGACGCTGCTGACCGGGGTGGTTCGAGGTGACTGGGGGTGGCTCGAGGTGACTGGGGGGCGCTCACGGCAGTGATCCGGCCGTCTTCGGGTCGAGCAAGGGGGCCAGCAGGTCGCCGTAGTCCTGGATGCGGGGCGCGATGTCCGGGGCCTGGAAGGTGAGTTGGCCCGGTGCGCCGCACTCCTCGACCTCTCTCCAGGTCACCGGCGCGGAGACGGTGGGCGCCGGGCGGGCCCGCAGGGTGTAGGGCGTGGCGGTGGTCTTCCGGGCCGCGTTCTGGCTCCAGTCGACGAACACCTTCCCCGGCCGCAGACTCCGCGTCATCCGGTGCAGCACCCGCCGCGGCATGGCCCGCTCCGCCTCCACCGCGAGCTGCTTCGCATAGTCGCTGACCTGCTCGGACGGCGTCGGCCGCACCGCGGCGAGCAGATGCAGCCCCTTGGACCCCGAGGTCTTGGCGCAGGCCTCGATCCCGTCCGCCGCGAGCCGCTCCCGCAGCCACACCGCGACCTCGCAGCAGTCGACGACGGTGGCGGGCGGACCCGGGTCCAGATCGAACACGATCCGGTCCGCGACCCCGGGATCCTGGACCACCCACTGCGGGGTGTGGAACTCGGTGACCAGGTTCGCCGCCCACATCAGCGACGCCAGATCCTGGACGAGCACCATCCGCGCCGGCCCCTCCATCCGCGGCACCTCGGCGGTCGTGACCCAGTCGGGCGTACCCGGCGGAACGTTCTTGGCGAAGAAGACCTGCCCGCCGGGCCCGTCCGGATACCGCAGGAACGACACCGGCCGGTCCCGCAGATGCGGCAGCAGCACCTCGGCGCTGGTGGCGTAGTAGTGCAGCACCTCGCCCTTGGTGAACCCGGTCTCCGGATAGAGCACCTTCTCCAGGTTGCTGAGGGCGAGCCGTCTGCCCTCCACCTCCGTGATGGGCGTCATACGATGAGAATCTCACGCAAACTGGTACGTAATGGCGGAAAACGACCGAAAGGGTGCTGCAGGTGAGGTCCATATGGAACGGCGCCATCTCGTTCGGCCTGGTCAGCATCCCGATCAAGCTGGTCAACGCCACCGAGAGCCATTCGATCTCGTTCCGCCAGATCCACACCGAGGACGGCGGCCGCATCCGCTACCGCAAGGTCTGTGAGCTGGAGGAGAAGGAGGTCTCCTCGGCCGAGATCGGCAAGGGCTACGAGGACGCGGACGGCACGATCATCCCCATCACCGACGAGGACCTCTCCCACCTCCCGCTCCCCACGGCCAAGACGATCGAGATCGTGGCCTTCGTCCCGGCGGACCGCATCGACCCCCTGCAGATGGACGCGGCGTACTACCTGGCCGCGGGCGGTGCCCCGGCCGCCAAGCCGTACACCCTACTGAGAGAGGCCCTCAAGCGCAGCAACAAGGTGGCGATCGCGAAGTTCGCGCTGCGCGGCAAGGAACGGCTGGGCATGCTGCGGGTGGTCGAGGACGCGATCGCCATGCACGGCCTGCTCTGGCCGGACGAGGTGCGGGCACCCGAAGGGGTCGCCCCGGACGCCAAGGTGACGGTCAACGACAAGGAACTCGACCTGGCCGACGCCCTGATGGACACCCTCGGCGAGATCGACCTCACCGAACTGCACGACGAGTACCGGGAGGCGCTGGAGGAGGTCGTGGCCGCGAAGGCGGCGGGCGAGGCACCCCCCGAGGCCCCGGAGGCGGCCCCCGGCGGCAAGGTCCTCGACCTGATGGCGGCCCTGGAGAAAAGCGTCCGGGCGGCGAAGGAGTCCCGGGGCGAGGAACCGGCCGAGGCCGGCGAAGAGGCGGAGGACGCGGAGGTGACACACCTCCCGGCCCGGAAGTCGGCGCGGGCGACGCCCAAGCAGACGTCGGGCCGGAAGTCCACGTCGACGGCGAAGAAGACGGCCGCCCGGAAAACCACCGCCGCCGCGAAGAAGTCGACGGCCAAGTCGACGCAGGGGACGAAGAAGACGACGACGAAATCGACGGCGAAGTCCACGGAGAAAAGGACCACCGCCAAAACCGCAGCCAAAACCACCGCCAAGAAAACGCCGGCGAAAAAGACGGCGGCCCGAAAGCGCTCCGCCTGATCGGTTCGCTTGACCAGTTCGCTTGATCAGTGCGGCTGACGCATGCGCCCATCAGAGCGCACCTGCTCAGCGCACCTGATCAGCACGCCTGACCCTCGCGTCTCTTCGTCCCCCGGCGTCCGCTGCGCATTCACCAATAGTGTCGACGACCGGCGACGGCGTGACCCATGGACCCCATGAGCCAGAGGGCGGCGCCGACCACCAGCAGGATGATCCCGATGGTCCACAGGATCGAGACGCCGGTCAGAAAACCGACTATGACAAGGATGACGCCAAGAGCGATCATCATGGCCTCCTATACGGGTAACCACTCTTGCTCTCCCGGTTACCCCCAAAAAGGCGATCAACCGCTTTCCGCTCCCAAGGCTTTCGCTGAGACGTCCGCAGCCCGGTCGGGGTGCCCCGGAGGCGATTCACTGGATGCGGACGGGGATTGAGGGACTGTCGGGCATGGACATCGTGCGCGGGGCCCTGGCGCTCCGACGTTCCACACGGCATTCGGCACCATGATCGCGTATCCGCCACCCGGGCGGGGCGCTTGAGGGCCGTGCGCAGGGACGGCCAGCGCTCCGCCCAGTGCTGCAGGTGCCAGGCCGGCAGGCCGTCGAGGAAGCTCACCGCGGGGCCGGTGTTGTTCCATGCCTGCTGGTTGGTGAGGCTGTGGCGGCCGATCAGGACGGATGCAGTTCGTTTGAGGGGACTGAACTCTCGCCTTCCCGCAAAGTGTGCATGCGGTGTGTGTGCATGCGGTGTGTTTTGGATCGGTTGCAGATCAGCCGCTGCCCTGAACTTGTTGTTGGATCGCCGCCAACCTGCTGCAACCGTCGTCGATATGACTCAGCACGGGCATATAGTTTTTGGTTCTTTTACTCACCTCTCCGTTTACCTGCAGATCCGCAAGATCGCTTGATTGCTCTTCTTTGCCGGTTCGTGGCGTTCCCTCGTGGGAATCTCTTACTATTTCTTTACAATTTTGCGCAGCTTATGGGCGATTTTGGCCGAGTCGGCGCCCTGGGTAAGTGATTGACAGCCGTAATTTCCTGGGTTTTGATCACCCGGACTGTAAGAAACTTGTGAACACAAGGTGGGGGACATGGGTCGGGGCGGGGGGTTGCGCCGTGCTGTCGTGGCATCGGCGCTCCTTGTGCAGTTGCTGGGTGCTGCGGGCGCCCAGGCGGTCGGCGCGACCGCGGCGGATGCTTCGCCGGCGGCGACTGGCGGCAGTGCAAGTGATCTGTCGCCCGAGGCGGCTGCGTCGCAGAAAGCTGCGGCGTCCGGCTCGCCCGTCGAGGTGAGCGCGGAGACGACACCCACGCAACTCGTCACAGCGCAGCCGGACGGCACGTTCTCGGTTGAGTTCGATCCGGTGCCGGTGCGCGCGGAGAAGGCGTCGGGCTGGGTGCCGGTCGACACGGACCTGCAGACGACGTCGTCTGGCACGGTCGTGCCGAAGGCCGCCGCAGCGGACATCGTTTTCTCGGGGGGCGGCTCGCACGCCCCCTTGGCGAGCATCACTCAGGAGGGGAAGACGTACAGCGTCGGCTCGCCGTGGGCGTTGCCCGCGCCGACGTTGTCGGGTGCTACGGCGACGTATCAGAATGTCATGCCCGGGACAGACTTGGTGGTACAGGCCACTCCGGACGGTTTCAGTGAAAACCTGGTGGTCAAGTCGCGAGACGCGGCGCAGAACACGGGTCTGTCGAGCATTCGGTTCCCCGTCTCGGTCGACGGTGTCTCCGCGCATGACACGCACTCCGGCGGTGCCGCCTTCGTCGACGGCCAGGGGCGGCCGGTCTTCACTACGGGTACGGCGCTGATGTACGACTCCTCCGCCGCCCCGGCCCCCGCATCGGTTACTGGTTCGACGACCACGTCGACGGCGTCGTACGCCACTGCCTCACGGGTGTCGTACGCCGTGACCAGTCCTGCGCGCGTGACCGCTGCCGCCGACGAAAGCGCGCTGGACGGGCCGGCCCCAGGTGCCCGATCGAGCGCCATGGACGTGACGGTGTCGGACGACGTACTGACTCTGAAGCCCGCGCGGTCCTTCCTCGACGACCCCGACACCACCTACCCCGTGGTGCTGGACCCCCAGACGACCAGCGCCTCGCTCGCGGGCTGGACCACTGTCTGGACGAGTTCGCCCTCGACCTCGTTCTGGAAGACCTCGCATGCGCTGGGCGTCGGCTACGACGCGTGGGTGGACAACAAGATGGCGCGTTCGCTGTACCAGTTCGACACCCACACGCTGGGCGGCAAGAAGATCCTCTCGGCGACCTTCCAGGCGTTGGAGGTGTGGTCGGCCAACTGCACGGACAAGGCAGTGCAGTTGTGGCGCACCGGGGCGATCTCGTCGTCCACGACGTGGTCGAAGCAGCCGGCCTGGTCCAAGCAGGTGGACTCGGTCAGTACGGCCAAGGGTTACTCGTCGTCCTGCCCTGGCGGGAACGTCTCCTTCGACGCCACTGACGCGGTCAGTTACACCGCGGGCCAGTCCGGCTCGACCACCACTCTCGGTCTGCAGGCGGCGGACGAGAGCGACCCGATCGCCTGGAAGCAGTTCGCCTCGCCTTCCGACCACAAGCCCACGCTGTCGGTGACTTTCGTCTCCAAGCCCAGCACCCCGACCGGCGTGAAGATGTCGAACCCGAGCCTGGCGTGCGGGTCGACCCTCGCCACGGCCGTCGTGATCCGGGACGCGACACCCACCCTGACCGCCGCGCCCAAGTCGGCAGACGGCTCCCAGTCGACGCTGCGGCCGAACTTCGAGGTGTACAAGTACGACGCCGACGCGACCGACCCGCTGGCCGGTTCGGGCAGCCCGTCGGCGTGGACGACGTCGGGCACGGCCGGGACGTGGACGACCCCGACGCTGACCAACGGGCAGACCTACCATTTCCGGGCCCGCACGCAGTACAAGTACACCTTCGACGGCAAGACCGGGAACATGTATTCGGGCTGGTCCACGAATTGCTGGTTCAAGATCGACACGTCGCGTCCCGTCCAGCCGGACGTCGACTCGACGGCCTACCCCGAGTGCGCGAGCCCCGACTCGCCCGATGACTGCACCGCCTACGGCGGCGTGGGGGCGCCCGGTTCGTTCACGCTCAAGGCCAACGGGGCCACAGACGTCGTCAAGTACACGTACCAGCTCAACGACAACCCGGTGCAGACCAAGACGTTCAGCACGGCCACCACCAGCTACACGCGGTCCCTGGCACCCGACGTACGAGGGCTGAACACCCTCACCGTCCAGACCTGGGACTCGGCTGGGAACGCGTCGGCCAGCTACACCTACTCCTTCAAGGTCGCGCCGGGTGCCGGTCCTGTCGACCAGTGGTCGATGGACGAGGGCACCGGCACCGTGGCGGCCGACTCGATCGGCGGCAAGGACGCGACCCTGAACGGCGGAGCCGTGTGGAGCGACAAGGCCCGGCTCGGCAAAGCACTCCAGGGAGACGGCACGTCCGCGTACGCGGCGACCGCCTCCTCGGCGCTGGACACGACGAAGAGTTTCACGGTGGCTGCCTGGGTCCGGCTGACGGGTAACTCCCACAACGCCGTGGCCGTCGCACAGTCGGGCGCCAACGGCTCCGCGTTCGCCCTGTATTACTCGACCTCCTACCAGGCGTGGATCTTCAACCAGTACACCGCCGACGTGGCCTCGCCGACGATCGTCCGCTCGATCTCGACCACGACCCCGGAGGTCGGCGTCTGGACGCATCTGATGGGTGTGTACGACGCGCAGGAGCAGACCATCCAGTTGTTCGTCAACGGTGTGCCGCAGGGTGATCCGGTCGCCTTCACCACGCCCTGGCAGGCGACCGGCGGCATTCAGATCGCCCGCGGCCAGGCGGGCGGCACCTTCACCGACTACTTCCCCGGGCAGGTGGACGAGGTGACCGCCTGGAACCGGATCCTGTCCGAGGAGGAGATCGCCGACCTCCAGGCGATGACGGACGCGAGCACGGGCCACGCGCGGCCGGCTCTCGCCGCGGACTGGGGCATGGAGGAGACCTCGGGCACGGCGGCCTCGGACTCCTCGGGGTACGGCCATACGGCCACCGTCGCCTCGGGCGGAACGTGGACCACGGACACCGATGGCGGCAAGGGCAACGTCCTGTCCCTGAACGGCACTTCGACGGCCAATGCCACGGCCTCGGGTCCGATCGTGGACTCCCAGGGCGACTTCACCGTGGCGGCCTGGGCCAACCTCGATACGGATGCGCTGTCCGACACGAGCGTGGCCCATCACATGAGGATCGCCACCCAGTCCGGCGGCGTACGCGACTCCTGGGGTCTGTGGTACGACCAGGCGGCGGGCTCCGCACAGGGCATGTGGGTGTTCGGGCGCACCAGTGCCGACACCACCAGCGCGTCGGTCGTCAAGGTGCCCGCTGACATCGCGTCGGCCCAGCTGGTCGACCCGGGTACCTGGACGCTCTTGACCGGCGTCTACGACGGGGCTCACCACCAGCTGTTCCTCTATGTCAACGGAGTCCGGCAAGGGGCTCAGGGCGACACCGACACCGAAGACAGCACCGGGGACGGCGTGGTCTTCGACACGCCTTGGCAAGCCACCGGCACCTTCAACATCGGCCGCGGTCGGATCAGTACGGGCGCGTACAGCGACTATGCCCACAGTCTCGTGGACGACGTACGGGTGTGGACCGGCGTCATGTCCGACACCGACATCGACCAGATGTACAGCAACGAAGCGCCCATCCCGCTGTAGCGCCGTCCCGCCGACACGGCGGAGGCGACAGACCCTCAGCGGACTTTCACACGAAACGGGAGAGCAGTCATGGATGGGCTACGGCGGACCCGGCTGTGGGTCGTCGCTGTCACCACGAGCGCCCTGGTGGCCACGGGACTGGGCACCGCCCCGGCGGTGTGGGCAACCCAGCTACACGGGCACCACACGGTGCACGCACCAGCTGTCAAGAACGGCACCGCCGTGCCCTTCAAGGCCAAGAAGGCCACGAAGAAGGACCCGGCCAAGGCAGCCGCCGCCCGCACCGCGGAGCAGGTGGTGAAGCCGGCCCACTGGCCGGCCGCATCCGCCGCCACCGTTCCCGTGGCAGTCAGGAAGGCCCGTGCCAAAGCCACTTCGGTGGGCGGCCTGCCGGTCGAGGTGAGTGCGCCGACCACCGGTGCAGCCCCGGCCAAGGTGGCAGTCAAGGTGGCCGCACACCGCACCGCGGCCGCCCTTGGCATCAACGGCACCGTCTTGTCTCTGGCCCGCGCCGACGGGAGACAGGGAACGGGCAAGACCCGGCTGACCCTGGACTACTCCGGCTTCGCCCGCGCCTACGGCGGCGACTACGCCTCCCGGCTGACCCTGGTGCGTCTGCCCGCCTGCGCGCTCACCACCCCGAGCGTGAAGAAGTGCCAGGCCACAACCGCAATCGCTACCCAGAATGACATAGCACACCACACCCTCACGGCCACCACCGCTGTCAGTGCCTCTGCCGTGACGGCCCTGGCCGCGACCGCCACTGCCAAGTCCGGAGCGGGCTCCTACCAAGCGACTTCCCTGAACCCCTCCGCGTCCTGGAGCGCGGGCGGTTCCAGCGGTGACTTCACCTGGTCGTACCCGCTGTCGGTGCCCCCGTCCAACGGCGGTCCGTCGCCCAACCTGGCGATCACCTACGACGCGCAGAGCGTCGACGGACGGCTGCCGTCCACCAACAACCAGCCGTCCTGGGTCGGCGAAGGCTTCGACCTCACCACTGGATACATCGAGCGCTCGTACGACTCCTGCGACGACGACGGCCAGTCCGGCAAGAACGACGAGTGCTGGGCGAACGACAACGCCACCCTGGTCCTCGGCGGCAAGTCCAGCCCGCTGATCAAGGACAAGACCACCGGCGAGTGGCACGCCAAGGCCGACGACGGTGAGCGGGTGGTGCGTTCCACCGGTGCCACGAACGGTGACAACGACGGCGAGTTCTGGACTGTCACCACCCCGGACGGCACCCAGTACGTCTTCGGTAAGAACCGTCTGCCCGGCTGGGCCACCGGCAACCCCGTCACCAACTCGGTCGACACCGTCCCGGTGTTCGGCGACGACTCCGGTGAACCCGGATACGACCAGGGCGCCTCGTTCTCCGGCCGGGCGCTGACCCAGGCCTGGCGGTGGAATCTGGACTACGTGGTGGACCCGCACGGCAACGCGATGTCGTACTGGTACACCAAGGAGACCAACTACTACGCCAAGAACGGCACCACCACCGACAACGGCACCGCTTACGACCGCGGCGACTACCTCAGCCGGATCGACTACGGCATCACCTCCTCCACCGTCTTCGGCAACGCCCCCGAGAAGGTCAGCTTCACCACCGCCGAACGCTGCCTGGTGACCAGCAGCGAGGACTGCTCCTCGCTCACCTCCAGCACCGCCTCGCACTGGCCCGACGTGCCGTACGACCAGATCTGCGCCTCGGGCAAGGTGTGCTCGGCGACCGGGCCGACGTTCTTCTCCCGCAAGCGCCTGACCGGTGTGACCACCAGCATCTGGGACGCGAGCCTGTCCACCCCGTCCTACCGCGACGTCGACACCTGGGCCCTTGACCAGTCCTTCCCCGATCCCGGCGACGGCACCTCCGCAGGCCTGTGGCTGAAGTCCATCACCCGCACCGGCAAGGACGGCTCCACCAAGGCCATGCCGCCCGTCACCTTCGCCGGCGTCCAACTGTTCAACCGGGTCGACACCACGCACGACGACATCGCCGCACTGGTCAAGTGGCGGGTCCGGACAATCACTTCCGAAACCGGCTCGGTCCTCACCGTCAACTACTCCGACCCGCAGTGCGTCGCGGGCACCACCATGCCCAGCAGCCCGGACTCCGACACCCTGCGCTGTTTCCCGACCTACTGGCAGCCGCCCTACACGGCGGATCCCCAACTGGACTGGTTCCACAAGTACGTCGTCACCCAGGTCACCGAGTCGGACCCGACCGGCGGCGCCCCGCTGAAGGAGACCGACTACACCTACAACGGCTCCCCGGCCTGGCACTACGACACCGACAACGTCACCGCCCCGGCCAAGCGCAAGACCTGGTCGCAGTGGCGCGGCTACGGCAGCGTCACGACGACCACAGGCGACGCGCAGTCGACGCGAACGAAAACGGTCGCGACGTACTTCCGCGGCATGGACGGTGACAAGCAGTCCGACGGAACCACACGCAGCGCCAAGGTCACCGACTCCACCAAAACTTCGGTGACCGACGATGAACCGCTCGCCGGAAACGTCCGCGAGTCGATCACCTACAACGGCACTGCCGAGGTGTCCGGCACGATCACCGACCAGTGGATCCACCAGACAGCCACGGACGGCACCCGCAGCAGCTACTTCACCCGCCCCGCAGCGGTGCACAGCCGCACCGACCTGTCCACCGGCGACCCCCGCAACACCCTGGTGACCACGACCTACGACGACACCACCGGTGCCGTCAAGACGGTCGACGACGCGGGCGACATTGCCGTCAAGGGCGACGAGCAGTGCACCCGCACCACGCTCGCCAACAACACCACCGACTGGCTCGTGGCCTTCCCCACCCGGGTCGAGACGGTCGACGTCGCCTGCGATGCCACCACAACCCGCCCGGACGACGTCGTCTCCGACGTCCGCACCCTCTACGACAACCAGTCCTACGGCACGGCACCGACTCTCGGCGACGAGACGTCGACACAGCGCCTGTCGTCGTACAGCAGCGGCAGCCCCGTCTACCAGACGGTGTCCACGTCCCACTACGACACGCAGGGCCGGGTCGACTCGGTCAAGGACACGGACCAGAACACGGTCAGCACCACCAAGTACACGCCCACCACTGGCGGTCCGCTGACCAGTACGGTCACCACAGACGCCAAGTCCTACGCGACGACCACCACCTTCGACCCGGGGCGCGGCCTCGCCACCTCGGTCGTGGACCCCAACAGCAAGCGGACGGACTACGCATACGACGGCCTCGGCCGCCTGACCAGCCTGTGGCTGGCCAACCGCAGCAAGTCCTCGGGCCAGTCCGCGAGCCTGGTGTACACCTACTCGATCTCCAACACCGCGGCCTCCGCGGTCTCCACCGGCAAGCTGAACAATGACGGCTCGACGTACGACACGACGTACGCCCTGTACGACGCGCTGCTGCGCCCGCGTCAGACGCAGACCCCGGCACCAGGAGGCGGGCGGGTCATCGCCGAGACCAAGTACGACAGCCGCGGTCTGGCTGTTGAGGCGGACGCCGACTACACGGACACCAGCTCCCCGTCCGGGACGCTGGCGAACATCACCTCCGCGGTGCCGTCCCAGATGCTGACGACGTACGACGGCGCGAGCCGGCCCACGGCGGAGGACTTCTACGCGCTGGGCACCAAGCGCTGGACGACCTCCACGGCGTATGGCGGTGACCGGGTCACGGTCACCCCGCCCAACGGCGGCATCGCGACGACGACGCTGACCGACACGCTCGGCCGCACGGTCGAAACCCGGCAGTACGACAACGGCACCCCGTCGGGCTCGTACACGTCGATCAAGTACACCTACAACCCGAAGGGTCAGCTCAAGGAGGTCGTCGACGACGCGGGCAACACGTGGTCGTACAGCTATGACCTGATGGGCCGCAAGATCACCTCGACGGACCCGGACACGGGGACGACGAGCACGGCGTACAACGAGCTGGACCAGGTCGCCTCCACCACGGGCGCGGTCGGCACGTCCGACGAGAAGACGCTCAGCTACTCCTACGACATCCTCGGGCGCAAGACCGATCTGTACGACGGCACCACCAAGGACGCGGCACATGAGCTGGCCAAGTGGACCTACGACTCGGTGGCCAAGGGACAGCCGACGTCGTCGATCCGATACGTCGGCGGCTCGTCCGGCAGCGCGTACGTCAGCCAGGTCGGCGCGTACGACGCCCTGTACCGGCCGACGTTGACCCGGGTCACCATCCCCTCGGTCACGGGTGAGGAAGCGCTCGCAGGCACGTACACGTCGACGACCGGCTACAACCTCGACGGCACCGTCCAGGTCACCTCCGACCCGGCCGCCGGCGGACTGCCTTCCGAGTCGCTGACGTACGGCTACAACGACCTGAGCATGCCGACGACGTTGAACGGCACCACCGGCTATGTCCAGAACACGAGTTACACGAAGTTCGGTGACGTCGCGCAGCTCACGCTGGGGGTTTCGTCCTCCGACAGCGCCAAGTGGCTGCAGATCACGAACACGTACGAGGACGGCACACGCCGTCTGCAGCGTGAACTGGTCACGGACGATGCCCAGTCGGCGCCTGTGCAGGACACGTCGTACACCTACGATGACGCGGGCAACCCGACCAAGGTCGCCACGCACGCCGACGGTACCGACGACGTCCAGTGCTACCGCTACGACGGCCACGACCGGCTGACCGAGGCGTGGACCGCGACGGACGGATGCTCGGCAGACCCGTCGACGGCGGTCCTCGGCGGCCCGGCGCCGTACTGGCAGAGCTTCAAGTACGACGACTTGGGCAACCGCAAGACGCAGATCGACCACGCGACGACGACGGGCGGCTCGGACGCGACGACATCGTTCGGCTACCCGCCCATAGCCACGGCCCAAGCGCACACGCTGACGTCGACGAGCACGGTCGTGGGTTCCACCACGACCACGAACTCCTACACTTACGACCACGCCGGCAACACCCACACTCGCACCATCAACGGCAAGACCCAGACACTGGACTGGGACTCCGAGGGCCACCTCGCCAAGGTGACCAACGCGGACGGCACGTCTGCCTCGTACCTGTACGACGCCGACGGCAACCGGCTGCTCTCGCGGGACGACTCCGGTACGACGCTGTACCTGGGCGACACCGAGGTGCACATGGCCAAGGGCGCGACGACGGCCACAGGCACCCGCTACTACGAGTGGGCGGGCCAGACCATCGCGGTGCGCACCAGCACGGGCGCCCTGCAGTGGCAGGTCACGGACGCGCACGACACCGCCGAGACCGCGGTGGACGCGACGACGCAGGCAATTACGCGACGACGGCTCGACCCGTTCGGCAACCCCCGCGGTACGCAGCCGGGTTCGAGCGCGTGGCCGGGCGACAAGGGCTTCGTGAGCGGGGTGCAGGACGCGGTCACGGGGCTGACACACCTGGGGGCGAGGGAGTACGACCCGACGATCGGCCGGTTCGTCTCGGACGACCCGGTCCTGGAGCTGACCGACGCCCAGCAGATCGACGGGTACACGTATGCGGCGGACAACCCGGTCTCAGGTAGCGACCCGACGGGGCTGGACGACTGGTACAACGACCCGACGATGAACACCTGCGCCATCGACTGCGGCAGCACGTCGCAGCCGGCGACGACGACCACGACCACCACGACGACTTCCACGTCCTCGCACCACAGCAGCGGTGGCGGAAGCTCCCACAGCTGCGGCTGGTCCTTCTCCTGCTACGCCAAGAAGGCCTACCACGCGGTCGAGCGGCACCCCGTGCTTGCGGCCGTGGTCGCCACCGCGGTGGTGGTCGGCGCGGTCGCTTGCGTGGCGGCGACGGCTGGCGCGTGCGGCGCCGTCCTGGTAGCGGGCGCCGAGGGCTTCACTGCCGGGGCCGAGATCGGCGGCCTGGGGGCTGCGGTGACGGGAGCGGCAGCCGGGGTGATCGGTGAAGGCGGGGCCGTGATCGCAGGGGCGGCGGGGATCGCCGGCGCGGGGGCGGCAGCTGTCTCGGAAGGAGCCGAAACCGCTGCGGCGTCCAAGGCTGCTGCCCGCTCGGGGGCGAAGGAGGCGGGCTCAGCGGCGGAGGAGACCGCTGGTTCCGGCTCGGCCACGAGCGGCAAAAGGGACCAGGAGTCTGCGCCCAAGAGCGGCGCGAGTTCGGGGAGCGCTTCTCGGGGGCTCGCCCGCCGTACCTCGAACACGGGAGCGTTCTCCGAACTGCAGGTACCGATGCAGAAGCGCGTCGTCAGCCAGGCGGCTTCCGACGCCGGCGTCGGACTGGCTGGTGTGACTGTCAAGATCAATCGTGATGCCGACCTGATCGGGCGTGGCCTGTACGGGCACACATCGCCGGACGGGACTATTACGCTGTATCCCGACGCATTCTCCTCCATGGAGGATCTCGTCCGGACCATCGGCCACGAGCGGATGCACGTCATGCAGATCGGTCTGTACGGTTCAGCCTCGTCACTGGAACAGGAATCCGCCTGGGAGAGAGCCGCATACGCCTCGGAGGACCAGTTCTGGAATCATTTCAACGGGAGGCTGGGTAATGGCTGATCGAGAGGCGTGGCTGAAGGCGTTGGCACGCTTTACCGAGGGCCATGACCCCGACGATGACAAGGCGGGCAGCGGCCCGTGCCCCGTCTGCGGTCGCTACCAGCTGCAGGTGCGTTACATCGTCGACACCAGCAGCAGGGTCGGTTATGCGCTGTTCTGGTGCGATGCGTGTCTGCACGGCATCAGCGTGTCCCGGGTACGTGCTCCTGAAGGCTTCCGGATGTGGCCGATCGAAGATCCGGCTTCGGTCGCCGGTGTCCCGGACTTCACGCGGGACGAATGACGGCCGTGCCGTGGCGGGACGCGTCGGCAGGCAAGAAGAGGCACGACGGATTGGGACAGCGAAGTGACAAACGCACGTGCGGGACGCCGGTCCGCCGGTACCGAGACCATGGTGGACGTGCTGCTGCGCTGGGCGTGGATCCGGCGCCGCACGCCCGCGCGGGACATCGCGGACTTCGACGCTGGGCAACCGCTGCGGGTCGTCGGGTTCACGCAGAGCATCGGTGGGACGGTCAAGGTCTCGGTCGGCAAGGGCAAGCAGATCGCGAGGCTGAGGCAGGGCTACCTCCGGCTCGCCGCCGGTGAGGCGCCGGTCTGGAACGACGCGCGAGGAGGCCGGAGCGCGACCCTCCAGGCGCCGTTCCGGTTGAAACCGGCGCCCGGGAAGGTGCGCCTGGCCCGGAAGTTCGAACGATACGAACTCGTCACGGGCGCGGGGACTTATGACCTGGCGGTGCCCAGGAAGGACGGGGAGCTGATACGGCATGCGTTGGGCGGCGGGACGGTGACTCGCTAGTCCCATTCCTCCATGCATGGCCGGGTCGAGTGAACTACCCTCACGGCCGACCAGGTGGAGCAGGTGTACGGCGTTGCTCGCCATCGCCAGGCTTGGAGGCTGGCCTGAGCCGGTGCGTCTCAGCGAGGTGCCGGCCGTCCCTGCGGGGCCTGTGGCCGGCCTTCAGGGGGTGACCATCGTCGGGGCGGGGTGCCCTGTCAGTGCCGTCTCTTACGCTCCGCTCTTGAACGTGCAGTTCGAGTGGAGAGGGGACGCGGATGGGTGGCAACGCATGGACTCATACGGGCCCGTACAGCGTGATTTGGCGGCCGCGTTCCGGCAGGAGCAGGAAGACGAGCTGGCTCGGGACAATCACGGCTTCGAGGGGCGGTCCGTCGAGGAACTGTGGCATGACCCAGCGTGGCAGGAGTACATCTTCACCGGCGGCACGGGCTCCGTGTTGGACTTCCCTCTCATGATCGAGGCCGCGGCCAGCGATGACGGTCCGTTCATGCGGCCGCTGACCGATGAAGAGGTGCGAGCGTGGGCTCCTCACGGCCGGCCCACCTACGAGGAGTGGGACGCCGCGCTCGACTCTGAACAACTGGACTTCCCAGGCCGCGCCCAGGGGAATTGCACGGTGCTCTACCGCGACGGTAGGCCGGCGCAGATCGCCTATGGGGGGTCACCGCCGATTAGGGGAGTCGGTGCAGCCTTGCGATGCGGGCCCACACCTGTCCCGGGTCCGGGCCGCATCGTTTTCCGGGCTCACCTGCGGCGATGCTTCGAGATCCCGCCCACACCTCGTCCACAGACCTCGACATAGAGCCGCTTCGGGCCGCATACGCCTGCACATACGCGAAGACCCCGGCCTCAGCGTCTCCGCTGGTGACGGGGTCTTTGGGCACCTCATGCTGGGTGCCCCCGGCAGGATTCGAACCTGCGCACACGGCTCCGGAGGCCGGATGGTTCCCAGATGTTTCAGCAGGTCGGCGGGATGGCTGACGAAATGTCAGCCGCGTCGTCCCGTGCATGTCCCGCGCCAATGGAATGCCCCATTTGAGGCGGCGTCGCGCTTTCGAGTGCCAGTCGGCGTCGATCCCGCCCCCATCGGCCACCAGGATGGGGCCCATGGCGCCCGCGTGAGTCACGCGCCCCTGGCTCAGTCATGTCAGGCCGTGGATGGGTCCGTCGCCGTACAGCGCGGCGATGTCGACCAGGAGGACATCGCGGCGGTGTCCGGCGGCGTCGATCACATCGGGGTGGAAGCCGTGCAGGGAGAACAGGGCGAGGATCGCGTCATCGGGCCGGTGCCCCTGGTCGGAGAGCAGGGTCCGGATGTGCTCGAGGCGCTCGAGGTCCTTGAGCCCTCGGGGCTGGACGGTGGCCTTGGCCTCACCGATCAGGGCGATGGCGGCTCGCGGGTTCTGAGGGCGCTCGCCAGGAGCCATGGCGAGCAGGTCGACCTCGTGCCTGGTCCGGGCGGTCGGGTCGGCGATCTCCGCCGTGCCCACCGCGCCGAGCGACAGCCCCGCCTCGTCGATGGCGAAGGAGCGGGCCCATTCGCGCGCGGTCTCCTCGAAATGCGGGCCGAGGATCTTCGAGTGGTACGTCGGTCGAGACGACTGCCATACCTGGGCTCCGCGCCGTCGTTCCACCATGTCCACCATGGGCAGTGTGATCAGCTGGTTGAAGCGGATCACCGGGTCAGCCACGCTGATGACCGGATGCCGCGCCTTGAGCAGATCCTGTTCCTTGCGGACGTATCCGGTGGACTCGAGCACCTCCAGCGGGGCGACCATCGCGGAGCGGGACCGTTCCAGCATCGAGCCGACCTTCGCCGGGGTCGAGGCGCCCCGGGCGACCGCGGACAGTACGTCGTAGTACAGCGTGCGGTGGGTGATCCGTGGGTCCTCGCGCAGTAGGAACTCCGCCTCCACCCGGGAGTACAGGGCCCGACCCGGGTCCAGCAGGGTGCGTTCCACCCAGGGGGCGAACTCCGCCTCCCTCTGTGGGGCACGTCCCGCGGCCAGCGGCCGATAACCGGGGGCGCCGCCCAGTACGGAGTCGACTTGCAGTGCCACCGCCGGGTCCGTGATCCCCCAGTGGGTGCGGGCGGTGCGGTAGTCGAAGGCCGGCAGGCGCAGGTCCAGAACGGCTCGGCCGCGTAGCGGCTTGGTCCCGGACAGCAGCTCGGACATCACGCTCATCGCCGAGCCGCACAGCACGATCCGGCCGCCAGGTGCCTTGCCTGACTGCGACTGGTCGTACAGAAGTTGCAGGAACCCAGGGATCTCCGGGGAGTGTTGCAGCAGGTACGGCAGCTCGTCGATGACGATCAGAGGCGCCCCCGAGGCCCGGTTCACCACCTCCAGCGCGGCGGTGAGCACATCCCGCCAGTCGTCCAGCCGCATCGCTCCGGGCCGCACACCCGCGTGCGCGGCGATCATCTCGGTGAACCGGTGCAGCGCGGGCACCCGACCTTCCTCCTGCACGGCGGTCAGGTACAGCCCGCCCACCGCTTCTGTCAGTGCTTCCAGCAGGAACGACTTCCCGTTTCTCCGGCGCCCCGAGACGATCGCCAGCCGCAGCTCGGTCGCTGGATCGCCAAGAAACTCGTTCAGTAGGGCCCACTCGTGATCGCGGTCCAGCAGCCGCCCCGGCTTCCGTCCCTGTTCAGTCACAGCTTCCCCGATTCTGTTTGGGTCTACCTGAACAGCAATGGTATAGGTTGACCTTACTATCGCGCCCCGTGTTGGAGGCCAGTTCGTCGAGGCCGCTGTCATCGTGGAGAAGGGTCGTCCTGGGCTTGAGTCGCGGGCTGTCACGATCCGGCATGCCGGACCACGCCCGCCCAGAGCGGACTGTGGAGTTCCCGTACGTCCCCGCTCGAGCAGGTCGAGGACGGGCCGTCGGTTTGGCGGATCGCCGGGCGGATGCGTCGGTGTCCGTGCTGTGTTGCCCGGTGATCAGCAGTGGGCCTGCAGGGCATTGGAGTGCTCCGTCTGCTGACATTCTCTGAGCCGCATACGACGGACAGAAGCGACTTCACCCCCGGGAGCGGCTCTGTACGGTTTTCGGGTGACACGCGAAGCGGAATCCGGTCTGGCTACCCACGCTTTTCTTTCCTGGGGCACGGAGCGTTGCGAACGTCTTGATCCAGTGGCCGCGGACGCGGTCCTGCATCTGCTCGCCCTGAGCGGCGCCAAGATGCGCGACAGGCTGCCCGAGGCCACTCCCGACCTGGTACGGGCCGTGCTGCTCGAGGCGCTGCCGCAGTTCCTGTCCGTCACACCGGGCGAGGAGGGTGCGGCACTCGGGGTGCTGCGCGTGCTGGCGGACCGCACCAGAGCGGACGGGCGGCTCAACGCAGCGGCACGCGCGGCTGCGCGAGGCGATCGACGAGTGCGCCGAGGAACACCTGCGGGTGATGTGTGACCCACGCGAGTTGACTCTCCCTCGCTTCTGGGGCGGCCTGTTGCGGTCGCGCGGTGTCGACGTACGGGACGCGCAGGCGGTGCGGGGAGAGTTGGAGGAACTTGGGCGGTTGCCGTACGCGGAGCGTGTCAGGCTGCTGTCCCTTCCGCACGCGACGGATGCCGCGGAGCCCGACGCGGGCTCCCTGGCCGAGCGGCGTGGGCGCTCGGCCCTTACCGGCGCGGACTGGCGATGGAGCGGCAGGCTGTGGCCGCGATGGCGCTGGGGCAGCGTCTCGCCCTGTATCTGACAAAGTCGGACGAGGCGCCATGGGTGCTGGACCTGCTCGGCTCCGAACAGGTGGCGCGTCTGATGGATGCCGATGGAGTCCACGAGTGGACCGAGGCGGTCACGAAAGCCGGGCTGCGCGTGGGACGCCGCTGGTCGTTGGGGCCGGCCGAACTGCCGTTGGCGACGCTTCCCGCTCCCGGCCCGCGTCCGGACGACATGGCGCTGTTCACCGCGGTGGGCACGGTGGCCGAGCAGTACGACATGCTGCGAGGGGAAGAGCCGTTCGCGCCGCCGCACCAGCTGCCCGCCGACCAGGACGGCCTTGTGGCCGCGCTGTGCGGCAGCGGGTTGCTCGCGCCCGCCGCGCAGCTCGCCGCCTCCCCGCCCGCGGACGTCGACACGGACGGGGTCGACAGCGCGCTAACGACCGGCTTTCTCCTCCTGGATCCGGAGGGCAGGCCGCGGCCTGGGCCGTCCCTGGAAGCATGGCGTGAGCAGAACGTGGGTGAACTCGCGGCTCTCGCGGTGCGCCCCCGGGTGGAACTGTGCGCGCGGCTGGACGACGATCCGGACCTCGGGGACGGCTTCGAGGGCGAGACTTTGGGCGATCTGATGGCA
The DNA here is from genome assembly GCF_022513565.1 of Streptomyces gilvus. Taxonomy (GTDB): domain Bacteria; phylum Actinomycetota; class Actinomycetes; order Streptomycetales; family Streptomycetaceae; genus Streptomyces; species Streptomyces gilvus. Next base: position 63,083 of record NZ_JAKWBE010000028.1, on the reverse strand, counting down.
CTCCACTGCGCGGCGGGCGAGACCCGGTCGGTGGCGCGGGATGCGGCTGTGGCAGCCGACTGGGCGGTGCCGCCGGAGGCGTCGCTCGCCGCGCCGGTGCGCGGCCCCGAGGACTTCACGGAGCTGGAGGAATCCGGGTGCACGGCGGAGACGTACCGGCTGCCGTCACTGCCGGAGCTCGAACGACTGCTGCAGATGGGCCAGTTGGATGAACAGGAAGCCATCGAGCTGGCACCGGAGGCTCAGCGGCTGGTCGGACGCCTGGATCTGCTGGCCGAGGCCGGTGCGGTGTGGCGGCGTGGCGACGCGTATGGGCTGACCCCGTTGGCTGCTGTCGTACTTCGAGAGGCGCTGCTGCTGGCGTACGGCGGGGGCTGGCCACCCCGAGCGGGTGAACCGACGCGGGAGACAGACGGGGCCGCCGCGGGTGACAGCGAGGGGCACGGGTGGACGCCCTTGAGCGTGTCGGATCGCTTCCCCACCATGAAAGCGGTGGTCGCGATGGATGCCGTACGGCTGGTCCCCGCCGCGCGGCAGTGGGACGATCCCGCCGCCCACCGTGTGCTGAGCCAGTGGGTCGCGGGCGGCGAGGGGCCCGAGGCGCGCTGGCCGTCGCTGCTGGCGGCACTGGCGGCCCCTGCGCCCTCCACGGACCTGCCGGGCCACCGCAGGCTGGTGGCGTTGACCCTGCCGGACGCCGCGCCCGGGCTGCTCGCCGGTCACGTCGGCGACCGGGTACTCGGCGCCTGGGCCGCCGAGGTGCTGCGGGCGGTGGGGGAGACGGTCGAGGAAGAGGCCGTGCCCCTCTCGGCCCGGCTGCTGTGGAGGCTGGACCGGCTGCACGCCCTCGCGGTCCCGGCCTGGCGCGCCTCCTTCGCCCTCGACGAAGTCCTGGAGGACGAGGAGGCGCTGCCGGAAGGAACGGATGGTGGCCGCCCCACCCCGGAACTCGGCGCCCTGTATGAGGGCTTGGAACAGATGGCCACCGATTGGCCGGGCGGTGCACCCGCGCTGGTGTCGGATCTCGCCCGTGCCGACCCCGCCACCGCATCGCATGCCCTTCAACTGCTCTCGGACCACCCGGACGAGGAGATCGCCGGGCCGGCTGCGTTGGCATACGAGGAGTGCGAGAAGGCGTACCTGGCGCAGGTACGCCAAACGCAGTCGACCACGCGACGTAAGGGCGGCGGTCGAAGCAGGGGCAAGAAGCGTCGCTGAAACCAGACCACCGGTCGTCTCCGCGGGGGCCGGTGGCTCGCGGGCTTCCCATCCCGCCTGTGCCATGCAGTTCGTCAGCGGTGGCTGCGGCGACGGGCTCCCACATTCGTGTCGCGTGCTGGCCCGCGAAAGTGAAACGGAGGTGTTCCTCCGTCTCATCGGGAGGCGTCCCCATCGGAAAACACACAGGTCGCAGCAGGTGCTTTTCTGCTGCGACTGCATCGTGCGGTTCGGCGTCCCGCGTATGTCCCGCGCGAAGCACTCTGCGGGATCGGACATTTGGGATTCCATCCGTGCGGTGCCGTAAAGCCGCAGGTCGAAGCCTTCCTGAACGGAGTGGTCATCGCCAAGTAGCCGTGTGCGTTTTGGCATGCACAAGAAAGGCCCTGAACCGCATTTCTGCAGTTCAGGGCCTTGATTTTCCGGTGCCCCCGGCAGGATTCGAACCTGCGCACACGGCTCCGGAGGCCGTTGCTCTATCCCCTGAGCTACGGGGGCGTGTCGGGCGCCCTGGTTTGGCGGCGACGGGTAGAACCCTACCAGCTCCTTCGGGGTGTTCATGAACGGGTTTTGCGGTGTCGGTCGTGGGGTCCGGGGCGGGGTTCCTGTGGGTGGCGCCGGCGGTGCGGGGGCGGGGGTGAGGTCGTCCCCCGTCGTGTCCCTCGTGCGCGGTGGAAGTGGGGAAAAGCCGGACGCGGTGGCCGGGGTCGACCTACTCTCGAGTTGTGCCAGGCGCTTCGGGCCGGGTGCTTGTTGTGGACGACAACAAGGTCATCCGGCAGCTGATCAGGGTCAATCTCGAGCTGGAGGGGCTTGAGGTCGTGACCGCGGCCGATGGTGTCGAGTGTCTGGATCTCGTTCATGAGGTGCGGCCCGATGTCGTGACCCTCGACGTCGTCATGCCGAGGCTGGACGGGCTGCGTACCGCGGCTCGGTTGCGGTCCGATCCGCGGACGCGTGATCTTCCCCTCGCCATCGTGAGTGCCTGTACGTCTTACGAGGTCGAGGCCGGGCTGGACGTCGGCGTCGACGCCTTTCTTGCCAAACCCTTTGAGCCCGCCGAACTCGTACGGCTCGTGCAGCAGTTGATCCAGCGGCAGCGGGGCGGGCGGAACCGGGGCGGGGGAGAGGGGGGTGCCGGGCGTCATGACGCCGGGCTGAGTGACGGAGAGTTCCACGACAGTGGTCTGAACGAGAGTGGTCTGAACGAGAGTGGTCTGAGCGACAGTGGTCCAGGTGACGATGGGCTTCATGGCGGCGATCTCCAAGACGTCGGCCTCAGTGACGCCGGGCTTCCCTAGCAAGGGGCTGTGCAGCTGTGCGGCCGGCGTTCGTGTCTGATGGGTGCGCCGCCCGTGGGCGCCGACGGCCTCCCTGGGGTCCGTAACCCCTCGGCGTCACCTGACCGATGGCCGGCCAGTGTGTGACCGACGCCGCCGTCATCCGATCGGCCCCAGTGGCCCCGCCCCCGACCTCCGTCCCACATCCCGATACCCCGCCCAAACCTGCTCGCCTACCCACCCCCCTCCTCCCCTACGCTTGTCCCGTGACCCCCGTCGAGCTCTCCCGTACCGTGCTGCGCGCGGTGCGTTGTGCTGTTGACGACGGGGAACTGAGCGTTGCCGTGCCGGCACGGGCCGTTGTCACCCCGCCCGGGCCCGGGGGCTGCGGTGACTACGCCACCAGCATCGCCCTCCAGCTCGCCCGCCCCGCCGGGCAGCCGCCCCTTCGGGTCGCCGAGATTCTGTGTCGGCATCTGGTCGCTACGGATGGGGTCGCCGGTGTCGCCGTCACCGGGCCCGGGTTCATCAACATCAGCCTTGAGGGTGCCGCTCCCGTCGGCCTCGTGCGGGACATTCTGCGGGCGGGGACGGCGTACGGCCGCAGTGACGCCCTTGCCGGCCGGATCGTCGAGCTGCGCATTCCGTACGAGGTGCGCGCCGAGGTCGTCGCCGACGCGCTCACCCGGATCATCGCCTCCCAGGGCGGCCGCGCCGAGGTCGAGCACGCCGAACCCGTCAGTCTCCGGCCCGTCCCGGCGCCCGGGGACCCCGCTCTGCTCGGTCCCGACGCCGCCCGCTGGGCCCTGCTGCATCTCGCCCCGCACGACCGGCCCCGTATAACCGCCGACCAGCTGGTCCAGCGCGAGAGCAATCCGCTCTTCCGGGTCCGTTACGCCTACGCCCGCACCCGTGCCCTCACCCGCAACGCCGCCGCCCTGGGATTCGCCGCGGAACCCGGGGACGTACGACTGTCCGGCGGTGGCGCGTCGCCGGGTGGTGGGCCCGCGGGTGGAGAAGGGCCGACTGCCGGGTCCGGGGGTCTGCTGCCGCCCCGCCCCCTCACCCAGCCCCCCGACCCCACCCCCCTCCTCACCGCCCTGGCCGACCACCCCCGCGTCCTCCTCGCCGCCGCCACCGACCACGCCCCCGATCGCCTCGCCCGGCATCTCGTCACCGTTGCCGATGCCCTGCTGCCCCTGCTCCCCGCCGTGTTGCCCCGGGGGGAGGAGAAACCCTTGGCCGCCCACCGTGCCCGGCTCGCTCTTGCCGAAGCCGCCGGGGCGGTGCTGGCCGGTGGCCTGTCCCTGCTCGGCATCGACGCACCCCAACACCTCTGAAAGACGACCGAAGATGAGCCGTTCCGCACACCCCGCCGGGCCCCGTCACGCCGATGTCCTGCCCGAGGGGCACTACTCGGCACCGCCCAGCGACCTCAACACCCTCGACTCCAAGGTGTGGGCGCAGACCGTGCGCCGGGACGCCGACGGGGTCGTGACCGTCGGCGGGATCGACGTCAAGGCGATCGCCGAGGAGTTCGGCACCCCGGCGTACGTCCTCGACGAGGCCGACTTCCGTGCCCGGGCGCGTGCCTGGCGTACCGCCTTCGGGCACGACGCCGACGTCTTCTACGCGGGCAAGGCGTTCCTCTCGCGGGCCGTCGTGCGGTGGCTGGACGAGGAAGGGCTCAATCTCGACGTCTGCTCCGGGGGCGAGCTCGCCACCGCGCTCTCCGCGGGTATGCCCGCCGACCGGATCGCCTTCCACGGCAACAACAAGTCGACCGAGGAGATCCGCCGGGCCGTGACCGCCGGGGTCGGGCGGATCGTGCTCGACTCCTTCCAGGAGATCGTGCGGGTCGCCCACATCGCGCAGGAGCTCGGCAAGCGGCAGCGGGTGCAGATCCGGATCACGGTGGGGGTGGAGGCGCACACGCATGAGTTCATCGCCACCGCCCACGAGGACCAGAAGTTCGGGATTCCGCTCGCCGGGGGGCAGGCCGCGGAGGCCGTGCGGCGGGCCCTGCAGCTCGACGGGCTCGAGCTGATCGGGATCCACTCCCACATCGGGTCGCAGATCTTCGACATGTCCGGCTTCGAGGTCGCCGCACATCGGGTGGTCGGACTGCTCAAGGACATCCGGGACGAGCACGGGGTGGAGCTGCCCGAGATCGACCTCGGGGGTGGGCTCGGGATCGCCTACACCAGTGACGACGATCCCCGGGAGCCGCACGAGATCGCCAAGGCGCTCACCGAGATCGTCAGCCGTGAGTGCGACGCGGCCAAGCTCCGCACGCCCCGGATCTCCGTCGAGCCCGGACGCGCCATCGTCGGGCCCACCGCCTTCACGCTCTACGAGGTCGGCACCATCAAGCCCCTCGACGGGCTGCGGACGTACGTCTCCGTCGACGGAGGCATGTCCGACAACATCAGGACCGCGCTCTACGACGCCGAGTACAGCGTCGCCCTCGTCTCCCGGGCCTCCGACGCCGAGCCCATGCTCGCGCGGGTCGTCGGCAAGCACTGCGAGAGCGGGGACATCGTGGTCAAGGACGCGTTCCTGCCGGCCGACTTGGCACCGGGTGACCTCCTCGCCGTACCGGCGACCGGGGCGTACTGCCGGTCCATGGCCAGCAACTACAACCACGTGCTGCGGCCGCCGGTCGTCGCCGTGCGGGACGGCGAGGCGCGGGTGATCGTGCGGCGGGAGACCGAGGAGGATCTTCTCCGGCTCGACGTCGGGTGAGGCCGGCCATAGGGACGGGGGCGGAAGATCTTCGGTCTTTCAGGCCCGTACAAATGAAATAGATGTCTCAGGATTCGGACAATCGGCAGAAAGTCCCGTCCGGTGAGTGAGACTGGTCCAACCGTAGACGGTATGAGGAAACGAGGTCGGATGATGCGTACGCGTCCGCTGAAGGTGGCGCTGCTGGGCTGTGGGGTTGTCGGCTCAGAGGTGGCGCGCATCATGACGACGCACGCGGCCGACCTCGCCGCCCGGATCGGGGCCCCCGTCGAACTCGCGGGGGTCGCGGTACGGCGTCCCGGCAAGGTCCGGGAGGGCATCGACCCGAAACTCGTCACCACCGACGCCACCGCCCTCGTCAAACGCGGCGACATCGACGTCGTGGTGGAGGTCATCGGCGGGATCGAGCCCGCCCGGTCGCTGATCACCACCGCCTTCGAGCACGGGGCCTCCGTCGTCTCCGCCAACAAGGCGCTGCTCGCCCAGGACGGGGCCGCGCTGCACGCGGCGGCGGAGGAGCGGGGCAGGGACCTGTACTACGAGGCCGCCGTCGCGGGCGCGATCCCGCTGATCCGGCCGCTGCGCGAGTCCCTCGCCGGCGACAAGGTCAACCGGGTGCTCGGGATCGTCAACGGCACCACCAACTTCATCCTCGACAAGATGGACTCGATGGGCGCCGGGTACCAGGAGGCCCTCGACGAGGCCACCGCCCTGGGGTACGCGGAAGCCGACCCCACCGCCGACGTCGAGGGCTTCGACGCCGCCGCCAAGGCCGCCATCCTCGCCGGGATCGCCTTCCACTCGCGGGTGCGCCTGGACGACGTCTACCGCGAGGGCATGACCGAGGTCACCGCCGCCGACTTCCGCTCGGCGAAGGAGATGGGCTGCACCATCAAGCTCCTCGCCATCTGCGAGCGGGCCGAGGACGGTCAGTCGGTCACCGCGCGCGTCCATCCCGCGATGATCCCGCTCACGCATCCGCTGGCCTCGGTCCGGGGCGCGTACAACGCCGTGTTCGTGGAGTCCGACGCGAGTGGGCAGCTCATGTTCTACGGGCCCGGTGCGGGCGGCGCCCCCACCGCCTCCGCCGTCCTCGGCGACCTCGTCGCCGTCTGCCGCAACCGGCTGGGCGGCGCGACCGGTCCCGGCGAGTCGGCGTACGCCGCGCTGCCCGTGTCGGGCATGGGCGACGTCGTGACGCGGTACCACATCAGCCTCGACGTCGCCGACAAACCGGGTGTTCTCGCCCAGGTCGCGACGGTGTTCGCCGAGCACGGGGTGTCGATCGACACCGTTCGGCAACAGGGCAAGGACGGCGAGGCCTCTCTCGTCGTCGTCACCCACCGCGCGTCCGACGCCTCCCTGTCCGGGACCGTCGAGGCGCTGCGCAAGCTCGACACCGTGCGGGGTGTCGCCAGCATCATGCGGGTTGAAGGAGAGTAACCAGCAATGACCCACCAGTGGCGCGGAATCATCGAGGAGTACCGGGACCGGCTGCCCGTCTCCGACACCACGCCGGTCGTGACGCTCCGCGAGGGCGGCACGCCCCTCGTGCCCGCGCAGGTGCTCTCCGAGCGCACGGGCTGCGAGGTCCACCTGAAGGTGGAGGGCGCGAACCCGACCGGGTCCTTCAAGGACCGCGGGATGACCATGGCCATCAGCAGGGCCAAGGAGGAGGGCGCGCAGGCAGTCATCTGTGCCTCCACGGGCAACACCTCCGCCTCCGCGGCCGCCTACGCCGTGCGCGCGGGCATGGTCTCGGCCGTGCTCGTGCCGCAGGGCAAGATCGCGCTGGGCAAGATGGGACAGGCGCTGGTGCACGGCGCCAAGATCCTCCAGGTCGACGGCAACTTCGACGACTGCCTCACCCTCGCCCGCTCGCTGAGCGACAACTACCCGGTGGCGCTGGTCAATTCGGTCAACCCGGTGCGCATCGAGGGACAGAAGACGGCCTCCTTCGAAATCGTCGACATGCTCGGCGACGCGCCCGACATCCACGTCCTGCCGGTCGGCAACGCGGGCAACATCACGGCCTACTGGAAGGGCTACACGGAGTACGCCGCCGACGGCGTGGCCAAGCGGAAGCCCCGGATGTGGGGCTTCCAGGCCTCCGGCTCAGCGCCCATCGTGCGCGGCGAGGTGGTCAAGGACCCGTCGACCATCGCCACCGCCATCCGCATCGGCAACCCCGCGTCCTGGCAGTACGCGCTCGCCGCGCGGGACGAGTCCGGCGGGGCCATCGACGAGGTGACGGACCGTGAGATCCTGCGCGCCTACCGGCTGTTGGCCTCCCAGGAGGGCGTCTTCGTGGAGCCCGCCTCCGCCGCCTCCGTGGCCGGTCTGCTGAAGGCCGCCGAGCAGGGCAAGGTCGACCCGGGCCAGACCATCGTGTGCACCGTCACCGGCAACGGCCTCAAGGACCCCGACTGGGCCGTCGCCGGCGCCCCGCAGCCGGTCACCGTCCCGGTCGACGCGGCCACCGCCGCGGAGCGCCTCGGCCTCGCCTGACCGGGGACCGACCAGGACCCCGACCGGGAACTCCTCAGCGACTCCGGGGGTTGTCCCTACGGGGGTGCACAGGGGGCTTACGACACGCATCGTGCGCCTCCTGTGCGCCCTATGTCGCCACAGAACCTTCCTTCGATAGGCTGTACCGAACCCGCCCGCCGCATATGCCCTCGCATCTGGCGGGTACCGCGCCGTCTCCACGGCCCGCAGGGTCTTCGTACGTCATCGAATGTCAATCGAATGCCATTCGACAATCACGCAGCTCAAGGAGAGTCGTCGAGCGATGGCCGGTCCAGCGTTCCGCGCCGCCGCCGTGCGGGTGCGCGTCCCCGCCACCAGCGCCAACCTCGGCCCGGGCTTCGACGCCCTGGGTCTGTCGCTGGGGCTCTACGACGACGTCGTCGTGCGGGTGGCCGACTCCGGGCTGCACATCGACATCGCCGGCGAGGGCAGCGAGACGCTGCCACGTGACGAAAACCACCTTCTCGTACGGTCCCTGCGCACCGCCTTCGATCTGCTGGGCGGACAGCCGCGCGGCCTGGAGATCGTGTGCGCCAACCGCATCCCGCACGGCCGCGGCCTGGGCTCCTCCTCCGCCGCCATCTGCGCCGGGATCGTCGCCGCGCGCGCCGTGACCATAGGCGGCGAGGCCCGGCTCGACGACACCGCGCTGCTGGAGCTCGCGACCGAGATCGAGGGCCACCCCGACAACGTGGCCCCCTGTCTGCTCGGCGGCTTCACCATCGCCTGGATGGAGGCGGGGGCCGCCCGGGCGATCAGGCTGGAGCCCGCCGATTCCATCGTTCCGGTGGTTTTCGTGCCCGGAAAGCCGGTCCTGACCGAGACCGCGCGCGGACTGCTCCCGCGCTCCGTGCCGCACGTCGACGCCGCCGCCAACGCGGGCCGGGCGGCCCTGCTCGTCGAGGCCCTGACCAGGCGCCCCGAGCTGCTGCTGCCCGCCACCGAGGACCGGCTGCACCAGGAGTACCGCGCCCCGGCCATGCCGGAGAGCGCCGCGCTGGTGGAGCGGCTGCGGGCCGACGGGGTCCCGGCGGTCATCTCCGGAGCCGGGCCCACGGTGCTGGCGCTGGTCGACGCCGACAGCGCCGACAAGGTGTCCCATCTGGCAGGCGAGGGGTGGGCCGCCAACCGGCTCGACCTCGACGCCCGGGGAGCGAGCGTGCTGCCGCTTGCGACCTGACACACGGTTGCCGGATTTCGAGAGGGGGAATGTTTGTTGGATCCGGTAGTGTTAACCTCAAGTCTGCACCCGACCCCACCATGGCGAGGTGCTTCGTGTCCCCGTCCGGGACAGACATTCTTCCGGGAGCCTCCCAAGCCGCACTGTGGTCCGTACGACGTACGTGGGCAGTACCTCGTACGCGGGCACTGAGCGACTTGCCGGGCACGCTCCGGAATCGGTGCGACCAGGTCATGTGACACCGGCACTCGGTGCCACGGCTTTGGGAAGCGCCATCCCAGATATCGCCTCCGCCATCTTTGGCGGACCACCGCCCCGGCGCGGTCCACACACCAAGGACCAAGCCGGAAGCACAACCGGTCGCCGAGCCAGAAGGCCGACGTCCGCTCCAGGGAAGGACCCTTCGTGAGCGACACCACCGATCTGATGGGCGCACGTGTCGAGGAGACCGCTGCCGCGCCCGCCACGGACGCCTCCGCGCCTGCCACCGGTGCCGGCTCCCGGCGGCGCCGCGGTACCGGCCTCGAGGGCATGGTGCTGGCCGAGCTGCAGCAGGTCGCCTCGGGCCTCGGTATCAGGGGCACCGCGCGGATGCGCAAGAGCCAGCTGATCGAGGTCATCAAGGAGGCGCAGGCGGGAGGTGGGGCCCCGGCTGCCAAGGCCGACGCCGCCGCCGAGACCAAGCCGAAGCGCCGGGCCACCTCCAAGGCCCGTACCGGCGACGACGCCGCTCCCGCCGCCGACAGGAAGTCGGCCGAGGCGCCCGCCGAGACGGCCGTGGCCCAGCAGCAGATCGAGATTCCCGGCCAGCCCGCGAGCGAGGACGCGCCCACCGAGCGCCGTCGTCGCCGGGCCACCGCCGAGGCCGGCGCCCCCGCGTCGAACAGCGCCGAGACCATCGTCGCCGAGGCCAAGAGCGAGCCGAAGGCCGAGAACCCGGCCCAGGCGCAGCCGCAGGGCGAGGCCAAGGGCGACGCCGGTGACGGCGAGGGCCGTGGCCGCCGCGACCGCAGGGACCGCGGCCGTGACCGCGGCGACCGGCAGGACCGCGGCGAGCGCGGGGACCGGCAGGACCGCGGTGACCGTCGCAAGGGCGACGACCAGCAGGGCCAGCGTCAGCAGCAGAACCAGCAGCAGGGCGGCGGCCGTCAGGACCGGGGCGCCGGTCCGCAGGACGACGACGACTTCGAGGGCGGCCGTCGTGGCCGCCGGGGCCGTTACCGGGACCGTCGTGGCCGTCGCGGCCGTGACGAGATGGGCGGCGCCGAGCCGCAGCTCGCCGAGGACGACGTCCTGATCCCGGTCGCGGGCATCCTGGACATCCTGGACAACTACGCCTTCATCCGGACCTCCGGCTACCTCCCGGGTCCCAACGACGTCTACGTCTCCCTCGCCCAGGTCCGCAAGAACGGCCTGCGCAAGGGCGACCACGTCACCGGTGCGGTCCGCCAGCCCAAGGAAGGCGAGCGGCGCGAGAAGTTCAACGCCCTGGTGCGGCTGGACTCCGTCAACGGCATGGCGCCCGAACACGGCCGTGGCCGCCCGGAGTTCAACAAGCTGACCCCGCTCTACCCGCAGGACCGCCTCCGTCTGGAGACGGACCCGGGCGTGCTGACGACCCGCATCATCGACCTCGTGTCGCCGATCGGTAAGGGCCAGCGCGGTCTGATCGTGGCCCCGCCGAAGACCGGCAAGACCATGATCATGCAGGCGATCGCCAACGCGATCACGCACAACAACCCCGAGTGCCACCTGATGGTCGTCCTGGTCGACGAGCGTCCGGAAGAGGTCACCGACATGCAGCGGTCGGTCAAGGGCGAGGTCATCTCCTCGACCTTCGACCGCCCGGCCGAGGACCACACCACGGTCGCCGAGCTCGCCATCGAGCGGGCGAAGCGTCTGGTGGAGCTGGGTCACGACGTGGTCGTGCTGCTCGACTCGATCACCCGTCTGGGCCGTGCGTACAACCTCGCCGCCCCGGCCTCCGGCCGCATCCTGTCCGGTGGTGTCGACTCGACCGCCCTGTACCCGCCGAAGCGCTTCTTCGGTGCGGCCCGCAACATCGAGGACGGCGGCTCGCTGACCATCCTCGCCACCGCGCTGGTGGACACGGGGTCCCGCATGGACGAGGTGATCTTCGAGGAGTTCAAGGGCACCGGCAACATGGAGCTCAAGCTCGACCGGAAGCTCGCCGACAAGCGCATCTTCCCGGCGGTGGACGTGGACGCGTCCGGCACCCGTAAGGAAGAGATCCTGCTCGGCAACGAGGAGCTGTCCGTCGTCTGGAAGCTGCGCCGGGTGCTGCACGCGCTCGACCAGCAGCAGGCGATCGAGCTGCTCCTCGACAAGATGAAGCAGACCAAGTCGAACGTCGAGTTCCTGATGCAGATCCAGAAGACGACGCCGACCCCCGGCAACGGAGACTGAGCGCTCCCCGCGCCCCTGAGGGTGTCAGGGCCGGCCCCCGTCACGAGAGTGACGGGGGCCGGCCCTTTGGCGCTGATAGGAGGGGGCGTGCTCGCAACGCCCCCTCCTGTCACTTGTGTCCCCTGGGGGAACCTCCTTGTCCACATCCCTGTCCGGCGGGCGTCACAGACGCCGGATTCGTTTCGGGCTGCCCGTCGCCGCCGCGGGCGTCGCCGCGGCCGTCGGGATCGCGCTGTCCACCGCGTCGGCGAACGCCGCGACCCCGGTGCCCACGCCCACCGCCAAGCCGGCCACCCGCTCCGTGCCGGTCGCCGAGCTGACCAAGCGCATCGCCGGCGCGCTCACCACCGAGCCCAGCGCCGCGAGGTCGTCCTACAGCGCGAGCACGACCGGCTCGACCGTCTCGCCGCAGGTCATCGGCGGCACCGACACCACCCTCACCACCGCGCCCTGGATGGCGCAGCTGTGGTACTACGACGACTCCGACAGCAGCAACGTCGTGAGCTTCTTCTGCGGCGGCACCGTCGTGGCGCCGACGAAGATCCTCACCGCCGCGCACTGCGTCAAGGACGAGAACGGCAAGGCCTACAACTGGAAGGCCTACGGCGCCGTCCTGACCGGCACCTCGCAGACCCCGACGACCGACAGCTCGGGCAACACCGACCTGCACGGCGGCACCGTCTCGCTGCCGCTGCGGCAGTGGAACCACCCGTCGTTCAGCCCGACGACCGTCAACAACGACATCGCCGTCCTCACCCTCGCCGCGCCGGTCACCGCCACGCCCCTGCGGATGACGACGTCCGGCGACACCGCCTCGTACGCCGGCGGCACCCCCGCCCGGCTCTACGGCTGGGGGCGCACCAGCTCCAGCAGCAGCGACATCTCCCAGACGCTGAAGTCGGCCGCGCTGACCATCCACGCCGACACCACCTGCTCCGCCGCCTGGGGCTCCCTTTACGTCAAGGGGCACATGATCTGCGCCGGCACGCAGAGCGGCACCGACAGCGGGACCAAGGCCTCCTGCAACGGTGACTCCGGCGGGCCGCTGGTCGTGAACAACCGGATCGTGGGCGTCGTCTCCTGGGGCGTCGAGAACTGTGTGAAGAAGGGCTACTACAGCGTCTTCACCAAGGTCAGCAGCTACGTCGGCGCCGCCTACGCGAACGTCGACGACACCAACCTCAGCTCCACGGACGGCAAGGCCGATCTGTTCGTGCGCAACTCCTCCACCAAGGAGGCGTTCGAGAAGGACTCCACCGGCTCCGCGTTCGCCGCCCGGGTCTCCCTGGGGTCGTACGACGGGGTCAACGTCGTCCTGCAGACCGATCTGAACCGGGACGGCTACCAGGACCTGGTGCTGCGCCAGAGCTCCACCGGCGACGTCTACTGGCTGCACTACGTGCCCTCCAGCGACTCCTGGGCCAGGACGAAGATCTTCAGCGGCTGGACGACCCGGACCCGGATCGTCACCCCGGGCGACGTCACCGGCGACTACCTGCCCGACCTGCTGTCCGTCGACTCCGGCGGCACGCTGTGGATCTACCCGGGCAAGGGCAACGGCACCTTCGCCGCCCGGGTGAAGGTCGGCGGTGGCTGGAACCAGTACGACGTCCTGCGGGGCAAGGGCGACTTCACCGGCGACGGCAAGGCCGACCTGCTCGCCCGCAACCGGAGCACCGGGGACCTGTACCTCTACAAGGGCACCGGAAAGTCCGGTACGGGTGCCTTCTCGGCCCGGACCAAGGTGCGCAGCGCCTGGACCGGCTACAACGCCTTCGACGCGATCGGGGACGTCAACGGCGACGGCCGGGCCGACTTCCTCGCCCGCACGCCCGGCGGCACCCTGTATCTCTACAAGGGCACCGGTAAGGCCACGAGCGAGATCTTTGCCACAAGAGTCTCGGTCGGTGGCGGTTTCCAGCAGTACGACCTCTTCGGCTGAAACCCCTGGTGACGGCGGTACGCCCGTCAACCTCAGTGACGCTCTGTGCCCAACCTTCCACGGGTTGGGCACAGTGCGTTGTGCAACCCTTTCCCGAGTTTCCCCGTCTGACCGGACGGAGCGACGATGGAGCGGTACCAGCCGCGCCGATCCAGGCCTGTCCCTGAAAGCAGGGGGTAACCGACCGTACGAGATTCGAGGAGCACATGTCAGCCGAGAGCACTCCGGACCCCGGTATACCGGGTGACACCGGGACCAACGGTCCGCGCCGTCGCGCCAAGGGGCGTCGCCGCAAACCGCGCAGCGAGCACCACAAGGCCCTGATCCTGATGGCCTGGACCGCCGCGGGGATCGTCGTGCTGGGCGGCACCGGAGCCGGCTACCTGTACTTCAAGCTCAACGGCAACATCAAGAGCGTCGACATCAACCAGGCCCTCGGCACCGACCGGCCGACCAAGGTCGCGGGCGGCTCCGAGAACATCCTGGTCCTCGGTTCGGACTCGCGCTCGGGGAGCAACAAGAAGCTCGGCGGCGGCGCCGACGACGGCAGCGCCCGCTCGGACACCGCGATGATCGTGCACGTCTACAAGGGCCACAAGAGCGCCGGCGTGGTCTCCATCCCCCGCGACACCCTCGTCGACCGCCCCGAGTGCACCGACACCAAGGGCCAGAAGCACGACGCCGCCTCCGGCGTGATGTTCAACTCCGCCTATTCCACGGGCGGGGCGGCCTGCGCGGTGAAGACCGTGGAGTCGCTCACCGGGCTGCGCATGGACCACTACCTCGAGGTCGACTTCCAGGGCTTCGAGAAGCTCATCGACGAACTCGGCGGTGTCCCCGTCACCACGACGAAGAACATCGACGACAAACAGAGCCACCTCGACCTCAAGGCCGGCACGCACACCCTCGACGGCAAGCAGGCCCTGGGCCTCGTCCGCACCCGGCACGGCGTCGGCGACGGCTCCGACCTCGGCCGCATCCAGCTCCAACAGGCGTTCATCAAGGCCCTGGTCGACCAGGTCAAGCACGTCGGCATCTTCACCAACCCCAAGAAGCTGTACGACCTCGCCGACACCGCCACCAAGTCCGTCACCACCGACTCCGACCTGGGCTCGGTCAACTCCCTGATGTCCTTCGCGAACGGTCTGAAGGGCATCGGCTCCTCGAAGATGCACATGGTGACGATGCCGGTCCGGTACGACCCGGCGAACCCCAACCGCGTCATCATCGAGAAGGCCAAGGCCCAGCAGGTCTGGGACGCCCTGCGCAAGGACCTGCCGATCCCGGCGAGCGCCACCAAGGACACGGCGTCCGGCGAAGCCCGGGGCGTCGTGGAATAGATCGCCCAGGCCCCCGGTTTTGGGGGATGGCCCCAGTCCTGGCAGACTGGTACGTCGGCTCCGGTTCACGCCTGTCGCATCCCGCGGCGGCGACCCGGCGCCCTCCCGGAACTAGGAGACACCTTGAAGCGCGACATCCACCCCGAGTACGTCGAGACGCAGGTCAGCTGCACCTGTGGCGCGTCGTTCACCACCCGCAGCACGATCTCCAGCGGCACCATCCGCGCCGAGGTCTGCTCCGAGTGCCACCCGTTCTACACGGGCAAGCAGAAGATCCTCGACACCGGTGGCCGTGTGGCCCGCTTCGAGGCCCGCTTCGGCAAGGCTGCGGCCGGCTCCAAGAAGTAGCGAGCTCCAATCCGCCGGTCCACGGCCGCGCCCTTCCACAGGCGCGCCGGGACCGGCGTTTTTGGTCGCCCGCCTTCCCCTTTTCGTTCGCAGTATCAGGAGCCCAGAGATGTTCGAGGCCGTCGAGGACCTCGTCGGTGAGCACGCCGACCTGGAGAAGAAGCTCGCCGATCCGTCGGTCCACTCCGACCAGGCCAACGCGCGCAAGCTGAACAAGCGGTACGCCGAGCTCACCCCGATCGTCGCCACGTACCGCTCCTGGAAGCAGACCGGCGACGACATCGAGACCGCCCGTGAACTCGCCGCCGACGACCCGGACTTCGCCGCAGAGGTCAAGGAGCTGGAGAAGACGCGCGAGGAACTCACCGAGAAGCTGCGGCTGCTGCTCGTCCCGCGCGACCCGAGCGACGACAAGGACGTCATCCTGGAGATCAAGGCGGGCGCGGGCGGCGACGAGTCGGCCCTGTTCGCCGGCGACCTCCTGCGGATGTACCTGCGCTACGCCGAGCGCGTCGGCTGGAAGACCGAGATCATCGACGCCACCGAGTCCGAGCTGGGCGGCTACAAGGACGTCCAGGTCGCCGTGAAGACCAAGGGCGGCCAGGGCGCCACCGAGCCCGGGCAGGGCGTCTGGGCGCGGCTGAAGTACGAGGGCGGTGTGCACCGCGTGCAGCGCGTGCCGGCGACCGAGTCCCAGGGCCGTATCCACACCTCCGCCGCCGGTGTGCTGGTCACGCCCGAGGCCGAGGAGGTCGACGTCGAGATCAACCCCAACGACCTCCGCATCGACGTCTACCGCTCCTCCGGCCCCGGCGGCCAGTCCGTCAACACGACCGACTCCGCCGTGCGCATCACGCACATCCCCACCGGAGTCGTCGCCTCCTGCCAGAACGAGAAGAGCCAGCTGCAGAACAAGGAGCAGGCGATGCGTATCCTGCGCTCCAGGCTGCTCGCAGCGGCGCAGGAGGAGGCGGAGAAGGAGGCCGCCGACGCCCGCCGTAGCCAGGTCCGCACCGTCGACCGCTCCGAGAAGATCCGCACGTACAACTTCCCGGAGAACCGCCTCTCGGACCACCGCGTCGGCTTCAAGGCGTACAACCTGGACCAGGTCCTGGACGGCGACCTCGACGCGGTGATCCAGGCCTGCGTCGACGCGGACTCGGCGGCGAAGCTGGCGGCCGCCTAAGAGGTACCGACGCACGACCCAGTACGACACGGAGGAATGCGTGAACCTGCTGCTCGCAGAGGTGGCACAGGCCACCCAGCGGCTGGCCGACGCCGGCGTGCCCTCGCCGCGCAACGACGCGGAGGAGCTCGCCGCGTTCGTGCACGGCGTGAAGCGGGGCGCGCTGCACTCCGTCAAGGACGCGGACTTCGACGCCCGGTACTGGGAGGTCATCGCCCGGCGCGAGCAGCGCGAGCCGTTGCAGCACATCACCGGGCGGGCCTACTTCCGCTACCTCGAACTCCACGTCGGGCCGGGCGTGTTCGTGCCGCGGCCGGAGACCGAGTCCGTGGTCGGGTGGGCCATAGACGCCGTACGCGCGATGGACGTCGTCGAGCCGACCATCGTCGACCTGTGCACCGGCTCCGGCGCCATCGCGCTCGCCCTCGCCCAGGAGGTCCCGCGCTCCAAGGTGCACGCCGTGGAGCTCTCCGAGGACGCCCTGGTCTGGACCCGCAAGAACGTCGAGGGCTCGCGGGTCGACCTGCGGCAGGGCAACGCGCTGGACGCCTTTCCCGACCTCGACGGACAGGTCGACCTGGTCATCTCCAACCCGCCGTACATCCCGCTGACCGAATGGGAGTACGTCGCCCCCGAGGCGCGGGACTACGATCCCGAACTCGCCCTGTTCTCCGGTGAGGACGGCCTCGACCTCATCCGCGGTCTGGAACGGACCGCACACCGGCTCCTGCGCCCCGGCGGGGTGGTCGTCGTCGAACACGCCGACACCCAGGGCGGCCAGGTGCCGTGGATCTTCACCGAGGAGCGGGGCTGGGCCGACGCGGCCGACCACCCCGACCTCAACAACCGCCCCCGGTTCGCCACGGCCCGCAAGGCACTGCCGTGAGCACCGCCCAGAGAGCTTGTCTGGATCCCAGGAACACGTTGTACGAGGAGGCCCGCTAGATATGGCACGGCGATACGACACCAACGACGCGACCGACCGCACGACCGGTCTGCGTGAGGCCGCGTCCGCCGTCCGCCGTGGCGAGCTGGTCGTCCTCCCGACCGACACGGTGTACGGCATCGGCGCGGACGCGTTCTCCTCGGAGGCCGTCGCCGATCTGCTGGAGGCCAAGGGGCGGGGCCGCAACATGCCCACGCCCGTCCTCATCGGCTCCCCGAACACCCTGCACGGCCTCGTCACGGACTTCTCCGAGCCGGCCTGGGAGCTCGTCGACGCGTTCTGGCCGGGCGCGCTGACGATCGTCGCCAAGCACCAGCCGTCGCTGCAGTGGAACCTGGGGGACACCCGGGGCACCGTGGCCGTCCGCATGCCGCTGCACCCGGTCGCCATCGAGCTGCTGACCGAGGTCGGCCCCATGGCGGTGTCCTCGGCGAACCTGACCGGGCACCCGGCGCCGGAGGACTGCGACGCCGCGCAGGAGATGCTCGGCGACTCGGTCTCCGTCTACCTCGACGGCGGCCCCACCCCCGGCAACGTCCCGTCCTCCATCGTCGACGTCACCGGCCCGGTACCGGTGCTGCTCCGCGAGGGCGCGCTGTCCCCGGAGGAGCTCCGCAAGGTCGTCCCCGACCTCGAGGTGGCGAATTGACAGCCCCTGACGCGGGGCGTGGCATAGGCAACGGGGAAATCGCCGCGGAGATCACGACGACGTTCGTGGGGCTTCCGCGTGATGTCTTCCGGATCCTCCACGTCAGCACCGGCAACGTGTGCCGCTCGCCCATCACCGAGCGGCTGACGCGGCATTACGTGAAACAGCGGCTCGGGATCCTGGGCAGTGCGCTGATCGTGGAGAGCGCGGGGACCTGGGGTCACGAGGGCGCGCCCATGGAGGCCAACGCGGAAGCCGTGCTGGCCGAGTTCGGCGCGGACGCCTCCGGGTTCACGGGCCGGGAGCTGCTGGACGAGCACGTGATCATGGCGGATCTGGTCCTGACGGCCACCCGCGACCACCGCGCCCAGGTCATCTCGATGGGCCACTCGGCCGGCCTGCGCACCTTCACGCTGAAGGAGTTCACCCGTCTGGTGCGCGCGATAGACCCGGCCACGCTGCCTCCGCTGGAGGAGGGCGTGGTCGTCCGCGCGCGTGCCCTGGTCCGCGCCGCGGCCGCTCTACGCGGGTGGCTGCTCGCGCCCACCGCCGAGGCGGACGAGGTCTACGACCCCTACGGCGCACCCCTGACGTTCTTCCGGTCGATCGGCGACGAGATACACCAGGCGCTGGATCCGGTCGTCACGGCGCTCACGGGTGTCCCCGCGAGGATGTAAGAACCGAGCACCCCACAGGTCCCAGGCCTACATTGGTCGTACGTCATCGCCGACGCCCCCGGAGCCCACCATGCCGGTCACCCACACCCTCGATGCCGCCGACGTCCTGCGGCGGCAGGACCCCGAGCTGGCCGAGATCCTGCTCGGGGAACTCGACCGGCAGTCGACGACGCTGCAACTCGTCGCCGCCGAGAACTTCTGCTCCCCGGCCGTGCTGGCCGCGCTCGGGTCGCCGCTGGCCAACAAGTACGCCGAGGGATATCCGGGCGCCCGGCACCACGGCGGCTGCGAGATCGTCGACGTCGCCGAACGGCTCGCCGTCGACCGGGCCAAGGCGCTGTTCCGGGCCGAGCACGCCAACGTCCAGTCGCATTCCGGGTCCAGCGCCGTACTGGCCGCGTACGCGGCCCTGCTGCGCCCCGGTGACACCGTCCTCGCCCTCGGCCTCCCGTACGGCGGCCACCTCACCCACGGCTCACCCGCGAACTTCTCCGGCCGCTGGTTCGACTTCGTCGGCTACGGCGTGGACGCGGAGACCGGGCTCATCGACTACGACCAGGTGCGGACGCTCGCCCGCAACCACCGGCCCAAGGCGATCGTGTGCGGCTCCATCGCCTACCCCCGGCACATCGACTACGCCCTCTTCCGCGAGGTCGCCGACGAGGTGGGCGCGTATCTCATCGCCGACGCCGCGCACCCCATGGGGCTCGTCGCCGGGGGAGCGGCGCCCAGCCCGGTGCCGTACGCCGACATCGTCTGCGCGACCACGCACAAGGTGCTGCGCGGGCCGCGCGGCGGGATGATCCTGTGCGGCGCCGAGCTGGCCGAGCGCGTCGACCGGGCGGTGTTCCCCTTCACCCAGGGCGGCGCGCAGATGCACACCATCGCCGCGAAGGCCGTCGCGTTCGGCGAGGCGGCGACCCCCGACTTCACCGCGTACGCCCGTCAGGTGGTCGCCAACGCGAGGGTCCTCGCGGCCGGGCTGGCCGCCGAGGGGCTGGTGGTGACGACCGGAGGGACGGACACGCACCTGATCACCGCCGATCCCGCGCCGCTCGGCGTCGACGGCCGCGGCGCGCGGGGCCGGCTCGCGGCGGCCGGGATGGTGCTGGACTGCTGCGCCCTGCCGCACGGCGACGCGCGCGGACTGAGGCTCGGCACGGCGGCCGTGACCACGCAGGGCATGGGCGAGGAGGAGATGGGCCTTATTGCCGGTTTGTTCGGGAACGTGCTGCGCGGCGAGGTCGAAAGTCAGAGGGCGCGTGATCATGTGCGCGAGCTGACCGGTAGATTCCCGCCGTATTCGCGCTGAGCGGGGGTAGGCGCAGCTGCGTACACCTGGTTGCAACCTGAGGACACAGACACACGTGCAACCATCGTCGCTACCCGGCAGTCCCCACAGTTATGCGCACATCGCTAGGGTGTGGGGCTGAGATGGCCAGCGAGACCTGTGGGGAAGCCCGTGCGTGAATACCTGCTGACGCTCTGCGTCACGGCCGCGGTGACGTATCTGCTGACAGGGCCGGTACGGAAGTTCGCGATCGTGGCCGGAGCGATGCCGGAGATCAGGGCCCGTGACGTGCACCGGGAACCGACTCCGCGGCTCGGCGGTATCGCGATGTTCTTCGGGCTGTGCGCCGGTCTGCTCGTCGCGGACCATCTGACCAACCTCAACGAGGTCTTCGAGAAGTCGAACGAGCCGCGGGCGCTGCTCTCCGGCGCCGCGCTGATCTGGCTGATCGGCGTCCTGGACGACAAGTTCGAGATCGACGCCCTGATCAAGCTCGGCGGCCAGATGATCGCGGCCGGCGTGATGGTCATGCAGGGCCTGACGATCCTGTGGCTGCCCATCCCGGGCGTCGGCAACGTGGCGCTGACCCAGTGGCAGGGCACCCTGCTGACGGTCGCCCTCGTCGTCATCACGATCAACGCGGTGAACTTCGTCGACGGTCTCGACGGCCTCGCCTCCGGCATGGTGTGCATCGCGGCCGCCGCGTTCTTCCTGTACGCCTACCGCATCTGGTACTCGTACGGCGTCGAGGCCGCCGCCCCGGCCACGCTGTTCTCGGCGATCCTGATGGGCATGTGCATCGGCTTCCTGCCGCACAACATGCATCCGGCGCGGATCTTCATGGGCGACTCCGGCTCGATGCTGATCGGGCTCGTCCTGGCCGCCGGCGCGATCTCCATCACGGGACAGGTCGACCCGGACGCGCTGAAGCTGTTCGTCGGCTCCGAGAAGGCGGCCGTGCACCAGACGGTGCCGGTCTACATCCCGCTGCTGCTGCCGCTGACGATCATCGCGGTGCCCACCGCCGACCTGGTCCTCGCGATCGTGCGCCGCACCTGGCGCGGTCAGTCGCCCTTCGCCGCCGACCGCGGCCATCTGCACCACCGGCTGCTGGAGATCGGCCACTCGCACAGCCGGGCCGTGCTGATCATGTACTTCTGGTCGGCGCTGATCGCCTTCGGGGCGCTCGCCTACTCGGTCAACTCCGCGTCAATGTGGATCGTGCTCGGCATCGTGTTCCTCAGCGCGATCGGTCTCGTGCTGCTTCTGCTGCCGCGCTTCACGCCGCGTGCCCCGCGGTGGGCCGAGGCCTTCCTGCCGCCCCGCTACCGGCGGCGCCGCGCGCTGGCCCGTGCCGCCTCTACGCCCGTACAGGAAGCGGGAGTTGGGGTGGCGGACGAGTCCGCGCCGGCCCCGGAGCCCTGCCCTCCGGTCGTGGCGGGCGTGGCGGGGGTCAACGGAGCGACGGCGCTGGGCGCCCGTCCGCAGCTGCTCGACAGGGGAAAGGCCGGAACGTCCCGCTGACGTCGGCAAGGTAAGAATCTGACTAGAGCATTGCCAAGTCGTGGGGGAATAAAGCCTCCCAATACCAGACAAGCCACCCCGGATTCTGCACAGACGCGCACTCTCACTCTCATGTGTGACGGCGAGCACACGTCTTGGTAAAGACCGCATCAAATAGTTTGTGATACGGTTCACGAGAACCCGGGGTAGAGCCGAAGGACCGTGATGCGACGGTCCATTGGCCGCGAGTTCCCCTCTCGGCCCGGGACTACGCTCGTCCATGACGACACCCTGCCCCCCTGCGAAAGCGGAGTTGCCGCCATGCCGTCCAATGACGCCCGGAACCTGGCGCCGATCGCCGTACCCACGGCGGCCGCCGGCGTGGTCGCCGTCGCCGTCAGCGCGGCCGTGGCCGGAGGCAAGGGAGCGATCGGCGCGGCCGTCGGTGTGCTGCTCGCGATGCTCTTCATGGGGATCGGTCTCTACGTCCTGCAGTGGACGGCAAAAACGCTCCCGCACCTGTTCCAGGCCATGGGGCTGATGCTCTATGTCGCCCAACTCCTGCTGCTCATGATCTTCGTGGCCCTCTTCAAGGGCACCTCCCTCTTCAACGGCAAGGCGTTCGCGCTCTCGCTCGTCGTCGCGACCGTCGTGTGGATGGCCACCCAGGCACGTGCGCACATGAAGTCCAAGATCTTCTACGTCGATCCGGACTCCGCGAAGAGCGAGCGGCCCGAGAAGACGGGCCACCCGTCGTGAGGGGTAGGGCCGGGATAAGGACGCGCGAGATCTCCTGCTATCGTCCGGTGCCAACTGCGGCATCGCGGGCGCGGGCATCCGAGCTGACGCCTGCAGCAACGCGAGGCTCGAAGCCCCCCAGCCGCCCCCACATCCGTAACACCAGTCCGGTGCCGACCCGCGGCTGCGCGCCGCGCCGACACAACGAGGTTGCCGTACCCATGCGTCACGCCGAAGGAGCCCGTGGTGAGTGCTGACCAGACCCAGCTCGCCTTTGACTGGAGTTGTCGGATCATGTCCGACAACGGGTGTGGCTTCCCGGCTCCGGGCCTGCACTCGTTCCTGTTCAAGCCCCTGTTCACGGTGGGCGGGTTCGAGTTCAACAAGGTGATGCTGCTCGCCCTGATCACCTCCGCGGTCGTCGTGATCTTCTTCTCGGCGGCCTTCGGCAAGGCCAAGGTGATCCCGGGCAAGCTCCAGATGGTCGGCGAGGCCGGCTACGACTTCGTCCGCCGCGGCATCGTCTACGAGACCCTCGGCAAGCGCGACGGCGAGAAGTACGTCCCGCTGATGGTCTCGCTGTTCTTCTTCATCTGGATCGCGAACATCTGGTCGGTGATCCCGCTGGCCCAGTTCCCGGTCTCGTCGATCATCGCCTACCCGGCCGTGCTCGCCGCGGTCGTGTACCTGACCTGGCTGCCGCTGACCTTCAAGAAGCACGGTTTCGCCGGCGGCTTCAAGAACATCACCGGTTACGACGCCTCGCTCGGCGCGGTGCTGCCGCTCGTGGTCGTCATCGAGTTCTTCTCGAACGTCATCGTCCGCCCGTTCACGCACGCGGTCCGACTCTTCGCCAACATGTTCGCCGGTCACCTGCTGCTGGTGATGTTCACCGTCGCCAGCTGGTACCTGCTCAACAGCTGGCTGATCCCCGGCGCCGCGGTCTCCTTCGTGATGACCATCGTGATGGTGATGTTCGAGCTCTTCGTCCAGGCCGTCCAGGCGTACGTGTTCGTGCTGCTGGCCTGCTCCTACGTTCAGGGCGCTCTCGCCGAGCACCACTGAGCACCGTCCGCACCACCCCCACCAGTCGTCCGGTGGCCAACCCCCACCGGTCCGTAAAAGAGAAGGAAGAAACGGCATGTCCGCTGCCATCGACCTCGCCGCCGGCGTCTCCGGTTCCCTCGGCTCCATCGGTTACGGCCTCGCGGCCATCGGCCCCGGCATCGGTATCGGCATCATCTTCGGTAACGGCACCCAGGCCCTGGCCCGTCAGCCCGAGGCGGCCGGTCTGATCCGCGCCAACCAGATCCTGGGCTTCGCCTTCTGTGAGGCGCTCGCCCTCATCGGCATCGTTATGCCGTTCGTGTTCGGTCAGTAAGACCTCTTACTCCGACACGTATCGACGAAAGGCACTGATGTGATCGCCAACCTGGTTCAGCTGGCGGCCGAGGAGAAGCAGAACCCCCTCGTCCCGCCGGGCCCCGAACTGCTTGTCGGCGCCATCGCCTTCGCCATCGTGTTCTTCTTCTTCTGGAAGAAGCTGCTCCCGAACATCAACAAGGTTCTGGAGGAGCGCCGCGAGGCGATCGAAGGTGGCATCGAGAAGGCCGAGGCGGCTCAGGTCGAGGCCCAGAGCGTTCTCGAGCAGTACAAGGCCCAGCTCGCCGAGGCCCGGCACGAGGCCGCGCGTCTGCGCCAGGAGGCGCAGGAGCAGGGTGCCGCCCTCATCGCCGAGATGCGCGCCGAGGGCCAGCGGCAGCGCGAGGAGATCGTCGCCGCCGGTCACGCGCAGATCGAGGCCGACCGCAAGGCCGCCGCGTCCGCGCTGCGGCAGGACGTCGGTCACCTCGCGACCGAACTGGCCGGCAAGCTCGTCGGCGAGTCCCTCGAGGACCACGCCCGCCAGAGCCGTGTCATCGACCGCTTCCTCGACGAGCTCGAGGAGAAGGCCGAGGCCACCCGATGAACGGAGCGAGCCGCGAGGCCCTGGCAGCCGCACGCGAGCGTCTCGACGCGCTGACGGACTCCACGTCCGCCGACGCGACGAAGCTCGCCGACGAGCTGGCCGCCGTCACCGCGCTGCTCGACCGCGAGGTGTCGCTGCGTCGGGTCCTGACCGACCCGGCGCAGGCCGGTGAGGCCAAGGCCGAGCTGGCCCAGCGGCTGCTCGGCGGGCAGGTCGGCGGCCAGAGCGTCGACCTCGTCTCCGGCATGGTGCGCTCCCGCTGGTCGCAGTCGCGCGACCTGGTGGACGCGCTGGAGGAGCTGGCCAACACCGCCGAGCTCACCGCCGCGCAGAAGCGTGGTGCGCTCGACGACGTCGAGGACGAGCTGTTCCGCTTCGGGCGGATCGTCTCCTCCAACACCGAGCTGCGCGCCGCGCTCACCGACCGCGCCGCGACCACCGCCGCCAAGATCGAGCTGCTGCACCGGCTGCTCGGCGGCCGGGCCGTCGCGTCGACAGAGCGTCTTGTGACGCGCCTTGTGACCGCGCCGCGGGGACGTAGCCTGGAGTCGGGACTGGAGTCCCTGTCCAAGCTCGCCGCCGAGCGCCGGGAGCGCCTGGTCGCCGTGGTCACCTCGGCGGTGCCGCTGAGCGACACGCAGAAGCAGCGCCTGGGCGCCGCTCTCGCGAAGCTCTACGGCCACACGATGCACCTCAACATCGACGTCGACCCCGAGGTCGTCGGCGGCATCCGGGTGCAGGTCGGCGACGAGGTCATCAACGGCTCGATCGCGGACCGCATCGCGGACGCCGGCCGCCGCCTGGCGGGCTGAGCAGCAACTTCATAAGCAGAACAGCAGTACAGCAATACAGCAGTACGTACCTACGGCCCGGTTGGGTCGTGCAGAGGATTCACCTTCTTTGAGGGGGAGTCCCCATCCCCCCAAGTTGAAACTTCGGGCCCAACAAGGAGAGCAGGGAACCCAGATGGCGGAGCTCACGATCCGGCCGGAGGAGATCCGGGACGCGCTGGAGAACTTCGTCCAGTCGTACAAGCCGGACGCGGCCTCGCGCGAGGAGGTCGGTACGGTCACCCTTGCCGGCGACGGCATCGCGAAGGTCGAGGGCCTGCCCTCGGCCATGGCCAACGAACTGCTGAAGTTCGAGGACGGCACCCTCGGCCTCGCGCTGAACCTGGAAGAGCGCGAGATCGGCGCCATCGTCCTCGGTGAGTTCAGCGGTATCGAGGAGGGGCAGCCGGTGCAGCGCACCGGTGAGGTGCTCTCCGTGGCCGTCGGCGAGGGCTACCTCGGCCGCGTCGTCGACCCGCTCGGCAACCCGATCGACGGCCTCGGCGAGATCGAGACGTCCGGCCGCCGCGCCCTCGAGCTGCAGGCTCCGGGCGTCATGGCCCGTAAGTCGGTGCACGAGCCGATGGAGACCGGCTACAAGGCCGTCGACGCGATGACCCCGATCGGCCGTGGCCAGCGTCAGCTGATCATCGGCGACCGCCAGACCGGCAAGACCGCCCTGGCCGTCGACACGATCATCAACCAGCGTGACAACTGGCGCTCGGGCGACCCGAAGAAGCAGGTCCGCTGCGTCTACGTCGCCATCGGCCAGAAGGGCTCGACCATCGCCTCCGTGCGTGGCGCCCTCGACGAGGCCGGCGCGCTGGAGTACACGACCATCGTCGCCGCCCCGGCGTCCGACCCGGCCGGCTTCAAGTACCTTGCGCCGTACACCGGTTCGGCCATCGGTCAGCAGTGGATGTACGAGGGCAAGCACGTCCTCATCATCTTCGACGACCTGTCGAAGCAGGCCGACGCCTACCGCGCCGTGTCGCTGCTGCTGCGCCGTCCGCCGGGCCGTGAGGCCTACCCGGGTGACGTCTTCTACCTGCACTCCCGTCTGCTGGAGCGCTGCGCGAAGCTCTCCGACGACATGGGCGCCGGCTCGATGACGGGTCTGCCCATCGTCGAGACCAAGGCCAACGACGTCTCGGCGTTCATCCCGACCAACGTCATCTCCATCACCGACGGCCAGTGCTTCCTGGAGTCGGACCTGTTCAACGCCGGTCAGCGGCCCGCGCTGAACGTCGGTATCTCCGTCTCCCGAGTCGGTGGTTCCGCGCAGCACAAGGCGATGAAGCAGGTCTCCGGCCGCCTCCGTCTCGACCTCGCCCAGTACCGCGAGCTGGAGGCCTTCGCCGCCTTCGGTTCCGACCTGGACGCCGCGTCGAAGTCCCAGCTGGAGCGTGGTCAGCGACTGGTCGAGCTGCTCAAGCAGCCGCAGTACCAGCCGATGCCGACCGAGAACCAGGTCGTCTCCGTCTGGGCCGGCACCACCGGCAAGATGGACGACGTCCCGGTCGCCGACATCCGTCGCTTCGAGAAGGAGCTGCTCGAGTACCTGCACCGCAAGGAGCAGGGCCTCATGACCTCCATCAAGGAGGGCGGCAAGATGTCGGACGACACCCTCACCGCTGTCGCCGACGCGATCGCCGAGTTCAAGAAGCAGTTCGAGACCTCGGACGGCAAGCTTCTCGGCGAGGACGCCCCGGCCGCGGCCAAGTGACGTAAGGAAGGGACCTGACTCATGGGAGCCCAGCTCCGGGTCTACAAGCGTCGCATCCGATCCGTCACCGCGACCAAGAAGATCACCAAGGCGATGGAGATGATCGCCGCCTCGCGTGTCGTCAAGGCGCAGCGCAAGGTGGCGGCCTCCACGCCGTACGCGACCGAGCTCACCCGCGCGGTCACGGCGGTCGGTACCGGCTCGAACACCAAGCACCCGCTGACCACCCAGGCCGAGACGGTCACGCGGTCCGCGGTGCTGCTCCTGACGAGCGACCGTGGTCTCGCCGGCGCCTTCAACTCCAACGCCATCAAGGTGGCGGAGCAGCTGACCGAGCGTCTCGAGGCCGAGGGCAAGGAGGTCGACACGTACATCGTCGGCCGCCGCGGTCTGGCTCACTACAACTTCCGCGAGCGCAAGGTCGTGGAGTCGTGGGCGGGCTTCACCGACGAGCCCACGTACGCGGACGCCAAGAAGGTCGCGGGTCCGCTGATCGAGGCCATCGAGACGGAGACGGCCGAGGGCGGCGTGGATGAACTCCACATCGTCTTCACCGAGTTCGTGTCGATGATGACGCAGACGGCCCTCGACGACCGTCTGCTCCCGCTCAGCCTCGAAGAGGTGGCGAAGGAGGCAGCCCCCAAGGGCGAGATCCTTCCGCTGTACGACTTCGAGCCGTCGGCCGAGGACGTCCTCGACGCCCTGCTGCCGCGCTACGTCGAGAGCCGTATCTACAACGCGCTGCTCCAGTCGGCTGCCTCCAAGCACGCCGCCACGCGCCGCGCGATGAAGTCGGCCACCGACAACGCGGGAGAGCTCATCACCACGCTCTCCCGACTTGCCAACGCGGCCCGCCAGGCCGAAATCACCCAGGAAATCAGCGAGATCGTCGGTGGCTCCGCAGCCCTGGCCGACGCGACCGCGGGGAGTGACCGCTAATGACCGCCACTGTTGAGACCGCGACGGCCACGGGCCGCGTCGCCCGGGTCATCGGCCCGGTCGTCGACGTGGAGTTCCCCGTCGACGCGATGCCGGACATCTACAACGCTCTGCACGTCGAGGTCGCCGACCCGGCGAACGAGGGCGAGAAGAAGACGCTGACCCTGGAGGTCGCCCAGCACCTGGGTGACGGCCTGGTCCGCACCATCTCCATGCAGCCCACCGACGGTCTGGTCCGCCAGGCCGCCGTCACCGACACCGGCACGGGCATCACCGTCCCGGTCGGCGACTTCACCAAGGGCAAGGTGTTCAACACCCTCGGTGAGGTGCTGAACGTCGACGAGCAGTACGAGGGCGAGCGCTGGTCCATCCACCGCAAGGCCCCGAACTTCGACGAGCTCGAGTCGAAGACCGAGATGTTCGAGACCGGCGTCAAGGTCATCGACCTCCTCACCCCGTACGTCAAGGGTGGAAAGATCGGCCTGTTCGGTGGCGCCGGCGTCGGCAAGACGGTGCTCATCCAGGAGATGATCTACCGCGTCGCCAACAACCACGACGGTGTCTCCGTGTTCGCCGGTGTCGGTGAGCGCACCCGTGAGGGCAACGACCTCATCGAGGAGATGGCCGACTCGGGCGTCATCGACAAGACCGCGCTGGTCTTCGGTCAGATGGACGAGCCCCCGGGCACCCGTCTGCGCGTGGCCCTCGCGGGTCTGACCATGGCGGAGTACTTCCGCGATGTGCAGAAGCAGGACGTGCTGTTCTTCATCGACAACATCTTCCGCTTCACGCAGGCCGGTTCCGAGGTGTCGACCCTGCTCGGCCGTATGCCCTCCGCGGTGGGCTACCAGCCGAACCTGGCCGACGAGATGGGTCTCCTCCAGGAGCGCATCACCTCGACCCGTGGTCACTCGATCACCTCGATGCAGGCGATCTACGTCCCCGCGGACGACCTGACCGACCCGGCCCCGGCCACCACCTTCGCCCACCTCGACGCGACGACGGTGCTCTCCCGTCCGATCTCCGAGAAGGGCATCTACCCGGCCGTGGACCCGCTGGACTCCACGTCCCGCATCCTGGACCCGCGCTACATCGCGGCGGACCACTACGAGACCGCGATGCGCGTCAAGACGGTCCTCCAGAAGTACAAGGACCTCCAGGACATCATCGCGATCCTCGGTATCGACGAGCTCGGCGAGGAGGACAAGCTCGTCGTCCACCGTGCCCGTCGCGTGGAGCGCTTCCTGTCCCAGAACACCCACGTCGCCAAGCAGTTCACCGGCGTCGACGGGTCGGACGTCCCGCTGGACGAGTCGATCGCGGCCTTCAACGCGATCATCGACGGCGACTACGACCACTTCCCGGAGCAGGCGTTCTTCCTGTGCGGTGGCATCGAGGACCTCAAGGCCAACGCCAAGGAGCTGGGCGTCTCCTGAACTCCCTGAGTTCATCTGAGGGGGCGGGTGCGTCCCGCCCCCTCAGTCACGCCCACTGCTGCATCGCCTGGGGGACGCCCCCCGGACCCCCGGCAGAGTCCCGGGGAGGGCGCCGACACATTGGTGCGCGGGGCCCTACTAGACTTGTTCGCAACACCCGGCACGAGAAGCCGGGTGGTGACCCGAGGAGCCACCTTGGCTGCTGAGCTGCACGTCGCGCTGGTCGCGGCCGACCGAGAGGTCTGGTCCGGCGAGGCCACCCTGGTCGTCGCGCGCACCACGTCCGGCGACATCGGCGTCATGCCCGGTCACCAGCCGCTGCTCGGTGTGCTGGAGTCGGGCCCGGTGACCATCCGTACGAGTGAAGGTGGAACGGTCGTCGCCGCGGTGCACGGCGGTTTCATCTCGTTCGCGGACGACAAGCTGTCGCTGCTGGCCGAGATCGCCGAGCTGTCGGACGAGATCGACGTCCAGCGCGTGGAGCGGGAGCTGGAGCGCGCGAAGGCGGAGGGCGACGCCGCCGCCGAGCGCCGCGCGGACGTACGACTGCGTGCGGCGGCGACGAGCTGACCCCGCTCGGAGCTGTATGACGTCACTCAGCCGCGATCGGAACCGGAGCAATCCGGAGCCGGTCGCGGCTGAGGCAGATATGGATGATTTTTCCGTTCCGTGACCTAAATTTACCCGTGGTCGGTACCTAGGAGACGAGGAGGTCGGTGTCGATGGTCCTCGCTCTGACTGTGTGCGGAGTCGTCGTGGCCCTGGTGGTGCTGGGGCTGTTCGTCTTCGGGCTGCGCCGCAGACTGATCCAGCGCTCCGGGGGCACCTTCGACTGTTCGCTGCGCTGGGACGTCCCCGAGAAACCCGACGCCAGCGGAAAAGGCTGGAGCTACGGTGTCGCCCGCTACAACGGCGACCGCATCGAGTGGTACCGCGTCTTCTCCTACGCCTACCGTCCCCGCCGTCTGCTGGAGCGCGCCGCGATCGAGGTCGCTGGCCGCCGCCTGCCCGAGGGCGAGGAGGAACTGGCCCTTCTCTCCGACGCCGTCGTCCTCACCTGTCTGCACCGGGGTACCCGCCTCGAACTCGCCATGAGCGAGGACGCGCTGACCGGTTTCCTCGCGTGGCTGGAGGCAGCCCCGCCCGGTCAGCGAGTCAACGTCGCCTAGCTTCTTCGGTCAACTCCTTTACGACAGGCCGCTGTTGATGGCGCTCACCAGCTCTCCGTTGCTGGTGTCGCCGCTGAACTCCCAGAAGAACGCGCCCCCCAGACCCTGGGACTTGGCCCAGCTCATCTTCCCGGCGATCGTCGACGGGGTGTCGTAGGACCACCAGTTGCTGCCGCAGTGGGCGTACGCCGTGCCGGCGACGGTGCCGGTGACCGGGCAGGAGGTCTTGAGGACCTTGTAGTCCTCGATGCCCTGCTCGTAGGTCCCGGCCGCGGATCCGGTGGCCGTGCCGCCGGGCGCGTCCTGGGTCACGCCCGTCCAGCCGCGGCCGTAGAAGCCGATGCCGATGAGCAGTTTCGAGGCGGGGACCCCGATCGCCTTGTACTTGGCGATCGCGTCGGCCGTGGTGAACCCGGCCTTCGGGATGCCGGAGT
This sequence comes from Streptomyces gilvus, assembly GCF_022513565.1. Lineage (GTDB taxonomy): Bacteria > Actinomycetota > Actinomycetes > Streptomycetales > Streptomycetaceae > Streptomyces > Streptomyces gilvus. The sequence goes on along the minus strand of NZ_JAKWBE010000028.1, from coordinate 32,581 downwards.
ACGAGGTGAGCGGGGAGTGCGGGGCCGTCGGGCCCTGGGCGTCCCACGCGCCGAAGAAGTCGTACGTCATCACGTTGTACCAGTTGACGTAGTTCGCGGCGCCCGCGTAGTCGGCGGCCTCGATCTTGCCGCCGGCCGAGCCGTCGGCGGTGACGGCCGCGGTGACCAGTTTGCTCGTGCCGAACTTGGCGCGCAGCGCGGCCATCACGTTCTTGAAGGCCGCGGCCCCGCTGGTGTCGCAGGACAGGCCGCAGGCGTTCGGGTACTCCCAGTCGATGTCGATGCCGTCGAACACGTCCGCCCAGCGCGGGTCGTTGACGAGGTTGTAGCAGGAGTCGGCGAACGCGGCGGGGTTGGCCGCGGCCTGGGCGAAGCCGCCGGACCAGGTCCAGCCGCCGAAGGACCACAGCACCTTGATGTTGGGGTACTTGGCCTTCAGCTCGCGCAACTGGTTGAAGTTGCCCCGCAGCGGCTGGTCCCAGGTGTCGGCGACCCCGCTGACGGACTGGTCGGCGGTGAACGCCTTGTCGTAGTCGGCGTAGGAGTCGCCGATCGCGCACTGGCCACCCGTCACGTTGCCGAAGGCGTAGTTGATGTGCGTGATCTTCGCCGCCGAGCCCGACGTCACCAGGTTCTTGACGTTGTAGTTGCGGCCGTAGATGCCCCACTCGGTGAAGTAGCCGAGTCTGACCTTGTCGCCGGTGGTCGGGGGAGTGGTGGTACCGCCGGTGGTGTGGACCGCGACCGCGCCGCTGGCCGGGCCGGTCTGGTCGGCGGTGTCGCGGGCCTGCACGGTGTAGGAGTAGTCGCTGCCGGCGGTGAGGCCGGTGTCGGTGTAGCTGGTGGCGGTGACCGTGGAGACGACCTTGCCGTCGCGCAGGACGTCGTAGTTCTTGACGCCCTTGTCGTCGGTGGCCGCGCTCCAGCTCAGTTTCACCGAGGTGTCGGTGATCGAGGACGCCGTCGGGGTGCCGGGCGCGGAGGGCGGGTTGTCGCCGGGGACGCTGGTCCCGCCGTCACAACTTCCGCCGTTCAGCGTGCAGTTGCTCGGTGAGCCGGATCCGGTGCCGTTGAAGCCGAAGGAGACGGAGACGCCGGGGGCGAGGGTGCCGTTGTAGGACTTGTTCTTGGCCGTCCAGTGGGTGCCGGAGCTGGTGACGTCGGCGTCCCAGGCCGAGGTGACGGAGGTGCCGGAGGGGAAGTCCCAGGCGATGGTCCAGGAACTGATGGACGTGGAGCCGGTGTTGGTGACCGTCCATTTGCCCTCGAAGCCGGTGCCCCAGTCCTGGGTCTTGGCGTAGGTGGCCGTCGCGGTGCTCGCGGCCTGGGCGGGGGCGGCGAGGCCGACCAGTCCGGCCAGCGGGAGCAACAGGGTCGCGAACCCTGCCGCGGCTCGGTGTCTGAAGCGCATGTCGCGCCTCCTTAGGGGGAGTTGGGGCGTGACTGAGCCTTCACGCCCACGGTGCCGCGAGAATAGAAAGGTCTGGACCACGGGTCAAGAGGTCTGGACCACTCTCGGTAGACGGCCACTGGATCCCCTGATCAGGTGGCGGGCGACGGTCCGTGTACCCGTGTACACGGACACGGGTACACTTGTGAGATGGACGACTCCGCATCCGTATCCGTCCGCGAAGCCCGGGCGAACCTGGCGCGGCTCCTCGACCACGCGGAAGAGGGGGAGCCCACCGTCATCACGCGCGGTGGCACGCCGGTGGCCGCGATCGTGCCCATAGAGGAGTACAACGCCTTGGAGGCGGCGGCGGACGAGTTGCTCGCACGCAAGGCGCTGCAGACTCTCGCCGAGGAGGGCGACGCACCGCGCGCCACGCTGGCAGACGTGATCGCGGACATCTTCGGCCCGCCCAAGCCGGACGTCGCATGAAGGTCGCATGAAGTACGCCTTCGAGTTCACCGCCGCCGCCCGCCGTCAGTTCAACGCCATTGATCAGACGACCGCCCTGCTTGTCCTCCACGTGCTCAGCCGGCTCGGCGACGATCCGTACCGCGACGACGCGGACGTCGAGAAGCTGTCGGGCCATGACGACCTGTACCGGCTCCGCGTGGGCTCGTACCGGATCGCCTACGTGATCGAGGACGGCAGGCTGGTCATCCTCGTGGTCGAGGTCGGGCACCGGCGGGAGATCTACCGTCGCCTCTGAGCCACCGCTGCCGCCCGACCGGTTCAGGACCGTACCCTGACCAGGCGGTGAGCGAGGGAGGGGTGTATGAGCGAGGCGGAACGTTCCGGGGCCGTGCTGGTGGTGGACGACGACGCGGCCATCCGGCGCTCGCTGGAACGCGGGCTCAGGCTGAGTGGCTTCCGGGTCCGCACGGCGGACGGCGGCCGGGAGGCGCTGGCCACGGTCCGGGAGGCGCCGCCCGACGTCCTCGTCCTCGACGTGTCGATGCCCGGAATGAGCGGCATCGAGGTGTGCGAACGGCTCCGCGCGGACGGGCTGGACCTGCCCGTGCTGATGCTCTCCGCGCTCGACGAGACCGCCGACCGTATCGCCGGGCTCCAGGCGGGCGGCGACGACTACCTGGTCAAGCCGTTCGCCCTGCAGGAACTGGTGCTGCGGCTGCGCGCCCTGCTGCGCCGCCGGCCGCCCGCGGGGGAGGTGCTCCGGGTCGCCGGTCTGGTCATCGACCCGGGCGCCCGCACCGCCGAACGGGACGGGCGGCCACTGGAGCTGACCCGCCGCGAGTTCGAGCTGCTGGAGGTGCTCGCCCGCAACGCCGGGCTCGTCCTCACCCGCGACCAGCTGCTGGAACGGGTGTGGGGCTACGACTTCGACGTGCGCACCGACGCCGTGGACACCTTCGTCAGCTATCTGAGGCGCAAGCTGGAGGCCGACGGCCGGCCCCGGCTGGTGCACACCGTGCGCGGCGTCGGCTTCGTGCTGAGGGACTGAGGGACTGAGGAACTGAGGGACTGAGGAACGAACGGTGAGGCTCTCCACCCGTATCGGGCTCGCGGTCGGCGTCACCGTGCCGCTGCTCGTCCTGGCCTCCGGCTGGCTGCTGCTCCGGCTGGTCACCCACGATCTGCACAGCGCCGAGGACGACCATCTGCGCGCGCGTGCCACCGCCGTCGCCCCCGACGCCCGCGCCCTGCTGCGGGCCACCGCGAACAACCGGCCCAGGGCGGCCGACACCCGCGAACGGCGGCTGTTCAGCGCCGCCCTCGACGTCGGCGTACGCGTCACCGGCCCGGACGGCACCTTCAGCGGCGGCCCGCAGCCGGATGCCTCGGTGCCGTTGCCCGAGGGCACAAAGGGTCCCGTCACCGTGCGGGACGGCGGCGAGAGCTGGCGTGCGCTGTCCCGGACGATCACCACCCCGCGCGGCCCGGGCACCCTCTGGGTCTTCTCGCCCAACGCCGCCGACCAGGCCCAACTCCGCCTGGTACGACGCCGGGTGGCGGTCACGACGCTGCTCGCCGTCCCGCTCTCCGGCCTGCTCGCCTGGGCCGTCGCCACCGGCGCGACCGGGCCGCTGCGGCGCCTTGGCCGTCGTACCGCCGGACTCGACCCGCGCACCAGCACCGCCCGGCTGTCCGACGAGCCGAGCGGGGTCACCGAGGTCGACGAACTCGCGGCCACCCTGCGCACGGTCCTCGCCCGTTACGACGAACAGGCCGCCCGTACCGCCGAGGCGCTGGACACCGCCCGCTCCTTCTCCTCGGCCGCCGCGCACGAACTGCGCACCCCGCTGATGAGCATGGGCACCAACCTCGACATCCTCGCCGCCCACCCCGACCTGCCCGAACCCGACCGCACCGAGGTCCTCGCCGACCTGCGCGCCGAGCACGCCCGGCTGCTGAACCTGCTCGTCATGCTGCGCGAGCTGGGCCGCGGTGACCTGGTGGAGGCGGAGGCATTCAAGGCCGTGGACGTCTCCGAGGCGGCCGACGCCGCGGTGGCCGAGGCCCGGCGACGCGCCCCGGACGCCCGGATCACCCTGGCCGCGGAACCCGGGCCGACGGTCCACGGCTGGGAACCGGGCCTGCGCCTGCTGCTGGACAACCTGCTGGCCAACGCCCTCGCCCACGGACGCGACGCGACCGGCCGGGCGACGGTGACGGTCGGCGTGCGGCGCGCGGGCGACCAGGTCGTCGTCACCGTCGACGACACCGGCCCCGGGGTGCCTGCCGAGGCCCGCGCCCGGATCTTCGAGCGCTTCCGGCGTGGGCCCGACAGCTCCGGCTCCGGGCTCGGTCTGACCCTCGTGGCCCAGCAGACGGCCCTGCACGGCGGGAGCGTCACGGTCGAGGACGGGCCCTCGGGCGGGGGCGCCCGCTTCGAGGTGCGGCTGCCCTCCACCGGCGGCCCGCTTCCCGCCCACCGCGACTGGCTGATCGACACAGCCGGGACAAACCGGTCACAGAGTTTCCCCAAAGACGCTCCCTAGCCTCCCCGGCGGGCGGACGGACGAAGGGGGCCGTCCGCGGAACGGAGGCTGAGATGTACGTACGACGACGCCGGCGCACGCTCCTCACCGGGGCGGCCGTGGCGGCGCTCCTGGCGGCGACCACGGGAGCGGCCGCGGCCGACAGCACCCCCGCGCCCGCCGCCACGCCGACCGGCGATGGCGCGCGGGCCCTGTGCAAGCGGGCCCCGAAGATCGACCACCGGATCGACCGGGCCCTGAAGCGGCTGAACGCGGGCGCCGGTCAGCGCGGCTCGATCGCCCGGCTGCAGCAGCGGGTGGACAACGCGAAGAGCGCCGGGCACTCCGAGATCGCCACCTACCTCCAGGACCGGCTGACCTTCCGCACGTCCCTGGTGACGACGCTGGAGCAGCGCCAGAAGGACCTGGCCGAGGTGGAGAACTGGTGCAAGGACAACGACTCGGGCTCGAGCTGATGCGGCCGAAGGCCGCGGCCGCCGCGGTCGCGCTCCTGATCGCGCTGACCGCGGGCTGCGCCCACGACGCCGGTACGCCCCGGAAGGCCGCCGCCACTCCTTCCGGCTACGCGGAGATGCGGCAGAAGCTGTCCGCCGCCGAGTCCGCCCTGGCCCGGGCCGACAAGGACGCGGCGCAGGACCACTGAGAGGGGAAGAGGCGGGGAGCGCCCTGACCCGGCAGCGCTCCCCGCCCTGCAGCCGGCTCAACGTCCCCCGCCCGGCACCCGGCTCAACGTCCCCCGTCAGGCACTCGGCTCAGCGCTCCCCGCCGGGCACCCACAGCACATCGCCCGTCGCCTTGTTCGCCGTGCGGGCCAGGATGAAGAGGAGGTCGGAGAGGCGGTTGAGGTAGGTCGCCGTGAGGGGGTTCATCGCCTCGGCGTGGGCCTCCAGGGCCGCCCAGGTGGAGCGCTCGGCCCGGCGGACGACCGTGCAGGCCTGGTGGAGCAGGGCCGCGCCGGGGGTGCCGCCCGGGAGGATGAAGGAGCGCAGCTTCTCCAGCCGCTCGTTGAAGCGGTCGCAGTCCGCCTCGAGCTTGTCGATGTAGAACTGCTCGACCCGGAGGGGAGGGAACTCCGGATTCTCCACCACCGGCGTCGACAGATCCGCGCCCACGTCGAACAGGTCGTTCTGGACACGGGTGAGGACCTTGACGACCTCCTCCTCCAGACCGCCCAGCGCGATCGCCGTACCGATCACCGCGTTCGCCTCGTTGGCGTCGGCGTACGCGGCGATCCGCAGATCGGTCTTGGCGACCCGGCTCATGTCACCGAGGTTGGTGGTGCCCTTGTCGCCGGTCTTCGTATAGATGCGCGTCAGATTGACCATGTGGCCAGCGTAATTACGCTCCGGCCGTCCGGAACACGCGTGTGCCGACTGTCACGGCGAGCGCCGAGCAGCCGACGGCCACGAAGGTGCGGGCCAGTCCGGCCGCGCTGATGACTGCTGCCATGCCCGCCAGAAAGACAGAGTCCTCTTTCTCGACCGCGGGGCGGGCGTCCGTGACCGGCTGTCGCGCTGGGTGCGCGGCCGGGACGAGGGGGAGTCGGCCGCCGCCGCGGTCCTGCGGGAACTGCGCGACGAGATCGAGGCGGTGTCGGCGCGGGTCGGCCTGATGGAGGGGTACGACCGTTTGAGGCGGGTCGTTCACGACGTACCCACCCTCCGGTCCCGGCTGTGGAGCCTCCGGCAGGAGATCGGGAAGACCCGCTGCCGACCCTGATCGCGGGTCAGATCACCCGGGTTCACCAGACCGTGACGGGCGTCATCGCCCATGAGATGGTCAAGGGGCGCAATCCATGCGAAGTGTCACGAGAGGTACTGGTCCTCCTCCACGACATCGAGGAGCTGTTGAGTGAGAGGATGCTCAACTACGCCGTCCGGGGCCCTGAATGACCCCTGCCGGTGTGATGTCCGTCAGATGAGACGTGACGCGCATTACTAACCCGTCACACAGCCGGTCATCGGCGCTAGGGTCCGCCGGAGAGGCAACCTGAACAGGGTTCAAGGCGTTTCAAAGGGGAGTCGCACAGTGGCACGGAAGCTTGCCGTCATCGGTGCCGGCCTGATGGGTTCCGGTATCGCCCAGGTCTCCGCTCAGGCGGGCTGGGACGTCGTCCTGCGCGACGTCACCGACGAGGCACTGAACCGTGCCGTCGGCGGCATCCAGGCGTCGTACGACAAGTTCGTCGGCAAGGGCAAGCTGGAGGCGCACGACGCCGACGCCGCCCTCGCCCGGATCACCACGACCACCGACCTGGACGCCGCCGCCGACGCCGACGTCGTGGTGGAGGCGGTCTTCGAGAAGCTGGAGGTGAAGCACGAGATCTTCCGCACGCTGGACAAGCTCGTGCGCGAGGACGCCGTGCTCGCCTCCAACACCTCCGCCATCCCGATCACCAAGATCGCGGCGGCCACCGAACGCCCCGAGCGGGTCGTCGGCGTCCACTTCTTCTCGCCGGTGCCGATGATGCAGCTCGTCGAGCTGGTCCGCGGTTACAAGACGAGCGACGAAACCCTCGCCACCGCGCGGGAGTTCGCCGAGTCCGTCGGCAAGACCTGCATCGTCGTCAACCGCGACGTGGCCGGCTTCGTGACGACCCGTCTCATCTCGGCGCTGGTCGTCGAGGCCACCAAGCTGTACGAATCCGGCGTGGCGAGCGCCGAGGACATCGACCTCGCCTGCAAGCTGGGCTTCGGCCACGCGATGGGCCCGCTGGCCACGGCGGACCTGACCGGGGTCGACATCCTGCTGCACGCCACCAGCAACATCTACACCGAGTCGCAGGACGAGAAGTTCGCGCCGCCGGAGCTGATGCGCCGGATGGTTGACGCCGGTGACATCGGGCGCAAGAGCGGGCAGGGCTTCTACACGTACTGAAACAGCGGTACGTCCAGCCACTGAAACCGCACAAACCCCGGGAGTCTCACTCCTGAGGGTGAATTCGGTATCGGTTCGCTTACAGACGGCAACCAGTTCGCCGCAGAAGCAGTCAGACGATGCACAGTCACCGTCACGGAGTACGCCACCGCACTCACGGGGAGCGCATATGTACATCAGGGGCGACCACGCCGAGCTGGTCGTCGGGGGCCGCCTCGACGTCCGCAGCGCGGCGGACGCCCGTACGGTCCTGCACTCGGCCGTCGACGACGGAGTCGGCGACCTGGTGCTCGACCTGTCCGAACTGGACTCCTGGGACGCCACCGGACTCGGGGTGATCATGGGCGTCCACCGGCGGGCCGGCCGCTGCGGCCGGCGCCTGGTGCTGCGCGAGGTACCCCTGCAGATGCAGCGCCTGCTGGTGGCCACCCGGCTGCACCGGATCCTGGCGATCGAGGGCGGCATCGGGGTGGAGTCACTGCCCCGGGTGTGACGGTCGACGTGCGGGGGCACCCGGACGCCTCGGTTCCGCAAACGCACGACACGTGCAATCCTCACCGGACTGTGACGTCTCGGGCGGCGCGGTACCCCGGGCTGTCGGAGATACTGAGCGAAGGTTTAGGGTTCGGTCGCCCGCCACCCCGAGAACCCTCGAGCGGGCACCGGACCAGAAGCGACAGCGAGGTGTGCGGCAAGGCCGGGAGGGGCTGTATCGGCACACGAGCGCTTTTGGGGGGCTTGACCTATGGACCCGAACAACCGGGGACCCGAGGAGTACGGCCATGACGGCGACGGCGGTTCGCCGCGCCCGCGCCCGCCCAGGGACTCCCTCACATCCGACTTCGGACAGCCGGCGCCCGTGCTCGCGCGCACGGTGCAGCTGGTCACCGGCGACTATCTGCTCACCGTCAACCCCGTCGACGGCAGCGAGATAGAGATCTGCCCGCCCGGGGAACGCCCGGGCCGGCCCGAGAAGCTCACCCCGGCCGAGCGCGCCGAGGTGGCCCGCGCCGCCAAGGCACCCGTCCCGCCCGGACCGGCCCTGCCCGTGCTGCCGTTGCTGGAACGCCAGGACGACCGCGAGCGCCTGGTCCGCCTGCTCGCCCGCGGCCGCTCGGTACGCCTCACCGGCCCGGCCGGCTCCGGCCGCACCGCCCTGCTCGACCTGGTCGCCGAGGACTGCTCGGACCTCGCCCCCGACGGCGTCGTCCGCCTCAGCGGCTTCCACCGCACCGCCGACGAACTGCTCCACGACCTCTTCTACAGCGTCTACAACGCCCCCCTGCACCGCCCGGGACGGGACGAACTCCTCGGATACGTCCGTGACATCGGCGCGGTCGTCGTCCTGGACGACATCGAGTTCGGCGGCGCCGCCCTCGACGAACTGCTCGACGCGACGCCCGAGTGCGCCTTCGTGATCGGCGCCACGCCCGATGTGCCCGCCCCGTCCGCCGACTCCGCCGTCGAGGAGGTCTTCCTCGGCGGTCTCCAGCGCGCGGGCGGCGTGGACATCATCGAGCGCACCGTCGGCCGGGCGCTCACCGAGGAGGAGGCCAACTGGGCCGGCGACCTCTGGTTCGAGTCCGAGGGCCTGCCGTTGCGCTTCGTCCAGGCCGGCGCCCTGCTGCGCCAGCGCGACCAGCAGCGGGCCGGTGCCGGCGCCGTCGACGAGTTCGGCGTCTTCGCCGACGCGCTGCCCGTCGACGCGCCCTTCGAGACCCCGTTCGGCCTCGACGAGAGCGACGACCTGCCGCTGCCCTCGCTCGGCGAGGCCGCCGCGCCCGCGCCGCTGCTCGCCTCCCGGCTCAGCGACTCCGCCCGCGCCACCCTGCGGTTCGCCGTCGCGCTCGGCGGCGAGATCCCGCACCAGGCCCACCTGCCCGCCCTCGTCGGCGACACCCACGCGGACGCGGCCCTCGGCGAACTGGCCTCCTGCGGGCTCGTCTCACCGGTCGGCTCCCGCTACCGCCTCGCGGCCGGTGTGCTGCAGCAGCTGGAGGCCGCCGGGTACGGCGACGACATCGAGGCCCGCGCGCTGACCGCCGCCCAGCACTACGCCTGGTGGGCCGGGCATCCCTCGGTCACCCCGGAGCGCGTGTGCGCCGAGGCCGACGCCCTGCTCGCCGCCCTCACCGTCCTCGTGCCGGCGACGACCCCGCCCGGCGAGGGCGAGGAGGCCGTCACCGTCCAGCTGGCCCGTACGGCCGCGCCCGCCTTCGCGGCCGGGCTGCACTGGAGCGCCTGGGACCGCGCCCTGCGCTCCGGCACCGAGGCCGCCCGGCTGGCCGGAGAGGTCGCCGAACAGGCCTACTTCCAGCATGAGCTGGGCGTCCTCGCGATCTGCGGCGGGGACTTCGAGCGGGCCCGCACCGAGCTGGAGACCTCCCTCGGACTGCGCGGCGCGATCTCCGACAAGCGCGGCACGGTCGCCGGCCGCCGCGCCCTCGCCCTGGTCGCCGACCGGACCGGCACGGCGCCGGGGTTCATGGCGACCGCGGGGGAGGAGGTGCCGGACGCGCGCTACGAGGAGTCCCAGTCGCCGCCGGGCGGGGTGCCGGCCGCCTTCGGAGCGGTCGCGGCCCTGCCGCCGCCGACCGGCGAGACCTCGACGATCGTCGTCAACCGCGCCACGCCGGGCCCGGGGACACCGCCCAAGGCCCACCGCGCCGGCATCCGCGGGCTCGCCCGGCGCAACCTCGTCGCGGCGGGCGCCGGCGCCCTGCTGGTGGCGGTGCTCGGCACGGTGGTGACGCTGGGCGCGACCTCCAACAACGACGCCAACAACCCCTCCGACAAGGTCGGCGTCAACCCGTCCGCGAGCCAGGGCGTGGACGACGGCTCCCTGGGCGCGGACACCCCGAAGAACGGCAAGGGCACCGGCTCCGGCGACACGGGCACGGCGACGAGCCGCCCGGGCCCCGACGGCACGTACGGCACCTCGGACGACCCGACCCCGCCGGCCGGCGGCAACACTCCGTCGGACAACCCGAGCGGGACGAAGGGGTCGGGGAGCGGCTCGTCCACGTCGCCTTCGCACTCGGCGACTTCGCGGCCGCCGTCTTCGAGCCCGCCACCCACCAGGTCGGCGTCGCCTTCACCGTCCCAGTCGTCGCCGTCGCCGTCCGCTTCGACGTCGGAGTCGCCGACGGACACCCCGACCACGTCCAACTCCGCCAGCGGCCCCGCCTCCAGCGCCCCCGCCTCGTCGAGCGCCCCGGCCGTCACGAGCAGCGGCGCCGGCACGCCGAGCGGTTCCGCGGGCTCGGTGATCTGAGGCCGGACAGCACACCGAGAGGGCCGGGTTCGTACGGACGAACCCGGCCCCCTCGGTCGTACAGGAACCCTCGGACTCAGAACAGCCGCAGCTTGTCGTCCTCGATGCCCCGCAGGGCGTCGTAGTCCAGGACCGCGCAGCCGATGCCGCGGTCCGTCGCGAGGACGCGGGCCTGGGGCTTGATCTCCTGGGCCGCGAAGATGCCGCGGACCGGGGCGAGATGGGGGTCGCGGTTCAGCAGCTCGAGGTAGCGCGTGAGCTGCTCCACGCCGTCGATCTCACCGCGCCGCTTGATCTCGACGGCGACGGTCTGACCCTCGGAGTCCCGGCACAGGATGTCGACGGGCCCGATGGCCGTCATGTACTCGCGGCGGATGAGGGTGTAGCCGTCGCCCAGGGTCTCGATGCGGTCGGCGAGCAGTTCCTGAAGGTGTGCTTCCACGCCGTCCTTGATCAGGCCGGGATCCACGCCCAGTTCGTGCGAGGAGTCGTGGAGGATCTCCTCCATCGTGATGATCAGCTTCTCGCCGGCCTTGTTGACGACGGTCCACACGCCTTCCTCCTCGCCGCTGCCCTCCTTCAGCGTGCACGGCGGAGACATCCAGTTCAGGGGCTTGTAGGCACGGTCGTCCGCGTGGATCGAGACGCTGCCGTCCGCCTTCACCAGGATCAGGCGGGGCGCCGAGGGGAGATGGGCGGTGAGCCGGCCCGCGTAGTCGACGGAGCATCGGGCAATGACGAGACGCATGGTCGGCAACGCTACTCGACGGGTGCCTGTGCGCGCGATTCGCCCCGGAAGTACCGGGTCAACCCCTGTTCATTTATGGCCGGTTGTGTGCCTAAAGAGACCGCCGCATGTACGCATTCTGCTGGTGCCGTCACCGTCCGTTGCATACCGTAGTGAACGGGAGGTCGCGATGCGTATACAGCGCGTGTTCGAAGTCGCGGACTCCCTTATCTGTCCGGCAACCCCCGTCCATCACGGGGGTGCGAGAGGAGAACCCATGTCGCTCGACGTCTCACCGGCCCTACTCGAACAGGCCGAGCGAGGCGAGGTCGACGAAGCAGCTTTCGTCGACTGCGTCCGGACCTCCCTGCCCTACGCATGGGAGATGATCAGCTCCCTGGTGGCCCAGCTGAAGGTGGACGGTGGCCAGTTCGCCGACAACCAGACGCCCCCGCCGGACGAGCAGGCACGCGGTCAGCTGCTGCGTGCGCTCGCGAGTGACGCGATACGCGGCGCCCTGCAGCGGCACTTCGGTGTGCGGCTGGCCTTCCAGAACTGCCACCGGGTGGCGGTGTTCCCGTTGGACTCGTCCGTCGACGAGACGCTGGCCCGCTTCACCTCGGTGCGCAGTCAGTTGCTCAACCAGTCCCCGGAGTTCCGGGACTGCTGAGCGGTACGGCGCAGGCTTGCCGCTCCATACGCGGGAGGTGCATCAGTACTGGGGCGGCAAGCTCCGCGCAGGACAGCACAGTTCGAGATCAGCCGAGGTGGGGCAGGACCTCGGCGCCCAGCCGCCGTACGTTCTCCTCGGTGGCCGCCAGATCGCCGGAGCCCTCGACCAGCAGGGCGAAGCGGGAGATGCCGGTCCGCTCACTGGTCGCCGCGAGCCGGTCGACGCACAGTCGCGCGGTGCCCACCGGGTGCAGTCCGCAGAGCAGTTCGGTGTAGGCCAGCGGGTCGCGCATCTGCCGGGCCCGCCCGTCCACCGTGACATGGGCCTCCAGTCCCTGTCGCAGCCAGCCCGGCATCGCCTTCGTCAGCGCCTCCACCGCGTCCGTGCGCCGGTCCGCGATCTGGCAGACGCCGGCCGAGACATGGGGCGCGGCCAGGACCCGCTCCGGCGCATGCCCGGCAGCGCGCGCCGACTGCCGCCACAGCGCGACCATCTCGGCCTTCTCCTCGTCGCCCACGTGCATCCCGAGCAGCATCGGCAGTCCGCGCTCGGCCGCCAGCCGCACACTCGCCGGTGAGGTGCAGGCGACGACCACCTCGGGGCCCGGCTCGTCCGACAGCGACTCCGACGGCCTCGGCACCACGGCCACCTCACGGAAGCCGAAGCGCTCCCCGGCGGCCCCGACCGAGGGTTCCCGCAGCCAGCGCACCAGCAGATCGAGTGATTCCGGGAACCCCTTCTCGTACGCCGCGAGGCCGGAACCGAAGACCTCCAGGTCGACCCACGGGCCGCCGCGTCCCACACCCAGCGAGAAGCGGCCGCCGGAGGCGATGTGCAGCAGTGCGGCCTGCTCGCCGAGCGCCACCGGGTGGGCGGTGGGCAGCACGCTGACCGCCGTGCCGACCCGGAGCCGGCTGGTGCGGCCCAGCAGCAGAGCCGCCAGGGTGATCGCCGACGGGCAGGTCCCGTACGGCACGAAGTGGTGCTCGGCCAGCCAGACCGAGTCCAGACCGGCCTCCTCGGCGACCTCGGCCGAGCGGATCGCGCGGTGCAGCGCCTCCCCGTGACCCTGGCCCGGGAACTGGGCCGCCAACACGAACGTTCCTACGTGCATTGCCTTTTCCTGCTTCCTTGGCTCCGACGCGGAGCTCCCCCACCCGGCATAACCGTCCGACACGTGCCGAGGACACGGCCTGGCGAAGAGATTTGCGGATTGTCTGCAGAATGGGTGGCCGCAGTGGGGACTTGCGGGGGTTGGTCCCCTACGCCTACCCCTGTCCCGGCCCCGTAGGCTGGAGTCGGCCCCTGCTTCCTGTATAGCCCCGTGAGGTGTTCCGTGTCCCCGCGTCGCAACCGACCCAAGGGCGCTGATCCGGCGTCCTCCTCCGGCCGGAGCGCCGAGGACGACCGCCCGGGTCGTTACGGCGGCTGGCAGTCGACGGAGAGCTGGCAGGGCGAGGAGTGGAGCGTGCGCCATGTGGCGGGCGCGAGCGCGCAGGGCAAGACGTACCGCTGCCCGGGCTGCGACCAGCTCATCGCCTCCGGCGTCCCGCACGTGGTGGCCTGGCCGGAGCACGCGGGCGTCGACGACCGGCGGCACTGGCACAAGGCCTGCTGGAACGCGAAGGACCGCCGCACCACGCGGGTGCGGCGGTCCCGTAACGCGCCGAAGTTCTGAAGGCCGAAGGTCCGGGCCAGGGGCTCGTGCGCCGGACTACACGTCGCGCTGCCGCAGCAGCCACACCGCGCCGGCGAAGGCGGCCGCGGTCACGCCCAGGGCGATCCACAGCGGGTCCCAGCCGGTGGGGCCGTCGTTGGTGAGGGACGTGGTGTAGAAGACGCTCATCTGGCTCGGGATCGAGTAGTTGAACAGGGCGTCGCGCAGTCCGCTCAGGGACTCCGAGAACATGAACAGGGCGAGCACCAGCGGGGCCAGCACGAGGCCGATCATGATGGTGATGGCGCCCGCCGAGTGCCGGATGACGGAGCCGAGGACGAGCGAGAGCAGGCCGAGCAGCGCGACGTACAGCGAGATGCCGAGCGTGCCCTTCAGCCACTCCTGGGTGGAGGGGGACTTGGCCCCGCTGAGGATGGAGACGTCCGCGAGGGCGACGAGCAGCACGGACACGAAGGTCACCGAGAAGGCGACGGCGAAGAACACGATGGCCTTCGCCGCGAGCACCCGGCTGCGGGAGGGGCAGGCCGTCATCGTCGTCCGGATCATTCCGGTGCCGTACTCGGAGGCGGTGGTCAGCACGCCGAGCGTGATGATGCAGATGCTGCCGAGCAGCAGGCCGAACACGCCGAAGGACAGCGGGTTGTCGCTGGCCAGGCTGCCCTCGGAGGCGTTGGCCTCGACCAGCGCGGCGACCAGCAGGCCGATCCCGACGACCAGTACGAGGAACACGCCGAGCGTCCACATCGTGGAGCGCACCGACCTGATTTTCGTCCACTCCGAGGCGATCGCGTGCCCGAGATGCGTGCGCACGACGGGGATCGGCGAGGTGTAACCGCCGTACGGCGAACCGGCCACGGCACCCTGCCAGTCGGGTGCGGCGGCCTGCGGCATCGGGGGCTGCGGGGTGCTCATCGTGCGTCCTCGGGCTTGGTCAGGTCGGCGGGAGCGGGGGACGGGGCGGCCGGGGCGGGGGCCGGGGCGGCGTCCTGCGGCACGGACGGCTGCGCGGCGTCCGTCGGCTGGGCGGGCGGCTGTGGTGGTGCCGGAGCCGTGGAGGCGGCGGTCGGGCCCTGCTGTGGCGCCTGGGACGGCTGAGGCGACGGCTGGGCGTACGGGTTGGGCGGGCCGGCTGTCGGGGCGCCCGGGGCGCCGTACGGGCCCGCAGGAGGCTGTCCCGGGCCGCCGTATGGGCCCGGCATCGCGAAGGGCTGCCCGCCGTGTCCGGGCGGCGGTGGGGCGTACCAGCCGGGCTGGCCCTGGCCGGGGACCGGGACCGGGGGCCGGGCGCCGGGCGGGAGGGGCTGCATCAGGCCCTCCTTCTGGTCGATGGTCGAGCGGTAGTCGACCGCGCCCTGCGTCATCCGCATGTACGCCTCCTCCAGCGAGGCCTGATGCGGGGACAGTTCCCACAGCCGTACGTCGGCGTCGTGCGCGATGTCGCTGATGCGGGGGAGCGGCAGTCCCGTGATCCTGAGCGCGCCGTCCTGCTCCGGCAGCACGTGCCCGCCCGCCTCGGTCAGCGCGGACGTCAGCTTCTCGCGCAGCTGCGGCTCGGTGTCCGGCGTCCGCACCCGCGCGAAGTCGGCGGAGTTCGCGGAGATGAAGTCCTTCACGCTCATGTCGGCGAGCAGCTGCCCGCGCCCGATGACGATGAGGTGGTCGGCGGTCAGCGCCATCTCGCTCATCAGGTGCGAGGAGACGAAGACCGTACGGCCCTCCGCCGCGAGCGCCTTCATCAGGTTGCGCACCCACAGGATGCCCTCGGGGTCGAGGCCGTTGACCGGCTCGTCGAAGAGCAGCACCTGCGGGTCGCCGAGCAGCGCGGCGGCGATGCCGAGCCGCTGCCCCATGCCGAGCGAGAAGCCCTTGGACCGCCGCTTCGCCACGTCCTGCAGGCCGACCACGCCGAGCACCTCGTCGACCCGGCGGGCCGGGATGCCGGACAGCTGGGCGAGGCACAGCAGGTGGTTGCGGGCCGAGCGGCCGCCGTGCACGGCCTTGGCGTCCAGCAGCGCGCCCACCTGACGGGGGGCGTTCGGCAGCTTGGGGTACGGGTAGCCGCCGATCGTCACCTGCCCCGCCGTGGGGTTGTCCAGCCCGAGGATCATCCGCATCGTCGTCGACTTGCCGGAGCCGTTGGGCCCCAGGAAGCCGGTGACGGCCCCGGGCCGCACCTGGAACGAAAGGTTGTACACAGCGGTCTTGTCGCCGTACCGCTTGGTCAGGCCGACAGCCTCGATCATGCTCCGCACCCATCGAAAGGTTCAGGACAGCGGGGCACACGCCCCCGTAAGGGTTAGGAGGATATCGAGGCGCTGACGGTTCCGCTCAAGAGGAAGTAAAAGACCGGCCGCCGAGCCGGCCCGCGAACGGTCCCGGTCAGGCGTCCCGCCGCTTCAGCAGGACGTACCCGCCGGCGAGCGCGGCCACCACCCACAGCGCCATGATCCCGAGCCCGCCCCAGGGCCCGTACGGCGTGTCGTCGTCGATCCTCGGCACCACCTGCATGATCTTGCTGCCCGCCTGGTCGGGCAGGTACCGGCCGACCTTCTTGGTCGCCGACACGTTCCCCAGGATGTTGGAGATCAGGAAGAAGAACGGCATCAGGATGCCGAGGGACAGCATCGGCGAGCGCAGCATCGCCGCGACGCCCATCGAGAACACCGCGATGAGGGTCATGTAGATCCCGCCGCCGATCACCGCGCGCAGCACGTGCGGGTCGCCGATCGAGGTCCGGTGCGGGCCGAGCATCGCCTGGCCGAGGAAGAACGCGACGAAGCTGGTGACCATGCCGACGGCCAGCGCGAGCCCGGTCGCCACCGCGATCTTGCTGAACAGG
The DNA here is from genome assembly GCF_022513565.1 of Streptomyces gilvus. Taxonomy (GTDB): domain Bacteria; phylum Actinomycetota; class Actinomycetes; order Streptomycetales; family Streptomycetaceae; genus Streptomyces; species Streptomyces gilvus. Next base: position 16,103 of record NZ_JAKWBE010000028.1, on the reverse strand, counting down.
AAGGCGCCGCGCTGCGGTACCGCGGCCAGCGAGGTGCGGATCATGCCGGTGCTGTACTCGTTGGAGACGACCAGCACCCCGAACACGATCATCGCGAGCTGACCGAGGGTCATGCCGGCGAAGCTGATGAAGGTCGGGTCGAAGGAGAGCCGGTCCTTCGCGCTCATGTTGTCGAACTCGTTCTTCGACAGCGCCGAGATCAGCATGCCGAGGGCGACGGTGACGACCACCGCGAGGGAGAGCGTCCACACGGTCGAGGCCACCGAGCGGATCTTGGTCCACTCGGACCGTACGACCTGGATCGCGGCCATGCTCAGCTCCTGTTCCAGCCCTCGCCCCACGGCCGGGGCTGCTCGACGGGCGTGTCGGTGTGTGCGTGGTACTCGACCGACTCGGCGGTCAGCTGCATGAACGCCTCCTCCAGGGAGGCCTGCTGGGGGCTCAGCTCGTGCAGCACGATCTGGTGTTGCGCGGCCAGCTCGCCGATGTACTCGGCCTTGCCGCCGTCCACCTCCAGCGCCCCTCCGGACTCGACGACCGTCACCCCCGCCTGGTGCAGGACGTCCAGCAACCGCTCGCGCTGCGGGGTGCGGACGCGGACGTACGACCGCGAGTTGCGCTCGATGAAGTCGGCCATGGACGTGTCGGCGAGCAGCCGCCCCTGCCCGATGACCACGAGGTGGTCGGCGGTCAGCGCCATCTCGCTCATCAGATGGCTCGACACGAAGACCGTGCGCCCCTGCCCCGCGAGGGATTTCATCAGGTTGCGGATCCAGTGGATGCCCTCGGGGTCGAGCCCGTTGACCGGCTCGTCGAACATCAGGATCCGTGGATCGCCCAGCAGCGCGCCCGCGATGCCGAGCCGCTGGCCCATGCCCAGCGAGAACCCCTTGGCCTTCTTCTTCGCGACCGCGGTGAGACCGACGGTGTCCAGCACTTCGGCCACCCGGCTCTTCGGGATGCCGTTGCTCTGGGCGAGGCAGAGCAGGTGGTTGTAGGCGCTGCGGCCGCCGTGCATGGCCTTGGCGTCCAGCAGGGCGCCGATGTAGGTCAGCGGGTCCTTGAGGCGGTCGTAGTGCTTGCCGTCGATCCGCACGTCGCCGGCGGTCGGCCGGTCGAGCCCCAGCATCATCCGCATCGTCGTCGACTTGCCGGCGCCGTTGGGCCCGAGGAACCCGGTCACGATGCCGGGTCTGACGGTGAAGGTGAGGTTGTCGACCGCCACTTTCTCGCCGTACCGCTTGGTCAGCCCCTCGAGCTCGATCATGCGGCCACGTTAGGACGCCGGTTGGGCCACTGCCACCCGGACGGGCAAACAGAGGGCGACGACGCAGGCAACAACATCCGGGCGCACGTACTCGTCGACCGGGTCGGCGTGCCCTGGCCCCGGCATGCCAGAGGCCCGTACCTCCGGGGGAGACGGTACGGGCCTCTGCGGGTGCTGCTGGTCAGCGGGACTGCTGGGCCGGGACTCCGCGGGAGATCGGCTCGTCCTCGGCCGGCGAACCGGCGGCGGCCACGGCCGCACCGGTCAGCGTCGCGAGCATCTCGCGGACGTTCGTCAGCTGGGCGTTGATGCTGTCGCGGCGGTTGGTCAGCGCGGCCAGCTCACGCTCGGATTCCGAACGGATCCGGTCGGCCTTGGCGTTGGCGTCGGCCACGATGTCCTCGGCCTGGCGCTGGGCGGTCTCCACCGTCTGGCGGGCGCGGCGCTCGGCGTCGGTGCGCAGCTTCTCGGCCTCCAGGCGCAGCTGCTCGGCGCGGTGCTCGATCTCCGCGAGACGCTTCTCGGCCTTCTGCTGACGCGAGGCCAGGTCGCGCTCGGACTGCTCCCGGCGCTTGGCCAGGTTCGTCTCGAAGTCGGCGGCGGCCTGCGCGGCCTTGGCGCGGGTCTCCTCGAAGAGGGCGTCCGCCTCCTCACGCTTGGACTGCGCGTCCTTCTGCGCCTCGGAACGCAGCTGCGAGGCGTCACTCTTGGCCTTCTCGACGATCCGGACGCCTTCGTCCTCGGCCTTGGCCTTGCGCTCCGCCGCGAACGATTCCGCGTCGTTGCGGACCTGCTGGGCCGCCGACTCGGCGAGCTCGCGGTGCTGCTCGGCAGCGCGCCGGGCCTCCTCGCGCAGATCCTTGGCCTCTTCCTCGGCGAGGCGCAGGATCTTCTCGACACGCGCGCCGAGACCGGCGTACGACGGCTCGGCGTCGCTTACCTGGGCCTGGGCGTTCTGCGTCTCGAGGTGGAGCTCCTCGATGCGCTTTTCCAGAGCGGTGATGCGGGCGAGAGCGCTGTCACGGTCGGAGACGAGCTTGGAGATGCGTTCGTCCACCTGAGCGCGGTCGTACCCACGCCGCACAAGCTCGAAGCCGTAGGGGGAAGTGTCGCTCATGGGGTTCCTGTCAAATGAGACCGGTGAGGTGATAGGGGGAATCCTAGGGGCCGAAGCGGTGTGTCATCGAGCGGATACGTGTTTGATCTGGAGAATGACACCCCTTTTGAGTGGCTAACCTTGGGACGGCTTGCCAAAAACTTGGTCAAAGGCCCCAGACCGCACACGAATTGACCCGTCGATCAGCTGTCCGACTAGCCGTCCGACGGCTTACCCGAACGAGGTCCGCCGACCACCGCGCCCGCCTTGACGCCACCGTCCTTGCCCCCGGCGGGGGCCTCGAAGGACTCCAACGCCTCCAGCACGTCCTGGACCCGGGAGATCTCCGCGTTGATGTCCTCGCGCCGGCGCACCAGGATCTCCAGCTCGCGCTTGCCCTCCTCGACCGTGGCCTTGGCCTCGCGGATCGCCTCGGCCTTCAGCTCCTCGGCCTCCCGGATGAGCGCCGCCTTCTTCTGCTCGGCCTCCTTCAGCAGGCCCTCGGCCTTCTTCACCGCGGCGATACGGACCTTGCCCGCCTCGGAGTTGGCCTCCGAGACCAGCTCCTTGGCCTTCGCCTGCGCCTTGGCCAGTTGCTCCTCGGCGGCCTTGATGAGCGCGTCGCAGCGGTCGCCGGTCGACTTCATCGTCTCTGCGGCCTCGCGGCGGGCCCGCGTGTGCAGCGCCTCGATCTCACCCGTGATGCGGTCGCGCAGCTCCTCCGCGCGCTCACGGATCTGGGTGGCGTCCCGGCGCGCGCCGACGAGCAGCTCGTCCGCGTCCGTACGGGCCTGCTCCACCAGCGAGTTGCCCTCGACCGTCGCCTCGGAGACCAGCCGGTCGGCCTCCGTGCGGGCCGCGCCCACCATCGAGTCGGCCTGCGCCTCCGCGTCGGCGGTGGTCTTGTGGGCCTGCTGCTGCGCCTCCGTCAGCAGCTTGTCCGCCTCGGCCGTGGTCTCCGTGATGAGCGTGTCGACCTGCTCGGCCACGTCCTGGCGCCGCTTGTTGGCCTCCCTGCGCACCTCGTCGAGCGTCCGCTCGGCCTCCTCGCGCGCGGAGTTGACGAGCCGTTCGGCCTCCGCCGCCGCCTCGGACCTGACCCGCTCGGACTCGCTGCGGATCCGCTCCGCGTGCTGCTGGGCCGCCCCGACCGTCTCCGCGGCCTCGGCGCGCAGCCGCTCCGCGTCCCCGGTGGCCTCCGCGAGCAGGTTCTCCGCCGCGGCGACCGCCTCGGCCCGCACCCGCTCGGCCTCCGCGACCGTGTCATTGCGCAGCCGGTCGGTGTCCCGGACCGTCTCCGTGGTGAGCCGCTCCGCCTCGTTGCGGGCCTCGGTGATCAGGGCGTCGGCCTGCGTCGCCGCGTCCGAGCGGATGCGGTTGGCGTCCTCACGGGCGTCCGCCCGGGTGCGCGCGGCCGCCTGCTCGGCCTCGGCGAGGGCGTCGGAAGCCTCCGTACGCACCCGCTGGGCGTGCTCCGCCGTCTCCGAGCGCAGCCGCTCCGCCTCCGCGATCGCCTCGCCGACGGTCCGCTCGGCCAGCGCCTTCGCGGCGTCCGTCTCCTCGGCCGCCTCGCGCCGGACGCGGCTCGCGTCCTCGCTGGCCCGCTCCCGCTCGGCGTACGCGTCGGCGCGGACCCGGTCCGCCTCCTCCTGCGCTTCGCGCCGGGTGCGGTCGGCCACGTGCTCGGCGGCGCTGCGCAGCCCGGTGATCTCCTCCTGGGCCTGCTCGTGCAGCCCGGCCACCGAGTCCCGTACCTGCTGGGCGTGCTGCTCGGCCGCCGACACCATCTCGTTCGCGCGCCGGTCGGCCTCCTCGACCAGCCGGACCGCCTCGGCCTGCGCCTCCTCGACCCGGTTGCGGGCGGAGGCCAGCAGTTCCTCGCTCTGTTCGCGGGCCCGCTCACGCTCCTGGTCGGCCTCGGCCCGCGCGGCCCCGAGGGTGTCCTCGGCCTCGCGCCGGCGCCGGTTGGCCTCCTCCTGCGCGGCGGCCAGCGTCTCCGAGGCCTCCGCGCCCAGCCGCTCGGCCGCGGCCAGCGCCTCGGCCCGCATCCGGTCCGCGGCGTCCTGCGCCTCCGACTTCAGCCGCTCCGCCTCGGCCGCCGCCTCCGAACGCAGCCGTACGGCGATGGCCTCGCCCTCGGCACGCGAGGCGGACGCGTCCGACGCGGCCTCGTCGCGCAGGCGTTCGGCCTCCGCCTCCGCCTGCTGCTGCAGCGTACGGATGCGCTCGGCGGCGTCGGCGCGCAGCCGCTCCGTCTCCTCGACGGCCTCACGGCGGATCCGGGAGGCCTCCTCCCGCGCGTCGGTCAGCGCCTGCTCGGCGGCGGCGAGGCGCTCCTCGGCCTCCGTGTGCAGCCGCGTCAGCTCGTCGGCGGCCTCCGCCCGGCGGGCCTCTATCGCCCGCTCGGTCTCCTCGCGCAGCTCCAGCGCGGCCCGCTCGGCGTCGGCCTTGATGCCCTCGGCCTGCTCGACGACCTCCTCGCGGTGCCGCTCGGCCTCCTGGCGGGTGCGCTGCAGGGTCTCCTCGGCCTGCCGGCGCAGCGTGGTCGCCCGCTCGATGGCCTCCGTACGGACCTTCTCGCTGTCCGTGGTGGCCTTCTGGCGCAGCTCGTCCGCGTCCTGCCGGGCCTTCGACAGCAGCTCCTCGGCGGTCTTGGCCGCCTCCTCGATCTGCGCCACGGCCTCCTTGCGGGCCTCCGCGCGGATCTTCTCGCCCTCCGCGACCGCGTCGGCGCGCAGCTGCTCGGCCTCGCCGCGCAGCCGGCGGGCCTCCTCCTGCAGCTCGACCGTCTTGGCGCGGTACTCCTTGGTGTCGTCCTTGGCGGCGCCCTTGAGCTGCTCGGCCAGGTCGTGCGCCTCGGCGCGCAGCCGGTCCGCCTCGGCCTCGGCCTCGGAACGGATCCGCTCGGCCTCCTCGGCCGCCGCCTTGGTGGTGTTCCGCGCGTCCTCCTGCGCCCTGTTGAGGACGTCCTCGGCCGTCTTGGCCGCCTTGGACAGCTGGGTCGCGCTCTCCTCGGCGGTGATCGTCCGGGCCTTCTCGGAGGCCTCGGCGACGATCCGCTCGGCCTCGGCGCGGGCGTCCGCGACGGCCTGCTCGGCGTCCGCCTTGGTGGCCTCCGCCTCCTTGGTGGCCTCGCTGACCAGCCGGGCGACCTGCTCCTTCGCCGTGCGCGTGCGCTGCTCGTTGGCCGACTCGGCGCTCGCCAGGGCCTTCTCGGCCTGTGCGGTGGCCTCGGTGACCAGCTTGTCGGCCTCGGCCTGCGCCTTGCGCAGCGCCTCCTCGGCCTCCTGCATGCGCTGCTCGGCGCCCCGGCTCAGCTCCTGCGCCTGCCGGCGGGCGCTGTCCGACTCGGTGGCGGTCGACGAACGCAGCTGCTCGGCGTGGTCGGTGGCCTCCTGGGCCTGCGTGGAGGCGGCGTTGAGCAGCCGCTCGGCGTCCGTGCGGGCCCGGCGCAGGATCTGCTCGGCCTCCGCGCGGGCCGCCTCGGCGTCGGTCTGCAGCCGCTCGCGGGCCTCCCGGGTCAGCCGCTCGGCCTCCGTGCGGGCGGCCGCCATCGCCTGCTCGGCCTCGGCACGGGACTCCTCCAGCAGCCGGCGCGCCTGGGACTCCGTACGGGCGCGCAGCTGTTCCGCCCACGCCACGTTCTCGTTGACGTGCGACTCGACGGTCTGCCGGCGCTCCGCGAGTTCCTGGTCCAGCTGCTGACGGCGGGTGACCGCCTCCTGGTGCAACTCCGCCTGCAGCCGCGCGGCCTGCTCGGCGTGCTCCTGCAGGATGCGCTGGGTCTGCGCCCTCGCCTGGCTCAGCTCGCGCTCGGCGTCCTGGCGCAGCTGGTCGGCCTGGATCTGGGCGTTGCGCAGCAACTGCTCGGCCTGGTAGCCGAGGTCGCCGCCGCCGAAGTCGGGGCGGGACATGATGGTGCGGCGCGCCTCGTGCAGCTTGGCGCGCAGCACCTCGACCTGGTAGCCGAGGTCCTCGGCGTGCTGGATCGCCTTCTCCCGCTCGGTCTTCAGCCGATCCATCTCGGCCTCGAACCGAGAGAGGTGGTCGACGTCAGCCGCCGGCTCTCGCTCCTGGCGTTCGTAGCCCCGCACTGCGCGGTCCCATCCGTCCCCTGGTCGCAGGTCTGCCCATACGAGCTCCGTCCTCCGCCGAACGGGGCCCCCGGGGAATGGTGTCAGATCAACGGCGGAGCATGGGCTGCTGCCCCGACGCTCGCCCCCCGAAACCCGGACCCCGGCGTGCGGCCACCCCTCGCTTCGGGAGCGACCGCCCCCAACCCTACCGGCCCTTATGTACGGGGGTCAGTGCTCAGGTGACTCAACAGGCGCCGAAGTGACCAGTTCTGTCAGTACGCCATGGCAATCCTTGGGGTGCAGAAACGTGATCCGTGACCCCATGGAGCCACGTCGCGGCTCTTCGTACAGCACCCGCACGCCCTTGTCCTTGATGTCGGCGGCGTCGGCGTCCACGTCCGCGGTGCCGAAGGCGATGTGGTGGACACCCTCGCCGTTCTTGTCGAGCCACTTCGCGACGGTCGAGTCCGGCCGCGTCGGCTCCAGAAGCTGCAGGTAGGAGGCGCCGCCGTCGGAGGTACCGTTGATCTTGAGCATGGCCTCGCGGACGCCCTGCTCCTCGTTGACCTCGGAGTGGAACACCTCGAAGCCGTACGTGGCCCGGTAGAACTCGACGGTCTTGTCGAGGTCGAAGCAGGCGATCCCGATGTGGTCGATTCGCGTCAGCATGTTTGTCAGTGCAGCGCTCTTCGGATGGTTACGCAACGTGCGCGCGATCACACCGACGGCCCGATGACGGCACGGAGTGCCACTCAGTACCTTGGAAGTACACCCTCATCTGGGGGGATCCCCCAGACCCCCCAACTCGTTCACTCCTCGGCAGTGCAGCCGGTAAGGGGATCGCAGCTCATGTCTGGATCGAACAGCACGACCTCGGTGATCGTCGCGGGCGCCCGTACGCCCATGGGGCGCTTGCTGGGCTCGCTGAAGTCCTTCTCCGGAGCCGACCTCGGCGGCTTCGCGATCAAGGCCGCCCTCGACCGTGCGGGGATCGGCGGCGACCAGGTGCAGTACGTCATCATGGGCCAGGTGCTCCAGGCCGGGGCGGGGCAGATCCCGGCACGCCAGGCCGCCGTGAAGGCGGGCATCCCGATGAACGTCCCGGCGCTCACCGTCAACAAGGTGTGTCTGTCCGGCCTCGACGCCATCGCGCTCGCCGACCAGCTGATCCGCGCCGGCGAGTTCGACGTGATCGTCGCGGGCGGCCAGGAGTCCATGACCAACGCCCCGCACCTGCTGCCGAAGTCCCGCGAGGGCTTCAAGTACGGCGCGATCGAGATGCTCGACGCCATGGCGTACGACGGTCTGACCGACCCCTGGGAGAACATCCCGATGGGCCAGTCCACCGAGAAGCACAACACCCGCCTCGGCATCCAGCGGCCCGAGCAGGACGAGATCGCCGCCCTGTCCCACCAGCGCGCCGCCGCCGCCCAGAAGAACGGCGTCTTCGAGGCCGAGATCACCCCGGTCGAGATCCCGCAGCGCAAGGGCGAGCCGGTCGTCTTCAGCAAGGACGAGGGCATCCGCGCCGACACCACGGCCGAGTCCCTGGGCAAGCTGCGCCCGGCGTTCGCCAAGGACGGCACGATCACCGCCGGCACCTCCTCGCAGATCTCCGACGGTGCGGCGGCCGTGGTCGTGATGAGCAAGGCCAAGGCGCAGGAGCTGGGCCTCGAGTGGATCGCCGAGATCGGCGCCCACGGCAACGTCGCAGGCCCCGACAACAGCCTGCAGTCCCAGCCGTCCAACGCGATCCTGCACGCCCTGAAGAAGGAGGGCCTGGAGGTCGGGGACCTGGACCTCATCGAGATCAACGAGGCCTTCGCGGCTGTCGCGGTCCAGTCAATGAAGGACCTCGGCGTGTCCACGGAAAAGGTGAACGTCAACGGCGGGGCGATCGCCCTGGGCCACCCCATCGGCATGTCCGGCGCCCGGCTCGTCCTGCACCTGGCCCTGGAGCTCAAGCGGCGGGGCGGCGGTGTCGGCGCGGCCGCGCTGTGCGGCGGCGGCGGTCAGGGTGACGCGCTGATCGTCCGGGTACCCAAGGCCTGAGACCCTCCTCCGTACGCGTCTGTCGTACGTGCCTCTCTGAACGGATCTGAACGGAGCTGTGATGCAGGACGTCTCCACACTCGTCGCCCAGGCGAGGGAGGGCCGGCCGCGTGCCGTGGCCCGGCTGATCTCCCTGGTGGAGGGGGCGTCCCCGCAGTTGCGGGAGGTCATGGAGACCCTGGCCCCGCTGACGGGCAACGCGTACGTGGTCGGTCTGACCGGCTCGCCCGGCGTGGGCAAGTCGACCTCCACGTCCGCGCTCGTCACCGCGTACCGCAAGCAGGGCAGGCGGGTCGGCGTCCTGGCCGTCGACCCGTCGTCCCCGTTCTCCGGCGGCGCCCTGCTCGGCGACCGCGTCCGGATGTCGGAGCACGCCTCCGACCCCGGCGTCTACATCCGCTCCATGGCCACCCGTGGCCATCTCGGCGGCCTCGCCTGGGCCGCCCCGCAGGCGATCCGCGTACTGGACGCGGCGGGCTGCGACGTGATCCTCGTCGAGACGGTGGGCGTGGGCCAGTCGGAGGTCGAGATCGCCTCCCAGGCGGACACGTCGGTGGTGCTGCTGGCCCCCGGCATGGGCGACGGCATCCAGGCGGCGAAGGCCGGGATCCTGGAGATCGGCGACGTGTACGTCGTCAACAAGGCCGACCGCGACGGCGCCGACGCCACCGCCCGGGAACTGAACCACATGCTGGGCCTCGGCGAGTCCCGCGGGCCCGGCGACTGGCGCCCGCCGATCGTCAAGACGGTCGCCGCCCGCGCGGAGGGCGTCGACGAGGTGGTGGAGGCGCTGGAGAAGCACCGCGCGTGGATGGAGGAGCGGGGTGTGCTGGCCGAGCGCCGGCTGGCCCGCGCCGCCCGCGAGGTGGAGACCATCGCCGTGACCACCCTCCGCGAACGCATCGGCGACCTGCACGGCGACCGCCGGCTCAGCGCGCTGGCGGAACGGATCGTCGGCGGCGACCTGGACCCCTACCGCGCCGCGGACGAGCTGGTGGCGGGCCTGACGCAGAGCTGACCCGGGCTCGAAAATCCCCTGGCGACCACAGCCCCCCGCTGTTGAGTTGCCCGCGTGCTCCTCCTCTTGGCATAGGGCCCGCGCCGACCGTGACGCACGGTCCGCGCGGCGATCAGGCGTCCCCTTTCCGCCTCGTCGAGTCGAGGAACTCCCGTGTCGTCGTATGCCGTCGTCCTCCGCGTCCCGCATGCCCGCCGCACCTTCGCCTTCGCCCTGCTGGGCCGGCTGTCGTACGGCGTCGTCCCCCTGTCCGTGATGCTCGCCGTGACCCGGGCCACCGGGTCCTACGCGGTGGCGGCACCGTCATGGCCCTCTTCAGCGGCACCAGCGTCTTCCTGTCCCCCGCGAGGGCGGCCCTGATCGACCGATACGGCCCCCGCGGCGCTCCTGACCGCCCTGGCCACGTCGAGGGGCGCCGCCCGGGCCCGGCGAGGCACGCCCCGCACGCTGCCGCAGCGGGACGCCGAGGAGAGCACGTCCGCCGTGTGATGCTCCGCGAGACGCCGACGGGCGGAACCCCGCGCGCGGCCGCCGAGCGCGCCCCGCATGCTGCCGCAGCGGGACGCCGAGGAGAGCACGTCCGCCGTGTGACGCTCCGCGAGACGCACGGCAGGCGGGACCCCGCACGCGGGTCCCGCCTGCCGTGCGTCCCGTCGGTCAGGGGCGCCCGCGCTGCCCGCGCAGGTGTTCCGCGATGGGTTTCAGGGCCTTGGCGAGTTCCGACAGGGCCTCGGGGGACAGCAGGTCGATGAAGTGCCGCCGCACGGACGCCACATGATGGGGCGAGACCTTCTGCATCGTCTCCAGGCCGTGCTCGGTCAGCACCGCGTAGAGGCCGCGCCGGTCGGACTCGCAGTTCTCACGCCGGACCAGGTTCGCGTTCTCCATACGGGTGATCTGGTGGGAGAGGCGGCTCTTGGACTGGAGGGTGGCGGACGCGAGGTCGCTCATCCGCATCCGTACGTCCTCCGACTCGGACAGGTTCACCAGGATCTCGTAGTCGTTCATCGTCAGTCCGAAGGGCTGAAGGTCCCTCTCGAGCTGGTACGTCAACAGCCTGTTGACCTCCAGGTGGGTGCGCCAGGCGCACTGCTCCGCATCGGTCAGCCAGCGTGTGGCCGTCTCGGTCTCCATGAATGAAGTCTACCTAAAAAGTTGAAAGGCGAACTAGTGAGGGTAATGTGGCGCCGTGCACACGTTCGACGTCACACTCCGCAGACTACCGCTCACAGCCCGAAGCGACGCTGAAGGTCACCCAGCTGTCCGGGAAGGCGCGGTGCCCCCGCCTGCTGTGACGGGCCCGTGAAGCCCCCGCCGGCACCGGGTACCCCCGGCTCGTGCGGAACCGCTCCCGTGGCCTGCTCGGCCATCAGGGTCTCGGACGACTGGAGCAGGACCGTGCCCGCCCCGACGAACTCGAACTGGTGCTCCTCCCCGGAGGCCCCGCCCAGGCCCGTCATCGCACGTAGACCGCCCATTACGCCCGTCATGTAGCCGTGGCCGTAGTGATGGCACGGCGACGGGCAGTCGGCCCACCCGACGAGCGCCTGCGGGTCCACCCGGATCGGGGGTTCCATGAACACCACCGGACCGTTAGACGCCGCCACGAACTTTCCGGTTCCGATGAGCGTGAGAAAGCCCGGGACGATCGACTGCTTGAGCGCGAGACTTGGCTGAAAAGCGAGGAGGTTGCCCGAGCGAATGGTCAGATTGCCGTCGTCCAGGTCGTAGGAATTGACGTCGAAGGCCCGGTCGGCGAGGAGCATCTTGCCCGAGCCATCGGCCACGACCCAGTCGCTCGCGTGCAAAGGCGAATGGAAGGACGTACGGACAAGCCGGTCCAGCCGGCCGTGCCCGACGCCGTTGAACTCCATCTGCCCGTAGTAGGCGATCATCTTCCCCTTCTGCAGGAACCACTGGCTCCCCTTGAGCTCCACGCAGAAGGTGTACTTGTTGACGTTGTCGTCGACCGGCAGTGTCATCGGGTCGTAGACCGTCGGGCCGCCGCCCGGAGCCCCGTACATGCTCACAGCTTCTCCTCCGAGGCCTGGACGTAGACCACGCCGTTGCCGCTGAGCTCCAGCTGGAAGGCCTCGCCGGAGCCCCGGCCCACCATGTCGCGCCAGCCCAGGGCCGTCGACAGCTTGTTGCGGACGTCGCCGTGGTGGGCGACGTAGGCCTGCGGGTCGACGTGCACGGTACGCCCCGGGGTGATCGGCACCTCGAAGACGCCGCCGTGGGCCATCACCGCGACCGAGCCGACGCCCTGCAGGGTGGTCGTGAACAGCCCCTGGCCGGTGACCTGGCCCCGCACCATCCCCATGACCCCGCCCTGTGAGCCCATGAACATCGTCCCCTGGCGGAGCGTGCCCTCGAAGGCCAGCAGCCGGTCCGCCTCCACGTACAGCGTGTCGCCGGTGAGGTTGATGACCTGCACATGGTGGCCCCCGTGCCCGAACATCACCGTGCCGTTGCCCTCGACGCTCATCAGGGGTGTGGCCTCATTGGCGATCCGCCGCCCGATCATCGACATGACCCCGCCCTGCCCACCCTGGATGTTGGGCGTGAAGGACACATCCCCCTTGTAGGCGAGCATGGCGCCCCGCTGACTGAACAACCGTTGTCCGGGCAGGACCGTCGCCTCGACCATCTTGGAGTTGATCTCACGGAAGGCCACGTCACACATCCCCCGCGATCGTGTTCCGCTCACTCGGCTGCACATACACCAGCCCGTCCCCCTCGAACCTGATCTGGAAGGCCTCTCCGCCGCCCTCCCCGAGGAACGTGCGGAACGTCACACCCGACTGGAAGGACTGCCGCAGGTTCCCCTGGTGCGCGATGTAGGCGCCCGGGTCGACGATCAGCGGGTACTGCGCGCTCACCCGCAGCACCACGGCCGGCCCGTCCGACATGATCGCCGCCTGCCCGTGCCCCTCGACGGTGGTCGTGAACAGCCCGTTCCCCTGCGAGGCCCCACGCAGCCCCGTGAAGGTCGTGCCCGTCCTCAGCCCCGCGTCCGTGGCGAGCAGATTGCTCGACTCCACGAACAGCTTGTCCCCTTGCAACCGCACGAGGTTGATCTCGGACGCCCGGTCGGCGAACCAGCAGGTCCCCTGCCCCCGCACCTCCATCACCGTCATCTGCTCACCGGTGAGCCGCCGCGTCACCATGCCCCGCAGGCCCTCACCCCCACCACTCAGCTTCTTGAAGGCCATCTGCCCGTCGTACGCGACCATCGAGCCGTTCTTCGCCTTCACGGCGTCCCCGGTCATGTCGACGGCGAGCACCTTGCTGCCCTGAAGTCGAAACATCGCCACGCTGCGAAGGTAGCGGCAGCGCGGGTGGACGGAACAGATCCCAAGGGTGGAGAGCGTCCCTGACGCCACCCCTAGGGGGACCCGCCGACCCACGTCCGTCCGACCGTTTGTCACAATGGGCCAACGCTTGTGCTTCCGTTCACAAAGAGCGGCCCGTCTCCCACCGAAGGTGACCCGTGGACCTCAAGACCGCCACCGCCCTCCGCCGCCTGCGGCTCGTCTCGGCCCCCGAGGCCGTGTCCTTCCTGCTCCTGCTGGTCTGCTCGGTGCTGAAGCGGACCACGGACTTCAACGCGGTGCCGGTCATGGGCATGGTCCACGGCGTCCTGTTCATCCTGTACGTGATCTTCTGGGCCGACGCCTGGAACCGCACGAAGTGGGACAAGAAGACTGCAGGGCTCTACTTCCTCCTCTCGGTCCTGCCGACCGGCGGCTTCTTCGCCGAGCGCAAGCTGAAGCGGGCCGCCGAGGATGCGGTGATCGCCTCCCGCGCCCGCAACGAGGGGATCGTGAACGCGTGATCGTCGCCTTCTCCGTGACCCCGCTGGGCGTGGGCGAGGACGTAGGCGAGTACGTGGCCGACGCCGTCCGGATCGTCCGCGAATCGGGCCTCCCGAACCGCACCGACGCCATGTTCACCTCGATAGAAGGCGACTGGGACGAGGTCATGGACGTCGTCAAGCGCGCGGTCGCCGCCGTCGAGGCGAGAGCGCCGCGCGTCTCCCTCGTCCTCAAGGCGGACATCCGCCCCGGCGTGACGGACGGCCTCACCTCCAAGGTGGAGACGGTGGAGCGGCACCTCGCCCAGTAGCGCGTCCGCGTCCTGAACCCCGGCCCGCGCGGGCCGGGGTTTTCTTGTCCCTCGCTGTTGAGCGATCGCTCAAACAGCTGGTACTTTCCTGCCAGGCAGTTTGAGCAGTCGCTCAAATGACAGGCTGACCTGGGGGATTTGCATGAGCCACACCGGGCTCTACATAGAGGCACGCATCCACGCCGACCTCGACGACCTCTGGACCCGCACACAGGACCCCGCCCAGCATCAGCGCTGGGACCTCCGCTTCACCGAGATCACCCACCTCCCCCGTGAGGAGGGTGAGCCGCAGCGCTTCCGGTACGCCACGCGCATAGGGCCGTTCCTCACGGTCGCCGGAACCGGGGTCTCGGCCGGCGAGCGCGAACGCCCGGACGGCACCCGCACCTCCGCCCTCCGCTTCTCCTCGCCGCACCCCCTCTCCCTCCTCGCCGAGGGCAGCGGCTACTGGCGCTACGTCCCCGACGGCGACGGCGTCCGCTTCCTCACGGGCTACGACTACCGCCCGCGGTGGGGCCGCCTGGGCACCACCGCCGACCGCCTCCTCTTCCGCCCCCTGATGGGCTGGGCGACGGCCTGGTCCTTCGACCGCCTGCGCCTGTGGCTGGAACGCGGCATCACCCCGGAGCGAGCCCTGGCCAACTGGCTGACGGAACTACTGATCCGCGCCCTCGTGATCACAACGGCCTGCACAGCCCTCGCCCCCGCCGCCTCCCTCCCCCTCTTCGGCCCCTTCACGGCGTCACTGGCCTACCTCTGCCCGCTCCTCCTCACCGTCGCCGTCTGCGTGGCCCTCTTCAAGGCGCCCCTGCCCTGCACCCCGGCTGCCCGCCGCTGCCTGCGCACCCCGCCCACCCGCATTCGGGCGCCCCGCGTCCTGCGCACCCTGGAGAACCCGCGATGACCTCGATCTTCCGCACCGTGATGGGCGCAGACTTCGACCGCCTCCACCCCCAGCTCCAACGCCGTTTCTCCGTCGGCCTGACCAGCGGCGAGGCCTGCACGGGCCGGGGAGTGATGGACCGCGTCTGGCACGGCGGAGCCTTCGTCCGCCCCTTCCTCGCCCTCGGCGCCACCCGCAACATCCTGATCCCGACCCCCGGCCGCAGCGTCCCTTTCACGATCGAGAACGTCCCGTACACGGACACCTTCGGCCGTGAGACGGTGACCTTCGTGCGCACCTTCGACCTGCCGGGCCGCCCCCGCCGCTTCGACGCCCAGATGGTGCTCAGCCCCAAGGGTGACCGCATCCTCGACTACCTCGGCACCCACCAGCACCTGGCCAGCGAACTCCACTTCCACGCCGAGCCCGACGGCTCCCTCCTCATCCGCTCCGGCGAACACCGCTTCCGCGAGGGCCCCATGGACCTACGGGTGCCCGAACTGATCGGTGCCACAGCGGAGGTCCGAGAGTCGTACGACGACACGACCCGCCGCTTCCGCATCCAAGTCCGCGTGGTCAACCGCTACTTCGGCCCCCTCTTCGGCTACGAGGGTTCCTTCCGGGCGACGTATACGAACATCCGCACCTGCGGCGTCCGCCCCGGTCTGCGCCCCCTCCGCGAGGAGTCCCGCGCATGAGCCCCGAAACCACCAAGACCAAACTCCTGGAAGGCGCCCTACGCGTCCTGACCCACCAGGGCATCGCCAAAACATCGGCCCGCACCATCGCGACCGAGGCCGGAGTCAACCAGGCCCTCGTCTTCTACCACTTCGGCTCGGTCGACGAACTCCTCGCCCAGGCATGCACCTACGGCGCCGAACAGACAGTGGCCCGCTACCGCACCCGCCTGGCCGAGGTCGGCTCCCTCTCCGAACTGCTCACCGTCGGACGCCAGATGCACGAGGAGGAACGCGCCCACGGCCACGTGGCCCTCCTCGGCCAACTCCTGGCCGGCGCCCAGACCCACCCCACGCTCGGCCCCGCCACCGCGGCCGGCCTCCACCTCTGGATCGACGAAATAGAGAAGGTCCTCACCCGGGTCCTGGCCCAGACCCCCTTCGGCGAGTTCACCGACCCCCGGGGCCTGGCCCGCGCCGTGGCGGCATCCTTCGTAGGCATCGAGCTGTACGAAGGCGTGGACGAAACCGGCGCACACGCGGCCCTGGACGCCCTGGAACACCTCGGCTCCCTCATCGCCGCGCTGGAAGACCTGGGCCCGGTCGCCCAACGCGCGGTCCGCCTCCACCTACGCCGACGGACCTGAGGTCGCAGACGGGGGTGCCTGGTCCTGCCGTAGAGCGGCAGCCGGCCCGCCGCGGCCGCTCGCGCAGTTCCCCGCGCCCCTGGGGGGCGCACCGCAGCCGCCCACGGCGAGAAGGGGACGGGGCGGGGGGTGCCCGCCCGCAGCGTCGGGGGTCAGACACCGAGCACACCCCCATCGGGGAGCACCGCCCGACCGAGGACGGACACCCCCCGCCCCCGCCCCCCCCCCCCCCCCCACCCCAGGCGCGAACCCCCCCCCC
>NZ_JAKWBE010000027.1 GCF_022513565.1 Streptomyces gilvus | reverse complement strand
GCTCACGCCGGCTCTCCTACTGCTTCGTCATTTCGGTGCTGCCTCTTTCAGGCAGCATAGGCGCCTCAAGCGGCCGATCCCGCTCGGGGCGCCCCCGCGCCCCGAGCGAAATATTACTCGCCAGTACACCCAGTTCGTTCCCGCTAAGCAAGCGCTTTGAACTGTGACCTGTGCAACGCAGCGTAATCGGAACTCGACCGCTTCGCAGAGGGAGCCGGCGCCGGATCAGTCCCGCAGGCCGTTGAAGCGCCCCTGGTGGTAGAGGAGCGGGCGACCGGGGCCGGTGGGGTCGCCGAGGGCGACTTCGGCCAGGACGATGCGGTGATCGCCGGCGGGCACACGGGCGACGATCCGGCACACCAGCCAGGCCAGGACGTCGTCGAGGACGGGGACGCCCTCGGGGCCCTCGCGCCAGGCGGTGGGCGCCCCGAAGCGGTCGGCGCCGCTCCTCGCGAAGGTGGCGGCGAGCTCCTGCTGGTGGTCGCCGAGGATGTGGACGCCGATGTGGTCCGTCGCGGCTATCGCGGGCCAGGAGGAGGCGCCCAGGCTGATGCCGAAGGAGAGCATGGGGGGTTCGGCGGAGACGGAGGTGAGGGAGGTGGCGGTGAAGCCGACCGGGCCGGCGTCGCCACGCGCGGTGATCACGGCGACTCCCGCCGCGTGCCGCCGGAAGACGGAGCGCAGCAGGTCGGGCGAGGCGAGCTGAGGGGTACCGAGGTCGGACGTGGCCGTCATGGAGTTGTCCTTCTGCGAGAGAGGGCGAGCGGGGTCGTGGCTGCTCAACAGCCCGGACAGCGCGCGCTCGCGTTGCGGACGAGGTCGACGTGGACCCGCCCGTACAGAAGGAGTTCGGTCGGCATGGGGCCAGGCTGACGATAGGTGGTGCGCCCAGTCAAGTACGTTCCGGCATATGGGAGATGCCTCACCGTCCGCATCACAGCCGTCAAACCGCCTCCCCCAGTGCCGCGATGACGTCCGCCTTGCGCGGCTGCCCGGTCGCCCGCCGCACCACCCGGCCGTCGGCGTCCAGGACGAGCACGGTCGGCGTCTTGAGAATGTCGAGTTCGCGTACGAGGCCCAGGTGGTCCTCCGCGTCGATCTCCACATGGGTCACGCCCGGCACCATGCCGGCGACCTCGCCCAGGACGCGCCGGGTGGCCCGGCAGGGCGCGCAGAAGGCACTGGAGAACTGCACGAGGGTGGCCCGCTCGCCCAGTTCCTCGCCCAACTCGGCCACGCCGAGCCGCTTTCCGTCGTCGCGCCCACGCACGCGTACTCTCCCGCTCCGCTGCCGATGCAGCACTCCATAGGCGCCCGCCACCGCGAGCACCACCACACACACCACGAGTCCGACCATCGACTGCTCCAGCGTTCACGAGACTGCAAAGATTCCCGGCCCCAGGAATCGTTTCCCATGCGGAATGCTTGATTCATGGACATCGATGTGAGGGGCCCACGCTTCGGGGCGGCCCTGACGACCCTGGTACTGGCCATTGTGCTGATCACCGGGAACGTCTGGCTACTGGCCTGGCAGACGCTGGCGTTCGCGCTGGGCGCGGCGGGCGGGGTGGGCCGGTCGCCGTACGGCTGGCTGTTCCGCAAGGTCGTACGGCCGCGGATCGGGCCGCCGACCGAGTTCGAGGCGCCGGAGCCGCCGCGGTTCGCGCAGGCGGTGGGGCTCGTCTTCGCGGGCGTGGGGCTCGTGGGCTTCGCCCTGGGCCTCGACTGGCTGGGGCTGGCCGCCACGGGGGCGGCGCTCGCGGCGGCCTTCCTGAATGCGGCGTTCGGGTACTGCCTGGGCTGCGAGATGTACCTGCTGGTGCGCCGGGTCACGGTGCGCGCGGAGTAAAGGCGAGGCAAAAGCACGAGGTGGATCACCGGGCGACGTGACGAGGATCTCCGCCGCTGTCCGGAACTTGGACTGGCTCCCGGGCCGTTCTTCGGGCACGATCTGCGAGATGCCGTAAACCTACGGCTGCGTAGCTTTCCCGCCGGGAGCGTCCTTCCCAGGCTGAGAAGGAAGGGTCCACCCCGTCCATGGCAGAGCTTGTCTACCGTCCCGTCATCGGTCTCGCGCTCACGATGTTCAAGGCGTGGGACCTGAAGATCGACTGCAAGGGATCGGAGAACATTCCGCGCTCGGGTGGTGCCGTGCTGGTGAGCAATCACATCAGCTACCTGGACTTCATCTTCGACGGCCTCGCGGCGCTCCCGCAGAAGCGTCTCGTGCGCTTCATGGCCAAGGAGTCCGTCTTCCGGCACCGGATCTCCGGGCCGCTGATGCGGGGCATGAAGCACATCCCGGTGGACCGCGAGCAGGGCGACGCGGCGTACGCGCACGCGCTGGACTCCCTCAAGTCCGGTGAGATCGTCGGGGTGTTCCCCGAGGCCACCATCTCGCAGTCGTTCACGCTGAAGTCCTTCAAGTCCGGTGCCGCGCGACTGGCGCAGGAGGCGGGCGTCCCGCTGATCCCGATGGCGGTCTGGGGCACCCAGCGCCTGTGGACCAAGGGCCACCCGCGCAACTTCAAGCGCAGCCACACGCCGATCACGATCCGCGTCGGCGAGGCCATCGAGGCCTCCAAGGACAAGTACGCGGGCGCCATCACCCGCCAACTCCGCGAGCGTGTCCAGGAACTGCTGGAGGCCGCCCAGCGCGCCTACCCGGTCCGCCCGAAGGACGCGAACGACACGTGGTGGATGCCGGCCCACCTCGGCGGCACGGCCCCGACCCCGGAGGAAGTACGGGCGGCCGAGGCTCACTGAGGACCGCCGGAAAAACCACCCACGCTTCGGCCGTAACGGCCCCTTGAGTGCGCCTGACGCACCCGTGGACGGAGTTTGGCCGAGGCCCGGCCCGAGGCTCCCCGCGCCCGCCCGGCAGTCGGGCACACGGTCGTACGCGTCCTCCCCCCCCACCGCCTGACCTGGGCTTTCTCCTCAGACGGACTTAGGATCCCCGCTTCGGGAAGGGGATCCGATGGACCGACACATACGCACAGTCGAGGACGTACTCCGGCTCCTGGACGGCCTGTTCGCCGCCGGAGGCGATCGATGGACGACGGACGCCGGCTCGTGGTGGGACGACTTCTACGCGGACCGCTCGCGGCAGATTCCGTTCTTCGCCGCGAAGCCCGACGAAAACCTGGTCTCCCACGTCGAGGCCGGACTGCTCACCTCCGGACGCGCGCTCGACCTGGGATGCGGCCCCGGGCGCAACGCGCTGTACCTGGCCTCCCGGGGTTTCCAGGTCGATGCCGTCGATCTGTCGTCCGAGGCCGTCGCGTGGGCCGGCGAGCGGGCGGCTGCGACGGGCGCGGAGGTCCGCTTCCTCGCCGGGGACGCCTTCGCCGTCGTCGGTACCGAGCTGAGAGGGCCGTACGACCTGGTCTACGACTCGGGGTGCTTCCACCACCTGCCGCCTCATCGCCGGATCAGCTACCTGGCGCTGCTCGATCAACTCCTCGCCCCCGGCGGCCTGTTCGGGCTCACCTGTTTCGCCGCCGGCGCCATGGGGTCCGAACTGCCGGACGCGGCGTTCTATGAACGCGGCCGACTCGAGGGCGGACTGGCGTACACCCCCGAGGCGTTGCGCGGGCTGTTCGGCGGGATGACGGAGGTCGAGATACGGCGGATGCGCGACGAGCCGTCCGACTCCCCGCACTTCGGCGACCCCTTCCTCTGGACCGCCCTGTTCCGCCGGGCCGGCTGATCTCAGCTCGCGGGCTCCGCAGCCCGCACGTCGATCCGCGCGCCCGGGCTGAACTTCTCCACGAGTTCGGCGAGTTCGGCGCCCGCCGCCTCCACCGCGGCCACCGGCATCGGAGCCAGGCTCTCCAGGAGGAAGATCGCGGAGACGCTCTCCTCGGTGAGGCGGGTGCGCGGACCCTGGCGCCAGTTCCAGCGGCGGCAGGTGACACCCGCCTCGTCACGCCAGACCACCTCGCCCGCGTCGGGGTGCTCGACGACCTCCTCGCCTCCCGCGACCGTCACGAACTCCTCGGCGCCGGTGGCCCGGACGAGGGTCATGCCGCCCCGGATGCGGTCGGTGTCCTCCCCGCCGACGGGGATCAGATGGGCGACGCTGATCGCGTTGTAGAGGTCCACCAGAAGGTTGATGCGGGGCAGACCGGCGTCGGACAGCGCCCGCTTGGCCAAAGCCTCCGCGGAGTTGCGGGTGCGCGATGGCTTGGAGCCGAACGCCGTGTAGACCTCGCGCCAGGCCGCCATGTGCGGGTCCTCGTGCGGGGCACGGCCGTCCAGACGTGCGGCGAGGCGGCGGGCCGCGTCGTCGAGCAGCGCCGAAGAGGCCTCGGTGCTGGGCCCGTTGACCAGACCGTGCGCCTCGATGGCGACATGGGTGAAACCGGGCGCGAGGGCACGCACCTCGTCGGAGACGGTCAGGGAGAGTGCCATCGCCTTGCCTCAGAGTGCGGTGGGGAGGGTCTTCCAGAGGTACGGCCGGTCGGGCGCGGCCCGGAGGGCCTTCAGTACGGCCGGGTGGGGTTCAGCGTACAACACCGGATAGTCCAGCTCATTGGACTCAAAGTCGGGCGTGAAGGCCAGCCGCTCGCCGTCCAGGGAGAACCGGGCGTCCACCCCCGGCTTGTTGCCGCGCGGGTCCTGCCGGTGCCAGGCGCCGTTGAAGCGGACGGCGACCAGTCCGTGCACCACGTCGAACTTCTGGTAGCAGAGCGCGGTCGGGATGTCCTCGGCCCGCAGCAGGGCGGCGAGGGCGTGCGCCTTGGCGTAGCAGATGCCGGTGCCCTGCTCCAGGACGTCGGAGGCACGCCAGGTGACCCGCGGGTCGCCGGAGTCCTGCGAGTGGGGAATCGTGTCGCGGACGAACTCGAAGGCGAGGCGTGCATAGGCATACGAGTCCACGGCATCCTTGGCGAGCCGCGCGGCCGTCTCCCGGACCAGCGGATGGCGATGGTCGATAACCTCGTCGGCGGCCAGATAAGCGGACAGGTCGGGGGTGTTCTGGATCAGTTCCATGCCCGCAGAGCATAGGAATACGATCACCTGAGAGTCAATGACTTTTCAGGTGACCGTATATCTATGCAGTGACTCCGCGGAGCGGGACCCTTACCGGGCCATCTCCTCCTTCAGCGCCGCCACGAACGCGTCCACGTCCTCCTCGGTCGTGTCGAACGCGCACATCCAGCGCACGACGCCGGCCGCCTCGTCCCAGAAGTAGAACCGGAACCGCTTCTGCAGCCGCTCACTGACGTCGTGCGGCAGCCGGGCGAACACGCCGTTGGCCTGCACCGGGTAAAGGATCTCCACGCCGTGGACCGCGCGCACGCCCTCGGCCAGCCGCTGGGCCATCTCGTTGGCGTGCCGCGCGTTGCGCAGCCAGAGGTCCTTGGCCAGCAGGGCCTCCAGCTGCACCGACACGAAACGCATCTTGGAGGCGAGCTGCATGGACAGCTTGCGCAGGTGCTTCATGTGGCTCACGGCGTCCTGGTTGATCACCACGACCGCCTCGCCGAACAACGCGCCGTTCTTCGTCCCGCCGAGGGAGAGGATGTCGACGCCGACCGCGTTGGTGAACGTCCGCATGGGCACGTCGAGGGAGGCGGCCGCGTTGGCTATGCGGGAGCCGTCCAGGTGCACCTTCATGCCGTGCGCGTGGGCGTGCTCGCAGATCGCGCGGATCTCGTCCGGCGTGTAGAGGGTGCCGAGCTCCGTGCTCTGGGTGATGGACACCACCTGCGGCATCGCGCGGTGCTCGTCGTCCCAGCCGTACGCCTGCCGGTCGATCAGCTCGGGGGTGAGCTTGCCGTCGGGGGTGGGGACGGTGAGCAGCTTCAGACCACCCATGCGCTCGGGCGCGCCGCCCTCGTCGACGTGGATGTGCGCGCTCTCCGCGCAGATCACCGCGCCCCAGCGGTCGGTGACCGCCTGGAGCGCGACCACGTTGGCGCCGGTGCCGTTGAAGACCGGGAAGGCCTCCGCCGTGGCGCCGAAGTGGCTGCGGATGATCCGCTGGAGGTTGTCCGTGTACTCGTCCTCGCCGTACGCGACCTGGTGCCCGCCGTTGGCCACGGCCAGGGCGGCCAGCACCTCGGGGTGGGCCCCCGCATAGTTGTCGCTGGCGAAGCCGCGGACGTCCGGGTCGTGATGGCGTCGGGCGTCGGTCTTCGGGGGGTTCACGGCTTCTCGGTCAGCCACAGACGCTTTCCGTTCACTTCGGCGGCGGGCTTGCTCCACACGTCGGCGATGGCCTCCGCCAGGTCCTTGACGTCGGTGAAGCCCGCGAACTTCGCGTTGGGGCGCTCGGCGCGCATCGCCTCGTGCACCAACGCCTTGACGACCAGGATCGCAGCCGCGGAGGTCGGCCCCTCGGGGCCCCCGGCCTTGCGGAAGTAGTCCGCCATGGCGAGCGTCCACGCCTCGGCCGCGGCCTTGGCGGCGGCGTACGCGGCGTTACCGGCGGTCGGGTTGGAGGCGCCGGCCGCGCTGATCAGGACGTACCGGCCGCGGTGACTGCGCTGGAGGGCCTCGGAGAAGGCGAGGGAGGTGTGCTGCACGGTGCGGATGAGCAGCAGCTCCAGGAAGTCCCAGTCGTCCAGGCTGGTCTTGATGAAGGCCTCGCTGCCGCGCCAGCCGCCGACGAGGTGGACCAGGCCGTCGACGCGGCCGAAGTCCTTCTCGATGTGGGTGGCCCAGTCGCGGGTGGACTCCAGGTCCAGCAAGTCGACGGGTTCGCCGGTGACGGTGGCGCCGCCCGAGGCGTACCGGGCCGCGTCCACGGCCTCGGCGAGCCGCTCGGGGTCGTTGTCCGCGGCGACGACGGTCGCCCCGGACTCGGCCAGCCGCAGCAGGGTGGCCCGGCCCGCGGGCCCGCCCGCACCCGCGACCGCGATCACCGCACCGCTGAGAGCTCCGTTCCCCGCCATGTTCTTCGCCTCCTGAGCAGTGTTCCCGGGTTTGCGCGCGACGGCGCCGCTCACGCGGCGACTCGCTCGGCGCTCTCCGCGGTGATGCCCTTGGTGGAAGTAGTTCGTTCGCGCGCTTCAGATTTCACTACATCCTCCGGGGAATCGTCGATCGCGCCGTAAATCTTCATGGCAGGCAGAGTGTAGCCAGTAGGAGCTTCGACCCCGTCATACGGGTGGAGCACTTCGAGGGCCTTGGCGTACATGTCGTCCATGAACCATCGTCGGCCAAGGCGGTAGAAGAAGCCCCATCCCTTCCCGCCCATTCGCTCGTCGTGGTCGTAGTCATGCCACCCCTTGATCTCGCGCAGCTTCTCCAACAGCATCTCGAAGCACGCGCGGTCCTCCGGCTTGGGCTTTCGCCCCCCTGCCAGGATGCCCTCGACTCGCGCCCACTGCTCGTCGGAGATGGACAGTGGGATCTTGATCCCCTTCTCGCGGTGCCACTCAAGCATCGGGTCCTTGGTTCCCCCCTTCTGGCCGGACGTGCTGTCGCCGACGATCTCGACCCGGACGCGGAGGAGTTCCAAGATCCGCTTCTTGTCGGCCTGCTCAAGATCCTGGACGTTCGCACCGACCCGGTCGACCAGCGTGCGCATACTGTCGGCCTTCTGCTCCTTGTGCTCGGCCTCCTCCAGCCACTCCGCGATGCGCTCCTGCTCCTCGCGGAGCTCCTTCTCCTTGGATGCGATCTCCTCCTTCAGCTCCTCGATCAGCTTCTGGTCGTTCTCGTCATCCTCGTCGAGCGAGGCGACCAGCATGGCGATCTTCTTGCGCCGGGTGTTGCGCAGCTTGTTGAGCTTGGTGTCGATCTCCTGCATCCGGTTCCGGTAGGACTCCGCGCGCTCGGGGATGGCGCCCAGCCAGTCGTCGACCAGGCCCATGATCGCTTCGGGGTCGGTGAGGAGCTTGGCCACCTCGTCCCAGACGACCTTCTCGGTCTCCTCGCCGGGGATCTGCTTGCAGGTGTGCCCCTCTTCGATCGTGGTCTGGTTGGAGCACCGGTAGATCACGTCCCCGTACGCCTGGCGGGATACACCGAAGCGGCTGTGGCCGCACAGGCTGAACAGATGGCCCGAGAGCAGGTGGTTGCTGTAGGACGTGCGCGGGGTGCCCTTCATGTCCTCCAGGGCGGTCTCCAACGCCTGGCGCCGGCCCTCGTCCTCGAACAGGGGAGGCAGCTCGACCCGGTAGGAGGTGGTGATCTCGTCTCCGTCCTCATTCACGCCCGAAAAGGTGAAGTCGACGTAGCCGCGCACGGCCAGGCGCAGGCGGAGGATCAGGTTGTTGCCCTCCCAGGGCTTGCCGGTGCGGGTCCGGGAGCCGAGTGCGTTCAGCTCCGCGGCGGCCTCGCCTCGGCTCATCTTCCGGTCGATCAGGAAGTCGGCGGCCTTGAAGATCACCTCTTGTTCGGCGGGGTTGACGACGGGCTCGCCCTCCTCGTCGAGCATGTAGCCGTACGGCGGCACGCCACTGGCCCAGCCGCCCCCGGAAATCTTTTTGATGCGCCCGCCCATCGTGCGCTCAAGGATCAGGGCGTGCTCGACCTCCGCCATGTACGCCAGGAGGGAGAGCTGGATGCCGAACATCTGGTCTTCGGAGTCGATGCGTCCGTCAGCGGTGGCGACGCGCACGCCGTGGTCGGTCACGTCGTAGACCCAGCGGTGGATGTTGCGCATGGTCCGGCCGATGCGGTCCAGCTTGGCGAAGACAACCACGTCGATGAGTCCGGCCTCGATGTCTGCGGTCAGTCGGTCGAGGTCGTCTCGGTGTGCAAGTTTGCCGCTCACGCCGCCATCGCAGTAGACGTCCACGATGGTGTGCGGTGTGTTGCGGAGTTGGTAGTCGACCCATGCTCGGCACCGCTCGTCTTGGACATCCAGGCCGTAGCCGTCGAGCTGCTTGGATGTGGAGACGCGCAGGTAGATGGCAACACGCAGGGCCTTGCGTGCGCGTGGCAGTGTCTTGCTTCGCATGGTTCCCCCCATGGACCAAGCGTTGGAATGCGCGAAGCCCCCCGCCGGCTGGCTCGGGGGCGTCCTGATCCCCGGCCGGTACTGGGTCGAGGCGTGGTCGTCGGAGTATTACAGCTACGGCTACGGCACGACCGAGTACGACCACGGGATCGCGCTCCTCTACCTTGAGGAGGCCGAGTGACCAGCGGCGCGGCTTCCGCTCCTCGGAGTGGACGATGGCCAACGGGGACACGGGCGTGAGCACACGCTTTTCCTTCGCCCGGTGTGCAAGTGTCACGATGACGGAGCGGCCCCCGATCGACGAGCTGATCGCCGCCCTGGACGGCACCCCGGTCAACGTGATCGATGTGCTGCCCGACACGGACGGCGAGGAGTACACCTTCGTCGTCGCCCTCGGCGACATGCAGTTCGGCAAGATCGACGGAGACGGCGTCGAGGGCACGCTCCAGCGCACGATCGACTGCCTGAACCGGGCCGCCGAGCTGCTGGTCGAGTACCGGATGCGCTTCAAGATCCGCCACGTCCACATCGCCTGGCTCGGAGACCACGTCGAGGGCTTCGTCTCGCAAGGCGGCGCCAACACCTGGCGCACGCAGCTCACCCTCAACGAGCAGATCCGCCTCACCCGCCGCGTGATGCTGCACGCGCTCCTGCTCTTCGCGACCGGTGTGCGACGAGATCGCCGAAGTGCGGGGCGTACGCAAGCAGTCGGCCCAGGAGGCGACCGAGCGGGCGGTCGGCAAGGTGACGGCCTGGCTGAACGGCGAGCAGTACATCGACGGCTACGACGCCCTGGAACTGGAGGACACGCAGTGAGCGAGGCGACGCCCGAACCGATCGCTCCCCCGGCGGAAATGACGGACGCCTACCAGGAGTTCTGGGACGACGAGCGAATGCTGTACTTTCTGGCGCAACCTCGACGACGGGCTGATCTACTCCCGCCCTTACGCCGAGGACGAACTCGCCGGGGTCCAGAAGCGGCTACAGCTCGACGGACTGCACGCCCAGGCCGGCGATGCGATCGACTACCTCGACGCCCGCATCGACCTGAGCCTGGCCTACCTCGCCAACGCGGCGCCCACGCCCGAGCAGCAGGCGGAGCAGGTCAAGGTGCTGTCCGACCTCGCCGCGTACAGCGCCGGCACGCTGAAGCGGCTGATCCTGGTGCTTGGCGAGCTGACCGGACACCCGGTCATGTAGGACTGCGCACGTCGGTCGAGGGGACGGTTCAGCGAGGCCGCCCCCTCGCGGTAGCGAAGAGCCCAAAGCTTGCAGCGGATCACGCAACAGGCGTCCCTGTCTGATTCGCTCCTGGAGGGGTCGGCGGGGTTGGGGGTGTCTCGCTGCCGAAGTCGAAGGGACCGATGATCTTCACCCCGATACCCACAATGGCCAGCCAGCCAGCCGCTCCAGCACCGGCAATGGCCATCGGCGGTGAACTGAGCAAGGCTGCCACGCCTGCGCAACAACCCCCGACGATGATTGCGATCAGGAAACAGAAGGCGTAGGCGATGGCCTTCTTCTGATTGGCGCTCAACCCGGTTCTTCCTTCTCTTGGAGAGGTGACCGGGGAGACGGGTTGGACAGGTCCGACCGGCCACCTGAATGAACAGATGACGCCCTCCGGTTGAACCGATCGCCTTGCCGACGCATGGTTGATCAACCGCGAGCTTGGTCGAGACCTGTCGGCTTCAGCCCTCTTACGACATGGCACTCGTGTATGAAGTTGACACAACGACAGCGTTGTTGAGTCGCGTTGGCGGTATGCGATGATCACCGCATACCGATGAGAGCTGGCTGAATGCCTGCCCTTGTGTGCTGGGAAGTTGAGCGGGGTTGCCGCGCTTCCTGGGTAGTCAGCTGGGCTGTTGCCGACCGCCTCAAGTCGCAGCCAGTTGACCACGGCCTTGAAGCGATTCCAGAGGCTGGGCGTCGTAGTTGCACCCGTACTTGGAACTGGCCGGAGCGTAGCACATGGCGGCGGAAATACGGATTCGAGACATGGCAAGTAGCCAAGTACGCCCGCTGATTGATCCACACCAGCAACGCTCGGCGACTGGCTCGACATGACGAAGACCCCCTGGCCGCATAGCTGGGGGGTCTTCGTGGTTTGCGCTCGCTCAGCGAGTCGAGGCCCTGGACCGCCCCGGCCCCCCGGCCGTCGGCGGCCGAGGCGCAGGCGGCTGCGACGGAGGATCAAGGTCCCGGCCGGGAGAGTCGTCCCTGAAGGGGACGAGCGCCGCGACCGCGACGGTGATCAGGAACCCCGACACCCACGCTCCCGCGCCCGCCTTGACGCAGTCGATGACCTCATCACCCAGAACTCGAAGGATCAGCCCCCAGACCAACCCGGCGATGATGGAGAGGAGGCCGCCAATCAGCAGCGCGAGAATCCTCTTCCTGTTGGCGCTCACTCGGTCTTCCTTTCCAGGTGACCAGTGAGCGCGCGCGGCGACCTCGACCTGGCCACCTACACGTCGTGTTTGTAGGTGACGCAGCGACCCCGTAAGGGTCGCGGTCGAGAGCCGCGCGGTAGTCCAAGTCGCGCGCCACTCGGGAGCGGCCTGCCGAGCAGGCCAGTCCTTGACACAGCAGCTTTGAAAGGGCTGCGCGGGTCAAGCGAGTTACCGCCCTGGACACTGGCCAGAGCGGCGTCCAATGGAGAAGGATGGACTACGTCCTCGCCCACTGGAACTTGTAGGTACCGCAACATGCGGTACTCCGCAGCGTACACTGAGTCACCCGTTGATCACAAAAACGGCAATCCCCCGGCCAAGTGACCAGGGGGTTTGCGGAGTTGGCGGCCCCCGCCCGAGCGCCACGGGGGAACGATGCTCGAACGGGGCCAGTCTCAGGGGTTGGCGACCACGTCGGCGGCGGCCAAGACGTACCCGATCGACGCGGCGATGGTCAGAATGAGGAGGGGGCCGGCGCACCGGCCGAGTAATCGCCGCATCAGTTGTGCATGTACGTGCGCCACGGCCTGGTGATGACCTCGGAGTATGAGGGGTGCGAGGGGTTCTGTCCCGAGTGCCCGAGGGCCCACTCCTGCGGTTCGTTCCACCCCCCGGACTCGTCCGAAGCGTCGCCGCATACCCCGCACTGCATCTTGTACTTGAGCGGCGGGGCGTCGGGCTCCCGATCGGGCGTCAGCGTCCACGTCTCGTGTCTGATGATCGCCTTTGGGCCGCTCACTGAACCACCTTCAGGTCAGGGTTGCGGAGCTCGATCCGCGACAGCTCCGCGCCCGTCAGGCGCCGGACTCGCGTGGCGTCCCACTCCCTTCCGCCCCTGATTGCGCGAAGCTGCACGCGATCCCCGCCGTGGTGCCCCATCACTACGCCTGGCACATCCTTGTCGATGTCCCACACCAAGGACTTGAGCTTGCAGCCCTGGGGCTCCACGGCCAACTCGTCTGTCTCTCTCGTGGCCATGATCCGACGTTACGAGCCGTGATTACCTTGCGTCGATGGCACTTTCACGGAGCGTCAGATGGAAGTGCCACAAGTGTCACACCGACAGATGCACCAGGTCGGCGAGCTCGCGCATGTCAGGAGTGAGGGTCCGCCGCTTACTCACGATGCGACCGAGGATGTCGCGGGCGTAGCGCTGGTTCGGGAGCCACTGCGGGGAGCCGGCCCGAATCTTCTGGAAGGTGTCGACGGCCTCGGCGTACTGCCGTAGCTGCGTCTGTGCGCTCGCGACGTCGAGCAGGTGCCTGTTCCGGTTGTTCGATGTGGGCTTCAGGCTGTCCGCAGGGATACGAGAGGCCAGGGTGAGCACCTTGTCGGGCTGGCCAGCCACCATCGCGTTCTCCGTGCGCTTCAGAGCCACCGTGACAGGCCCGAAGGTACGTAGGAAGTCCTCCTCGGGGGTGCACTCACGTCCCAAGGCCACCGCGGCGGAGTGCGCGAGGCGCAATGCGTCCTCCGCCTCGCCCGGACGGTTGTCGCGGATGGCCGCGGCTGACATGCGGAGCAGGAGCCACCCCCAGGCACTCAGCTCGGCCGGCGTGGCTCGGGACATGCGGGGTTCGACCTCGTCGGCCCACTCGACAGCCAGCTCGCGCGCCTTGGCGAGGCTTCCACGGCGCAGCAGGAGCCAGCACTGGACGCTGACGGTCGAAGCACTCTGTACGGGGCTGGTGGCGTCGTCCAGGGCCCGCTCCAGGGCCATCTCGGCGGCGGCGAACTGCCGGGTCTGGGTCATGAGCCATCCGGTGAGCTCCAGCAGGCGTGCGCGGAGCGGTCGGGCTCTACTGTCGGCCTCGACCAGGAGCTCGGCGTCCCGGAGGAGGGGAGGGAGCGCTTCGCCGAGCTCTGCGAAGCGGTCGTGAGCGAACAGGGGCGTCGCCGCCAGGAGGGCGTCTCGCACGCCTGTGTAGGTAGGTGGCTCGTCCAGCCCATCGGGCTCAGGAGGGGCCGCGAGCGCAGCGTGCACGGGCGCCCAGCGATCAATCGTGTCGGGGTCCGCAGATGCCTCTGCGTGCTCAGCTACGAGCCGGGTGGTGGGCACCTTCAGCGCGTGGGCCAGTTGCCGGGCAGTCTCCAGGCGGGTGTCGCTGCGCTCGCCCTGCTCCAGCTTCCGGATGAGGGAGAGGGACACGCCGGACAGGTCGGCGAGCTCGCGTTGGCTCAGGCCGCGCCGCTTGCGGATCTCTCGGAGCCGTTCCCCGATGGTGGCGCTCATGATTCGAGAGTACGGCGTGCGGTAGTAGACCGTCCCGGACATGACGAAGGCCCCCACCTTGCGGTGAGGGCCAGGTCAGCGAGCCTGTGGAGGCCGCTGGATCAGGCGGTCTTGGCACCGCCGATCTCAAAGGTGATACCTGAAGCGTCCCCGCGAATTCCCTTGGTGGAGGCGATCACGTTCTTGAGTTTCTTGGAGAGGGCCTCATAGAACATGCTCAGCGGAAACTCGTCCGGAAGCACGTCATCGACGAGTTTCCTCGGCGGCTGGCTCAGGTCGAGGGCGTCGGGGCCCTTGGCCCAGCGGGAGCCGGGGTGCGGGGCGAGGTAGGTGGAGACCAGCTCGTAGCCGGCGAACCAGTGGACGAGCTTGGGACGGTCGATGCCGTCGCGGTAGAGCTTCTCGATCTCGGCGCACAGCTCGTTCGTGACCCGCGGGGCGCGCTGCCAGTCGATGTGGAGCTTGTTGTCGGTCCACCGGACGACGTCGTGCTTGTGAAGGTAGGCGAAGAGCAGCTGGCCGCCGAGGCCGTCGTAGTTGCGTACGCGCTCGCCTGTGACCGGGAAGCGGAACATGCGGTCGAACAGGACCGCGTACTGCACGTCACGGGCCTGCGGGACGCCGTCGGCCTCGAGCTTCACGGCCTCCTTGAAAGCGGTGAGGTCGCAGCGCAGCTCCTCCAGGCCGTACATCCAGAACGGCTGCCGCTGCTTGATCATGAACGGGTCGAAGGGCAGGTCGCCGTGGCTGTGGGTGCGGTCGTGGACCATGTCCCACAGGACGAAGGCCTCCTCGCAGCGCTTCTGGTCGTGGACCATCGCGGCGATGTCCTCGGGCAGCTCCAGGCCCAGGATGTCGACGGCGGCGTCGGTGACGCGGCGGAAGCGGGCGGCCTCGCGGTCGCAGAAGATGCCGCCCCAGGAGAACCGTTCCGGCGCCTCGCGCACGGCGATGGTCTCCGGGAAGAGGACGGCGGAGTTGGTGTCGTACCCGGCCGTGAAGTCCTCGAACTTGATGCCGCAGAACAGCGGGTTGTCGTAACGGGTGCGCTCCAGCTCGGCCAGCCAGTCGGGCCAGACCATGCGCAGCACGACCGCCTCCAGGTTGCGGTCCGGGTTGCCGTTCTGCGTGTACATCGGGAAGACGACGAGGTGCTGCAGGCCGTCCGCGCGGTTGGCGGCGGGCTGGAAGGCGAGCAGCGAGTCCAGGAAGTCGGGCACCTGGAAGCCGCCCTCGGCCCACCGGCGCAGGTCCTTGACCAGCGCCTCGTGATAGGCGCCGTCGTGCTGCAGCAGCGGGGAGAGCTCCTGCACCGCCTCCACGACACGCCGGACGGCGGCTTCGGCGTCCGCCCGTCCGGGTGCGGTTTCGGCCTCGAAGTCGATCGACCCGTCCTTGGACTGCCATGGCCGGATCTGCTCCACGGCATCCTTGAGCACCGGCCACGCCGGGTGCTCGACCACCCTGGTCGCGGGAGGAACCTGCTCCCCCGAAGCCGCCTGCACAAGAATTTCCGTCATGTCCCATCCTCCACGGGAGAAGCTTGCGTAAGGAGACCGTATACATACGAGCTTTCTCCCAGCAAGGGGAGCTTCGGGAAATTATCCTGCCTACCCGCATCGTCACAGAATTTTTTCCTGCCGGATGCTGTGGATGCGATGGACCGGGGTATACATGCGCCCCGGCGGATACCGGCCACCGGTCAATACCCGCGCAACTCGCCCACGCCCGGGTGACCGGCCCAGCCGGTACCCGCCAGGTCCGCCCCGTACGTCACCCCAATCCCCCGTGTACGAGCGGGTTCATCGGCAGGCCGGGCCGTTAGGCTGCGGCTCTGCCCGCTCGGCCGTCCGCTCCGGTCCGCGGGTCCGAGCCGCCGTCGACGGAAGCGAGTTGAACCTTGAACTTCCTTACCATCGGTCACCGCGGAGTCATGGGTGTCGAACCCGAGAACACCCTCCGCTCCTTCGTCGCGGCCCAGCAGGCGGGCCTCGACGTCATCGAACTCGATCTCCACCTGAGCAAGGACGGCGCCCTCGTCGTCATGCACGACAGCGACGTGGACCGCACGACCGACGGCACCGGCGCGATCGCGGACAAGACCCTCGAGGAGCTGCGCGCCCTGGACGCGGGCCGCGGCGAACGGGTCCCCGTCTTCGAGGAGGTCCTGGACGCCGTGAAGGCTCCCCTGCAGGCCGAGATCAAGGACGTGCAGGCGGCCAGGGCGCTGGCCGAGGTGATGCTGGACCGGGACCTCGTCCCCCGCGTGGAGGTGTCCTCCTTCCACGACGAGGCGGTCGCCGAGATCGCCCGGCTGGTGCCGGGTGTACGGACCGCGCTGGTCGGCAGCCGGTTCGGCACCGACGTCGTCGACCGTGCGGTGGAGGTGGGCGCGGCGACGGTCTGCCTCAACATCCGCCGGCTCACGCTGGAGGTCGTGGAGCAGGCCCGCAAGGCGGACCTGAGGGTCATCGGCTGGGTGGTGAACACGCAGGACCACCTGCGGCTCGTCCGGGCGCTGCAGCTGGACGGCGCGACCACCGACTATCCGGAGATCAAGCGCACCGCCCGCTTCACTGCTTGAGCGTCAGGCCAGTTCCTTGACCAGCAGCTCGAACTGCAGGTCGTCGCGCTGCGGGACGCCGAAGCGCTCGTCGCCGTACGGGAAGGGCGTCATCTTTCCCGTACGGCGGTAGCCGCGCCGCTCGTACCAGGCGATGAGGTCCTCGCGTACGGAGATCACGGTCATGTGCATCTCGCGCACGCCCCAGCTCTCGCGGGCGGCGCGCTCCGCCTCGGCGATGATCACCTTGCCGAGGCCGGCGCCCTGGAGTTCCGGGCTGACCGCGAACATCCCGAAGTAGGCGTGGTCGCCGCGGTGTTCGAGCTGGCAGCAGGCGATGACGCTGCCGTCCCGCTCGACCGTCAGCAGCCGGCTGTCCGGCGACTTGACGACCGCGAGCACGCCCTGGGGGTCGGTGCGCTGCCCCTCCAGGATGTCCGCCTCCGTGGTCCACCCGGCCCGGCTGGAGTCCCCGCGGTAGGCCGACTCGATCAGCGCGACCAGGGCGTCCACGTCGGCGTCCGTGGCATCGCGGAAGGTCAGTCCACTGGTGGCGGTGTCCATGGGGGCGGCTCTCCGATCTGTGGCGCGGCGCGGGCAAGGACGAGGGTAACGCCCTAACCTGGGGCCGCATGGTGCACGTTCTCAGCAGCCGGATCCTTCTCCAGCCCGCCGACCCCGAGCGCTCCCGCCGTTTCTACGGCGAGCAGCTGGGCCTCCCCGTCTACCGCGAGTTCGGCACGGGACCGGATCGCGGCACGGTCTACTTCCTCGGCGGCGGCTTCCTGGAGGTCTCGGGCCGCTCGGACACGGCGCGCTCCCCCGCCGTGCGGCTGTGGCTCCAGGTCGAGGACGCGAACGCGGCCCACGAGGAGCTGCGCGCCAAGGGCGTCGAGATCGAGCGGCCCCCGGTGAACGAGCCGTGGGGCCTGATCGAACTGTGGATCAGGGACCCCGACGGAACACGGATCGTCCTGGTGGAGGTGCCGGCGGACCATCCGATCCGCTACCGCCCGGGGATCTGAACCGCATCCGGGCCGCGGGAGCCCGGACGGTGTGCCCAGTGGCGGTCGGTGCGGGTCAGTTCGCGGAAGCCGGCGTCCAGCAGCACGGTGATCGCCGCTTCGTCGTCGGACGGCTCGTAGGCGAGCAGACGGTCGATGTTGGAGAGGCGGAGCCAGGCGGCGGCCTGGGCGAGGAGATGGTGCTCCAGGGCCGTGCCCCCCGCCGCCGGGGCGATGTGGAGGTTGCCGACGTCGGCGAGGCCCGCGGCTCGGTGTGCCGTTCGGGGCGGGCCAGGGACGTGTCGACCTCGATGATGCCCCCATGCGGTGCGGTACGGAGCCGAGGGTACGGCGGCGGTGGCGCCGGGTGCGAGGGGTTGGCCCGGATGGCCGTGGACCGGGCCCGGCACTAGCGTGCTGGAGAGGGCCGGCCTTGGATCCACTGCGGAGGGAACGCCATGAAGCTCGACAAGCCGGTGACCGGTGGACCCTGCTGGACGGAGCTGGGGACCAGCGATCTGGAGGGTGCGAAGCGGTTCTACGCGGAGCTGTTCGGCTGGCGTGCCGAGACGGATCCCCGGCAGGAGGCGGGCGGCTACTCGGTCGCGCACCTCGGGGACGTGGCGGTGGCCGCGCTGTCCCCGCTCTACCAGGAGTCGCAGCCCGTGGCCTGGAACGTGTCGTTCGCGGTGCGGGACGCGGACGAGTCGGCCGGGAAGGTCACGGCGGCCGGCGGGACGGTGCTGCTCGGGCCGATGGACGTGTTCGACGTCGGCCGTTTCACGGTCGCGATCGATCCGACGGGCGCGGTGTTCCAGATGTGGCAGGCGCGGTCCTTCCCGGGCGCCGGGCTGTTCAACGCGCCCGGCTCGCTGGGCTGGGTCGAGCTGCTGACCCGGGCCCCGGAGCGGGCGGTGGCCTTCTACACGACGGTGTTCGGCTGGAGCGTCAACGCCTCGGAGCACTACACCCAGTGGGGCGTCGACGGCGCCGACTTCGGCGGCATGATGACGATGGACGACAAGTTCCCGCACGAGGTGCCGCCGCACTGGCTGCCGTACTTCGCGGTGGCGGACGTGGACGGCGCCGCGGCCACGACGACCGCGGCGGGCGGCACCGTCCTGATGGAGCCCACGTCCCTGGGGGACGTCCGGCGGATCGGGGTGCTACGGGATCCGCAGGGGGCGATGTTCGGGGTGTACGCGGAGCCCTGAGCCGTCGGCCCGTTCAGGCCAGCGGTGTCACGGTGATCCGGTCGATCACCGGGGCGTGGGCGGAGCGCTGTCCGTGGGCGTTCTTGGTGCGGCCGTCGAAGTCGGGCAGTTCGTCGGCGGTGAAGGTGATCGTGTTGGGGCCCCGGTCCAGGGTGACGGGCACGGAGAGGTTCCAGAAGTTGCCGAAGTGGAAGGTGGTCGGGAACAGGACCCGCTGCGGGGCGGCTCCGTTGACCGAGATGTCGGCGTGCCGGCAGACCGGGTCCGGGTTGTAGTGGGTGGCCGGGGCCTGCTCGCCGTTGGAGTAGCGGATGGTGAGGGCGTGGCGGCCGGGGCGGTCGGCGGTGACGGTGAGCGTGAGGGCGTTCGCGGCGCCCGCTCCGATGCCGTCGACCGCCTTGCCGCCCGTCGCGTAGGGGTACGCGGTCACCTTCGCGGTGCCGGTCAGGGTGCCTTCCGCGGCGGGGACTCGCGTGCTCGGCAGCAGGCCGCGCGACGGCTCCACCAGCAGACGGTCGACGACCAGGCGCCCCGAAGTGCCGGTCACCGTGACCTTGTTGACGCCGCCGGCCAGGAAGAGGGGGACGGGGCCGCGCTCCACCGGGCCGATCTCCTCGCCGTTGACGGACAGTGTGCCCTCGCCGGGGCCGAGCAGATCGACGGTCACCGTCGCCTCGCCGTCGTCCTCGGCGTGCACCCAGAAGGTGACGGTGCCGCCGAGCGGGAGGACGGCGGCACCGGGGCCCGAGGCGCCCGGGTCCTCGTAACTCGCCCGCGCCCCGCCGCCGAGTGACGCGAACTCGGCGTCGTAGACGTCCTGTTGACGGCTCGCACGCAGGGCGAGATCCAGTTTGTCGACGACGGCGTCGCCCTTGGTCGCGCCGAGGTCGGGGTCCTGGGCGGCGAGGGTGATGCGGTGGGGGCCGGCCGTCAGCTGGACGCGGGTGTCGGTGTGGCCCCAGACGGCCCACTTGTAGCCGAGCGGCAGCCGGAGTTCGCGGGGCTGCTCGCCGTCGACGCGCAGGAAGACGTTGGTGGGCCCCTGTTCGCGCACCAGGTCGGCCAGGTTGTGGGAGTTGGCGAAGACGCGGAGGTCGTACGTCCCGTCCTGCGGGACCTTCACGTCGAAGGCGAGGACGAGGTCGGAGCCGGTGCGCAGGCCGCCGACGTGGCGGCCGCCGGAGGTGGCGAACTTGTCGACGTCGGACGGGGAGCCCTCGGGACCGTTGACCGAGTGGCCGCCGCCCGTGTGGGCCGCGTCCTCGGCCTCGTAGGTGTGCCGCCAACGCACCGACGGGGGAAGGAGGGTGGCGCCGTTGCCGCCGGGCGCGAGGGTCAGCTGGTAGGCGGACATCTCGTCCAGGTCGGCCAGCGGCATCCGCACCCGGCCGTCCACGACGGGCAGTTCGATGTCCAGCAGCCGCAAGGGCTGTGCGCCGGCGCCGACTTGGCCCGTCCAGGGGATCTCCTGCAGCCGCAGATGAACACGGCTGCCGAAGACCTCGGCGTCGACGCCCTCGAAGACCAGGTCCGCGGCGCCGCTCGCACCGCCGAACAGCAGCCGCGCCTGCCGCTTGCCGCGGTCGAGCGCGGCGACGCCCTGCAGCGTGTACTGCACGTTGGGATGCGGCGCCCTGACCTGCACGGTGTTCCCGGTCAGCTGTCCGTAGGCGTTGAACAGCCACCACTGCCCGTTGCCCTTGTTCGCCTCCACCGCGGAGTCGTTGAGGTTGCCGGCGATGTTCCAGTACGCCATGTCGGCGTCGACCTTGCACTCCTCGAGCGCGGCGATCCACTGGATCATCTGCCCGGGGACGGACAGGTGGTAGTTGTGCGCGTACTCGTTGAGGTTGACGGGCAGCGGGCCGATACCCAACTCCCGCTCCATCCGGCGGTACTTGGCCACGTTCGTACGGACCTCGTCCGGCGAGGACAGCTCGTGCCAGGTGATCACGTCCGGCAGTACGCCGTGGTCGCGCGCGAACTCCAGGAAGCCGCGGACCTCCGGGTAGAGGATGCAGGTGTTGGGACCGGCGATCCGTGCCTCGGGGTCGATGCCCTTGATGAGGTGGTACGCCCGCTGCCAGGCGGCGAAGTAGGGGCCCGGCTCGGTGTGCCAGGAGACCTGGTCGTAGCTCCACTCGCCGCTGCCGAACATGTTGCCCTCGGGCTCGTTGAACGGCACCCACACCAGATGGGACCTGAGCGCGCCGAGCGTCATGGCCTGCTCGACCTGGCGGCGGACGATCTCCAGATGGGTGGCGAGCTTCTCCTCGCCGGTGGCGCCCGGCCATTCGTAGGGGAAACCGCGGTGGAAGTCGGTGACATAGACGTACACGTCCTTGCCTCCGGCCGCGACGAAGGAGGGAAGGATCTCCAGGGCGTCGGCGCCGGGATGCTGGATGCCGTCCTGGGCCTTGGTGGCGACCGTGCGGACGTACATGCCCTCGACGACCGCGCGGCTGGGCACGCCGTCGCCGTACAGGCCGTAGAGCGTGCCGCTCGCGCCGCCGTGGAAGGGGCCCGTCTCCGTGCCCAGGTCGACCGTGAGGGTCTCGGCTGCCACGGCATCCTCTTTCGTTCGACATCTCGTACGCCAGTCGATGCTCCGAACCGGCCGCATCGAACGTAGGGAGTTCACGCCGATCGCGTCAACGGGTGCCCGGGCACCGAAAGTTCCGGTACCGCCGCTCAGGCGCGCAGCGCGCCGAGGCTGCGGTCCCGGGTGTCGCCGCGGCGCTCGACCAGGCCGCGCCCGGTGAGCTGCTCGAGGCGCTTGGTGACGGCGGCCCCGGACGAGAAGGTCCCCCGGGCCAGTTCGCCGGGGGTCAGCTCGCCGCTCACCCACTGTGCTCCCTCGAATGCCCCCCGTGTACATCCTTGCGCTCGCGTGCGCGCCGGACGGCTCGGGCATCGACGGACTGTCGACACCGTCGAGCAGGGAGGTGCGCGTGCACGGACCGGCTTCGCCCGGCTGGCTGCTGGTCGCGCTGTGTGCGGCGACCGGGGCCTACTGTCTGCTGCGGATGCGCAGCACCGTCGAGGAGCAGCGCCGCGCCGCGGGCGGTGAGGCGCTGATGGGGTTCGGCATGGCCGCGATGGCCGTACCGGCGGCGGTGTTCAGCCCGCCGTCCTGGACCTGGCCCGCCTACGCGGCCGTGTTCGGCGCCGCGGCGCTGCGCGCGCTGTGGGCGGCGCGGACCAGCGCGCACCATCTGCACCATCTGGTGGGCGCGTCGGCCATGGTCTACATGGCACTGGTCATGGCGGCCTCGCCCCAGCACCACGCCGGCCACGGAGGGCCGTCCGGAGTGCCGCTGGTGACCGGGGTGCTGCTGCTCTACTTCATGGGATACGTCCTGCTCTCCGGTGTCCGGCTCGTCCCGGTCGCCGCGGGGGGCGGCTCGCTGGGATGGGGTGACCGGCCGGAGGTCGCGAGGGCGTGCCGGCTGTCGATGGGGATCGCGATGGTGGCGATGCTGATCACGCTGTGAGGGGCAGAAGCGGAGCCTGTACCACCCAAGCGGGTTTCAGGCACCGCCCGTAGGCGAGGATCGTCCTATGCACCATCCGCCCGTCGACGCCCCACCCCGCACGCCGACCCACCGCGTGGCACCGCGCGCCGCACTCCTCGTCACCCTCGCCCTGTCCTCGGCCCTCCTGCTCATCTCGGTGGCGCTGGAGTGGCGCCCCCTGCTCGACGCCGACGGCGACATCGCCCGCACCACGCACCGCTGGGCCGTCGACGAACCCGGCCTCACCCACGTCTTCCGCGTTCTCACGGACTGGGTCTGGGACCCGTGGACCATGCGCCTGGTCACCGCGGTCGTCGTGGTGTGGCTGGTGTGGCGCCGCTCGGCGCGCTGGACGGCGCTGTGGCTGGCGGTCACGGTCGCGGTCGGTTCCCTGGTTCAGCAGTCCCTCAAGGCCGCGATCGACCGCCCGCGCCCGGTGTGGCCGGACCCCGTCGACTCGGCCCACTACGCGGCCTTCCCCTCGGGTCACGCGATGACGGCCACGGTCGTCTGCGGCCTCCTCGTGTGGCTCCTGCACCGCCACGGCACGGGCCGCGCTCTGTGGCGTACGGCCCTGACGGCGGCCGTCGTCTCGGTGGTCGGCGTCGGCCTGACCCGCGTATGGCTGGGCGTGCACTGGCCGTCGGACGTACTGGGAGGCTGGCTGCTGGGCGCGCTGCTGGTGGTACTGGCCGCCCTGGCACACCGGCGATGGGCTCCATGACCGTGAAGGAACCCCTGGCGGGTTCGCACGAGACGGTGTTCCGTCATCGCCCCGTAAGATCCACTCATGCTTGCTGTTCTGTTCGACTTCTCCGGCACCCTCTTCCGTGTCGAGTCCACCGAGTCCTGGCTGCGTGCCACGCTGGACGAGGTCTCACTCGCCATGCCGGAGGCGGAGTTGGTGCAGGCGGCGAAGGGGCTGGAGGTGACGGGGGCGTTGCCGGGCGGTGCGGCTCCGCAGCGGCTGCCCGCTGAACTCGCCGGGCTGTGGCGGGTCCGGGACGAGAGCGCCGAGTCGCACCGGGCCGCGTACACCGGGCTGGCCCGCCAAGTGCCGCTGCCGGACCCGGCGTTGTACGACGCGCTGTACGACCGGCACATGACGCCGGCGGCGTGGGCGCCGTATCCCGATGCCGCCGAGGTGCTGTACGCGCTGTGCGAGCGCGGGCTGGGGATCGGCGTGGTCAGCAACATCGGGTGGGATCTGCGGCCGATCTTCGAAGCCTACAACTTGGACCGGTTCGTGGACGCGTATGTGCTGTCCTACGAGCACGGCATCCAGAAGCCCGACACCCGGCTGTTCGCGGTCGCCTGCGAGGCACTGGAGGTCGAACCGCACGAGGCGCTGATGGTCGGCGACAGCCGGGAGGCGGACGGCGGGGCCGCCGACCTGGGCTGCCGGGTGCACTTCGTCGACCATCTGCCGGCGCACGAGCGTCCCGACGCGCTGCGCCGGGTGCTCGACCTGGTGGACTGACCGGCCGCCGGCCCACGCCCCCCTACTCGAGATAGCCCTCCACCTGCGAGGACGGCCGCACCTGTGCGTCGTCGGGGTTCTCCCCGAACTCCGCCTTGGCGCGCCGCTGTCGCAGCAGGTCCCAGCAGCGGTCGAGCTCGACCTCGAGCTGGGCGAGCCGCTGGTGTTCCGTGGAGCTGTCGATCTCGCCGGACGCGAGGGACGCACGGAGCTTGCGCTCGTCCTCGACCATCTCCGTGATCCTCGCCAGGATCCGCTGGTCCTGTTCCATCTCCGCACGCTCCTCCGGTCGACACTCGCGACCACTCTAGGGACGGGGCGGCGGCCGTGCGACGGATGTGCGAAAGCCCCGGCAAGTCGCCTGAGGTAACCATCGGGTGAAGAGACCGCCCGCCTGAGACGATCCCCCGCGTCGCCCCAGACGGACGGCAGCCTGACCAGGCCCGCGAAAGCGGCGGCCCGGCCCTCCTGAGTATAGTTGGCTGGCAGCCAGTCAACGCAGGAGTTACAGCATGTCCCCGCGCAGCGCCTCGGTCAATGAAGAGTTGCGGAGACGTTCCCGGGAGCGGCTCCTGCAGGCGGCTGTCGAGATGGTCGCCGAGCGCGGCTACGAGGCGACGACGCTCGCGGACATCGCGGACCGTGCCGGTTCGGCGCGCGGCCTGGTGTCGTACTACTTCCCGGGCAAGCGGCAGTTGGTGCAGTCCGCGGTGCACCGGCTGATGCACCGGACGCTGGAGGAGGGGCTGGAGCGGGAGCCGCGCACCGAGGACGGACGGGAGCGGATGGCGCGGGCCATCGACGCGATCCTGGGCCTGGCCCGGGAGCGGCCGGTGCTGATGCGGCAGCACATGGCCGGGCTGCTGCAGGCGGAGGGTTTCGTGCAGTGCCCGGAGCAGCAGCGGCTGGCCGAGCTGCTGCGTGACACCGTCGCCCGGCACGGCTCCGAGGACGCGGACTATCCGATGCTGCGCTCCCAGTTGATGGGCGCCGTCTACGCGATGGTCCTGCCGAACGTGCCGATGCCGATCACCACCCTGCGGGCCGAGCTGTTCAAGCGCTATCGGCTCGACTGGGAGATGGGCGTCCCGCCGGACACCGGGGAAGCGTCCGGCGGGACCCACCAGTCGGATCTGTCCCGTTACTTCGCCACCGGGGACGGGCCGGACGAGGAGCCCGGCCCGTCGCCCGCTCAGTCGAAGTAG
Organism: Streptomyces gilvus; assembly: GCF_022513565.1. Taxonomy (GTDB): domain Bacteria; phylum Actinomycetota; class Actinomycetes; order Streptomycetales; family Streptomycetaceae; genus Streptomyces; species Streptomyces gilvus. Next base: position 95,848 of record NZ_JAKWBE010000027.1, on the reverse strand, counting down.
TCCGGCTGCGACTGGACGTTGAGCTCACCCAGGCGTACCCGCTGGGCCGGGTCCGTGCGCCGGTCGGTGAGTTTCAGGACGTCGAGGCCCTTGGCGATGTCGTTCGCGTAGATGTGGCCGTTGTAGTAGTACGCCGACCAGGCGCCGCCCACGGTGAGCGTGTCGGTGGTCAGCGGGCCGCGCTCGAAGTAGGCGATCTCCTTCGGCTTCGTCGAGTCCGTGAACTCCCAGACCGAGACACCGCCCTGGTACCAGGCCTGCACCATGATGTCCCGCCCCTTGACCGGGATCAACGAGCCGTTGTGGGCCACGCAGTTCTCGGTGTCGGCCTGGTGGCGGGGGATCTTGTAGTAGCCGCGGAAGACCAGTTTGCGCTTGTCGCCCTTGCCGACGATGTCGTAGATGCCGTCGGCACCGCGGTCCGGGCCGACGGCCGCGTTGCAGGTGGCCGCTCCGCCGCCGCCCAACTCGTCGGTGAACACCACCTTGTTCGCCTTCTGGTTGAAGGTCGCGGAGTGCCAGAAGGCGAAGTTGACGTTGTCCTGGACCTGGTCGATGACCTTGGGGTGCGCGGGGTCCTTGATGGAGAACAGGATCCCGTCGCCCATGCAGGCGCCCGCCGCCAGGTCCTTCGAGGGCAGGACGGTGATGTCGTGGCAGCCGGTGGTCTTGGAGACGCCCGGGTTGGTGGGCGCGCCCGGGTTGCCGCCGCCGTCGGGGCCGTCGCCCGGGAAGAGGACGGGGAAGCTGACGACCGCGGCCTTCTCGGGGTGGCTGCGCGGGACCTTGATGACCGAGATGCCGTCGTGCGGCGGCCGGCAGTCGGGGTAGGCGGCGCTGGGCGAGTACGAGGAGACGTAGACGTAGACGTCACGGCGCTGCGGCACCAGCGTGTGGGTGTGGGAGCCGCAGGCGGTCTCGACGGCGGCCACGTACCGGGGGTTGCGCTTGTCGCTGATGTCGAAGACCTTCATGCCCTCCCAGGAGGACTTCTCGGTCGCGGGCTGGGTGGTGCTGTTGCAACTGCTGTCGCTGCGCGAGGAGTCGGTGGACAGGAAGAGCAGGTCGCCCGAGACGGAGATGTCGTTCTGCGAGCCGGGGCACAGGACCTGCGCGACGGTCTTCGGTGCCTTCGGGTTGCCGATGTCGAAGATGCGGAAGCCGTCGTAGTTGCCGGCGAACGCGTACCTGCCCTGGAAGGCGAGGTCGGAGTTGGTGCCGGGCAGGGCGTCCTTGGGGATGTTGGTCAGGGGCTGGATGTTGGCCGAGTGGACGCTCTCGTCCTGGCCCGGTATCTCACCGCTGGTGATGGCCTCGGCGGCCTGTTCCCGTGCGGTCTTGGACACGGCCTTGCCGGTGGCCGGTGTGTCCCCCGGGTCGGGGGTCGCGGCGGCCGGGCCCGCGGTCAGCAGTGCGGCCAGGAGTCCGGCCGCGGTGGCGGCGACTCCCAGGCGTCTGTGCCGCGTTCGGGACGCGTTGGACAGGATCACTGTTTCCTCCCTTGTTCCGTCCGTGTCGGAACGGTTCACGCATCCCCGCAGTATCGTCTTTGCCATGGGCAGATCAACAGAGGGCAACGAACTCGCAATGAAGGTTTTCGGTAGGTCAGGCAGACGGGTCGGCGCTGCGGCATCGCTGACGCTCCTGGCTCTTCTGGTCTTGCTCGCCCTGACGGCCTGTGATTCCGGATCCCAGACCAAGTCCCGGCCGGGCGGCGGGCCTTCGGTGATCGTGCCGGGCGGTCCGGGTGAGCAGAACCGGACCATGTCCGCCGCGGACGCGGCCGCCCAGCGCGCCGAGGACGACTCACCCAACTCCGCGGACGTCTCGTACGCCCGCATGATGATCGAGCACCACCGCCAGGCACTGGAGATGACCGAACTCGCCCCGGACCGCGCGGAGTCGGCGTCGCTGAAGCGGCTTGCGGAACGCATCGCCGCCGCGCAGGGCCCCGAAATCGCCGCCATGCGGGGCTGGTTGACGACGCACGGGAAGGCGGAAAAGTCCGGCGGACACCAGCACGGGTCCATGCCCGGCATGGCGACCGAGGCGCAGCTGAGTCAGCTGCGCGCGGCCCGGGGCAAGGCCTTCGACCAGCTCTTCCTCACCCTGATGATCACCCATCACGAGGGCGCGATCACCATGGCCACGGACGTGAAGGCCCAGGGCAACAACCTCCTCGTCGAGGAGATGGCGGACGACGTGGTGGCCCAGCAGACGACGGAGATCACCCGCATGCGCACGCTGCTGTGAGAAGCGCGAGGCGGTGCGGTGTGGCGTGCCCGCACCCTGTCAGCCGAGCGCGTGCGGTGCGATGCTGGGGCGTCAGCGATCTCCTGCCGTGAGGAGTTCCGCCGTGCTGCGTGTCGCCGTCGTCGGCTCCGGGCCCAGCGGGGTCTACACCGCCCAGAGCCTGACCCAGCTGGACCCCGACGTCCTCGTGGACGTCCTGGACCGGCTCCCCTGTCCCTACGGCCTGGTGCGTTACGGGGTGGCGCCGGACCACGAGAAGATCAAGTCCCTGCAGAACAACCTGCGTACGGTCCTGGAGCACGAGCGGGTGCGGTTCCTCGGCGGCGTGCAGGTGGGCCCGGGCGGCGTGCCGACCGCGCGGCTGCGGGAGCTCTACCACGCGGTGGTGTACTGCGTGGGCGCCGCGACCGACCGGCATCTGGGCATTCCGGGCGAGGACCTGCCCGGCAGCTGGTCGGCGACGCAGTTCGTGTCCTGGTACAGCGCCCACCCGGACGCCGCCGACGACGGGTTCCTGCGGGGCGCGCGGTCGGCGGTCGTCATCGGCGTGGGCAACGTCGCGGTGGACGTCGCGCGCATGCTGGCCCGTGGCGCGGACGAGTTGAGCCCGACCGACATGCCGCAGGCCGCGCTCGGCGCGCTCGCCGCGAGCCGGGTGACCGACATCCACATGGTGGGCCGGCGTGGCCCCTCCCAGGCCCGCTTCACCACCAAGGAGCTGCGCGAGCTGAGCGGACTGCCCGGCGCCGAAGTCGTCGTCGACCCCGCCGAGTTGGCGCTGGACCCGGCGTGCGCCGACCCGTCCGCGCTGCCCGCGGCCCAGCGGCGCAACGTGGAGGTCCTGCGCGGCTGGTCCCAGGTGCCGCCCCTGGACGCCCCGCGCCGCATCCGGCTGCGCTTCTTCCTGCGGCCCGTCGAACTGCTCGCCGTAAGCGGCCGCGTGGGCGCGGTCCGTTTCGAGCGCACGGCACCCGACGGGCACGGCGGAGTGACGGGCACCGGCGAATTCCAGGATGTCGAGGCCCAGTTGGTGCTGCGCTCGGTGGGCTATCGCGGGGTGCCGCTGGAGGGGCTGCCGTTCGATCCGGCCGACGGCACGGTCCCGCATCTCGCGGGGCGCGTCCTGCGCGAGGGCGTCGTCGTGCCGGGCGAGTACGTGGCCGGCTGGATCAAGCGCGGCCCGACCGGTGTCATCGGCACCAACCGGCCGGACGCCAAGGAGACGGTGACCTCCCTGCTCGAGGACGCCGACGCGCTCGTACGCAAGAACCTGCCGGACGATCCGGTGGCCGCGCTGGCCGTGGCGGGCGTCGAGCCGGTGACCTGGGCCGGCTGGCAGGCCATCGAGCGGGCGGAGGCCGCGCTCGGGGCATCCCTGGGACGGGGTGTGGTCAAACTGGCCGACTGGGACTCGCTGCTGGCGGCGGCACGCACGACGTAGCGAAGTCCGACGCGGACGGGTGGGCAGTACACAGAGCGGCAACACCCCGGCAATCAACAAACTGTTCAATCCGCTTACGGTCTCGTCCTGTTCGCACCTCCCCACATCCCCCCATCCCCTCCGCCGCGCTGGAGTCCCCATGACCACGACCGTGCCCGTCCATCCCGTCGACGAGGTCCCGCCCGTACGGCAGTTGGCCGCCTTCGGACTGCAGCACGTGCTCGCGATGTACGCGGGCGCGGTGGCGGTGCCGTTGATCGTGGGCGGGGCGATGAAGCTGTCGCCCGCGGATCTGGCCTACCTGATCACCGCGGACCTCCTGGTGTGCGGGATCGCGACGCTCATCCAGTGCGTGGGCTTCTGGCGGGTCGGCGTGCGGCTGCCGATCATGCAGGGCTGCACGTTCGCCGCGGTCTCCCCGATGGTGCTGATCGGGACGACCGGCGGCGGACTGCCCGCGATCTACGGGTCGGTGATCGTGGCGGGGCTCGCGATCGTGCTGCTGGCGCCGGTCTTCGGGAAGCTGCTGCGCTTCTTCCCGCCCCTGGTGACCGGCACGGCGATCCTGATCATCGGCGTCTCGCTGTTGCCGGTCGCGGGCAACTGGGCGGCGGGCGGGGCCGGTTCGAAGGACTTCGGGATTCCGAAGAACCTCGGCCTGGCCCTGTTCGTGCTGCTGTTGGTGCTGGGTGTGCAGCGGTTCGCGCCGGCGTTCCTGAGCCGGATCGCGGTGCTGATCGGTATCGCGGTGGGCCTGGCGGTGGCGATCCCCTTCGGGTTCACGGACTTCGGCGGGGTCGGCGACGCGGACTGGCTGGGCATCAGCACGCCGTTCCACTTCGGTGCGCCCACGTTCCACGTCTCGGCGATCGTCTCGATGCTGGTGGTGGCGCTGGTGACGATGACCGAGACGACCGGTGACCTGATCGCGGTGGGCGAGATGACCGGGCGCGCGGTCGAGCCGCGCTCCCTTGCGGACGGTCTGCGGGCCGACGGTCTGTCGACCGTGCTGGGCGGCGTCTTCAACACCTTCCCGTACACGGCCTACGCGCAGAACGTCGGGCTCGTCGGTATGACCCGGGTGCGCAGCCGCTGGGTGGTGGCCGCGGCGGGCGGCATCCTGGTGCTGCTCGGCCTGCTGCCCAAGCTGGGCGCGGTGGTCGCGGCGATTCCGGCGCCGGTGCTCGGCGGCGCCGGTCTGGTGATGTTCGGGACGGTGGCCGCGAGCGGTCTGCGCACGCTGGCTCAGGTGGACTTCAAGGACAACCACAACCTCACGGTGGTGGCGGTCTCGGTCGCGGTGGGCATGCTGCCGGTCGGGGTGCCGACGGTGTACGAGAAGTTCCCGGACTGGATCCAGACGGTGATGGACAGCGGGATCAGCGCGGGCTGCCTGACGGCTATCGTGCTCAACTTGCTCTTCAACCACCTTCCCGCGAAGGCGACTTCAGTCCCCGAGGCGGACGGCCTGCCGAGCGGCGGCGGCGAGCAGGGCGTCGAGGAGTCCCGGGAAGAGGTCGTCTAGGTCGTCCCGGCGCAGCCCGTTCATCTTGGCCGTGCCCCGGTAGCACTGCCGGATCACCCCGGCCTCGCGCAGCACCCGGAAGTGGTGGGTGGTCGTGGACTTGGTGACGGGCAGGTCGAAGCGCGAGCAGGCAAGCTCGTCGGCGTCGGCGGCGAGCTCCCGCACGATCCGCAGCCGTATCGGGTCGGACAGCGCGTGCAGCACGGCTTCCAGCCGGATGTCGTCGCGGGCCGGGTGCGGCAGATCCCGGTTGCTGGTGGTCGGGGCGGTACTCACCCAGGCATTGTACGAGAGGCATCGTAGTTTGACACTTGCCGTACTACGATGCCTATCGTACGAGCGTCCTTCGGTCCCGCGAGAACGGAGCAGCTCCCCATGAGCGCCCTTTTCCAGCCCCTGATCCTGCGTGGCGTGACCTTCCCCAACCGGGTCTGGATGGCCCCGATGTGCCAGTACTCGGCCACTGCGGAGGGGCCCGGCACGGGCGCCCCGAACGACTGGCATTTCGCGCACTACGCGGCCCGCGCGACCGGCGGTACGGGTCTGGTCGTCGTGGAGGCCACGGCCGTCTCGCCCGAGGGCCGGATCTCGCCGTACGACCTGGGCATCTGGAACGACACCCAGGTCGAGGCGTTCCGCCGGATCACCCGCTTCCTCGCCGGACAGGGCACGGTGCCGGGGATCCAGCTCGCCCACTCGGGCCGCAAGGCGTCCACCGACCGTACCTGGACGGGCGGGGCGCCGATCGGGCCGGCGGCCCACGGCTGGCAGCCGCTCGCGCCGAGCGCCCTCGCCTTCGACGAACGGCACCCGGTGCCGACCGAACTGACGGTGGACCAGATCCGGGAGGTCGTGGGTCAGTTCGCGGACGCGGCCCGGCGCGCGCACGCGGCCGGCTTCGAGGTCGCCGAGATCCACGGCGCCCACGGCTATCTGATCAACGAGTTCCTGTCACCGCACTCCAACCACCGCACCGACGCCTACGGCGGCTCCTACGAGAACCGCACCCGTTTCGCGCTCGAAGTGGTGGACGCCGTACGGGCGGTGTGGCCCGAGGACAAGCCGCTGTTCTTCCGGATCTCGGCGACCGACTGGCTGGAGGAGGGCGGCTGGACGGCAGACGACACGGTCCGCTTCGCATCCGAACTTCGGGACCACGGCATCGACCTGCTCGACGTCTCCACCGGCGGCAACGCCTCCGGTGTGCGCATCCCGACAGGGCCGGGCTACCAGGTGCCGTTCGCCGCCCGGGTGAGGGCCGGGACGTCCCTGCCTGTCGCCGCGGTGGGTCTGATCACGGAGGTCGAACAGGCCGAGAAGATCCTGGCCAACGGTGACGCGGACGCGGTGCTGCTGGGCCGCCAGTTGCTGCGCGACCCGTCGTGGGCGCGGCACGCCGCCCGGGAACTCGGCGCCGATGTGCACGTGCCCGACCAGTACCACCGTTCGGTGTAGGTCAGGACGACACGGCCCCCTGGGAGTGACCGGGCGGCGGGTAGGCGTGGCCGCCGAGGGCCTCCCGTGCCTGGTGCTGCGCCCGCTCGGCCACCTCCCGGGTTTCCGTCACGACGTCGCCGCGCTCCCTCACCAGACTGTCGTACACCGGCAGACGGTCGTACTCACTCGCGTTCATGCGTGCTCCAGACGTGCGGCGGTTCATGGCCGACGAGCAATAAACCAGAGCCGGTCAAACGTCTTCGGGGGGACGCGCGGGAGTTCTGCGCTCATGGTGCGAACATCCTGTGACCACGGCCCTCACCCCTGCTCCCGCCGGCCGAGGACGCGCTGGCCCAGCAGCGCGAGCGCGATCGCCGCCACGACGCCCGCCCAGGCGACCGGGCCGAGCGGCGTGCAGCCGAACAGGTTGCTGACGCCCGGTGTCTGGATCAGGGCCACCAGGACGACGGCCGACCCCAGGGAGGTGAACCGCACCAGGGGGCTGTCCCGGCGGTCCAGCAGGGTCTGTGCCAGCTGCGTGCCGACCACACCGCACAGGGCCATGGTGCCGGCGCGGCGCGCGGTGCCCGGGGTGAAGCGGCCGAACAGCCAGGCGACGAGCGCGCCCAGACTGGTGCCGATGGCCCGGTGCCGGATCTGCCGGATCAGCGGTGCGCCCAGCACGTCGGAGGTGTCCTCCGGCGAGTCCGCGGTCGCCCGTATCGCCTCCTCGTCCGGCGTGACCGCCACCGCCATCGCCGGGAACAGGTCGGTGAACAGGTTGACCAGCAGCATCTGCCGGGTCGACAGGGGTGCCCGGCCGCCCAGCAGGGTGCCGAGGATGCCGAAGCCCACCTCGCCCGCGTTGCCGCCGATCAGGATGGCGATGGCGTCGGCGACGCTGTGCCACAGGGCCCGGCCCTCGTGGACGGCGTCGATCAGCACCGAGAGGTCGTCCTCGGTCAGCACCAGGTCGGCGGCGTTGCGGGCGGCGGCCGAGCCGCGGGCGCTGATGCCCACGCCGACGTCGGCGGCGCGGATCGCGGCGGCGTCGTTGGCGCCGTCGCCGACCATGGCCACGACCCGGCCGGCGTCCCGGAGCGCCTCGATGACCTGGAGTTTCTGCTCGGGCGCGACCCGGGCGACGACTCCCACGTCCCGCAGCATCGCGGCCCTGGCCGACCGGTCGGCGGCCGTCAGCTCGTCGCCGGTGACGACGGCCGTGTCCGCGGGCCAGCCCAGGTCCCCGGCGATGCTGCGGGCTGTCTGCGGATGGTCGCCGGTGAGCATGACCGGTCGTACACCCGCCTCGCCCAGGCCGTGGATCAGCGCGGGCGAGGTCTCCCGGGGCGCGTCGGCGAGCGCCAGCAGACCGGTGAACTCCAGCTCTCCGAGCGGCGCGTCGAGTACGTCGGCGTCCTGGGCGTCCTCGCCGAGGCGCCGTTCGGCCACGGCCAGGACCCGCAGTCCGTCGGCGGCGAGGGAATGCGCCGTGTCCCAGGCGTGGGAGGGCAGCTCGGAGCAGGCGGGCAGCACGGTCTCGGGGGCGCCCTTGACCACGAACGTGCGCGGCCCTTCGCCGGCCCGGCCGACCGCGGCCGCGTATCCGCGGGCGGCCTCGAACGCCAGCGCTGCGAGCTGGGTCCACCCGGGGTCGGGTCCGGCGGCGTCGAGCACGGCCTCGTCGGTGGCGTGCTCCGGGCGGTCCGAACCGCCGTTCAGCTGCGGGCAGGCGCGGGCGGCGGCGCGCAGGGTGTGGGCCTCGGTCGCGTCGGCGGCGGCGAGGACCTCGCCGCCGGTCTCGGCGACACGGGCCAGCCGCAGCCGGTTCTCGGTGAGCGTGCCGGTCTTGTCGAAGCAGATGGTGTCCATCCGGCCCAGCGCCTCCAGGGTGCGCGGGGTGCGCACGAGGACGCCGCGCCGGCTCAGCCGCCGGGCCGCCGCCAGCTGTGCCACGGTGGCCACCAGCGGCAGCCCCTCGGGTACGGCGGCCACCGCGACGGCCACGCCCCCGCTGACCGCCTCGCGGATGGGCGTACCGCGCAGCAGCGACAGTGTGGTGACCGCGGCCCCGCCGGCCAGCGTCAACGGCAGGGCGCGGCGGGTGAGTTCCTGCAGCCTGCCCTGCACGCCGGGCGCCGGAGGCGTGCGGGCGGCGAGGTGGACGGCGCGCGCGGCCTCGGTGCGCTCGCCGGTGTCCACCACGACGGCGCGGGCGTTGCCGGCCGCGACGGTGGTGCCCTCGAAGACCATGGAGCCGCGTTCGGCGACCGCCGCACCGGGGGTGGGGTCGGTGTGTTTCCCGACCGGCAGGGACTCGCCGGTGAGCGCGGACTCGTCGACCTCCAGACCGTCCTGCCACAGCAGCCGGGCGTCGGCGGGCACCACGTCGTCGGTCTTGAGCTCGATGATGTCGCCGGGCCGGAGCCTGCCCGCGTCGACGGTCCGGGGTTCGTCCTCGGCATCGTCCTCCGGGGGCGCGACCCGTGCCTTCGGCTTCTGGCCGGCCAGCAGCCGGGACAGGGCCTGATCGGCGCGCAGTCGCTGGACGCCGCCGACGAGGGCGTTCAGGTCGAGCGCGCCGAGGACCAGCAGGGCGTCCACCGCGGACCCGAGGATCGCCTCGGCGGCCGAGCCGACGGCCAGGACCGGGGTGAGCGGATCGTCCAGTTCCTCGCGCACCGCGTGGAAGAGCTGCCCCGACCAGCGCAGGGGCGCGAGCAAAGGGTGCCCGGTGCCCGGCTCGTCGGCCGGTTCCGGCGCCGGCTCGGCTTCCTCGGGCGGTGTCCCCTCCAGCCTGCTGCGGACGTCCTCGGCGTCCAGTTCGTGCCAGGCGACGCGGGGACGCGGATGCGGGGCGGGGGTCGCGGCCACCCGCAGGGCCGAGCGGGCCCCCGAGAACAGGGCCACCGCGGCGCCCACGTCGACCGGGGTGTGCCGCAGCCCGGGCCAGGGCGTGCGGCTGGGTTTGCGCGTCTCGCCGACGGCCACCAGCAGCCCCGACAGCGCGGCACCGGAGCGGGCCAGGATCTGGGCACGCCGGCCCACCCCTCGGGCGGCGGGGATGGCGGTGAGCAGTCGCCACACATCGGTCAGGCCGTGCAGGGCCAGTACGTCCGCTCCCCAGACGACGGCGCTGTCGTGGTCGGCGAGGGCGACGGCGATGTCACCGCCGAGGAGCCCGGCCAGGACGTCCGCGTCGTCCGCCGACCGGGGGCGGGCGACCGTGACGACGGTGTCGCCCTCCTCGCGCAGCTCACGCACCACCTCGCTCCACGGCCGGTCACGGGAGACCACCCGGTCGGCGAGGCCCGCGATGTCGGACAGGGCGGGGTCGTCCACCAGCACGACGCTCAGCCCGGCACGCCGGGCCGCGTCCAGCACCGACTCGGCCCACGCGTCCGGTTCGCCGTCCGGGTCGCGCAGCGCGCTCGGGTGCAGAACGACCGTGCCGGCCATCTCCAGCTCGCGCAGCCGCTCGGTGTTGCGCACCAGGACGCCCCCGCGGGACAGGGTGGTGCTCAGGACGGCGTGGAAGGCGGCGGGCCCGTAACGCGCGGCCTTGGGAGAACCCGCGAGGACCGCTTCGGCGGCCTCCGTCCCGTTGTGCTTGACCAGCAGGGTGGCCACCGCGCCGAGCAGACTTCCGGCCGAGGCGTGGGTCGCGTACTCCTGCGCCGGGGAGGTGCGCAGGGGCGGACGCGGACACTGGCCGGCGGCGACGCCCAGCCGCTCAGGCGTGCAGACCTCGTCGTGCACCGCCTCGAAGGCGGCCGTGCGCGCCACGGTCTCCACCAGCTGGAGGCTGCGCAGAGCGCCGTCGAGAACCAGGGCGGTCGGGGTCCGGCCCGCGCCGTGCGCGGCGGCGTTCAGGACCGCCAGCAGCAGGTCCATCCGGGTGCGCCCGAGCCGGTCGCGCAGCCGGCCGCGCACGGAGGGGTTCTCGCGCAACAACGTGACCAGGGCGGTCACCTGGCGCGGCGAGGTCGGCAGGCGCAGCAGGTATCCGGCCACACCGATCGCGATGCCGGCGGCGTCGGCGCCGAGCGCCGCCGCCGCGGCCCGGACCCCGGCGGGATCCGCCGGATGCCCGAAGTCCTCGACGTCCTCGTCGGTCTGGGTCAGTCCGTGCCGGGCGGCGAGATCGACCGCCTCGTCCACGACCCGGTCGCCGGCCGCCTCCTCCACGGCGGCCACCACCAGCCGCTCCAGCCCCCCGTCCCAGTAGGCGTAGGCCACGTCCGGGTGCTCGGCGAGCGCCTCGACGACCCGCCGGATCCGGTGCTCCCGCCCGCCGTCGGCACGGTCGGGGTCCGGGTCGCGCGGTCGCAGGGCGAGGTGGGCGCGGGTGCCGGACCGCCAGGGCCGTGGACCGCCCGGCAGCGAGGCGCGGACGGCGCGTACGACGTACTGCGCGCCGTCCGCGCCGCGTACACCAGCGCGGGCCGTGCCGGCCGCCGCTCCGGCGGCCGCGCCCACCGCGGGCGCGGCCCCCCGTACCAGCAGCCGGGGCCCGACCGCCGCCCATCCCACCATGGCGGCGGCCGGACGTGACAGCGCTCCCAGTACCATCGCGCGCCCTCAGTCGGTCGTGCGGTCGGACTGTTCGGGCGCGTCGCTCCGCCCGGTGAGGGGCTCGGCCGGGCCAGGGGCGCCGGGGTCCGGTGCCGTCGGTCCGGGAACATCCACGGCCGGGGCCGGCACGGCGGGGCCCGCCTCAACGCCCGGGTGCGGGGAAATGGGCCCGGGAACATCGGTGACCGGGGCGGCTCCCATGGGCGACGACTCGGCACCCGGAGGTGTGGGCGTCAGCCCAGAGGCCTCGGTGGCCGGGAGCGAACCGGCGGGCATCGACTCAGCACCCGGAAGCGGGGACACCGGCCCGTCGGCTTCCGCGGCCGGCGACGAACCGGCGGACGCCGCCCCAGCGCCCGGAGCAGTGGACACAGGCCCAGGAGCCTCGGTGGCCGGGAGCGAACCGGCGGGCATCGACTCAGCACCCGGAAGCGGGGACACCGGCCCGTCGGCTTCCGCGGCCGGCGACGAACCGGCGGACGCCGACTCAGGGACCGGAGGGGTGGGCACGGGCCCAGGGCCTTCCGCCGCCGGGGACGAACCGGCGGACACCGTCTGGGCACCCGGCGGTGTGGGCGTCGGTCCCAGGGGTGTCGTCACCTCGGTGACGGGCGGCGGTACGGCGTCGCCGGCCGTCGGCTCCGTGCCGACGGGCGTGCTCATCGCCTCCTCCACCGCGGGCGCTCCGTCCTCGGCGCTCACGGAGGTCTCACTCGCGGAAGCCTTGGGCTGCCGCGACTGTGTCAGCCAGGCCACCGCCGCACCGGTGATGGCGACGGGCCACTCCACGACGCCCGCGACGCCCAGCACCCCCGCGCCCGCGTACACCGCCATCCGCCGCCCGCGCGGCGACACCGCCCCGACCTTGTCCAGGGCCCCTTCGGTCGCCCTGCTCACCAGACCCGCGCCGGGCACCTTCTGCACCACGGACGCCGCGTGACGCAGCGGCTCCGGGAGGGTGGCCGACGACGACTGTCGCTCCTGCCGAGCCATGGCTGTCCTCGATCCGTATGACGTCGCTTGCCGGAATCCGTCGAGTTCCCACTCAGCGCCTCGTCACCCGGACCGACGTGGGGCAAATGCGACCGCGGCGGCCGAACCGGAAGGCTCGGGCCGCCGCGTCATCAGGGGCTCCGACTCCGGCAGGACGACCACCGCGCGCACCATCCTGGCCCGGAGTCCGCCCCGGTCGGGCGTCAACCCGTCGTGCAGGCCGTCCCGTTGAGCGTGAAAGCGGAGGGCGCCGCGCTGTCGCCCGTGTGGTTCGCCTGGTAGCCGATGGTGACGCTCGCGTTCGGGGCGATCGTCCTGTCGTACGAGACGTTCGTGGCCGTCACCACCCCCGACGCCGGCGCGTAGGTGGCTCCCCAGCCGTTGGTGATCGTCTGCCCGGCGGGCAGGGTGAGGCCGAGCCGCCAGCCGTCGATCGTCGTCGTGCCGGTGTTGGTGATGGTGACGGAGCCGGTCAGACCGGTGTTCCAGGCGTTGGTCGTCGCGGTCACCCGGCAGGCGCCCGGCGGGGGCTGCGGCGCGGGGCCGGAGCTGTCGAGGCCGAAGAAGGTGAGCGCGCGGGAGGCCATGCCGTAGCTGTAGAGGTTGTGGCCGACGCCCTGGAGGCTGATCGCCTCGACGGGTGCTCGGTCACCGGTGGAGCCGTAGCGGGTGCGGGTCCAGCCGGAGGCGGGTGAGTCGGTGGCGGCCGGGGTCTGGCTCACCCCCAGGACGTTGGTCCACTGCTTGATCTCCTCGCCGAAGTTGGGATAGCGCAGGGTCGCGTCCTCGGTTCCGTGCCACAGCTGCATCCGGGGGCGCGGGCCGGTGTAGCCGGGATCGGCGCCTCGGACCAGGTCGCCCCACTCCTGCGGGGTATGGGTGACCGTGCCGTTCGCGCAGGCGCTGTTCCACTCGGAGCCGTCGGTCGTCGCGAAGCAGCCGAACGGTACGCCGGAGAAGGCGGCGCCGGCCGCGAACACGTCCGGGTAGTCGCCGAGCAGGACGTTCGTCATCATCGCGCCGGAGGAGATGCCGGTGGCGAAGACCCGGGAGGTGTCGGCGCCGTAGCTGCGGGTGACCCAGTCGATCATGGACTTGATGCCGACGGGGTCGCTGCCGCCGCCGCGTCTCAGCGCCTGGGGCGAGGAGACGTCGAAGCACTTGCTGGCCCGGGTGACCGAGGGGTAGACCACGACGAAGCCGTAGGTGTCGGCGAGTTGGGCCCACTCGGTGCCCTGGTACATGGCCGGTCCCGAGCCGGTGCAGTAGTGCACGGCCACGACGACCGCCGGGTGCGCGGTGACGGCGGCGGGGACGTAGACGTACATCTGCAGGTTGCTGGGGTTGGGGCCGAAGTCGGTGACCTCGGTGAGGGTCGCGGTGGGGACGGCGGTGGGCGCCGCGGTGGCCGGGGGCGCGGTGAGGGCCGCCACGGCGACCAGCGGGACCAGCGCGGCGATGACCCGCACAAGCAACGAGAGGCCGCTTGCGAACGTACACGTGCGTGGAGTCGTCATCGACTCACCCCTTTCGGAAACCGCACGGAAGGTCTCGGGAATCTCTCGGAAAAGGGGACGCGTCCGCCCGCATGGTGGCATGGACACGACCGTCATGGAAGCGCTCCCACAGAAGTTCCCCACCCGAACCGGACAGCCCTTGCCTCCCGCCTGCGCTGTCTGAATGTGTTCGGCGCGAGGCGTTGACGAGAAAGCGCTTTCCCCTTACGTTCCGTTCAGCAGTGTGACCGACAGGGACCCCGTCGGCCCTGAACGGTCACGGTGCTCGCGCGCGGAGTTCTACATGGCGTACGTCGTTCACGTACTCGTTCAGGCAAGTGCTCTCGAAGGGACGCACCCGCATGCGTACTGGCCCCCCACGTGCACACCCGCAAAGATCCGCCCTGCTGACGGCCGGGGCGGCCGCCCTCGCGACCGTCGCCGCGCTGGCGCTTCCCCAGTCCGCCGGAGCGGCCGAGTCCTCGCCGGTCGGGTTCGGCGCGGGGACGACCGGCGGCGGCAGCGCCTCGGCGGTCACCGTGTCGACGCTGAGCTCCTTCAAGTCGGCGGTCTCCGGCAGCACCGCGAAGGTGGTCAAGGTCAGCGGCCTGATCCCGCTCAGCGGTCAGGTCGACATCGGTTCCAACACCACGGTGCTGGGCGTCGGTTCGTCGTCCGGGTTCACCGGCGGCGGGCTGCGGCTGAAGAACGCGACCAACGTCGTCGTCCGCAACCTCAACATCAGCAAGGCGGTCGGCACGGACGCGATCACGGTCCAGAAGTCGACGAAGGTGTGGATCGACCACAACTCGCTGTCCTCGGACCGTGATCACGGCAAGGACTACTACGACGGCCTGGTCGACATCACGCACGCCTCGGACTTCGTCACGGTGTCCTGGAACACGTTCAAGAACCACTACAAGGGTTCGCTCGTCGGTCACAGCGACAACAACGCGAGCGAGGACACCGGGCATCTGCGGGTGACGTACCACCACAACTGGTTCGACAACGTCAACTCCCGCATCCCCAGCCTGCGCTTCGGCACCGGGCACTTCTACGACAACTACGTCGTGGGCGCCGAGACGGCCGTGCACTCGCGCATGGGCGCGCAGATGTTCGTACAGAACAACGTCTTCCGCAGCACCCAGGTCGCCGTGACGACCGAGCGGGACAGCGACGAGGACGGTTACGCCAACCTGTCCGGGAACGATCTCGGCGGAGCCGCGACCGAGATCTCCCAGGTCGGCACCTTCACCAGCCCGCCCTACGGCTACACCGCCGAACCGGCGTCGTCCGTCGTCGCCTCGGTGACCGCCGGCGCGGGCGCCGGCAAGCTCTGACCCCCCATCCGGAAGAAGGCATCGGGACATGACTCCACCAGCACGCACGCGTGCGCGTCGCCGGGCACTGCTCGGCGCACTGGCCGCACTCGGCCTCTCATCTGTCATGATCATGACAGACGGAGCAGGTCCGGCGAGCGCCGCCACCTGGCCCACCGCCAACGGCAGTCAGGCCGTCACCGCCACCATCTCGGTCTCCGGCACCAAGGACTACGGGATGAAGCGCCTCTACGGCAGCGGCGACCTCGGCACCGGCGGCCAGAGCGAGGACCAGGACCCGATCCTGGACCTGGCGCCCGGCGCCGTCCTCAAGAACGTCATCATCGGCGCCCCGGCCGCCGACGGCATCCACTGTGAGGGCAGCTGCACGCTGCAGAACGTGTGGTGGGAGGACGTCGGCGAGGACGCGGCGACGTTCAGGGGCTCCTCGTCCTCGAACGTCTACACCGTCTCCGGTGGCGGCGCCAAGGAAGCCAGCGACAAGGTGTTCCAGTTCAACGGCGCCGGCACCCTGAACGTCTCCAACTTCGCCGTGAAGAACTTCGGCAAGCTGGTGCGCTCCTGCGGCAACTGCAAGACGCAGTACAAGCGGACGATCAACCTCAACACCATCGAGGCGACCTACAAGGGCAGCGCGCTCGTCGGGATCAACACCAACTACGGCGACAGCGCGACCCTGAAGAAGATCACGATCGTCGGCGACAGCAGCAAGAAGATCGTGCCGTGCCAGAAGTACATCGGCAACAACACCGGCGCCGAGCCGCCCAAGAACGGCAGCGGTCCCGACGGGACCTACTGCAAGTACTCCAGCTCGGACATCACCTACAAGTAGACGCCGTTCGTTCCCCCCCACGGTGGATCCGGCCGTACGAAGCGCAGCCGCGCGGCGCTTCGTACGGCCGCCGTGTCATCGGGTGACGGCTCCGGTGATCTCCCGCTGGTACCGCGCGTAGGCGGTGCGCAGGGGTGCGCCAGGCCAGTCGGCGGGGAGCAGTTCGGGGGGCAGCACGGGATCGGCGAGCAGATGGCGTACGACCGCCGCGAAGGCCGTGAAGCGGTCCGCCGGGAGGTCCGCCTCGGCGAGGTGGGCGAGCAGGGCGCGGGCCGTGGCGGCCCAGGCGTCCAAGGGCCACAGGGCGGCGGCCAGTTCACGCGCGGGACGGTCGGGCCGGGCGGAGTAGGACTGCGCCACCGGCGCCAGCTCCTCCCGCGGAACGCGGCGGATCAGGTTGGCGGGGCGCAGCCAGACGCCCTCGCGGAGTTCGGCCAGCCGCAGGGCGCTGAGGCGGGCGCGCAGCTCGGCACGTTCGGCGGGGCCACGGCCCGTCGCCGTGATCACCACCATCTCCCAGTCGCCGTCCCACGCGCGCGTGCGGGCCTCCACGGCCTCGTCCTGGCGGCGCTGGCGGGCCAGGAGCCGGTCGCTGAGCCGGTAGACGGAGTCCGTGCGCCGCAGGTCACCGGCGTTCACCATGCGGCTGAGCGCGGCACGCAGCGTGGAGCCGCCGACCCCGAACGGCTCCACCACGCGGATGAGCTCCTTCACCGGCAGCTCCGGCGGATGCGTGCCCAGCAGCAGGCTCAGCACGACCGACCGCGCGGACAGCGGCCGCAGGTCGACCTCGCCGGACGGCTCTGACACGTTCATGCGCATGGGCACGTACTGTACGTGCGCCTCCTTGTTGCAACATTGCTACAGCCGAAGAAAGGTGCAACATGGCGGCATGACCTCGACACCCACACCCGCGCACGCCACCCATGACGTCACCAACCAGCCGCCCCCGTTGACGCCCTACGACGCCGCCCAGGACACCGCCCTGCTCGAGGGGCTGCGCCGGGAGGGCGCCGGGTGGGCCGAGGAGGAGATCCGCCGGCTCGGACTGCGGGCCGGCAGCGCCGAGGCGCAGGAGTGGGCCGAACGGGCCAACGTCCACGAACCGGTGCTGCGCACCCACGACCGGTACGGCAACCGGGTCGACGAGGTCGAGTTCCACCCGAGCTGGCACCACCTGCTGCGGGCCGCCGTCGCCGAGGGTCTTGCGGGCGCGCCCTGGGCGGACGACCGCCCCGGCGCCCATGTCGCGCGCACGGCGGGCGGACTGGTGTGGGGGCACACCGAAGCCGGGCACGGCTGTCCGACGTCGATGACGTACGCGGCCGTCCCCGCCCTGCGTGCCCAGCCGGAACTGGCCAAGATCTACGAGCCGTTGCTGACCAGCAGGGAGTACGACCCGGAGCTGCGGGTCCCGACGGAGAAGCCCGGTCTGCTCGCCGGCATGGGGATGACCGAGAAACAGGGCGGCTCGGACGTCCGGACGAACACCACCCTGGCGACCCCGACCGCCGAGCCCGGCGTGTACACCCTGCGCGGGCACAAGTGGTTCACCTCGGCACCGATGTGCGACGTGTTCCTGGTACTGGCGCAGGCATCCCCTCTCAGGGACAAAGGGGGGCTCTCCTGCTTCCTGGTGCCGCGGATCCTGCCGGACGGCAGCCGCAACACCTTCCGCATCCAGCGCCTCAAGGACAAGCTGGGCAACCGCTCCAACGCCTCCTCAGAGCCGGAGTTCGACGGAACCGTGGCCTGGCTGGTCGGACCCGAGGGCCGGGGGGTGAAGACGATCATCGAGATGGTCAACTGCACCCGCCTGGACTGCGTGATGATGTCGGCCACGCTCATGCGCAGGACGCTGGTCGAGGCGGGCCACCATGTGCGCCACCGCAGCGCCTTCGGGGCGCGGCTGATCGACCAGCCGCTGATGCGCAACGTCCTGGCCGACCTGGCGCTGGAGTCCGAGGCCGCCACGACGCTCACCCTGCGGCTGTCCGGGGCCGCCGACCGGGCGGTCCGCGGCGACGCGGGCGAGGCGGCCTTCCGGCGGATCGCGACAGCCGTCGGCAAGTACTGGGTCACCAAGCGGGGCCCGGCCTTCACCGCGGAGGCCCTGGAGTGCCTGGGCGGCAACGGCTACGTCGAGGAGTCCGGCATGCCCCGCCACTACCGCGAGGCACCCCTGCTGTCGATCTGGGAGGGCTCGGGGAACGTCAACGCCCTGGACGTGCTGCGGGCGCTCAGGCGTGAACCCGCCACCGCGCACGCCCTGTTCGACGAACTCGCCCTGGCGCGCGGCGCGGACGCCCGGCTGGACGCGGCAGCGGTCCGGCTGGAGGGGCTGCTGACCGCCGGGTCCGAGGCCGGCGCGCGCCGGCTGGTGGAGCTGATGGCCCTGGCCCTGCAGGCCTCCCTGCTGGTCCGGCACGCCCCGCCCGCCGTCGCCGACGCCTTCTGCGCGACCCGGCTGGGCGGCGACTGGGGCCACGCTTTCGGCACCCTGCCCGACGGCGCCGACGTGGACGCGATCCTGGAGCGGGCGCTGCCCGCCGACGGCTGAAGCCGAGCCCCCGGGCACAGCGTCACCCCCTGATTCCACTGCGTTGTCAGTGCCGTGGTGCACACGCGCGATCAGTTGGCACTGCGCCTGGGGAGGACAACGTGTTCACGGGGATCGACAAACCGGTCCGAGCGGCCGCAGGGCCGACCGCAGGAGCCCGACCGGCCCGACACCGACACGCTCATCGGCCATCTGCGGCGACTGCGGCCCTCGGACGAGGAGGGCTCCCAGCTGCTGCGGACCCTGCACTCCGCGCTCGACGACCGGGTGAGCCCGGATCGCCCTGCTGGTGAGGCAGTTGACCAGTCCGGCGCCGCGTCACTCATTGGGAGGCGTGGCCCCCCTGTGCTGCCCAACCCGTCAGCCGGCTCATCCCGCGTCGCTCAGCCACCGCTGCCGCACGGCACCTGCCGTCCGCGGCGTGCCGGCTTCAGCGTGCCCCTCGTCGTCCCGTCACCGTGTCTTGCGTCCCCACAGCGGGCCGAAGCGGGACCACTCGGTGTCCCACTGGGCCATGCGGCGGCGTTCCAGGCGGCCGCACAGGACTCGTCCGCCCACGAAGGGGACCGCTGCCGCGCTGATGCCGACCAGGACGCCGATCAGGGAGGCCCGCAGCTGGGCCTGGGAGGCGGTGGCCGGCTTGGTGACCAGGTGACCCTGGCGGTCCGACCAGATCGGGACCGTGGAGCCGGCCGGGCTGCCGGGGTGGACCCGGACCTGGCCGGTGTGGCCGGAGCCGTCCGGCGCGGTCCAGCGGACCGTGCCCCAGACCTGCTCGCCGCCGGCCGTCCCGGTGCCGGGGGCCGGCTTCCCGGGTGCCTTCTCGGTGAGCCGCGCCTCGATCCGGCGCCATTCCACCCGCTCACGGGCCAGCCCGTGCTCGACGGACTGGGTCGCCGCCAGACCGGCCAGTACCCCGGCGACCACGGTCACCAGCCAGGCACCCAGCACGACCCAGGCCTCCACCGTGTCGGCGCGACGCTTGAGCGGGTTGCGCCGCCAGCGCCACAGCCACACCTTCGGACCACGGAACGCCATCGAAGGCATCCTCCTCATGAGCACAACGATCCCCGACCTCCCTCCCATACGGGCGAAGGTCCCCTGATGCTCAGGGCGACTCCCCCTGTCTCGACGGTCGCACGAGTACCCCGCTCGCGCGGGCCTGTTCGTGAAAGAGGCCACAAGATCCGGGAGCCCGTCCCGCCATCGCCGCCTGACCTGCGACGACGCCGACCCAGGAGGTGACTGTCAGTGGTGGGGTGCAGACTGGCCGATGTCTGGGACAAGGACGTCGCGGAGGTGATCGGCATGACCGAGGTACTGCTCGCCGTGGGCACACGAAAAGGCCTGTTCATCGGGCGCAGGCGCGGGAGCGAATGGGAGTTCGACGAGAGTCCGTATTTCAACGCGCAAGCTGTCTACTCGGTGGCCATCGACACCCGAGGGGACCGCCCGCGCCTGCTGGCCGGGGGCGACAGCTCCCATTGGGGTCCGTCGGTCTTCCACTCCGACGACCTGGGCCGCACCTGGGTGGAACCACCGCAGCCGGCCGTGAAGTTCCCCAAGGACACAGGCGCCTCGCTGGAGCGGGTGTGGCAGCTGCATCCGGCCGCCGCGGAGGACGACGTGGTGTACGCGGGCACCGAGCCGGCCGCGCTGTACCGCTCGGAGGACCGCGGGGAGACCTTCGAGCTGGTCCGTCCGCTGTGGGAGCACCCCACCCGGTCGAAGTGGGTGCCCGGTGGCGGCGGTGAGGGCCTGCACACCGTACTCACCGACCGGCGCGACCCGCGGTCGGTGACGGTCGCGGTCTCCACCGCCGGGGTCTTCAGGACCACGGACGGCGGCGCGAGCTGGACGCCCTCCAACTCCGGGGTCTCGGCGGTGTTCCTGCCGGATCCGAACCCGGAGTTCGGACAGTGCGTGCACAAGGTCGCCCGCGACGCGGCCAACCCGGACCGGCTGTATCTGCAGAACCACTGGGGCGTGTACCGCAGCGACGACGCGGGCGCGCACTGGACCGACATCGGCGAGGGGCTGCCGTCCACCTTCGGCTTCGCGGCGGCGACCCATCCGCGGCGCGGTGACACGGCGTACCTGTTCCCGATCAACGCCGACGCGGACCGGGTGCCGGCCGATCGCCGGTGCCGGGTCTTCCGCACACAGGACGCCGGCAAGTCCTGGGAGCCGCTGTCGGCGGGTCTGCCCCAGGAGGACCACTACGGCACGGTGCTGCGGGACGCGATGTGCACGGACGACGCCGACCCGGCGGGCGTGTACTTCGGCAACCGCAACGGCGAGGTGTTCGCCTCGGCCGACGACGGCGACAACTGGCGGCAGTTGGCCTCGCACCTGCCGGACGTCCTGTGTGTGCGGGCCGCGGTGGTCGGATGAACCGTCAGGGGGGAACGGGGGGCCTTGGCCACCGGTTGATCCCCGCTGCCCGTACGGCAGTAGGGTGACGCGCGTGGCACCACGACCGTTGCATGAAATCGTCGAAGCGGGCTGGGCGCATGCCCTGGAACCCGTCGCCGGGCGGATCGCCGAGATGGGGGACTTCCTCCGGGCGGAGATCGCCGCGGGACGCACCTATCTCCCGGCGGGTCCGAATGTCCTCAGGGCCTTCCAGCAGCCCTTCGACGACGTACGGGTCCTGATCGTGGGTCAGGACCCGTATCCGACGCCCGGGCACGCGGTGGGGCTGTCGTTCTCGGTGGCTCCGGATGTGCGTCCGCTGCCGGGCAGCCTCATCAACATCTTCCGGGAGCTGAACACCGACCTGGGCCTGTCCCAGCCCTCCACCGGTGATCTGACGCCCTGGACGCAGCAGGGGGTGCTGCTGCTCAACAGGGCGCTCACGACGGCGCCCCGCAAACCGGGCGCGCATCGCGGCAAGGGCTGGGAAGAGGTCACCGAGCAGGCGATACGGGCCCTCGTCGGGCGCGGCAAGCCGATGGTGTCCATCCTGTGGGGGCGTGACGCGCGCAACCTGCGCCCGCTGCTCGGCAACCTCCCGTCGGTGGAGTCCGCCCATCCGTCCCCCATGTCCGCCGACCGCGGCTTCTTCGGCTCCCGTCCCTTCAGCCGGGCCAACGACCTCCTGGTCGGCATGGGCGGCCAACCGGTGGACTGGCGCCTGCCGTGACCGGCGGGCACGCCGGCGAAGGGGGTTCGGCCGGTGTTCTCGCGGTCGACTCGGGGGGCTCGGGGCTGCGGGTCGTCGTGGCCTCGGCGCAGGGGGACGTACTCGGACAGCGTGAGGCGGCGGGGCCGGTGCGGACCGGGGCGCGGGGGATCGACGCCGGGCACTTCATGGAGCGACTGGCGCCCCTGGTGCGGGTGTTGCTCGCCGAGAGTGGGGTCTCGGAGGTGCGGGCGGCCGCTGTCGGGGCCGCCGGGCTCGCCACCCTCGGTGACGACCTGCGTGCCGGGCTTCCGGCGGCGCTGCGCGCGGAGTTCGGTGTTCCGGCCGTCGCTCTCGCCGCCGACGCGGTCACCGCGTACACCGGTGCGCTCGGGGCGCGGCCCGGTGCCGTGATCGCCGGTGGCACGGGACTCATCGCCCTCGGTACGGATCTCCGGCGCTGGCGGCGCGCGGACGGCTGGGGGCATCTGCTGGGCGACTGCGGCAGCGGCGCCTGGATCGGCCGGGCCGGGCTGGAGGCCGCCCTGCGCGCCCACGACGGACGGCCCGGCGGATCGGCGGAACTGCTGGCCCGCGCCGAGGAGTTGTTCGGCCCGGCGTCCGGAATCCCCGGGCGGCTGTATCCCCGTACGGACCGGCCCGCCGTCCTCGCCTCCTTCGCACCCGAGGTCGGCGCCTGCGCCGGGAGCGACCCGGTGGCCGCCGGCATCCTGCGCGCGGCGGCCCGGCACATGGCCGAGTCCGCGGCGGCCGTGTGCCCGGCCGAGGGCGAGCCACAGGTCGCCGTCACCGGGGGCCTGTTCAACCTGGGCGCCCCCCTCCTCGTACCGCTGGAGCAGGAGTTGACCAGAGCGCTGCCGCACGCGCGGCGGGCGGCGGCGGCCGGTGATCCGCTGAGCGGCGCCCTGCGCATCGCGGCCGACCTGGCCGCGGGCACGCTCACCCTGCCGGGTGACGCGGCGCTGTTGTCCGTGGTGACCACAAAGAGGGACTGATCCCAAGACTCCGCAATGCGCCCGATTCGCACGGCGATCACCGGTGATTCCGGCGTAACTCATCAGACAAAACAGGACGGATACCGCTCACCTGCACCCTCCCCGAACGGGAGAGCCCAAGAAGCCAGTAACATGCGTCGCCATGAGCTCCCCCACTGGACCCGCGTCCGGCCTGCCAGTACGAATGCCGCGACCTCGCCAGCCCGGGCGGCACCGCCGACCCGAGCCGCTGGCGGCTCCCGAGGGCGCGCCCGCGCTCGTCCTCGCGGTGCCGGGCACTCCCAGCACCGCGACGCGCGGCCTCGCCGAGGAGGTCGTGAGCATCGCCCGCTCCGAGCTCCCCGGTCTGGACGCGCGCATCGCGTACCTGGACGGGGACGACTCGGAGTTCCCGACGCTCCAGGGTGTGCTGGCACACGCCGCCGAGGAGCGCACGGCCCGCTATGAGCAGGCCAAGGCCGCCGGCCTGGACATCAAGGAGCCCGACGGCCCGGTGGCGGTCGTGGTGCCGCTGCTGGCCGGTCCCGACAGCGCGCTGCTGCGCCAGATCCGCCAGGCCGTGATGGAGAGCCGTGTCGCGGCCGATCTGACGGATGTGCTGGGTCCGCACCCGCTGCTGGCCGAGGCCCTGCACGTGCGGCTGTCGGAGGCGGGGCTGGCCCGCGCCGACCGCGCCCGGCTGTTCACCGTGGCGACCGCGGCGGACGGCATCATCCTGGCCTCCGTGGGCGGTGACGAGGCCGCGCAGGCGGCCGGGATCACCGGCATGCTGCTCGCCGCCCGCCTCGCCGTGCCGGTGATGGCGGCGGCCCTGGACCAGGACGGTTCGATCGCCTCCGTGGCCGAGCAGCTGCGTTCCTCGGGCTCGCAGCAGCTGGCGCTGGCGCCGTACCTGATAGGGCCGGAGATCGACCCCGGTCTGATCGGGGAGGCGGCCAAGGAGGCGGGCTGCGCGGCCGCCGAGGCGCTGGGCCCCTACCCGGCCATCGGCAAGCTGGCGCTGGCCAAGTACACGACCGCCCTGGGCATCGCCCCGCAGCAGCCGCAGGGGGCGCCGGTCCGCTGACCCGCGCCCCGCAGGGCAGGGATGTGACACCGCCGAAGGGCCCGTTCCGCAGTCCGGAGCCGGGCCCTTCGGCGTTCGCGTCAGCGTGACTCAGTCGAGGACGACGCAGGACGCGGCCGGCACCTCGATCGAGCCCTCGTAGCGCGGCAGACCGGTGTCCGGATCGACGGCGAACCAGGTCACGTCGCCGGAGCGCTCGTTGGCCGCGTAGAGGAAGCCCTCCGACTCGGTGAGGGCGCGGGGCCAGTGGCCGCCGCAGGGGACGGTGCCGATCAGCCGCAGCTCCTCGCCCTCGACGGCGAAGGTGGACAGAACGTCCTCGCCGCGGGTGGCGATCCACACGAAGCGGCCGTCGGGCGAGGCGACGATCCCCGAGGGGTAGGCGTCGCCGGCCGGGGCGGCGGGCAGCACCTGGGTCTCGGTCAGCGGTTTGAGGGTGCCGTCCTCGGCGTCCCAGTGGCAGGCGGTGACGGTGGGGGTGAGCTCGTTGACGACGTACGCGCGCGTGCCGTCCGGGTGGAAGGCCAGATGGCGGGGCCCGGAGCCGGGGCGCAGGGCGATCTCGCGGTGCACGGTGAGTTCGCCGTCCGTCAGGACGCACACGCGGACCGAGTCCGTTCCGAGGTCGACGCTGACGGCCCAGCGGCCGCTGGGGTCGGGCTGCACCTGGTGGGCGTGCGGGCCCTGCTGGCGGCGGGTGTGGGGACCGGAACCGGCGTGCTGGAGCACGGCGGACGGGGCGCCGGCGAGGGTGCCGTCGGGGCGCAGGGGTACGGCGGTGACGCTGCCGGAGCCGTAGTTGGCGGTCAGGACGTGCCCGGCGTGGAGGCTGAGGTGGGTGGGGCCCTGCCCGTCGACCGGCACCGGCGCCCCGGTCCGCTCAAGCCGGTCCTCGGTCACTCGGTAGGCGGCCACCGCGCCCTCGCTGGTCTCACTCACCGCGTACAGGAGGCCCCCGCCGGGCGCCAGGGCCAGATACGACGGGTCGGGTACGCCGTCCACGCTGCTCAGAGCGGTGAGCGCGCCGCCGCTCGCAGCCACGGCCGCCGTCACGATCCCCGGGCCTCCCGCCGCCGTGAACGACCCGATGAAGGCCCTCCGCCGCCGCACGCCGCCATCCGTCACCGCTGTCCCCTCTCGGTTCTGTGCCGATGGGGCTGACGGTAGCAGTCGATCACGTGCGGTCTAGACCAGAGGGGAGACTGTTCCTGTCGTGCGGACGCATGGTCAGGCGCCGGCCGGCGGGGATCCGGAGGGGGTGCGCAGGACGCGGCACCCGGGGCCGCCGCCGCGCACGCGGCCGGATGCGCTGCATCGCCGTCCCCTACCTCACCGCGCAACACGCCCCGCAGTTCGCCACCGCGGACCTGCTCCTGCGCGGCGGCCGGCCGGAGTTCACGGCGCGGGCCGCGTACGACTGGCTGGTGCGATCGGCGCGTTGACGGCGGCAACGGCGTCCATGAGCATGATCGGGCCGGTCGATGACGTCCGCCGACTGGAGGGTTCCATGGGGTCTGCCGCCGTGCTCGTCGCCAACCGCGGGGAGGTCGCCGTCCGTGTGCTGCGGGCCGCGGCGGAGGCCGGGCTGCGCACGGTCGCGGTGCACGAGGAGGCGACGACGCCCATGCCCGGCTCCTCGACGAGTCCGTACCGGTGAGCGGCTACCTGGAGGGGGACGCCCTGCTCGCCGCCGCCCGGAGCACCGGCTGCGACTGCCTCCATCCCGGTTACGGCTTCCTGAGCGAGGCATGCGGGCGGCGGTCACGGGGCTCGGGGACACCGGCTCGGTGCTGGAGCTGCGGCCGGGGTTCGGCGTGGGGGTGCTGATCTGCCTGGTGCGGATCGAGGGGCGGCCGTTGGGGCTGCCGGCCAGCAACCCGGCGCATCTGGGCGGGGCGATCGACCGGGACGCGGCGGACAAGGCGGCGCGGTTCCTGCAGCTGTGCGACGCGTTCGGACTGCCGGTCGTCTCGCTGTGCGACACCCCTGGCTTCATGGTCGGTCCGGACGCCGAACGGACCGCGACCGTACGGCACTTCGCGCGGCTGTTCGGGAGGGGGCGAATCTGTGGGTGCCGTTGGTGAGTCTGGTGCTGCGCAAGGCGTACGGGCTGGGGGCGATGGCCATGACGGGCGGCTCCACGCGGGCGCCGCTGGCCACCGCCGCCTGGCCGGGCGGGGAGTTCGGCGGGATGGGCCTGGAGGGAGCCGTCCGGCTCGGTCACCGCAAGGAGCCGGCGGCGATCGAGGACCCGGCCGAGCGTGCCCGCGCCTTCGAGGAGCGGGTCGCCGAGCTGTACGAACGCGGGAAGGCGGTCAACGCGGCGGCCGCGCTGGAGATCGACGCGGTCATCGACCCGGCCGGGTCGCGGGGATGGATCCTGGCGGCGCTGGAACGGTGCCCCGTCCCCCGCCCGGGGCACCGTCCGTTCATCGACACCTGGTGAGCACGGTCACCCGGACCGTGCGGACATCGTCAGCTGGGCCGGATGTTCTGGTTGAGGCGGAAGACGTTGTCCGGGTCGACGGCGGCCTTGACCCGGGCCAGCCGGTCGTAGTTGCCGCGGTAGCTGGCCCGGACGCGCTCCTGGCCCTCGTCCATCATCATGTTCACGTAGGCGCCGCCCGCCGAGTACGGGTGCAGGGCGTCGGAGTAGTCGACCGCCCAGCGCTTGATCAGCTCGGCGTTGGCGGGGTCGGGGTCGACGCCCGCGTAGACGGTGGACCAGCGGGCGCTGCGGTAGCCCCAGGGCGTCTCGTCGGCGCCGACGTCGTGGGCGGCGCCGTCGATCGGGTAGAGGTGCATCGTCGACTGGACCGTCGGCACCTCGGCGCCGAACTTGGCGTGGAGCTCGACGGCCTCGTCCGGGATCTCCTCGACGAAGTCGGCACGCCAGTACCACTGGTGGCCGGGCGGGTAGAGCCCGTCGAACATGGACTGCAGATCGGGGTGCGGCATCGGTCCGACGGCGTGCAGCAACGGCTCGGGCAGCGCGTCGAGCAGCGGGGCCATCGCGCGCGCGGCGGCTTCCGGGTCACCGCTGGTGTGACACCACACGATCCCGGCGGTCTTGCGCAGCTGGATCTCCTCGGGGAACGGCGGGGCCGGCGGGACGGTGCCGTACAGGAAGAAGCCGTTGAGCTCGCGGGGCGCGTTGGGGAGGAAGTCCCGGTAGGCGGTGAGGACGTCGGCGCTGATCTCGACCGGCCAGAAGGTCGGCCCCGCCACGACCGTGCCGATCTCGTGCAGCCGGAAGAGGAAGGACGTGACGACACCGAAGTTGCCGCCGCCCCCGCGGATCGCCCAGAACAGGTCGGTGTTCTCCTCGGCGCTCGCGCGCACCTGGCGCCCGTCGGCCAGGACGACCTCGGCCGACAGGAGGTTGTCGATGGTCAGCCCGCACTTGCGGGTGAGGTGGCCGAGCCCGCCGCCGGTGGCGATGCCGCCGACGCCCGTGGTGGACACGATGCCGCTCGGGGTGGCCAGGCCGTGGGCGTTGGTCGCGCGGTCCACCTCGCCCCACACGCAGCCGCCGCCGACGCGGACGGTGCGGGCCTCGGGGTCGACGTGGATCTGCTTCAGGGGTGAGAGATCGGCGACCACTCCCCCGTCGACGGTGCCCATCCCGGCGCCGTGGTGGCCGCCGCCGCGGACGGCGAGCGGCAGGTCGTGGGCGCGGGCGAAGCCGATCACGCGGGCCACGGCGTCGGCGTCGGCGCAGCGGGCGACGAGTGCGGGGCGGCGGTCGATCATCGCGTTGTAGACGGCACGGGCCTCTTCGTAACCCGAGTCCTCGGGGCCGATCAGCTCGCCGGTGAAGCCGGTCAGTTCCCGTCGTGCCGCCTGCGCGGTGGTGCTGGACATACGGTTTCCCCCGTTTGTCGTGTGTCGGGACGTTCCGTACGTTCTACTCGGGTAGCGCGGGCGCGGGCATCCGTGGCCATCACCTAGCTCGGGCGTTCGGATACCTACGTTTCGCTGCCGGGAAGGAGGCCGAGCTCCGCGGCGCGTACGGCGGCGTGGCGCCGGGTGGGCGCGTCCAGCTTCTCCAGGACGGCGCGTACGTGGTTGTCGACGGTACGGACGGACACGACGAGCCGGCCGGCGATCTCGGCGTTGGTCAGGCCCTCGGCGAGCAGACGCATGACCTGAAGCTGTCGTTCGGTCAGTCCGGCGGGGTTGCCGCGGGTCGCGGCGAGGGGGCCGCGCGGGATGCGCCGTACGCCGAGCCGGCGCAGTTCGGCGCGGACGCGGCGGGCCAGCGGTTCGGCGCCCAGGGCGTCGAGTTCGGCGAGGGCGGCGAGCTTGTCCGCGGGGTGCGGGCTCTCGGCGACCGCGGCGGCGTGCTCGTAGGGGCAGCCCGCCTCCTGCCAGCGTGCGGCGGCCTCGCGCCAGTGGCCGCGCGCCTGGAGGGCGTACGGGTGGTCGCAGTCCTCCAGGTCGACCGGCTGCCCGGCCCTGCTGAGCCAGTAGCCGAGTTCGGCGCGGTAGGGGATGCCGGCCAGGTCGCGGGCCTGCGCGTACACCGGGGCGACGGCCTCGATCAGGGCCGCGTCGTCGCCGCGCAGCCAGGCCGCCTCGGCCAGCGCTGCGGCGACCGGGCCGGTGCGCTGGAGTTCGGTGGTCCGTACGGCGATCTCCTGTGCCTCGGCGAGGAGTTCGGCGGCGCCCGGTTCGCCGCGGCGGGTGCGGACGCGGGCCAGGACGGTCAGCGCGGGGCAGCGGGCGGGCAGGAAGTCGTGGATGCCGAACTCGGCGTGCCGCTCGGCGTCCTCCCAGTCGGCGGCGGCCAGGCGCCGGATCGCCAGCTCGACATGGAGGTAGGTGAGGAAGCCGAGGTGTTCGGCGCGGTCGGCGAGGTCCATGGCCGGGGGCAGATAGCGGTCCGCCTCGCCGTACTGGAGGCTGTCGAGCAGCGTCCAGATGATGTTGGCGTAGGAGCGGCAGGCGTGCTCGACCTCACCGGCGGCCAGGGCGACCTCCAGGCTCTCCTCCAGCTGCTTGCGTCCGTCGGGGTCGCCGCCCCGCCAGCGGGCCGTGCCCAGGTTGTTCAGGGCGTGCGCGAGGATCGCCTGGTCCTCCGTCTTCCGGGCCAGCACGATGGCCCGTTCGGCGTGCTCGACGGCCTCCGGGTAGCGGTCGGACAGCATGCGCAGCTGCGCGATGTTGCTGACGGCGAGGGCCAGCAGCCGGTCGTCGCCCGCGTGCTCCAGGACCGTGACGGCCTCGCGGGCGGCGTCCTGCGCCTCGTCGGCGTCACCGGCCCACCAGTGGATACGGGACAGCCAGCGCAGGTCGGCGCCGAGGGCGAGGATGTCGCCGAGGGAGCGGCGCAGCGCGACGGCCTCCCGCTGGGCGGCGACGGCGGCGGCCGAGTCGGCGATGGTGTAGCTCTCGATCGCGTAGCGTTCCAGCAGGTCGGCGAGGTCGGCCGGGCCGTGCCGCCGGCGTCGGCGCAGCACCAGCCGCAGCTGGGCGGCGGCCTCCCGGTGGGCGCCGGCGGAGGCCGCGTCGCGTGCCGCGTCGGGGCCGTAGCGGGCGATGGCGTCCTCGTCGCCGGCCTGGGCGGCGTGGTGCACGATCCGGGCGGCGTCGGATCCGGGGCGGGCGACCAGGGCCGCGAGGACGGTGCGGTTGAGGTCGATACGGCGGGCGGTGGGCACGGAGTCGGCGACCGCGCGGCGGATCAGCTCGTGCCGGAACGCCACCCGTTCCGGCGTCACCGCGAGCAACCCGCGCTGCTCGGCCTCGGCGAGTACGGTCACTCCGTCGGCCAACAGGGCGTCCACCAGGGGCCGTTCGACCGCCGAGGGGACCACGGCGAGCTGTTCCAGCGCGTCCACGGTCGCGGCGTCCAGGCCCCGCATCCGGGCGAGCACGGCGTCCACGACGGTCGGCGGCACACCCCCGGTGCCGCCCGCCGCGACGACCTCGGCGACGAAGAAGGGGTTTCCGGAGGTCACCTCGTACACCTGGGCCGCGTCCAGCTCGGCGGTCGCGCTGAGCGTACGCACCGCGTCGAGGGAGAGCCGGGCCAGGGGCAGTCGGTGCACCCGGGGCGCGCGGGAGACCTGCCCGAGGAGGTGGCGCAACGGGTGGTCGCGGCCCAACTCGTCGTCGCGGTACGTGAGGACGAGCAGCGCGGGGAGCCGTTCCATGCGCCGGACCAGGAAGCGCAGGGCGTCCAGGGACGCCTCGTCGGCCCAGTGCACGTCCTCGACGACCAGTACGGCGGGATGCGGAGTCACGGCCAGCTCCGCGCGCAGGGCCTCGTAGACACGGGGACGATCGCCGCCCTCGGTGACGGCGCGGGCCAGCTCGGCGCCGACGCTGCCGACAAGGTCGCGGAACGGGCCCAGAGGGCGGCGGGTTGCGAGGTCGTCGCACTGGCCGACCAGGACCCTGGCCCCTTCGGGCAACCGCTCCGGAAGGGCTCTGACCAGGCTGGACTTGCCGATGCCGGCCTCGCCGAAGACGAGCGCCACCGAGCCGGCACCGTCCGCCGCCGCACCTGCGGCCTCGGCCAGCCGCGTCAGCTCGGCCTCACGTTCGAGGATCCCCCGGTCCACCCCGCCGATTCTGCCACCGACCGCCGATGGCGGTAGGGCTCTCGGGCCGGGCGGCTCCCGGTCATCTGCACAGGAGGGCGCACCGGGGCCATCCTGGGATCCTGGAGGTCGGAGCACGGAGCGGGGCCTGGTATGGCGTACGACGAAGCGTTGGCCGAGCGGGTTCGGCGGCATCTGGAGGCCGATCCCGACGTCACTGAGAAGCGGATGTTCGGCGGGCTCGCGTTTCTGCTGCGCGGGAACATGGCGGTGAGCGCGAGTGGCGGCGGCGGGCTGATGGTCCGTGTCGGGCCGGACGCCACGGACGCGGCGCTGGCCCGGCCCGGGGCGCGGCTCGTCGACATGACGGGGCGCCCGATGCGTGGCTGGATCGTCGTCGACCCGTCCGCGCTGGCGGACGACAGCGTCCTGGGGGCGTGGATCGACGAGGGGTACGCGTTCGCCGCGGGACTGCCGCCGAAGTGAGCCGTTCCTACGAACGGCGGCCGGGCCTGCCTCGCCTGCCGGGCTTGGAACCGCCCGTGCGGGGAGTGCGGCCCGGCTGCTTGGCGGGGGCCGGCTTGCGGCGGGCGGAGGACTGCGGCTTGTCCGTCTGCCTCGGCTTGTCCCCCTGCCTCGGCTTCTCCTCCAGCTGCTGTTTGCGGCCCCGGGAGCTGTTGACCGTGCGGCCGCGCACGATGCCGATGAAGTCCTCGACCAGGTCGGTGGTCGCTTCCTCGGGCCAGGACAGCGCGACACCCGACTGCGGGGCGTCGACGACGGGGCGGTAGGTGAGGTCCCTGCGGTGGTGCAGTCGGGCCAGGGACTGGGGGACGACCAGGAGGCCGACGCCCGCCGCGACCAGCTCCACGGCGTCCTCGGTGGTGGCGGGGCGCTCGAAGGCGGGTTCGCCGGGAGGGGCGTCCCAGTCGAAGACGTCGTCGAGGGGGTGGAAGAGCACCTCGTCGGCCAGATCGGCGAGCGTCACCTCGTCGGCCGCCGTGATCACGTGGTCCTTGGGGACCACGACCACCGTCGTCTCGCTGTAGAGCGGGATCGCGCTGAAGAACCCACGGTCGACCGGCAGCCGTACCAGGCCCGCGTCCGCCTCGCCCGCGCGCAGCACGTCGGGCGCCTCGGCGGCGGGTACGGCGACGAGGTGCAGCGGGATCTCGGGCAGCCGCTCGTTCCAGATCCGCACCCACTTGGCGGGCGTGGTCCCCGGGACGTACGCGAGCCGGAACGTGGGGGATGTCTCCGAGCCTGTCACCTGGCCAGGTTACCGGCCGTGGTCGAGGGGCCCGTACCCGGTCGATACCCTGGACCCCATGAAGTCGCACCAGACCACCCAGACGATGAAGCCCGCGACCGCGGCGAAGAAGCTGGGTGTGTACCTCGAGGCCACCCCCGCCGAGTTCCGCGAGGGTGTCGTCTCGCGCGCCCAGCTCGACCAGCTCCAGGCCGAGCCGCCCGAGTGGCTGCGCGAGCTGCGCGCCAAGGGGCCGCATCCCCGGCCGGTGGTCGCGGCGAAGCTGGGCGTCTCGATCGCCGGGCTGGCGCGCGGCGGGGTGACCGAGCCGCTGACCACCGAGCAGATCGAGGCGCTCAAGCAGGAGCAGCCGGAGTGGCTGGTGAAGGAGCGGGCCACCCAGGCGGAGGTCCGCAAGGAGGCGGCGCGGATCAAGAAGCGCGACGCCGAGCTTGCGGCCCGGGAAGACGGTCCGCAGTCCTGAGACGCCCGCCGTCGCGACGGTCGGTCACGCTCCCGATCCGCTGTGTGCACGGAAGAGGAACCTGACGGCCCGTCACGACGAAGGTCACAAAAGCGTATCGGACATTCCGCCCTTCAACCTTCACACCAGCCGCACAAGTTGGCTAGCGTGGGTCCAGGCCACTCGAGTTCCTCCGGCGAACCCCGTCGGGACGCGTGGCCTCCGCCGAGTCCGGTGTCGAACCGGAGCCGGGGACCCAACCGAATCATGGGGTGAATCGGCCCAACTGCCCGCGAGGGCAAGGGTCGTAGGGCATGCCTTCCGGACACGACCGCCCGAACCCGACAGCTAACTCGGTAGGCGGAGTACGGAAGGAGTACGGCTCCCATGGCGCCGGATCGACCATCGCGCACGGGCGGCTCCGGCCTCCCCGGGATGCGCAACTCCGCCCTCGCCGCGGCGGCCCTCACCTCGGTGGCCATGCTCTCGCAGAGCGCCGACGCCGTTCCCCTCGCCGGGGAGGACGCCCCCAGCCGGGAGGCCGTCCGGGACCGGGTGAGCAGCCTCTACGACCGGGCCGAGTCGGACACCGGCCAGTGGAACTTCACCCGGCCGACGGTGACCGGCTCGCGGGGACGCGGCGCACCGGCGGGCGGCGGCAGGCGCTCGGACCCCGATCTGGACAACGTGAGCCGACGGTGGTTCGACGCGGCGCGCGCCTCGCTGGGGCCGACGATCCCGGCGATCCTGCCGGCCGACCGCATGCCCGCCCAGCGCACCTCCTCCCCCCGCCAGGCCCCGTCGCGGCCGGTGCGTGCCCCGGAGGCACGGACGGGCTTCGAGCTGGAGGCACCCGGCCGGAGCGTGGCCGAACTGCCCGCGGGCGGAGCGCGCCGTCCTGTCGCCGAGCTGACCGCGGGGGGTGGCACGGCCGCGCTGCCCGCCGTACCGGCGCAGCGTCAGGAGTCCGCCATGGGGGCGGGCGCGACGGGCGGCGAGCCGCGGCAGGCCTCACTGCGCACGTCCAAGGAGCAGAGCCAGCGCAAGATCGCCGCGGCGAGTGAGCTGCTGTACCGGTACACGGCCCGGCAGACATCCATACCGCAGTCGGCGGTCATGTCGCCGACGGCCATGGCAGAGCAGGCAGCGGTCATGCCCCCGACGGCCATTACAGAGCAGACGGCGGTCATGCCCTCGGTGCCCATGACAGAGCAGACGGCGGTCATGCCCTCGCCGGCCATGACACCGCAATCGACCGTCATGTCGCCCACGGCCATGGGGCCACAGGCGACCGTCATGTCCCCGATGGCTACGGGGCCACAGGCGACCGTCATGTCCCCGACGGCGGCCACGGCGTCCCAGACGGCCGTCATGCCCTCGATGACCATGGCGGCGCCGCAGGCGGCTCTGGCGCCGGCGCCCTGGTCGGAGGAGGCGACCCGTGCGACCGAGGAGGCCTGGCGGCTGCAGCAGCCGTCCGTGCTCGACACGGGCGTGCCGGCCGGCGAACCGTGGAGCCTGCCGCTGCAGGCCGGCCCCGACATGGGCCTGTCCGTCACCGACACGGGGGCGCAGCAGCAGGTGACCGCCCTGGACACCGGCACGCAGTGGAGCTTCCAGCAGCCCACCGTCGAGGCGACCCCGCAGCAGCCGTCCGTCATGGACACGGGCGCGTGGAACCTGTCCGCCGCGGCCGACTCGAGCCTGCCCGTGTCGGACCAGTGGCGCCGGCTCCAGGAGCCGTCGGTCCTCGACACCGGGGTGCCCGAGGCGCCCGCCGAGCCGCCGGTCGGCACCAAGGCGGACCGGGCCGTGTCCTTCGCCCGGGCGCAGATCGGCAGGCCGTGCATCTGGGGCGGGGTCGGGCCGGAGTCGTACGACAACTCCGGGCTCACCCAGGCCGCCTGGCGGGCCGCCGGGGTCGCGCTGCCCCGGTCCACGCACGAGCAGGCGAGCACGGGCACAGTGGTCCCGCTGGCCGAGAGCCGTCCCGGGGACCTGATCTTCTTCAACGACAACTTCAGCCATGTCGGTCTCTACACCGGCAACGGTCTGATGATCCACGCCCCCGGACCGGGCGCGGTGATCCGCGAGGAGTCGGTCCACTACGCCGGAGAGGCCGCGATCCGTATCGCGGTACGCCCCGCGTAGCACCTTCACCGGCACGCGCTCCACCCCAGAGGCCGTCCACGAACCGTGGGCGGCCTCTTCGGCGTTCCCGGTCACCCACGTCACCCCGTCCCCCCAGTCGCCCGCTCGCGCACGAGATGCAGAGGGTCGGTGAAGCTGGTGAAATCCATCAGTCATGTCTTGACATACGGATGAAATGATTCATACCTTGAGCCCCGTCATTTAGATCCGTGAAGGATGTTCACGGATATGAACGGAGGTGTCCATGGGCGTTCGTGGACGACGTCGCCGCCTGGCCGCCGCCCTCGCCGTGGCGGGGCTCGCATGCACGACGGCCGCCTGCGGGTCGGGTTCCACCAGTGCCGGCGGAGGTGACCCGAACACGCTGGAGGTGTGGACCCGGAGCGATCCGGATTCGGCCGCGACCTACGACCGGGTCTTCGCCGCCTTCACCAAGAAGACCGGGATAAAGATCGACTACCAGCCGGTCGTCAACTTCGACCAGCAGCTGCAGAGCCGGGCGTCCAGCAAGGACCTCCCCGACGTGATGATCAACGACACGGCGCTGATGGGGAGTTACCAGAGCCAGGGACTGCTCAAGCCGATCGATCCCGCCTCGATCGCGGGACACGACCAGATCACCGCCAAGTCCTGGGCCTCCACCGTGGGACTGGACGGCAGGCACTACGGCATCCCCTACTCGCGCCAGGCGATGGCCCTGATGATCCGCAAGGACTGGCTGCGGAAGCTGGGACTGAAGGCGCCGACGACCTGGCAGCAGATGCTCGACGTCGCCAAGGCCTTCGCCACCCGCGACCCGGACGGCGACGGCAAGAAGGACACCTACGGCATCGTCGCGCCGGGCAGCGCCCAGAACGGCTACGCCGCCTGGTGGGCGTCCAGTTTCCTGTGGCAGGGCGGCGCGAAGGTCATCGAGCCGGACGGCAGGGGCGGTTACCGTCCCGCCATGGACTCGGCGGCGGCCGTACGGACCGTCACCTGGCTGAAGGACAACCTCTTCTGCGGCGCGAAGGGCCTCCTGCAGCCCGGCGCGGTCAGCGCCGTCACCGGTACCGCCACCAACTTCCGGGACGGCGACGCCGGGATGTACATGACCGGCCCGTACAACATCACCACCTTCGACGCCACGCCCGGCAAGGACAAGTACGAGGTCGTCCCCGCACCGGCGGGGCCGGCGGGAGCCGACGTCCTGGCCGAGGGCGAGAACGTCTACTTCGGCGCCAGGACCGGAAAGGCCCGGCAGGAGCGGGCGCTCGCGGCCTTCCTCGTCTCGCCCGAGGGCCAGCGGATCGCCATGACCAGCGTTGACGGCCACCAGCCCGTGGTGCGCATCCCCACGAACTCCACGCTGGACGCCGCCGAGGTCCGTCACGACCCGCGCTGGAGCGTCGTGCAGAAGGCGTACGAGACCGCGTCCGAGCAGTTCCCCAACGCCCCCGACTTCGCCCCGATCAAGCAGGACACCGCCGACAGCCTCAACGCGGTCTTCACGTACTGCGGCAGTGACGTCCGCTCCTCCCTCAAGGAGCTCAACGACACCCTCGCCGGTGACCTCAAGGACCAGGACCTGTTGAAATGACCGCTACCGTGACCGCGCCCCCGCGGCGCCGAGGGTTCCCCAAGCAGGCCGTACTGCCCTGGCTGTTCCTTGCCCCGGGACTGCTGCTCGCCCTCGTCTTCAAGTTCCTGCCGATGGGCAAGGGCATCTGGCTCAGCTTCTTCAAGGTGCGGCCCTTCCTCGGCGACAAGTGGGTCGGCCTCGACAACTACACGCGCGTGCTGAGCGACCACCGCTTCCAGGAGGCGGTGAGCCACACCCTCCTGCTGGGCCTGGGCATCTCGCTCGGCGCGATCGTCGTCGGCTTTCTGCTGGCCCTGCTGCTGGAGGGCCAGGCACGTTCGCTGAAGCTCGTGCGGACGGCCGTGTTCCTGCCCGTGGTCACCGCGACCGCGGTCGTGGGCGAGCTGTGGCGGCTGTTGTACTACCCGACCTCCGGCGGCCTGGTCAACGGCGCCCTGGGCTTCCTCGGCATCGGCCCGGTGGCCTTCCTCGACAACCCGGACACCGCGCTGTGGGCGACCATGGTGATGGGCATCTGGATGGCCGCCCCGTACAACATGGTGATCATCCTCGCCGGACTCGCGGGCGTGGACCGCTCGTTGTACGAGGCGGCGGCGATGGACGGCGTCTCCCTGTGGCAGCGGCTGCGCCACATCACGCTGCCGGCGATCCGCCCCGCCATGAGCATCGTGCTCACGCTCGCCGCCATCCGCGGGCTGCGCGTGTTCACGGAGGTCTACGTCCTCACCGGCGGCGGTCCGGCCGGGTCGACGGACGTCTGGATGACCCGCGCCTACACCCTGGGCTTCACCCGGAACGACATCGGCGGCGCCTCCGCGGCCTCCGTCGTACTGCTGTGCGTGACGCTGCTGCTCACCGTCACGGTCAACTACCTCCGCAAGAGGGGAGACGTGCGATGAGCGCCCCCGCCATCGACCCCGTCCGCACACCCGCGCCGGGCGCCGCCCTCGGCCGGCCGTCCGGGAAGCAGCGCTCCACGCCGGCCCGCTTCGACACGGCCCTCGGCTGGAGCGACCGGCCCGGGTTCGGCCTGGCCCTGCGGATCCTGCTCTGCGTGATCGCGCTGGCGATCTTCGCCGCGCCCTTCCTGACCATCCTGTCGGGCGCGTTCAGCAGGAACCCCAGCGGCTCCTCGCTGTCGTTCCTCCCGCACCACCCCACCCTGCTGAACGTCAAGGTGGCCGGTGAGCGCGGCATCTGGGACTACTTCACCAACTCGCTGGTCATCGCCGGCGGCGGACTCCTGCTCCAGCTCGTGGTCTCGGTGCTCGCCGCCTACGCCCTCGCCCGGCACCGGTTCCGCGGACAGGCCCTGGTCCTGACCCTGTTCATGCTGACGATGATGCTCCCCGAGGAGGTCATCGCGATCCCGCTGTCCCTGGTCCTCGGTCATGTCCCGGTGCTGGGGCTGGACCTGAAGGGCACGGCGTGGGCGGTGATCCTTCCGCTGGGCGCCTGGGGCTTCTCGGTGATGATGCTGACCGAGTTCATGAAGGACATCCCCACCGAGATCGAGGAGGCGGCCCGCATCGACGGTGTGGGCGAACTGCGGCTGCTGTGGCAGATCGTCCTGCCGCTGTGCAGGCCCGCGCTCGGCGTGGCCGGCGTGCTCGGTTTCATCATGATCTGGGACCAGTACCTGCTGCCGCTGATCGCCGCCAAGGACCCCACCGACTACACGGTCACCGTCGCCCTGTCCATCCTGCGCAGCGACCCCCAGGTCGGCTCCGGGGTCGTGCTGGCCGGTGCGGTCATCGCCCTGCTGCCCAGCCTGATCGTCTATCTGCTCCTCCAGCGCTCGTTGGTCACCGGCATCGCCGCCGGGGCCACCAAGGGCTGAACCACCGAAGTCAGTAGGGAGACATGAAGTTCCACGGAGTGCTGTTCTTCCCGGTCACACCGTTCGCCCCGGACGGCTCGCTGGACGGGGAACGGCTCGCGCGGCACATCGAGTCCGGTGTCGCGGCCGGCGCGGGCGGCGTGTTCGTCGCCTGCGGCACCGGCGAGTTCCACGCCCTGACCGCCGAGGAGATCGAGCGGGCCACCCGGATCGCCGTCGAGGCGGTGGACGGCCGGGTGCCGGTGCTGGCCGCCGCCGGCGGACCACCGCCGGTCGCCCGCGACCAGGCCGCCCGCATCCGCCGGGCCGGCGCCGACGGCATCCTGCTGCTGCCGCCGTACCTGGTCAGCGCGCCGCAGCGGGGTCTGGTGCGGTACGTCGAGGAGGTGTCCGGCGCGAGCGACCTGCCGGTGATCTTCTACCAGCGCGGCACGACCCGGCTGACCGAGGCGACGGCCGCCGAGATCGCGGCCCTGCCCCGGGTCGTCGGGCTCAAGGACGGCGTCGGCGACATCGAGCGGATGCACCGGATCGTGCGCGCCGTGCGGGCCGTACCGGGCACGGAGGACTTCCAGTTCTTCAACGGACTGCCCACCGCCGAGATGACCGCACCCGCCTACCGCGGCATCGGCGTCGAGCTGTACTCCTCCGCGGTGTTCGCCTTCGCGCCCGAGATCGCCCTGGCCTTCCACCGGGCGCTGACCGAGGGCGACGAGACGCTCGTCACCACGCTCCTCGACGAGTTCTACGGCCCGCTCGTCCAGCTCCGCGACGAGGTGCCCGGATACGCCGTGGCGCTGATCAAGGCCGGGGTCACCGTACGCGGTCTGGACGTGGGCGGCGTACGGGCGCCGCTGCTCGACCCGACACCGGAGCACATGGCCCGGCTGACGGAACTCATCGCCCACGGCCTGGAGGTGGTCGCCGCATGAGCACCAGGATCCGCGAACTGATCGTCACCCCGATCGCCTTCGGCGACCCGCCCCTGCTCAACTCCAACGGCGTCCACGAGCCGCTCGCCCTGCGGATCGTGCTCCAGCTCGTCCTGGAGGACGGCACGGTGGGCCTCGGCGAGTCGCCGGGCGGAGTCGCCCGGCTGGAGCGGCTCGAGGCCGCCGCGAAGGTCGTCGTCGGCATGGACGTCTTCGACACGACCGCCATCGGCGCGGCGATCGACCAGGTCCTGCTGCCGACGGTGCCCAGCTCCCACGAGCGCGGCTGGACCACCTCGGCCGTGGAGGTCGCCTGCCTCGACGCGCAGGGCAGGCTGCTGGGGCGGCCCGTCAGCGACCTGCTCGGCGGCAGGGTCCGCGACTCGGT
The DNA here is from genome assembly GCF_022513565.1 of Streptomyces gilvus. GTDB lineage: Bacteria > Actinomycetota > Actinomycetes > Streptomycetales > Streptomycetaceae > Streptomyces > Streptomyces gilvus. The sequence goes on along the minus strand of NZ_JAKWBE010000027.1, from coordinate 57,037 downwards.
GCCCTTCGCCGCGTACCTCTTCTACAAGTGGGCCGAGCACCCCGCCCTGGACGGCCGGGCGGCGATCGGCGACGACTGGGGCGCGGCGCTGGATCCCGCGGGGATCGTGGAGCAGGCCCGGCTGATGCAACAGCGCTACGGTTTCCGGTCGTTCAAGCTGAAGGGCGGGGTCTTCCCGCCGGACGAGGAGATCGCGGCGATCCGCGCGCTGGCGGAGGCCTTCCCCGGGCAGCCGCTGCGGCTGGACCCCAACACGGCCTGGACCGTGGAGACCTCCGCCTACGTCGCCCGCCAACTGGACGGCGTGCTGGAGTACTTGGAGGACCCGACCCCGACCATTGCCGGGATGGCCCAGGTGGCGAAGGACTCGCCGCTGCCGCTGGCGACCAACATGTGCGTGATCGCCTGGGAGCACCTGCGGCCGGCGATCGAGCAGAACGCGGTCCAGGTGCTGCTCACCGACCACCACTACTGGGGCGGACTGCGCCGCACCCGTGAACTGGCCGCTGTGTGCGAGGCGTTCGGGATCGCGCTGTCCATGCACTCCAACTCGCACCTGGGGATCAGTCTCGCCGCGATGACCCATGTCGCGGCCGCCATCCCCAACCTCGACCACTCCTGCGACACCCACTATCCGTGGAACTCCGCCGACGACGTGATCCTCCCCGGCGTGCTGGAGATCCGCGACGGAGAGGTGGCGGTGCCGACCGGGCCGGGCCTGGGCGTGGAACTCGACCACGACGCCCTGGAGCGCCTGCACCGGCGGTATGTGGAGTCGGGGGTGCGCAGCCGCGACGACACGGGTTACATGCGGCGCGTGCAACCGGAGTACGAGCTGAGGCTGCCTCGCTGGTGAAGGATGGCGAAGCCACCGGTCCGCTGCTCGGGATCCAGCACCCCGCGCCGCGGATGCCACCGGGCTCGCGGAGTCCGAGGTGCTCGAACCCGCGACGGGCCGCCGGTCCCCCGCTCCGGCGGCCCGCACGGGCCCGGGCCTCGGGGAGCACCGGCTGTCCCCCACCGAACCGCCGGGTCTCCCCGCCGCGGCCGCTGGTGCGCCGTTGTGCTGGAGTACATCCGTGAACGTCCTTGTTGCTCCGTTGCAGTCTGAGGCAGGCTGGACGTCGCCGGTATGGGTACAACTGCGTACGCGGCGCACGAGCGGAGTGGGAACGTGGCACAGGTGTCGGTCGGGGCGCAGGAACGCATGCTGTCGGTGGCGGTCGCGGCCCTGCACGAACGGGACCCCGAGCGCCTGTGGCCGATGCTCGCGGACGCCCTGCCCGGCCTGTGCGACGGCGAGAGCCTGATCTACAAGCTGGACGACTGGACCGAGTCCGGGGGCGCGGTCGGTATGCCCCCCGCGGTCGCCGCCGAGTTCGCCGTGCTCGGGGACGAGGCCGTGGGCCTGCTGCGGGAGGGCTACCCGTTCGCGCCCCTGTACTCCTCCGGCCCGGACCGGACCCCGCTGACCGCGCGCCGGGCGGCGGGCCGGGCCTGGTCGTCGAGCCCCACCGCGGAGCTGATCGGCGACCTCATGGCCGCCGACCACGTCCTGGCGATCCCGCTGCCCGGAACGACGACCCCGGTCACCGGGTGCATGGTCTACCGCTCCGGCACGGACTTCACCGACGACCATCTCCGGCTGGCGGCCCAGCTCCAGCCGCTGCTGGCCGCCGTGGAACAGCAGCGGCAGCTCCTGGAACGCCACCGGCGTTCGACCGACCCCACGGCGGCCCCGGACTGCGGGTTGACGCCCCGCGAGACGGCGGTCCTGGTGCTGCTGGCGGACGCGCTGACCGCGGCCGCGATCGGCCGACGCCTCGGCATATCGGATCGCACGGTGCACAAGCACGTCGAGAAGATCTACCGCAAACTGGGCACACGCGACCGCATCAGTACGGTGCTGCGGGCCCAGCGGCTCGGCCTGGTGCCCGCGCCCTCCGCGCCACGGGACACGAACGCCGGGAGCCAGTCATGAGGCCGAACCGCTCCATCCCCTCCGCGACGGTCATCCCCGTCCTGATCTATCCCGACGTGCGGGCCGCCGTCGCCTGGCTCGGCGAGGCCTTCGGGTTCACCGAGCGGGTGCGCATCGGCGAGGACCACCGCTCCCAGCTCACGGTCGGCGACGGTGCGGTGATCATCGGGGACGTCCGGCAGGACCGCCGTCCCCCGCGCTCCGGCGAGGTCACGCACTCGGTCATGGTCCGCGTGGAGGACGCCCGGGCGCACTGCGAGCGGGCCCGCGCGCACGGCGCCCGGATCCTCATGGAGCCGACCGACTTCGAGTACGGCGAGCGCCAGTACTCGGCCGAGGACCCGGCCGGCCACCACTGGACGTTCTCCCAGACGCTGGCGGACGTGGCCCCGGAGGAGTGGGGCGGCACGTCCGCGTCCTGAGCGGTGCGCTCAGCCCGTGGGGTCGGGCTGGCGCCGGCGCGTCCGCATCGCCTCGTCCTTGAGCGCCCACACGTCCGCCACCGGGCCGAGGTGCCCGAGCTTGTCCGGGTTGACGACCCCGCGGATCGTCTGGATCCGGCCGCCGAGGATGTCCAGGGCCAGGATGCTCACGACCTTGCCGTCCCGGTCGCGGAAGAGCACGCCGGGCTGGCCGTTCACCTGGTGCGGCTCGGCCACGACACCCGTCGCGACGCACATCGACACGAACGAGGAGATCAGCCGGGCCACGTTCTCCGGGCCGCGGACGGCGTTGGCCAGCGCGGGCGCCTTGCCGCCGCCGTCGCCGACCAGCTGGACGTCGGCGGCGAGCAGCTCCCGCAGCCCGTCGACGTCGCCCTCCCGGAAGGCGCCGAAGAACCGCTCGGCGAGTTCCTCGCGCTCCTTGCGGTCGGCCTCGAAGCGCGGCCGGCCCGCGTCCATGTGCCGCCGTGCCCGCACCGCGAGCTGCCGGCACGCCGTCTCGGACCGGTCGACGGCCGAGGCGATCTCCGGGAAGCCGAAGCCGAACACCTCCCGCAGCACGAACACGGCGCGCTCCAGCGGGGAGAGCCGTTCGAGCAGCAGCAGCGCCGCCATCGACAGCGAGTCCGACAGCTCCGCCGAGCGTTCGGGGTCCTCGTAGGGGTCGGTGAGCAGCGGCTCGGGGAACCAGGGGCCGACGTACTCCTCGCGCCGGACCCGGGCCGAGCGCAGCACGTCGACGGAGATCCGGGTGACCACGGCCGAGAGATACGCCTTGGTCGATCTCGGCAGGGTCGGGGTGCGCTCCCAGCGCAGCCAGGTGTCCTGGACGGCGTCCTCCGCCTCGCTGACGCTGCCGAGGATGCGGTAGGCGATCGCGAACAGCAGCGGCCGCAGTTCCTCGAACTCCTCCGCGCGACTCACGCCAGCTCCTCCTTGAATCCCTGGCGCCACGAGGGGTGGCGCGGCTCCCAGCCCAGTTCGCGCCTGGCCTTGGCGTTGGAGAAGCCGCGGCCCTCCAGCATCATGATCACCGGCAGGTCTCCCGCGAGCAGCCGCGCCAGCCACTTCGGCACCCGCATCGGCGGCTTGGCGCCCGCGACGGCCGCGAGGTGGGGCAGCCATTCGGCGGCCGGGGCCGGTTCGTCGTCGACGATGCAGTAGACGCCCTTCGCGTGCTGTTCGACGGCCAGGACGGTGGCGTGGGCGGCGTCGTCGAGGTGGATCCACGAGCTGTGTCCGGTGCCGCGTCCCACGAGCGGGAACTTCCGCCTGCGGACCAGCTCGACCTGGTCGTCGATGGCGTCCGGTCCGTAGAACGCGCCGTAGCGCAGGACGGCGCCGCCGGCCCGCACGACCACGTCCTCGAGGTGGTTGACCGCCTCGATCATCGGGCGCAGCACCGTGCCCGTCATCGGGTCGAGCGGGTCGTCCTCGGTCTTGATCCAGCCGCCCTCGCGGATGCCGTTGAAGCTGCCGAAGCTCTGCGCGACGAAGGTGGACACGCCGGTCGCCTCGGCGGCGGCCAGCAGATGGTCCGTGCCCTCGGTGCGCAGCCGGTTGGTGGTGGCGAAGAACCGGTCGAAGTGCTTCATGTCGGGTTCACCGGCGCCGAGCCCGGTCATCTGGTGCACGATCGCGTCCGGCCGTGCCGTGGCCACCGCCTCGCCGACGGAGGCCGCGTCCAGGCCGTCCATAACGACGCCGTCCGCGCCGAGCTCCGCCAGCAGCCCCAGTTTGGCCGCGTTGGTCGTCGTTGCCGTTACCTGATGGCCCCGGGCGACGAGCTGCGGTATCAGCCGCCGTCCCAGGACCCCCGTCCCACCTGCCACGAACACCCGCACGACGATCACCCTTCCCGTTCCTGGAATTGTCTCTGCCCTGTGGACGAGACAGCCCCCCGTGTCTGTGACATGGGGGGCGGGAAAATCCTGACGAGGACGGTCTCAGACCGGGCCGGGGCCCATGCCGCCCTGGAGTCGTTCCAGGTCGGAGGGGCGGACCTGGATGACGACGACCGCGATCAGCGCCGCGACCACGGTGAAGATCGCCGCGACGACGAACGCGGCGGAGATCCCATGGGTGAGGACCTGGTCGGACCAGGGGCTCGGGAGCTGTCCGGTGCGCCGGAAGCGCAGCCGTTCGGCCGGGGTCGCCTGGGCGAGGAAGAGCGGGACCTGCTTGTGGGCCTCGTTGGTGCTGGCCGTGCCGAACATGGTGACCAGGATGGACAGACCGAGCGAACCGCCCACCTGCTGGGTGGCGTTGAGGAGCCCGGAGGCGGCGCCGGTCTCCTGGACGGGGACGTTGGACAGCGCCATCAGGGTCAGCGACACGAACTCCATGCCCATGCCCAGGCTGAAGACGAGGATCGGGCCGAGGATGCTGCCGGCGTAGGTGGAGTGCACGTCGGTCAGGGTCAGCCAGGCCAGACCGCCCGCCGCGAGCAGGGCGCCGACCACGAGGAACGGTTTGGGGCCGAACCGGGGCAGGAACCGCGAGGCGAGCCCTGCCCCGACCGCGATGACGGCGCTGACCGGCAGGAACGCGAGTCCGGCCCGCAGCGGACTGAAGTTCAGCACGTCCTGCACGAAGAGGGTCAGGAAGAAGAACATGCCGAAGATCGCGGCGGCCAGGCTGAGCATCATGCCGTACGTGCCCGCTCTGTTGCGGTCGGCGAACATGTGCAGGGGGGTGATCGGCTGGACCGAACCCCGCTCGATCAGGATGAACGCGGCCAGGACGACGACGGCCCCGGCGAACGAGGCCAGCGTCAGCGCGTCCCGCCAGCCCTCCTGTGCGGCCCGGATGAAGCCGTACACCAGCAGCACCATGCCCAGGGTCGAGGTCAGCGCGCCGGCGATGTCGAAGTGGCCGGGATGTCGTTCGGACTCCCTGATCCAGCGGGGCGCGGCGAGGGCGATGAGGACGCCGATGGGGACGTTGACGAAGAGCACCCAGCGCCAGTTCAGCCACTCGACGATCATGCCGCCGGCCAGCAGTCCGATGGCGCCGCCGCCGGCGGAGACGGCGGCGAAGACACCGAAGGCCCGGTTGCGTTCCGGGCCCTCCGGGAAGGTGGTGCTGACCAGGGAGAGCGCGGTCGGTGAGGCGATCGCGCCGCCGACGCCCTGCAGGGCGCGGGCGGCGAGCAGTTCGCCGGAGTTCTGGGCGAGGCCGCCGAGCAGGGAGGCGACGGCGAACAACAGCACCCCGACGATGAACATGCGCCGTCTGCCGAGGATGTCGCCGGTGCGGCCGCCGAGCAGCAGCAGCCCGCCGAAGGTCAACGTGTATGCGTTGACCACCCAGGACAGGCTGGTGGTGGAGAAGTCCAGCGCGCTCTGGATGTGCGGCAGCGCGATGTTCACGATGGTGATGTCGAGGACCACCATCAGCTGGCAGGACGCGATGACCAGCAGCGCCATGCCGTTCCCGCCGCCGCCCGGTGCTCGGGAGGTGGTCTGTGCTGGGGAGGTCGGCTGCGGGCTGCTGCTCATGGTGCGTGCTCTCGGTGAACGGTGCCGTCCACTGTCCGACCGTACGCCCGTGCCGCGACCGTCACCACTCGATGGGCGGCGCCGCGGTCACCGGGTCTTGTGGGTCATCGCGAACTCGTCGGCCTCCGGGAGGTCGAAGGCGCCGTGGTCGCTGCCGAGGCCCTGCGCCACCAGGGCCGCCGCCGCGTTGCCGAGTACGGCGGCCTCCTTCGGGGTGCGGTCGAGGCTGACGCCGCGCAGGAAGCCGGCCGAGAAGGCGTCGCCGCAGCCGGTGGTGTCGACGACGTCGACGTCGAAGGCGGGGACCGCCTGGGTGCCCTCGGCCGTGATCAGGAGCGCGCCCTCGCCGCCGCGGGTGACGGCGACGAGACCGGTGCCGGCCGCGAGGAACTTCCTGGCGCCGGTGACGAGGTCCTGCTCCTCGCTGAAGCCGAGGACCTGGTCCTCGTTGGGGAGCAGGTGGTCGATGTACGGGAGGATCGGTTCGATCTGGTCGAAGGTGCCCAGCTCGCCCGGCGCGAGGAGGTCGACGGAGGTGACGACGTCGTGCTCCTTGGCGTGGGCGAGGATCCGCGCGGCGACCTCGGCGCCGATCAACTCCGGTCCGCCCAGGTGCAGATGTGTCGCCTCAGCCAGCGCGTCCCACGGGACGTCGTCGAGGCCGTAGGTGATGTTGGCGCCGAGCAGATGGAGGGTGGGGCGGTCGCCGTTGGGGCGGATGGGCAGGACGGTGGCGGAGGTGGAGGTGTCGGTCCGGCGGACGACCAGCCCGGTGTCGATTCCCGCCCGCTCCAGCAGTTGCAGGAGCAGATCGCCGGTCGGATCGGTGCCGATCGCGCCGGCGGTGCGGACCTCGGCGCCGAGCTTGGCGAGGGTCAGGGCGGTCCCGGCTGCCGTCCCGGCGGCGGTCATCCTGATGTCCTCGACGAGGGTGGCGCCCTGGCCCTCGGGTATCGCCTCAACCGGCCGTACCAGCACGTCCAGTACGTGCACGCCCATCGTGACGACCTTCATCGCTTCTCCTCCTGCGCGGGTGGTACGGGGTGGGTGGTGCCGTAGTCACGGGCGATGGCGGCCTCGATGACCGCGAGTTGCCGCTGTTCGTCGAGGACGCGGGGGGTGCCGAGCGCGGCGGCGTGCTGGTAGACGCCGCAGGCCCACTCCAGCAGCAGCGCGTGCTCGACGGCCTTGTCGAGCGTGGTCGCGTGGGTGACCGCGCCGTGGTTGGCCATCAGGGCGGCGCTGCGGCCCTCCAGCGCGGCGATCACCGACTCGGCGAGTTCGGGGGTGCCGAAGGTGGCGTACGGCGCGACTCGGACGGTGCCGCCCAGCGTCAGCAACTGGTAGTGGACGCAGGGGAGTTCGTCGAGGACGAGGGAGAGCGCGGTGGCCATCGGGGCGTGGGTGTGGACGACCGCCCCGGTGCCGTAGCGGCGGTAGACACCGAGATGCAGGTCCAGTTCCGAGGTCGGCGCCAGCGTCCCGGCCACGAGCCTGCCGTCCAGGTCGACCACGCTGACCTGGTCCGGGGTCAGTTCGGCGAGCACCGCGCCGGTGGCGGTGATCGCGACCTGGTCCTCGACGCGCACGCTGACGTTCCCGGCCGTACCGATGAGCAGGCCCTCGGCCCCCAGACGCCGGCAGGCGTCGGCCACGGCGGCCCGCTGCGGCCCCAGCGCCGAGCTTGAGTCGGTCATGGGCGCGACCGTAGTCTAAACATGAAACAATGTCACGTTCACGTTCGGAGGTTCCTTCGTGGGAGAGCCGACCGCGGATCCCGGCGGAGCCCTCCCCCTGCGCCGGACCCCGCAACAGGCGCGCAGCAAGGCCCGCTTGGCCCGGGTGCTGGAGACGGCCGAGCACATCCTGATCCGGGACGGGGTCGAGGCGCTGACCACGACCCGGGTGGCCGCGGCGGCCCGGGTGTCGGTCGGCTCGCTGTACCAGTACCTGCCCGACCGGGACGCGATCATCGACGCCCTGGCGGCCGGGTACTTCGCCAAGCTGGAGGCCGCCATGGACGGTTTCGCCGAGGCGGCGGCGACCGAGCGGTGGGCGGACCCGGTCGGCCTGCTCCTGGACGCGTACGCCGCGATCTACCGCGGCGAACACGGCTTCCGCGCCCTGTGGTTCGGCAGTGGTCTGACCGAGCGGACCCGGGCCGCCGACCGCGAGCACAAGCTCCGGATGGCCGACGGTATCCGCCGCGTCCTGCTCGCCCTCGACCTCGCCGCCGACGACGAGGCCCTCGCCCGCGCCTGCCACGCCTCGGTCCTGGCCGCGGACGCGCTGGCCCAGGAGGCCTTCCGGCGCGACGCACAGGGCGACGAGCGGCTGCTGGAGGAGGCGAAGGTGATGCTGCGGGGGTACCTCACGGCCGTGACGGCTCGCTATCGGCGCTAGGCGCGCTGTCCCGGACGCCTGCGTGACCGCGCCGGGCAGGTCGGCTCCCCCGTGCGGCGCCCCTTCCTGCCGTGACCCTGGGTAACCCGGGACGTCACGGAGGGTCGGACGGGGGCTGAAGATCAACAAGGTGGGTGGGGCCGGTGGAGTTCTCGGTCCTGGGGCCGGTTCGGGTACGTCGGGAGTGGGCGGAACTCGCACTGGGCGGGCCGCGCGAACGTGCCCTGCTGGTGCACGACGGGCTGGCCGCCCAGCACACCGCGCTCGCCGGCGCGCTGCGGCTGTCCGACCCGGTGTGGGAGGCGCACGGCCTGCGCGGTCTGGGCCGGGCGGAGGGCCGGCTGGGCCTGCACGACCGCTCCCGGCCCCGGCTGCGCCGCGCCCTGGAACTCTTCACGGAGCTGGGCGACCCGATCGGCCGGGCCCAGACCCATCGCAGCCTCGGCTGGGAGGCGGACCAGGAGGGCGACCTTCCCGGCGCCCTGCACCACAACCAGCGGGCGCTGGAGCTGTTCCGGGCGAGCGGCGACCGGGCCGCGCAGGAGCGAGTGGCGCGAGAGCGCGGGCGGGAGTTCCAGTGCGCTGCGGGACCAGCTGTCATGCGCCGGCAGTCAACTCGCCCACGCCCTGCGCTCCTAGCGTGCTCGTCGACGCGCTCGCGCATCACCAGCCACACACTTCGGGAGAACGTGATGTCCCAGACCGCCGAACCGGTCAAGCCGGTCCTCGAACCGGCCGCCCAGGCCTTCGTCGAGGCCACCGCCAACCCGCCGTACCTCTTCGACCTGCCGCCCGCCGAGGGCCGCAAGGCCGTCGACGAGGTGCAGTCGGGTGAGATCGCCAAGCCCGCGGTCGACGAGGAGTGGATCACCGTCTCCGGCGGCCCGACCGGCAGTGTCCGGGCCCGCATCGTCCGCCCCGCCGGGGCCGCCGGCACCCTGCCGGTCATCCTCTACATCCACGGCGCGGGCTGGGTCTTCGGCAACGCCCACACCCATGACCGGCTGGTGCGCGAACTCGCCGTCGGCGCGGGCGCGGCCGTGGTCTTCCCCGAGTACGACCTCTCCCCCGAGGTGCGCTACCCGGTCGCCATCGAGCAGAACTACACGGTCGCGAAGTGGGTCGTCGAGCAGGGTTCCACCAAGGACCTGGACGGCTCGCGGCTGGCGGTGGCCGGTGACTCGGTGGGCGGCAACATGACGGCGGCGCTGACCTTGCAGGCCAAGGAGCGCGGCGATGTCCCGCTGGTGCAGCAGGTGCTGTTCTACCCGGTGACCGACGCGAGCTTCGACACGCCGTCCTACCACCAGTTCGCCGAGGGCTACTTCCTGCGCCGGGACGGCATGCGGTGGTTCTGGGACCAGTACACGACCGACGAGGCCGAGCGGGCGCAGATCACCGCCTCGCCGCTGCGGGCCTCCACCGAGCAGCTGGCCGGGCTGCCCCCGGCCCTGGTGATCACCGGTGAGGCGGACGTCCTGCGGGACGAGGGCGAGGCCTACGCCAACAAGCTGCGCGAGGCCGGAGTCCCCGTGACCGCCGTGCGCTACCAGGGCATCATCCACGACTTCGTGATGCTCGACGCCCTGCGCGAGACCCACGCCGCCGAGGCCGCCATCAACCAGGCCGTCGCCACCCTGCGCGCGGCCCTCCGCACCGACTGAGCCGGGAGCCAGCCGCCATGACGCCCACACCCACCGCCCTTCTCGTGCACGGCGCCTTCGCCGACGCCGCAGCTGGGCCGGTGTCGTCGCGGAGCTGCAGAACCAGGGCGTCCCCGTGATCGCGCCGCCGAACCCGCTGCGCGCTCAGGCGGCCGACGCCGCCTGACCGGAAAGGATCACTACCGGACGACGACGTTGCGGGGCACCGGCAGGGGACAGTGCCCACGTGTCGCACGCACGACATCGGCTCAGTGGGCGTCGCAGCAGGCGTCCCTGCGCATCAGCGTGCCCATCGCCAGCCAGTCCTCCTCGGCTTCGGTCGTGCTCCGGGCCGCCGGCTCGAAGTCGGCGGTCAACTCCTCGGTGGTGTAGGGCACTCCGCCCCTCAGTACCGCGACGGTACGCACGAGGGTGTCGAAGTCCGTGAAGGGGTCGCCGTCGACGACGGTCAGGTCCGCCAGCCTGCCCTTCTCCACGGTGCCGAGGTCCCGGTCGAGGCCGAAGAGCCGGGCGGGCAGAACACCCTGGCGCAACCGTCACCTCGGACGCAACAAACGGTACGGGGTCGACCGCGGAGGGTGACGGCGATCGCGCCACTGATCCATGTCCTCGCGCCTCGAACGGTTCGACGTGGGGACCCGACACCCTGTGTCCCGTCGTCACGGCGGTACCGGCCGCCCCGGACAGAAAGTCACAGCATGATCGACATCGCCAGGGAGTACCGCCTCTCGCTGCCTGCCTGGATCGAGGACGAACTGGCGGACGTGCCCGCCGTCGTCCCCGGTCGTGAGGACCGCATGCGGCTCGTGCACCGGCTGGCCGACCGCACCTGGCGTGAGGGCGACGGCGGCCCCTTCGCCGCGCTGGTGGCCGAGGCGGACACCGGCCGGATCGTGTCGGTCGGTGTGAACGTCGTCCTCGCCTCCGACGTCTCCAGCGCGCACGCCGAGGTCCTCGCGCTCGCGCTGGCCCAGACGTCGGTCGGCGGCTGGGATCTCGGCGCCGAGGGCCTGCCGGCCCACGAGCTGGTCGTCAACTGGCGTCCGTGCGTGCAGTGTTACGGCGCGGCACTGTGGTCCGGGGTGCGCGGGCTGGTGGTGGCCGGCGCCGGAGAGGAACTGGAACAGCTCACCACCTTCGACGAGGGCCCCCTGCCCGACGACTGGGCGGAGCAGTTCGAGGCACGCGGCATCAAGGTCACGGGGGACGTGCTCCGGGACGAGGCGATCGCGGTGTTCCGGGGCTACCGCGAGGCCATCGACGCCGGCGAGATCACGGTCTACAACGCCCGCGGGGGATCCGACTGACGCCCATTTCATACGATTGCAACATCAGCCTGGATGACCCGCCCCGGCGCGACGGTTGCACCCAGCACGAGCCCGTGCAGCGAGAGGGGACCGACATGACCGTCCAAGACGTCGACCGCGTGAGCTTCGTCCAGGAGTGGGAGGAGTGGCACCGGCGCAAGGAGGCCGTGCTCTCCGCCCCGCACGGCTTCCTCGCGATCACCAGCCTCCGCTGGCTGACCGAGGAGCCCACCCGCTTCGAGGACGCGCCGGGCGCCTGGGCCGCCACGGGCGACGGCGTGGTCGTCGACCTCGCCGAGGGCGAGGAGGTGACGGTGGACGGGCAGGTCGTGCGCGGCCGTCACGACTTCGGCGTGCTCGCCGAGCGTGCCAGTGTCCACGTCGGCTGGGGCGACGCGGTGATCGAGGTCGCCAAGCGCGGCGGCCACGACATCCTGCGCCCCCGCCACCCCGAGAACGCCCTGCGTACGGCCTTCACGTTCACGCCCGCCTACGAGCCCGACCCGCGCTGGGCGCTCACCGGCCGCTTCCTGCCGTTCGACGCGCCGCGCCCGGTGACCGTGGGCGCCGCCGTCGAGGGTCTTGAGCACGTGTACGACTCCCCCGGACAGGTCGAGTTCGAGCTGGACGGCACCGCGCACCGGCTCACCGCCTTCAACGGCGGGGAGCCCGGCTCGCTGATGGTGCTGTTCACCGACGAGACCTCCGGCGTGACCACCTACGCGGCCAACCGCGCCCTGCAGATCGCCGCCCCCGACGCCGAGGGCGGGGTGAGGGTCGACTTCAACCGCGCCGCCAACCTGCCCTGCGCCTACACGGACCTGGCCACCTGCCCGCTGCCGCCGGCCGAGAACCGTCTGCCCCTCGCGGTCGAGGCCGGCGAGAAGATCCCGCTGGAGCGGGGCGGACAGCTCTGAGGGACTATCGCGCGAGGAAGTCGGACAGCCCCGTCAGCAGCCGTTCGACGTCCTCCGTGCTGTTGTACGGCGCGAGCCCGACCCGCAGGCCGCCGGTGTCGCCGAGGCCCAGGCGGCGGGAGGCCTCGATGGCGTAGAAGGAGCCCGAGGGGGCGTGGACGCCGCGCTCGGCGAGGAAGGCGTAGGCGTCCACGGTGCTGTGCCGTTCGAAGGTCAGCAGCAGGGTGGGGGTGCGGTCGGCCGCCCGGGAGCGCACGACGACGCCGTCGAGGGCGGCCAGTCCCTTGTCGATCCGGGTGCGCAGGACGTGTTCGTGCGCCTCCAGGGCGGTGTAGGCGGCGGCCAGGCGCTCGCGTCGGCTTCCCACGGCGGCGGTGTCGAGGCCGGCGAGGAAGTCGACCGCCGCCCGGGTGCCGGCGAGGAACTCGTAGGGCAGAGTGCCGAGTTCGAAGCGCTCGGGGACCGCGTCGGTGGACGGCAGCAGCTTGTCCGGTCGCAGGGTCTCCAGCAACTCCGGCCGGGCGGCGAGGACTCCGTGGTGCGGGCCGAGGAACTTGTACGGCGAGCAGACGTAGAAGTCGGCGCCGAGCGACTCCAGGTCCACCAGGGAGTGGGCGGTGTGGTGGACGCCGTCGACGTGGACCAGCGCACCGGCCTCGTGGGCCAGTCGGGCGATCTCGGGGATGGCGGGGCGGGTGCCGATCAGGTTGGAGGCGGCGGTGACGGCTACCAGCCGGGTGCGTCCGGACAGCACGGCCCGGACGTCGTCGACGGCCAGCTCGCCGGTGGCCGGGTCGAAGTCGGCCCAGCGCACGGTGGCGCCGGCCTGGGCCGCGGCCTGCACCCAGGGGCGGATGTTGGCGTCGTGGTCGAGCCGGGTGACGACGACCTCGTCGCCGGGCGCCCAGGTCTTGGCGAGGGTCCGGGAGAAGTCGTACGTCAGCTGGGTGGCGCTGCGGCCGACGACGATGCCGGACGGCCGCGCTCCGAGCAGGTCGGCCAGGGCCCGGCGGGCCTCGGTGACGATGGTCTCGGCGTTGCGCTCGCCGGGCGCGGTGTGGCCGCGGTTGGACAGGGGGTTCGCCAGCGCGTCGGCGATCGCCCGGATGACGGGCTCGGGGGTCTGGGTGCCGCCGGGTCCGTCGAAGTGGGCGACACCGGCGGCCAGGGCCGGGAACTGGGAGCGGAGGGCGGTGATGTCGAACGTCACGGGGAACTCCTGTCGGTTCCGGGTGGTTGCGTGCCGCGGTCGCCTCAGCGTGTCACGACCACAGCACGTGCAGGGTGGGCGGCTTGCGGAAGACGAGGCCGTGCGGGCTCGCGGGGCGGTCCGGGTCGAGGCGGAGGGCGGGGAGGCGTTCCAGCAGGCGCTGGAGGGCGATACGGGTCTCCAGGCGGGCGAGGTGGGCGGCGATGCAGTGGTGGGGGCCGTGGGCGAAGGCCAGTTGGAGGCGCGCGTCGGGGCGGCGGACGTCGAAGCGGTCGGGGTCGGCGAAGACGGCCGGGTCGCGGTTGGCGCCGGACAGGGAGACGGTGACCAGGTCGCCGCGGCGGATGGCGGCCGGGCCGAGGACGGTGTCGCGGGTGGCGTAGCGGTCCACGACCGCCGCGCCGGGCTCCAGGCGCAGCGACTCCTCCATCGCGCCGTCCAGCAGCTCGAAGTCGTCCTTCACCAGGGCGAGTTGGCTGGCGTCGCCGAGCAGGTGGAGCAGCGCGTTGGTGATCATCGCCTCGGTGGTCTCGATGCCGCCGAACATCAGCACGGCCGCGTTGGAGGCCACCTCGGGCACCGTCAGCCGTCCGGCGGCGGCAGCGAGCAGCGAGGACGTGTCCGGGTCGGCGACGGTGGCCTCGACGGCGCCCCGCAGCTGCGCGTAGGCCTGGGCGCCGGAGGTGCCCGGATCCAGTCCCGCGGTGATGTCCGAGACCGCCCGCACGATGGCGTCGTACCAGGTCAGGACCGTTTCCGTGGTCGTACCGGCCAGTCCGAGGGCCTGGGTCACGACGGCGACCGCGAGAGGTCCGGCGAAGGCGCGGCGCAGTTCGCCGGCGCCCGCGGGCCCAAGGGCGGTGATCAGCCGGTCGGTCTCCTCCTCGATGAAGGCGGCGAAGCCGTCGCGCACCGCCCGGGGCCGGAAGGGGGCGGCGAAGGGGTCGCGGTGGCGGGTGTGGTCGGCGCCGTCCAGGGAGAGCATGCTGGGGCCGACGACCCGGGCGGTGGAGAAGCGGGGGTCGTCGACGGTGAAGGTCGCGCCGTCCCGCATGACGCTCAGGGCGAGGTCGCGGCGGGTGACCAGCCAGCCGTCCAGCTCGGGCAGCCAGGACACCGGCTCGTGCGCTCTCAGCAGCGCGAGGCGCGGATGTGGATCGTGGGCGAGTTCGGCGAGCGTGGTGGAGGCGCCGAGGGGGAAGGTATCGACGGCGCTCATCGCGCGTTCCGGCCGGACGGTGGGAAACCGATCACGGCTCAGCCTAACAACGGGGCCGAGCGGTCCCAGCGGCCAGGCCAGGAGGAGACTGGGCCTTGGCGGGAGGAGCGTCATGACCACTGTGGACGTGCACCAGCATCTGTGGACCCCGTCGCTGGTGGCGGCCCTGCGCGCGCGTCGCGAGCCGCCGTACCTGGACGGCTGGACGCTCCACCTGGAGGGCGAGCCGCCGTTCGCGGTCCGGCCGGAGGACCACGACATCGCCCGGCGTGCGGAGCTGGCCACCGCCGACGGTCTCGGCCGGGCGCTGGTCTCCCTGTCCACGCCGATCGGTGTGGAGTGGCTGCCGGCGGCCGCGGCCCGGCCCCTGCTCGACGCCTACCACGAGGGCGCGGCAGCGCTGCCCGAGCCATTCGGCGCGTGGGCCGCGGCCTGCGTACGGGACGTCGACGCGGCCGCCACCGCCAAGGACCTCGACCAGGGCTTCGTCGGCCTCCAGCTCCCGGCCGACGCCCTCGCCGACGCGGCCGGCTACGCGCGCTGCGCCCCGCTGCTCGACCTGCTTCAGGAGCGTGACCTGCCCCTCTTCGTCCACCCCGGCCCCGCGCCCGGCGGACCCGCGGGCCCGGGCTGGTGGCCGGCCATGGTCCCCTACGTCCAGCAGATGCACGCCGCCTGGTTCGCCTTCCGCGCCTTCGGCCGCCCCCGCCACCCCCGCCTGCGCGTCTGCTTCGCCCTCCTCGCCGGCCTCGCCCCGCTCCACGGCGAACGCTTCGCCGCCCGCGGCGACGGAGAGACCGGCGTCGACCCCGACGTGTTCGTCGAGACCTCCTCCTACGGCCCCCGCGCGGTCGAGTCGATCGTCCGCGCCCTGGGCGTGGACGCGATCGCCCAGGGCTCGGACCGCCCCTACGCCGAACCCCCGCACCACCCCGGCTTCGGCCTGGGCGGAGCCGCCGCCTACGCCTTCAGGGTCGACAACCCACGACGGCTGCTCAAGGGAGGCGACTGACCGGAGCTCACTCCCGTCGGAGGACGCGCCGGGGATCCGGGCTCATGGGCGCCAGTACAGGGCCGGGTCGGGGTGGTCGGTGAAGCCGAGTTCCCGGTAGAGGGGTTCGCCTTCTCGGGAGGCGTGCAGGTCGACCCGGGCCGCCTCGCGGTCGCGGAACCAGTCCTGCAGGGCTCGCATGATCGCGCGGCTGTGGCCGCGGCGTCGGTGGGACGGGTCGGTGATCACGCCGATGACGTGGCCGATGCGGCCGTTGGTCAGGTGCGGTCCGGGCAGGCGTTGTTCGATCGTGCCGATGCCGCAGGCCGCGAGCCCGCCGTCGTCGCCGTCCACCACGAGGACGCGCACGGTGTCGTCGGTCAGTTGCTCCTTGAGGACCACGGCCAGGGCGTCCAGCCAACCGCCGTCCGCCGAGGCGGGGTTGAAGAAGTCTCCGCCGAGGTCCTCGAAGAGCAGGGCGCGCAGTCGCAGCAGCTCCACGAGGTCGTACTCCACGGCCTGCCGTACGGCCGATGCCTGGTTGTCGGGGCGTTGTCCCATGCCGACCAGACTGCTGTAATGGTCTTATGCATCTCAACCCTTACGGCGAGGATACCGTGAAGCTGGCCGCGGATCTCGCCAACCGGCGCCCCGCCGACGCCGGGGAGCTCGCGGACCGCTGCCTGGCTGCCGGGCTGGTGCTGGAGCGCCCGGTCACCTCGCAGGATCTGGCCCGGGCCGAGGAGGCGCTGGACGCCTGGGAGAAGGTCGTCGACGCCGAGGACGAGGGCGAGCGCGCCGAACTGCTCAACGCCATGCTGGCGACGGCGGCCGCCTATCCGCGGCTGACCAACCACGCCGGAAGCGGCTGGCACGTGCACTACCGGGACCCCGAACTGCCGCTCGGGGCGCTGCTGTTGTCGTTGATCTCCGTCGGCACCGCCCTGCATCTGGCGGGCCGCGGCATGCACCGGCTGCGCCGCTGCGCCGTGGCCGAGTGCGCCACGATCTTCGCCGACACCTCCCGCACCGGCCGGCAGCGCTACTGCTCGCAGCGCTGCGCCAACCGCGACGCGGTACGCCGTCACCGGGCCCGTACGACCGCCTGACGCCGACGCGTTGTCACCTCAGGACGAACCTCCCCTCCCCCGGGACTCACCTCCCGCAAACAGAACAGGGATCGTCCAATCCCGCCCCCGTTTCGCTGCCATATTCGAAAACAACTTCGGAGGTGGCTGTGACGCGAGAGGCGACGACATCCCGAGCGAGCAGGACAACGGTGCCGGCGGCGCCCACGGCGGACCGCACCGCCGAGCGCGTCGCGGACCTGGAGGACCGCCGGGCACAGGCGGTGATCACCGGTGTGCCGAGAAGACGGGGCGCGCTCGGCGCGCGGGAGCGGATCGGGCGGCTGCTCGACGAGGGCTCCTTCACGGAGACCGGCCTGTTCGTCCGGGCCCGGCCCACCGGCGACGGCGCCCAGCGCCCCCACGGAGACGGGGTCGTCACCGGGTGCGGCACGGTCGACGGACGGACCGTGTGCGTGTTCGCCCAGGACTCCACGGTCTTCGGCGGCAGCATGGGCGAGGCCTTCGGCGAGAAGGTCGTGGCCCTGATGGATCTCGCGCTGAAGACCGGCTGTCCGGTCGTCGGCCTCAACGACTCCGGCGGCGCCCGTATCCAGGAGGGCGTCGCCTCGCTCGCGCTCTACGCCGAGCTGGTGCGCCGCAATGTGCAGGCCTCCGGCGTGATCCCGCAGATCTCGGTCATCCTCGGCCCGTGCGCGGGCGGCGCCGCCTACTCGCCCGCCATCACCGACTTCACCGTGATGGTGGACGGCGCCTCGCACATGTTCGTCACCGGCCCGGACGTCATCGAGGCCGTCACCGGCGAGCGCACCACCGCCGAGGAACTGGGCGGCGCGCGGGCCAGCAACACCGTCAACGGCAACGCCCACTTCCTCGCCGCCGACGAGGAGGACGCCCTCGACACCGTGCGCGACCTGCTGTCGTACCTGCCCGCCAACAACCTCGAACGGCCCCCGCAGTACGCGCCGGGCGACGATGCCGACGGCGGCCTCCTCGACGAGGTGGTCCCGGACCGCACCGGCCAGGCCTACGACATGCGCGAGATCCTGCACGCGGTCGTCGACGACGGTGAACTCCTCTACGTCCAGGAGCTGTTCGCGCCGAACATCGTCTGCGCGCTGGGCCGCGTCGAGGGCGCCACCGTCGGCATCGTCGCCAACCAGCCGCTGCACTCCGCCGGCGTCCTGGACATCGACGCCTCCGAGAAGGCTGCGCGCTTCGTACGGTTCTGCGACGCGTTCGGCATCCCCCTGCTGACCTTCGCCGACGTCTCCGGCTATCTCTCCGGCGTCGGCCAGGAGCGGGCCGGCATCATCCGGCGGGGCGCCAAACTCCTGTACGCCTACGCCGAGGCGACCGTCCCGAAGGTCACCGTGGTCGTGCGCAAGGCGTACGGCGGCGGATACGCTGTGATGGGTTCCAAGCACCTCGGCGCCGACGTCAACCTCGCCTGGCCCACCGCCCGTATCGCCGTCATGGGCGCGGAGGGCGCCGTCGGCGTGCTGCACCGGCGCGAACTGGCCGCAGCCGGCGATCCCGAGGCCCTGCGCGCCCGTCTCGTCGCCGCGTACGAGTCCACCCACGGGACCCCCTACCCGGCCGCCGAACGCGGCTACGTGGACGCGGTGATCGCCCCGCGCGAGACCCGCGCCCACATCTGCCGCGCCCTGCGCACCCTGCGCGGCAAGCGCGCCCCGATGCCCCAGCGCCGGCACGGCAACATCCCGCTCTGAACCGGCCGCGCGCCGGTGCCGACTCTCCGCGTCCTGAGCACCACCCCGCTCCGCCCCCCACTACCGCGATGTGAGGAGCCACGCCCGATGGACAGCCGCCGCCCCCCGCTCGCGCCCGCGTACCGGACTCTGCCCGAGTATGTGCGGCACTGGGCCGAAACCACCCCCGACCGCAGGGCGTTCACCTTCGTCGAGCACCCCGTTTCCGGGTCGCGCGGCGTGCACCGCACCCTGACCTGGCGCCGCCTGGAAGTCCGCGTCCGGGCGCTGGCCGCCCGGCTCGCCCAGGAGGCCGGACCCGGTGAGCGGGTCGCGCTGCTGTGCCCGCAGGGTACGGACTACATCACCGGGTTCCTCGCCGCGCTCACCGCCGGTCTGGTCGCCGTACCCCTGTATCCGCCGGGCCTTCCCGGGCACGGCGACCGGCTCGTCGCAGTCCTGGCCGACGCCCGCCCCGCCGCCGTGCTGACCACGAGCCGGGTCCTCGCGGAGGTGACGGACTTCTGCGAGCGCGCTGAGGTGCCGGTCGTCGCGGCCGACCAGGTCCCCGACGCCACCGCCCAGGACTGGCCGGCACCGGAGCCGGACCCGGAGGCGACCGCGTACCTGCAGTACACCTCCGGCTCCACCCGCACCCCGGCCGGCGTGGAGATCACCCACGCCAACGTCGTCGCCAACGCCCACCAGGCCCTGAGCGCCTACGCCGCCGACACGCACCCGGTGACCTGTGTGGGCTGGCTGCCGCTCTACCACGACATGGGCCTGGTGCTGAGCGTCGCGGCCCCCGTCGCCCGGGGTCTGCTGTCGGTCCTGATGGACCCGGCCGCGTTCCTGCACGAACCGGCGCGCTGGCTCAGGCTGCTCACCGCACATCCGCGCGCGGTGAGCGCCGCGCCCAACTTCGCCTACGACTACTGCGCCTCCGCCGTCACCGACGCGCAGAAGGCGGACCTGCGGCTGGCCGGCATCACCGCGCTGATCAACGGCAGCGAACCGGTACGGCCCGGCACCGCCGACCGCTTCCACGCCGCCTTCGCCGCCCAGGGGCTGGACGCCGACGTCCACTGTCCGTCGTACGGGCTGGCCGAGGCGACCGTCTTCGTCAGCGCCGCCCGGCCCGGCGAGCCGCTCGCCCGGTTCGCCCTCGACCGGGACGCGCTGGCCACCGGCAAGGCGCTGCCCGCCCGGCCGGACGACCCCAGAGCCGTGCTGCTGGCCGGCTGCGGCACCCCGGCCGGACAGCGGGTGCGGATCGTCGACCCGGTCTCGCGTGCGGCGCTGCCCGAGGGGGAGGTCGGCGAGATCTGGGTGCGGGGTCCGAACGTGGGGCGGGGTTACTGGAACAACGAGCCGCAGTCCCGGCGCGTCTTCGGCGCCGCCCTCGCCGGGGGCACACCGGACGGCTGGCTGCGCACCGGCGACCTGGGGACCGTGCTGGACGGCCAGTTGATCGTCACCGGGCGGCTCAAGGACCTGATCGTCGTCGACGGCCGCAACCACTACCCGCAGGACGTGGAGGCCACCGTCCAGGACACGCATCCGGCGGTGCGGCGCGACCGGCTCGCCGCCTTCGGCGTGCCCGGCGAGGCGGGTGAGCGGGTGGTCGTCGTGGCCGAGCACGCGCGGACCACGAGCCTCGCCGAGATCGACGTGCCGGGCCTGGAGCGGGCTGTACGTTCGGCGGTCTCCTCGCGGCACGGGCTGCGGCTGGCGGACGTCGTGCTGGTCGCGCCGGGCACGGTGCCCCGGACGTCCAGCGGCAAGGTGGCGCGGGCGCTGACCCGGACCCGGTATCTGGAGGGCGCCTACGCGGCCGGGACCGCTCGGTGAGCGCCGCCGACGAGGGCGCGCTGCGCCGCCTGATCGCGGAACGGGTGACCGCCTGGACCGGAACCGCGGTCGCCGACGTCCCGATGGACCGGCCGCTGGCCGACCTCGGCATGGCCTCGCGGGACGCCGTGGTGCTGGCCGGGGAGCTGTCCCGGCTGGTGGGCCGTGAACTGCCGCCGACGCTGCTGTGGGAGGCGCCGACCGGGGACGCGCTGGTGGCCCACCTGTGCCGAACCGCCCCACAGAACCCGCCGGTTGTGGTCCCTTCCCCGGCTCTGGACGAACCGGTCGCGGTCATCGGGGTCGGCTGCCGGCTGCCCGGCGGAGTGCGCGGCCCGGACGACTACTGGCGGCTGCTGTGCGACGGCGTGGACGCGATCGGCCGTGTCCCCGAGGACCGCTGGCGGGACTTCACGGCCTTCCCGCCCGCCGACGCGCCCGCTTGCGGCGGCTACCTCGACGACATCGCCGGGTTCGACGCCGACTTCTTCCGGATCACACCGCGCGAGGCCGCGGTGATGGACCCCCAGCAGCGGATCCTGCTGGAGGTCGTCCAGGAGACCCTCGACCACGCCGCCGTCCCGGCCACCTCCCTCGCCGGTACGGCCACGGGTGTCTTCGTCGGCGTCTCGGTCCCCGAGTACGGCAGGCTCACGGGCGCCGACCCGGCCGCCGTCGATCCCCGGGCCCCGGCGGGCGCGGCCCTGAGCGTGACGGCGGGACGACTGGCGTACGTCCTGGACACCCGCGGCCCCACCATGGCGGTGGACACGGCCTGTTCGTCCTCCCTGGTCGCCCTGCACCACGCCTGTGTCAGTCTGCGCACCGGTGAGTGCGACACGGCGATCGCGGCCGGGGTCAACGTGCTGCTGTCACCCGTCGTCGGGGTCGCGTTCCAGCGGGCGGGCGCGCTGGCGCCGGACGGCCGCTGCAAGCCGTTCTCCCCGTCGGCCGACGGCATCGGACGGGGCGAGGGCTGCGCGGCCCTCCTCCTGAAGCGGCTGTCCGACGCCGAACGGGACGGCGACCGCGTCCTGGCCGTCGTCCGGGCCACGGCCGTGAACTCCGACGGCCGCTCCAACGGGCTGCTGGCTCCCAACCCGGCGGCCCAGCAAGCCCTGTTGGCGACGGCCTACGGGCGAGCCGATCTGGCCCCGGCCCGGATCGACTACGTGGAGGCGCACGGCACCGGCACCCCGCTCGGCGACCCGATCGAGGCCGGGGCGCTGGGCGCGGTACTGGGCGCGGGCCGGGATCCCGACCAGCCGTTGCTGCTCGGCTCGGTCAAGGGCAACCTCGGTCATCTGGAGTCCGCGGCGGGCATCGCGGGCGTGGTGAAGACGGTCCTCGCCCTGCACCACGACAGCATCCCGCCCTCGCTGCACTGCTCCGACGGCAGCGCGCTCACGGACCCCCGGCTGCGCGTGGTGACCGAGCCCGAGCCGTGGCCCCACTACGGCGGCACCGCGACGGCAGGGGTCTCGGGTTTCGGCTTCGGGGGCACCAACGCCCACGCGGTGCTGGAGGAGTGGCCGGTCGACTCCCTCCCGGCCCAGGAGCCCGCCGCGCATCTGCACCTGTTGTCCGACGTCGACACCGAGCGGGTCCGCGACACGGCGGGCCGGCTCGCCGCGTGGCTCCGTTCACCCCAGGGCAGCACAGCGCGCCCGGCCGATGTGGCGCGTACCCTCGCGGGACGGGCGGGGCGCGGTCCGGTGCGCGCCGCCGTCGCCGCGCACGGCCTGGACGAACTGGCGGACGCGCTCGACGCCTTGGCGCAGGGGCAGGGGCATGAGCGGCTGGTCACCGGTGACCGCGATCGCGTCGGACGAGGTCCGGTCTGGGTGTTCTCCGGGTACGGCAGCCAGTGGGCCGGTATGGGGCGCCGGCTGCTGGACGAGGAACCGGCCTTCGCGGCGGCCGTCGAGAAGCTCGACGCGCAGTCGGCCGGCGAGTTCGGGTTCTCCCTGCGCGAGCAGTTGCTCTCCGGGGACGGTCTCGACCGCCTAAAGGTCGCCCAACCGGCCCTGTTCGGGATCCAGTTGACCCTCGCCGAGCTGTGGCGCTCCCACGGGGTGGAGCCGGTCGCGGTCATCGGCCACTCCATGGGCGAGGTGGCCGCCGCCGTCTGCGCGGGCGCGCTGGACGTGCCGGACGCGGCCCGGGTGATCGCCGTACGAGCGCGGCTGCTCAGCGGGCTGCAGGGCGGCGCGATGGCCGTCGTCGACCTGGACGACGACGAACTCGTCCTGCTGGAGAGGGACTTCCCGGGCGTACAGGTCGCCGTCCACTCCTCGCCCCGGCAGAAGGTGGTCACCGGCGAGGAACCCGCCGTCGCCCATCTGGTGGAGCGGCTGGAGAAGCAGGGCCGGGCCGCCCGGTCCATGCGGGTGGTCGGCGCCGGGCACTCACCCCAGGTCGACCCACTGCTGCCGGAGCTGTGCGAGGCCCTGTCCGACGTCCGTGGCCGGCCTCCCCGCATCCCGGTGTACTCCACCGTCCTCGACGACCCGCGCGGCGACTGCGCCTTCGACGCGGCGCACTGGGCCGCCAACCTGCGGCGGCCGGTGCGTCTGGACCGGGCGCTCGCGGCTGCCGCGGCCGACGGCCACGGCATGTTCGTCGAGATCGCGCCGCACCCGGTGCTGGCGCGGTCCGTCACGGACAACGTGCCCGACGCCCTCGCCGTCGGCACCCTGCGACGCGACGCGGACGGATCCGCCGCGTTCCTGCGGGAGTTGGGCGCGCTGTACGCCGCGGGCCTGCCCCTGCCCCCGCCGCCCGGCCGGGTCATCGACCTGCCCGCGCCGCGCTGGCGGCATGCGCGGTACTGGTGGACGGACGGCCGGACAGCCGCCACGGCACCGGCGAGCGGCCGATGGGCCGAGCCCGCCGCGCCCACGGGGGACGAGGCCTCCTCCGTCGCCGCGCGACTGTGCCGGCATGTCGCCGCCGTCACCGGCCATCCGGCAGCCCGCGTCACACCGGCCACGGCCCTCGCCGACCTGGGCCTGGACTCCCTCATGGCCGTCCGGATCCGCACCGCCCTGGAACGGGAGTTCCGGGCGGAACTCCCGCTGCGTGACCTGCTGGGAGCCGTCACGGTCGCGGACGTGGCCGACCGTCTCCAGCGATCCGTGCCGGGCGGTTCCCCCCTGTTCCTGTTCCCCGCGGCCGGCGCCCCCACCGGCGTCTACCGGGCACTCGCCGAACGGCTCGGGGACAACCGCCCGGTACACATGCTGGAGCGGATCGAGGACGCCCCCACCGTCCGGGAGAAGGCCCGCCGTTACGCCGAGACGATCAACGCCCGGTATCCCAACGGACCCTGTGCGCTGGCCGGTTGGTCCTTCGGCGGCTTCCTCGCGCAGGAGACGGCACGCCAACTCACCGCCGACGGGCGGGAGGTGGAGCTGGTCGCGCTCATCGACTCCGTACGGCCGCTCCGCCGGCCCGGTATCGGCCCGGCCGACCGCATCCGCGCCCACCTCACCGGGTTCGCCCGGCACATCGCCGACACCTACGGCGTGCAACTCACGCTGTCATACGACGAGTTGGTGGCGGTGGAGGATGACCGCGAGCGCATCGACACGGTGCTCCGGGCGCTCCGGGAGGCCGCCGATGTGCCGGCCGCCGCGCTGGAGCACCAGCGTGCCTCCTATCTGGACCTGAGGGTCGGCGAGGCCCACGACCCCGGTCCCCACGACGGGCCGGTGGTGCTGTACCGGGCCACCGAACCCGCCCCGCACACCGTGCGCGACCCCGCCTACGAACGGGACGACGCCGCCCTCGGCTGGGACGCGGTGTGCCCGGACCTGACGGTGGTCGAGGTCCCGGGCCACCATCTGTCGCTGCTCGACCCGCCGCACGTCGACGAGATCGCCGCACATCTGCGGCAGGTCCTCGCGAGACCCGCCCAACCGGACTGAGGAGCCGCCATGCCGCACCACCCCGCCGGATTGTCCCGACGTGCCGTCACCAGGGCCGCGGCCGTCACGGGACTGGCCGCCCTGTTCGGCGTCACGGCCACCACCGGACGCGCCCGGGCCGCGACCCAGGTGGGGCCGCGCACCTTCGACGTGTCCGTGTCCTCCGCCGCGCTCGGCCGCAGCGCGCCGGTCCGGCTGATCCTGCCGTCGGACTTCGCCACCCAGACCGCACGGACCTACCCCGTCCTGTACCTCCTGCACGGCGCCCACGACGACTACACCTCCTGGACGCGGGAGACGGACATCGTGGCGTTCACCGAGGGCCGTGAGCTGATCGTGGCCATGCCGGACGCGGGCCCCACCGGCATCCCGAGCGTCTGGCGCGGCGGTCCCGACTACGAGACCTTCCAGGTGCAGGAGGTTCCGGCCATGCTGGCCCGCGACTACCGGGCGTCCGGCGTGCGGGCCGTCGCGGGGGTCTCCACCGGGGGTTACGGGGCCATGGCGCACGCGGCCCGGCATCCCGGCGCGTTCAAGGCGGCCTCCTCCTACAGCGGCATCCTGGACCCCACGGCACTCGGCGTGCCGCCCCTGGTGGACGCGATCGTGGCCCGCGAGAACCTGACGCCGGGCTCGCTGTGGGGCAATCCGGTCCTCGACGCGCTGGTCTGGCGCGACTTCAACCCGCGCGCCCGTGCCACCGGGCTGCGCGGCACACCGCTGTACGTGTCGCAGGGCAGCGGTGTCGCGGGTGGGGGCGTGGGCGACTGGCTGCCCCAGGCGCTGGAGAGTCTGCTGTGGCCCTCGGCGCACCTGTTCACCGACACCCTCGCCCTGCTGGGCATTCCGGTCACCACGCACTACTACGCGGGAGGAGGGCACAGCTGGGCCTACTGGAAGGCGGAGTTCGCCGCCTCGTGGCCGATGCTCGCCGGTGCGCTGGGACTTCCGGAGTGATGTCGGCGCAGCCGGGGCACGGAACGGAGCGCAGGGGACGCCCGTCCAACGGGCGTCCCTCTCGTCCCACGGGCAACGGCCCGTGGGTGAGCCGTCTCCGGGTGAAAGGAGTGTCCGTCGTGGCCGTCCCCACACCCCGCGGCGTTCCCACCGACCCCGCCACCGCCCAGGTTCCGCCCGAACTGGCCGAGTTGCTGCGCGCCCAGCTGGAGCGGGTCGCCGACGAGGTGGAGGAGGAGGTCCGCAGACAGGTCCCCGAGTACGCGCGTCCCGCCGACGGCACCTACCGGGAGAATCTCCGGGCCGGGGTCGTGCAGGCCCTGACCCTCTTCGTCGACCACATCGCCGACCCGTGCGGACAGGGAGCGGCGATCGCGGCGACGTACTACGAACTCGGCCGCGGGGAGGCGCTGGAGCGCCGCAGCCTGGACGCGCTGCAGTCCGCGTTACGGGTCGGCGGTCTGCACGCCTGGCGGCTGATGGGGCGTACGGCGGAGGAACTGGGGCTGGACTCGACAGTGGTGGCAGGGCTGGGCGAGCTGGCGTTCCGTACCGTGCACGAGGTCGCCGAGGCGGCGGCCGCCGGGTACTCCGAGGCGCAGTTGCGCAGCACGGACGAGCTGGAGCGGCGGCGCAGGCGGCTGCTGGATCTGCTGCTGGGCGAGGGGCCGGTGGCCCCGGAGGCCGTGCAGGACCTGGCGCACGGGGCGCGCTGGCGGGTGCCCGCGCGGGTCGCGGTGGTGGCGCTGGCGGCCACGGCGGAGCCGTACCCCGCGGATCAGCCGCCGGCCATGCCGGGGGCGCTGGTGGACATGGAGGCCCGGCCACCGCGGGTGCTCGTGCCCGACCCCGAGGGGGCCGGCCGGTTCGGCGGCCGGTCCTTCGTGCTGGGCCTGCGCGGGCGCCCGGCGGCGGTCGGGCCGACGGTCGCGGTGACCGAGGCCGCGCAGTCGCTGCGCTGGGCGACCCGGGCGTTGGGGCTGATGGGCCGCGGGGTCCTGCCCCGGCAGGGCGTGGTGCGCTGCGCCGACCATCTCTCGACGCTGCTGCTGCACGCCGACGAACCGCTGCTCGCCCAGTTGGAGGCGCAGGCCCTGGCCCCGCTGCAGGCCGCGTCCGAGGGGCAGCGCCCGCGTCTCGCGGAGACCCTGCTGGCCTGGCTCCTCAGCGGCAGCAACGTCCCGGACGTGGCCGCCCGCCTCTATGTCCATCCCCAGACGGTCCGCTACCGTCTGCGCCAGTTGGAGAAGCTCTTCGGGGATTCCCTGCACGACCCCGACACCCGCCTGAATCTGATCGTCGCCCTGCGTTCGGCGGCCACGAGCTCCCGGCTTTCCGCGGTGGACTCACCTCAGAACAAAAACAGCGCTCATTCCTGAATCACCGTCCATAACACCTCGTCAGAAAACGCGAATACCTTCGGGATCGTCCTTTTCCCCAGGCGCCGCACGCGCCCGACCCGCAAAGGATCCCCATGCGTATTCGCTTGTGCCTCGCCGCGCTCTCCTTGGCCGGCGGGGCCGGACTGGCCACTCTCTCGCAGCCCGCGGCTTCGGCCGCCACCTGCTCGGACATCGACGTCGTGGCGGCTCGCGGCACCTTCGAACCGGGCACGCTCGGCCTGATCGTCGGCGACCCGGTGTACTCCGCGCTGCAGAAGAAACTCACGGGCAAAAGCCTCTCCAGCTATGCGGTGAATTACCCGGCCGATCTTTCCCCGACATCGGCCGCCCAGGGAAACGCCGATCTGGTGAACCACGTCAACGCGCAGGCCGCCGCCTGCCCGAATCAGCGTTTCGTTCTCGTCGGCTATTCGCAGGGCGCGAACGTCGTCGACAACTCGATCGGCATCAGCAGCGCCGGAGCGGTGGTCGGCAGCCCCATCGTGGCGACCCTCCCCGCGGCGGTAGAACCGCGCGTCGCGGCGGTGCTGCTGTTCGGCAACCCGATCCGGGCCCTCGGCAAGAGCGTCACCGGCACCTACCAGAGCCGCACCGACGACTTCTGCGCCACGGGCGACCCCATCTGTGAGAACGGCGGCGGCGACGTCCTGGCCCACCTCGGCTACACCGCCGACGCGGACGCGGCGGCGACGTTCGCCGCGGGCAAGGTCTGAGCGAGCGCGTCCAAGCGCCGATCGGCCCGGGAGGTTGTCCTCCCGGGCCGATCGGGTGTGGGGGATCTTTACCGGGGGTCCGCGGCGAAGCCGACGAGGCTGGTGGACACCACCTCGGGCCTGCCGTCGTTCTGCACGGGCGCCGCGGTCAGCACGTCGAGGTGCTGGTAGCCGGGGGCGACCACCGGGTGCAGGTCTGTCGGGATGCGGCCCGCGAGGAGCCCGTCGCCGGCGAGGACGGTGAGCGTGGGGTGCGCCTTCAACCCGTCGGGGTGCACGACGAGTTGCTTGATCTGCGGGGAGTCGGCGAGCTCGATGTCGGTGACCAGCTTGGTGGGGAAGTACTGCTCGGTGAAGTCCAGCGGCTGCTCGGCCAGGCTGCGGGCCAGCTCCCGGATGTCGGTGACCTCCTTGGAGGCGTTGGTGAAGGGGGTGCCGTCGGCGGAACGGTATCCGGGGTCGTCGGCGGCGCCGACACGGTCGTAGTCGCGCCAGGTGTACAGCGGTCCGTGCGGCTCGGCGGGAATGGCCTTGTACTCGACGCCGAACAGCTGGGGCTGCGCCGAACTGCCGTTGGCCGCCGGGAAGTTCTTGTCCGTGATCGGCCCGCCGTCGAAGAAGCCGACGCTGCTCTGCAGGAACGCCAGCGGTACGGAGTTGTCGTCCATCAGCGCGCCGAGCACGGCGTCGTTGGTGAGCCTGAAGTCCTTCACGGCGGGTGAGCCGGTGAGGAAGGTGGCGGTGTCCTTGGAGAACAGGAAGCGGTTGGTGGCCTCGATGTTGACGTTGGACGGCAGATAGGAGGGCAGGTCCGCCTCGGCGTCCGGGGCCTTGACGGCGCCCAGCCCGGCGATGCCGAGCAGGGTCATGGTCTCGGGGTTGAGGAGCACGGGCGCGGACAGCGAGCGGGGCAGCACTCCGCTGTCGAGTCCGGCCTGCACGGCGGTGTAACCGATGCCGACGTCGGGCAGGTTGGTGTCGCCCGGCACGCTGCCGCTGAGGTCGGCGAGGGACGTGGAGATCGTGGTGTCGAGGGCGAAGTACCCGGCGCACTGGTTCTGTCCGGCGTCCGCCGTGGTCGCCGGATCGCCGTCGAAGTCGGCGGCCGCGAAGTAGCCGGTGATCACCCCGCCCAGGGAGTGCCCGCCGCACAGCACCTTGCGCTTCCGCAGCCCCTGGTCGGGCAACTCGGCGGTGAGCAGGTCGTACTCGTCCCGCACGGTCTGCTGGATGCCGAGCTTCGCCAGCCAGCCCAGCTGCCCGTTGCCGGCGTACCCGGCGAAGGTGCGGCCGGCGACCTGCTTGCCGCGGTAGTAGTAGTCGACGGCCGTGTGCTCGTCGCCGGAGGCGATGCCCGTCCGGTCCTCCAGACAGTTCGAGCGGCGGTCCAGGGCCCAGAACTCGATGTGCCGGCCCTCTTCCGCGGCCCGGGCGACGGTGTCGCGGGCGACGCTGTCGAAGGCTCCGGCGCCCTCCAGGATGCCCGGCTGGGCGACCAGGATCCGGTCCGCGTCGGCCGACCGGCTCGGCCCGTCGGCGGAGCGGTAGCGCAGATACGACAGCCAGTCGCAGGCCTCCGGGCGGGCCCCGAACGACTGCGGCAGCGGCACCCTCACCCGCACCACGGTCTCCACGACACCGTCGGCCGGGTGCGTGGACGCCACGGCCGTCTCGGTCCGGGCCGCGCCGTCCCCCTGGGCCTGCGGAGCCGCGGCGGTGAGCGCGCCCGCGGTCAGCAGCGTGGCCAGTGCGGCGCCGCGCCATGTCCTTCCTGTTCTCCGACTCGTGTTCATAGCCGGACGGTAGGACCGCGACACCCGCGCGATCCGGAAGTGCTCACAACAACGCAGCACTCGACGCCCCGCTTGTCACCGGCACTCAGCGAGCCGGGGCCCTTCCGACGGACCAAGACCCTGT
Organism: Streptomyces gilvus; assembly: GCF_022513565.1. GTDB lineage: Bacteria > Actinomycetota > Actinomycetes > Streptomycetales > Streptomycetaceae > Streptomyces > Streptomyces gilvus. The sequence goes on along the minus strand of NZ_JAKWBE010000027.1, from coordinate 27,832 downwards.
CCCGGAGTCCCGGCTCGTTCGATCCTGTGACAAGATCGCGGGATGCTACGACTGACCGACTTCATCATCGACTGCCCGGACACGATGACGCTGGCGGCCTTCTACTCCGAGGTGGTGGGGCTCCCGGTCAAGGAGGACAGCAACGAGCACTGGGCCGGTATCCAACTCGGCGGGATCGAACTGGCCTTCATCCAGGTGGATGACTACCGCGCCCCGCGGTGGCCCGACAGCGAACACCCCAAGCAGTTCCACCTCGACTTCGAGGTCGACGACGTCGAGGCCGAACAGCGCCGCGTCCTGGCCCTGGGCGCGACCCTGCAACGGGACTGCGTCGACCCCGACGGCTACGGCTTCCGCGTCTACACCGACCCCATCGGCCACCCCTTCTGCCTCTGCCGCAACAAGGGTGTCGTCTGGACCGACCAGGGCCCCGTCTGGCCGGGGCGCGCCTAGGCGTCCTCGACCACCGCCATGACCGGTGTGCCGGTCTCGACGGTGCGGCTGACGGTGCACAGGCGGTCGTGGGAGACGCCGACCGCCCGGGGCAGGATCGCGCGGGCCCGGTCGCCGGAGGCGCCGTCGGGGAAGGTGACCGAGAATCTGACCTCGAGATCGGTCATCCGGTTGCCCAGCTCGTCGCTGACCTTGTTGCCGCTCACGGTGACGGTGAACGCCTCGGGCTCCACGTGCCGGCTGGTCGCGACGTCCACGTCGACCGCGGTGCAGCCGCCGAGCGCGGCGAGCAGCAGCTCGACGGGGGTGAAGTCCGTGCCGTCGCCGGTACCGAAGTCGATCGTGGCGCCGTGGGAGTTCGTGGCGGTGAACCGGCCCGGGCCGGTGCGCTCGACGGTGACGGCGCGCAGAGAGCCTTCGCTCATGGACCAACCAATCTCTCGGAGTCTTCCGACCCCGTCATGCTCTCCGCAGCGACCGGCCCGGTTCAAACAGCCACGGCGTCGGACGGCTACACACTGTCGGCCGCCGCGCTGCTCGGGGCCCGGGTGCCCGTGGTGCCGAAGCGGATGCCCTTGGCCTCCTTCCCGACGGCGCTCAGCACGACCACCGCGGCCAGCGCGGGGACCACGGTCCAGGCCATCGCCGGCGGATAGCCGTGCCGTTCGGCGACGGCCTCCTGGATCGGCAGGTTGAGGGCGGCGATGAGGTTGCCGAGCTGGTAGGTGACGCCGGGGTAGAAGCCGCGGATCGCGTCGGGGCTCATCTCGGTCAGATGCGCGGGGATGACGCCCCAGGCCCCCTGGACGCAGACCTGCATCAGGAAGGAGGAGAGCATCAGCCAGCCGACGGTGGTGGACAGCACGAAGAAGGGCACGACGACCAGGCCCCCGGTCGCCGCGATCATGATCGTACGGCGGCGTCCCAGCTTCTCGGACAGCGCGCCGAGGAGGGCGCCCCCGATCATGGCGCCGACGTTGTAGACGATCGCGATGGCGATGGAGGTGTCCGCGGACAGACCGAGGCCCTTCTTCACGAAGGTCGGGTAGACGTCCTGGGTGCCGTGCGACATCCAGTTGAAGGCGGTCATCAGCGCGACCAGGTACACGAAGCGCTTCAGCACCGCGGGGTTCCGGAGGACCTGGTGGGCGGGGGTGCGGTTGACGGCGACGCTCTTCTCCCACACCTCGCTCTCCTCCACCCGGGTGCGCACCCAGAGGGCGACCAGGGCGGGGACCAGGCTGAAGGCGAACAATCCCCGCCAGCCGAAGGCGGGTTCGATGCCGAGGAAGGCCACGGCGGCGAGCAGATAGCCCAGGGAGTAGCCGCTCTGCAGCAGCCCCGACCAGAAGCCGCGCCGCTCGGCCGGGATCTTCTCCATGGCGAGCGCCGCGCCCAGGCCCCACTCGCCGCCCATGCCGATGCCGTACAGCAGGCGCAGCACCAGCAGCACGGTGTAGTTGGGGGCGAAGGCGCAGGCGAAGCCGACGATCGAGTAGAAGACGACGTCGACCATGAGCGGCAGCCGGCGGCCCCGGCGGTCGGCCCACATGCCGAAGAGGAAGGCACCGACCGGCCGCATCACCAGCGTGGCGGTGGTCAGGAACGCCATGTCGGTGAGGGAGACGCCGAAGTCGTCGGCGATCTCGCTGTAGACGAGGACCACCAGGAAGTAGTCGAAGGCGTCCATCGCCCAGCCCAGGTAGGCGGCGACGAAGGCGTTGCGCTGATCCCCGGTGAGACCCGTTGCCTGTTCCCGGACGGTCTTCAGCATGCCGGCCCTTCCCACGGCTCCGCAGGTCAGGCTAGGTCGGGGGGAAGGGGCGGACAACGCAAGAACCGGCAAAACCAGCGCCACGATTGCCTCAAACACCACCCGCGCCCATTGGGCTGACCAGACGTCAACAAACAAGCAGGTCAAGTCAATTGGGCCCGTTCATTCACATGATCGGCGCCTGGGAGAATAACGTGGACGTCGACGACCGGCGTTCGACCATCCGTGGTTCCACCATCCCGTACCCACAGGAGCGTCCATGGCTGATCAGACGGAGAACTCCGAGCAGGAGCCGTTGCCCAAGATCGACACATCTGTGCCGCAGTCGGCGCGGATCTGGAACTACTGGCTGGGAGGGAAGGACAACTACGAAGTCGACCGGGTGGCCGGTGACGCGTTCCGGGAGATCTTCCCCGGTATCGAGACCGGTGCCCGCGCCGCCCGTTACTTCCTCGCCCGCGCCGTCCGCCACCTGGCCGGCGAGGAGGGCGTTCGCCAGTTCCTGGACATAGGCACCGGTCTGCCCAACGTGGACAACACCCACCAGATCGCCCAGCGGGTGGCCCCGGAGTCCCGGATCGTCTACGTCGACAACGACCCGCTGGTCCTGGCCCACGCCCGGGCCCTGCTCACCAGCACCCCGGAGGGCGTCACCAACTACGTCGACGCCGACCTGCGCGATCCGGAGACGATCCTGCGGGAGGCCGCGAAGACGCTGGACTTCGACAAGCCGGTCGCCCTGATGCTGATGGGCATCCTGGGCCACATCGAGGACCACGACGAGGCGTGCTCGATCGTCCGCCGGCTCGTGGCCGGACTGCCGTCGGGCAGCTTCCTGGTGCAGTACGACAGCACCGACACCAGCAAGGCCTACCTCGAGGCGATCCGGCAGTACAACGAGGGCGGATCGGTCCCCTACATCCTTCGCAGCCCCGAGCAGATCGCCCGCTACTTCGACGGCCTGGAGCTGCTCGAACCGGGTGTGGCCTCGTGTTCGCGCTGGCGCCCCGACGACGGCGCCTGGGGGCTGCCCGCGGAGGTGCACCAGTACGGCGGTGTCGCCCGCAAGCCCTGACGGCGAAGGCGCCCGCCGGGGTCAGGTCTCCTGGAGGACGCGGTGGAGGATCGTCGGGGTTTCCTCCGGCGATTCCGCCTCCACCACCAGGCGGTTCATGGCGTCCCAGTAGCACTCGACGTCGGCGGGCCGGTCGGGATAGAGCGCGGTGGCGAGTCGTTCGAGGTGGACCACGTCGGGCAACTCGCTGCCGGGCAGCCGCACGATGGTCATGGGACCGCTCTCCGCGGAGTGACCACCGGCGAGGAACGGCAGGACCTGGACGGAGACCCGCGGGTGCCGGCACATCTCGATGAGATGCCGGAGCTGGGCGCGCATCGTGGGCAGGCCGCCGACCGGGCGGCGCAGCGCCGCCTCGTCGACGACGGCCCAGAGCCGGGTCGCCGACCGGCCGTCGAGGATCCGCTGCCGGGTCATCCGCAGGGCGAGCCGCCGGTCGATCTCGTCCTCGGAGGCGTCCGGGTGGGCGAGCCGGATGGCGGCACGGGCGTAGTCGCGGGTCTGCAACAGGGCCGGGACGCGCTGGACTTCGTAGCAGCGGATGAGGGCCGCCGTCTGTTCCGCCGCGAGGTAGGTCTGCGACCAGGCGGGCACCACGTCGTGGTAGTCCTGCCACCACGCGGGGGTGTTGGCCGCCTCCGCCAGCGTCAGCAGGGTGGCTCGCTCCGCCTCGTCCGTGACGCCGTAGAGGGTGAGCAGATCGGCCACGTCGCGCAGCTTGAACCCGTGCCGCCCGGCCTCCATCCGGCTGATCTTCGACCGGGAGCCGCGGATGGCGTGACCCGCGTCCTCACGGGAGACACCCCGCCCCTCCCGCAGCCTGCGCAGCCGCGCCCCGAGCAGCAGTCTCGGCACCATGGGCCCGGCGGACGGACCGCCCAGAACCCCCGTGCCGGACGGTGTGCTTGCGGTCTCTTCGACGCCCATGGGCATGCTCCTCGCGGTGAACTCCACCATGGTAGAGCCCGGTTGGCGCCAGGACTCGGCTTCGACGAACCGAGACAGCCCCTTCCGGCGAACGTTCATGGCCACCCCGGCGTCGTACGAGCGTGATTCCCGAAGGGGGTGCCATGTCACCACGAAGCCCGCGGGCGGCCGTGTGCGCGGCGACCGTGGTCGCCATCGGCCTGGTGGGGTGCGCGCCACGGGCCACCGACCCGTCCACCGCCCCACCCGCACCGCAGCTGACCACGTCACCACCGCAGGCCGTCCAACACCGCGCCTACGCCTGCGGAAGCACCGTCGCCCCGCCGGTGGAACCGTCCACCGCGGGTGACCCGGTCCGGCTCTCCGTCACCGGAGTCCGGTTGCACGGCGATCGCGTCACCGCCCGCTACGAGATCAGCTCGGCACACACCACGACCGTGCTCACCTACCCCGTGTCGCCCACGCCCCCGACGATCCTCCTGATGCGTGCCGGACACATCGTCGGACGGCACGAACCGCCGGCGTCCTCCGTCGTCGACGGCCGCCCCGCCGAGATGCGCCCCATCGGCCGGCATCCCTACGTCTCGTCCCTGACCGTCGACGCGTGGTGCCCGGGAACGACAGCGGCGCAGGTCCGCTCGCACCCCGCGCGGTACCGCGCCGAGATCGTCATGTCCGTGCAACCGACGGGCGGCCCACAGACGGCACCGCCCGCGCGCTACCTCCCGGACCCGTTGACGTCGGCCACCGCGCGGCTCACCCGGTGAACACGGGGCGGCATCAGGAGCCGGCGAGGAAGGAGAGGCGGACCTTCCGTTCGGCGTTGTCCCTGTTCGTGTCCACCAGGCACACCGACTGCCACGTCCCCAGCTCCAGCCCCCCGCCGACCACCGGCAAGGTCGCATGCGGCGGTACGAAGGCCGGGAGGACGTGGTCCCGGCCGTGACCGGGGCTGCCGTGGCGGTGCTGCCAGCGGTCGTCGGCGGGCAGGAGGGTGTGGAGGGCGGCGAGGAGGTCGTCGTCGCTGCCGGCGCCCGTTTCGATGACGGCGATTCCGGCGGTCGCGTGCGGGACGAAGATGTTGAGCAGGCCGTCACGGCCGGCGGCCGCCTCCCGAAGGAAGGCCTCGCAATCGCGGGTCAGGTCGACCACCCTCTCCGCGGAGCCGGTGGTGATGTTCAGGACTCGGGTGGTGAAGGCATCTGACATGACCCCATCCTGACCCATACGCCGGGTTTCACACGTGCGCCATGGCCCGCCCGTTGATACGGGAGGTCCAGTCCGCGAGACACCGTTGACCGTGCACGGACGATCTGGCTACGTTCACCGCATGTTGCGTTCAGCCCTGCTCACCACGCGCGGTCACATCGACCTGCTGCGGGTGGCCTCCGCCGCGTGTTGTCGCGGCTGCTGACGCCTTCCCTCCCCCCACGTTTCCCCTCCGCCTCCCGCTGCGCTGACCGGCGCGGGCACTGACCCGTGCCGTCCGCCGCAGCGCCTACGAGGCGCGCGCTCCCCTCACCGGTCGCTCTCCCCTCCTCGGAGCATCATGAGCATCAGCCATGCACCGCCCGGCCCTCGTGAACCCGATATTTCGGAAATATCCAAGCAAGGTACCCAGCACGGTTCCCAACAGGGTCCCCGGCAAGGTGCCGACCTCGACCTCACCCCCATCGCCCCCGCCTCCAGCCGCCGCACCCGCGTCCCCCGCTCGCTGCGCCGCACCACCGGCCCCCTTCTCCTGCTCGCCCTGTGGCAACTCCTCAGCACTACCGGCGTGTTGACCCCCGACGTCCTCGCCTCACCGGGGCGCATCGCCCAGGTCGGCTGGGACCTGATCGCCGACGGCTCGCTGCCCGGCGCCATCGGCACGTCGCTGCGACGGGTGGCCGGCGGACTGCTGCTGGGCACCGTCATCGGCGTCGGACTCGCCCTGGCCTCGGGCCTGTTCAGGGTCGGCGAGGACCTGGTGGACGCGCCGGTGCAGATGCTGCGGACCGTGCCGTTCGTGGGTCTGATCCCGCTGTTCATCATCTGGTTCGGCATCGGCGAGGCGCCGAAGATCGCCATCATCACGCTCGGCGTGACCTTCCCGCTCTACCTCAACGTCTACGCCGGCATCCGGGGCGTGGACGCGCAGCTCATCGAGGCCGGGGAGTCGCTCGGCCTGTCCCGCTGGGGGCTCGTGCGGCACGTCGTACTGCCGGGCGCGCTGCCCGGCGCCCTGACCGGGCTGCGCTACTCGCTCGGCATCGCCTGGCTCGCGCTGGTCTTCGCCGAGCAGGTCAACGCCGACTCCGGCATCGGGTTCCTCATGGTGCAGGCGCGGGACTTCCTGCGGACCGACGTGATCGTGGTCTGCCTGATCGTCTACGCCTTCCTCGGCCTGCTGGCCGACTTCGTCGTCCGTACCCTCGAAAGGCTGCTGCTGCAATGGCGACCGACGTTCACCGGCCGGTGATTCCGAGCCCCGAGGCGACCGGGGCCGTAGGGTCCGCGCAGGCCGTCCATGTCGAGGGCCTGACCCGTTCCTTCGACGGCCGTGCCGTCATCGACGACCTGCGACTCGATGTCCGGCCGGGCGAGTTCGTGGCCCTGCTCGGACGCAGCGGCTGCGGCAAGTCCACCTTGCTGCGCATCCTGGCCGGTCTCGACCGCGACATCCGGGGCACCGTCCTGGTCCCGCGCCGCAAGGCCGTCGCCTTCCAGGCGCCGCGGCTGATGCCGTGGAAGAAGGTATGGCGCAACGTCCTGCTCGGCCTGCCCGGAAAGCCCCAGCGGGCCGTCGCCGACCAGGCCCTCGAGGAGGTCGGGCTGAGCCACCGCAGCGACGCCTGGCCCAAGACGCTCTCCGGCGGCGAGGCCCAACGCGCCTCGCTGGCACGGGCGTTGGTGCGGGAGCCGGATCTGCTGCTGCTCGACGAGCCGTTCGGCGCCCTCGACGCGCTCACCCGGATCAAGGCACAGCGGCTGGTCGGCGAGCTGTGGCAGCGGCGCGGCTGTGCCGTCCTGCTGGTCACGCACGACGTCGAGGAGGCCGTGCTGCTCGCCGACCGTGTCCTGGTGATGGACGACGGCGTCATCGCGCACGAGCAGACCGTCGACCTCGACCGCCCGCGCGACATCACCGACCCCCGCTTCGCCGAACTCCGCGCCGGCCTGCTGGAACGGCTCGGCGTCGACACCGCCGCCGAAGCCGCCTGAACTTCCCTTCCCTCCCCTCCCCTCCCCTCCCCTTCCCGTCCACCTCCCCATCGGTTCCACAGAACGGACAACCCCATGCGACGTCGCCTCGTCCCCGCCGCACTCCTGCTCCCCCTCGCCCTGCTGCTCACCGCCTGCGGCGGCAACTCGGCCGCCGACACGGGCGGAGCGGTCGACGGCCAGGGCTCGCTGACCCTCGACGTCGGTGACCAGAAGGGTGGTTCGGAGGCCATTCTGCGAGCCGCGGGTGAGCTCAAGAACCTCAAGTACAAGATCAAGTGGTCGACGTTCACCTCGGGCCCGCCGCTGCTGGAGGCCGTGAACGCCAAGGCCGTCGACATCGGCGGTGTCGGCAACACCCCGCCGGTCTTCGCCGCCGGCGCCGGCTCGAAGATCACGGTGGTGGCCGCCTGGCACGGCACCTCCAAGGGCGACGCCATCCTCGTGCCCGACAAGTCCAAGCTGACCGACACCCAGGACCTCAAGGGCAAGTCCGTCGCCGTGGCGCAGGGTTCCTCCGCCAACTACCAGTTGGTGGCGTCCCTCAAGAAGGCCGGGCTCAGCCTGAGCGACGTCAAGGTCAAGTATCTCCAGCCGGCCGACGCGCTGGCCGCGTTCACCTCCGGCAAGATCGACGCGTGGGCGGTGTGGGACCCGTACACCTCGCAGGTCCTGCAGGCCAAGCAGGGCCGGGTGCTGACCACCGGCGACGGGATCACCAACGGCCTGACCTTCCAGGTGGCGGCGCCGAGCGCGCTGAAGGACCCGAGGAAGGCGGCCGCCGTCAAGGACTACCTGCAGCGGCTGCGGCGGGCCTACACCTGGGTCTACTCCCACGAGGACGAGTGGGCCAAGGTCTGGGCGAAGGAGACCGGGCTGCCGGACGACGTCGCGCTGGCCGCGGTGAGGCGGACGTACACCACCCGTGTCGCGGTCGCCGTCGACCCGCAGCTCATCGCCTCCGAGCAGCAGATCGCCGACACCTTCACCCAACTCAAGCTGATCCCGGGGAAGGTGGACTTCGGGGCCTTCGTCGACACCCGCTACAACGACGGGCTGCCGGCCTCCACGACCGCGCCGCGTCCTTCGGAGGGCTGAGGACATGACCGTACGTCTCCACTGGTTCCTGCCGACGGGCGGTGACGGCCGTACGCTCGTCGACCGGCACGCGTACGCGTCGAACGAGACCGGCGCCACCCGCAAGGTCAGCGGAGTCCGCGCCCCCGACATCGAGTATCTGGCCCAAATAGCCAAGGCGGCCGAGCAGTTGGGTTTTGAGGCGGTGCTCACGCCGACCGGCACCTGGTGCGAGGACGCCTGGCTGACCACGGTGGCGCTGGCCCAGCACACCGAACGGCTGAAGTTCCTGGTGGCGTTCCGGCCGGGGCTGATCTCGCCGACGCTCGCCGCGCAGATGGCGGCGACCTATCAACGCCTCACGCGGGGACGGCTGTTGCTCAACGTCGTCACCGGCGGCGACTCGGCCGAGCAGCGCCGCTTCGGCGACCGGCTCGACCACGACCAGCGGTACGCCCGCACCGACGAGTTCCTCTCGGTCGTACGCGGGGTGTGGCGGGGACAGCCGTACGACCACGACGGCGTGCACTACCAGGTCGAGGGCGGGCTGACCGCGCTGCCGCCGGATCCGGTGCCGCAGCTGTTCTTCGGCGGGTCCTCGCCGGCCGCCGGGCCGGTCGCGGCGCGGCACGCGGACGTGTATCTGACCTGGGGCGAGCCGCCGGCGCAGGTGAAGGAGAAGATCGACTGGATCCGGTCGCTGGCCGAGCGGGAGGGGCGGACCGTCCGCTTCGGGATACGGCTGCACACCATCTCCCGGGACTCCTCGGCCGAGGCGTGGGCGACGGCGAACCGGCTGCTCGACGACCTCGACGCGGACACCGTCGCGGCCGCGCAGCAGGCGCTGGGCCGGAGCGAGTCGGTGGGGCAGCGGCGGATGCTGGCCCTGCACGGCGGTTCCCGGGAGGCGCTGGAGATCCACCCGAACCTGTGGGCCGGGGTGGGGCTGGTGCGCGGGGGCGCGGGGACGGCGCTGGTCGGCAGCCATGCCGAGGTGGCGAACCTGATCGAGGAGTACCACGCGCTGGGCGTCGAGCACTTCGTGCTGTCGGGGTATCCGCATCTGGAGGAGGCCTACTGGTTCGGGGAGGGCGTGATCCCGGAGCTGGCCGCGCGCGGGCTGCTGGAGGGGACGTCCGTGGCAGGCGGCGCTCCGCTCCTGGTCGCCGGAGGGCGGTGAGCGGGCGGGAAGATCCACGGGCTCCCCGCCGTTAGTAGAAATGTGAACAACACACGCGAGGTCGAGGTAGTCGTCATAGGCGCCGGTCAGGCGGGTCTGTCCAGCGCCTATCACCTGCGCCGCACCGGTTTCGAGCCGGAGCGCGACTTCGTGGTGCTGGACCACTCCCCCGGGCCGGGCGGCGCCTGGCAGTTCCGCTGGCCCTCGCTGACGTACGGCAAGGTCCACGGCATGCACTCCCTGCCCGGGATGGAGCTGACGGACGCCGACCCCGAGCGGCCCTCGTCCCAGGTGATCGCCGAGTACTTCGCCACGTACGAGCGCACCTTCGACCTGCGCGTACGGCGGCCCGTCGACGTCCGTGCCGTGCGGGAGGGGGAGGGCGGGCGGCTGCTCGTCGAGACCTCGGACGGCATCTGGTCGACACGGGCGCTGATCAACGCGACCGGCACCTGGGACCGGCCGTTCTGGCCGCGCTATCGGGGTCAGGAGACCTTCCGGGGGCGGCAGTTGCACACCGCGCAGTACCCCGGGCCCGAGGCGTTCGCGGGGCAGCGGGTGGTCGTGGTGGGCGGGGGCGCCTCCGGTACGCAGCACCTGCTGGAGATCGCCCGGTACGCGGCCGCCACCACCTGGGTCACGCGGCGCCCGCCCGTCTATCACGAGGGCCCGTTCACCGAGGAGTACGGCCGGGCGGCCGTCGCGCTGGTGGAGGAGCGGGTACGGCAGGGGCTGCCGCCGCAGAGCGTCGTGACCGTGACCGGACTGCCGCTGAGCGACGCGATCCGGCAGGGCATCGAGGACGGGATCCTCGACCGGCGGCCCATGTTCGACCGGATCACGCCCGACGGTGTGGAGTGGGGCGACGGGCGGCGCGTCGACGCCGACGTCATCCTGTGGGCCACCGGCTTCCGGGCGGCCATCGACCATCTCGCGCCGCTGCGGCTGCGCGAGCCCGGCGGCGGGATCCGTGTCGACGGCACCCGCGCGGTCGCCGATCCACGCGTCCATCTGGTCGGCTACGGCCCGTCGGCCAGCACCATCGGGGCCAACCGGGCCGGCCGGGCGGCCGTACGGGACATCAGGCGCCTGCTGGCCACGCCGTCGGCCGAGCCGGTCGCCGCTTGAGGTCCCGTCGGGTCACCTGGCCGGGCTCGCGCTCTTCTGGTTGGCGTTGAACTCGGCGACGTTGCGCTGGTGTTGGGCGAAGTCGGCGGTGAAGCGGGTGTCGCCCGGCTTGACGGTGACGAAGTACAGCCAGTCCCCCGGCGGCGGGCTGATCGCGGCACGCATCGCGTCCTCGCCCGGGTTGTCGATGGGCGTGGGCGGCAGGCCCATGCGCTGGTACGAGTTGTAGGGGTTGTCGATCCGCGTGTCGCCGACGCTGGTCCTGAGCGAGGCACGGTTCAGGGCGTAGTTGACGGTGGAGTCCATCTGCAGCGGCATCCCGCGTTCCAGCCGGTTGAAGATGACCCGTGCCACCTTGCCCATGTCCGCCTTCGAGGCGGCCTCGGCCTGCACGATGCTCGCGATGGTGACCGCCTGGTACACGTTCATGGCGTTGCGCTGGGCGCCGGCCGCGACCGGGGCGCCGTTGAACCTCTTGTTCGCGGTGTCGACCATGTACGCCAGCAGGGACTCGGGGGTCGCCTTCCTGCCGTTGCTCTCCAGCGGATACGTCGCCGGGAAGAGATAGCCCTCCGGGTTGCCGTCGGCGTCGTTCGGCAGCTTCAGGCCGGCCTTGGCGACCGACCTCCTGGTGCTGCCCGCCGGCAGCGCCAGGACCTTGTCGACGGCGTCGTAGACCTGCCCCGCGCGCCAGCCCTCCGGGATGACCAGGGATGTCGGCCTGGCGTGCTGCTCGCTCTCCAGGGTCAGCAGCGGCACCGCCACGGCGGTGCCGGCCACGACGGCTCCGGTCGCGATGAGGGCGAACCGGCCCCTGCGCGTCAGTCGAATCGCGCTCCGAGTGCTCCGTGGCGGAGTGTTCTGGTACATGCGGGCACGGTAACCCGCATATCGTCACAAACCCGGCATATTTTCAGCTTGTCGGTTCCAGTTGGGCATCCCGGCGTACGAGGGCCGCGTACCGCCCGTCGTGCTCCAGGAGTTCCTCGTGGGTGCCCCGCTCGGCCACCCGCCCGGAGTCGAGGACCACGATCTGGTCGGCACCCCGGATGGTGGACAGGCGGTGGGCGATGGTGAGCGTGGTGCGGTTGGCCGACAGGGCGTCGATGGCGTCCTGGACGGCCGCCTCGGTACGCGTGTCCAGAGCGCTGGTCGCCTCGTCGAGGATGAGGACCGGCGGATCGCGCAGGATGGTGCGGGCGATGGCCAGGCGCTGCTTCTCACCGCCGGAGAAGCGGTGGCCACGCTCGCCGACGACCGTGTCGTATCCGTCGGGCAGGGACGCGATGTGCTCGTGGATCTGGGCCGCCCTGGCCGCCGCCTCGAGTTCCGCGTCGGTGGCGTCCGGCTTCGCGAAGCGCAGGTTCTCGGCGACCGAGGCATGGAAGAGGTACGTCTCCTGGGAGACGACGCCGACCGCGCGGGCGAGGGTGTCGAAGTCGAGATCGCGGACGTCGACGCCGTCGAGGGTGACACGGCCGCCGGTGACGTCGTACAGGCGCGGGACGAGACAGCCGAGCGTCGACTTTCCGGCGCCGGTCGGACCGACGACGGCGAGGCTGCTGCCGGCCGGGACGGTGACGTCGATGCCGTCGAGGATGGGGCCGCCCTTGTCGTCGTAGCGGAACTCGACGTCCTCGAAGCGGACCTCGCCCTTGATCTGGTCGAGGTGCACCGGGTTCTCGCGCTCGGTGATGTCGATGGGCAGGTCGAGGTACTCGAAGATGCGCTGGAAGAGAGCGAGCGAGGTCTGGATCTGGACACCGGTCGCCAGCAGGCTCACGGCCGGGCGGAACAGGCCCTGCTGCAGCGAGACGAAGGCGACGATCGTGCCGATGGAGACCTTGGGGCCGCCGAGTTGCAGGGCCATGCCCGCGGTCCAGTAGATGATCGCCGGCATGGCGGCCATGACGATGGTGATGACGGCCATCCGCCAGCGTCCCGCCATGTTGGAGCGCACCTCGAGGTCGACCAGGCCCTCGGACTCCTCGGCGAAGGACTTGGTCAGCGAGTCGGAACGGCCCATGGTGCGGCCGAGCAGGATCCCGCTGACGGACAGCGACTCGGTGACGGTCGCGGCCATCGCGGCCATCTGCTTCTGACGCTGGGTGGTGATCTTCTTGCGTTCGTTGCCGACGCGCCGGCTGATCCACACGAACACCGGGAGCAGCAGGAGGGAGACGACGGTCAGCCGCCAGTCGAGGGCGATCATCGCGACGATGGTGGCGACCACGCTGGTCAGGTTGGAGACCAGGGAGGTGGCGGTGGAGGTGACGGTGGCCTGCATGCCGCCGATGTCGTTGGCTATGCGGGACTGGACCTCACCGGTGCGGGTGCGGGTGAAGAACGCCAGCGACATGCGCTGCAGACGGCCGTAGACCGCGGTGCGCAGGTCGTGCATGACGCGCTGGCCGACGGTGGTGGAGATCAGGGTCTGCAGCACACCGAAGACACTGGTCAGGACCGCGCTGACGATCATGCCGAGCGCGAGCAGGCTGAGCAGGCCGGTGCGGCCCTGGGGGATGGCGACGTCCAGGGTCTCCTTGAGGAGGAAGGGCGTGGCCACGGACACCAGGGACGCGGCGCCGACGAGCAGTCCGACGACCGCGAGGCGAGCGCGGTAGGGACGGAAGAGCTTCAGGATGCGGCGCACCTGCCGGGGCTGCTGCTTGGCGTCGGCCGGCGGTGTCCAGCTGGGTTGGCGATCGGGATGCAATGGACTCCTACGGGAGGGGGACGACTGGGACGATGAGATGGCGAAGCCTGGCGGAGCCTAGCTCATTGTTACCTATACTCACAATGAATGTCGTCCTGATATTGTTCCCGTATGACCACGCCCGATCCAGACGGCCTGCTCGCCGAGCAGTTGCTGCGGTTCACCCGCCGTGTGCACCGCATCCAGAAGCGGCACATCGAGCAGTGCGGCCTGGGGGTCACCCCGGCCCAGTCCCGGCTGTTGCGCACGCTGGCGCACTACGGCTCACCCCCGCGCATGGCCGATCTCGCCGAGCGCCTGGAGGTGGTCCCGCGCGCCGTGACCTCCCTGGTCGACGGTCTGGAGGCGAACGGCAAGGTGCGCCGGGTGCCGGATCCGACGAATCGCCGGGTCATCCGGATCGAGCTCACGGACGAGGGCCGCAAGGCGCTGAGCGAGGTACGGGGCGCTCGGCGCGCGGCCGCGGCGGAGATCCTGGCGCCGTTGAGCGAGGAGCAGCGGGAGCTGTTGGGGGGGTTGTTGGACACGTTGGTGGACGGGGGGCCGGAACTCGGGGCGCGCTGCGGGTAGGGGGGTGCCGCTTGATGGGCGGCTGCGGGTGGTTCGTGGCTGGTCGCACGGTTCCCCGCGCCCCTTCGAGGTCGGACCGGTGATCCCACCTTCAGGGACGCGGGGAACTGCGCGAGCGACCCCCACCCGTGTGACGCCTCGCACACGGCTCGATCAGCAGCGCGTACGGTCCTCCGTGAGCACCCCCTGAACGGCCGTCAGGGAACGGTCGTAGCACCCGCGCGACCCGTACAGCCGATACCGCTCGCTCGTCGTGCCGACCGCGTGCCGCTGGTCGCGCGGAACCCCGGTCGTGTACGTGGCGTCCCCGCTGACCGTGTCGTCCAGCCGTGACCAGCCGGTGCGCCGGCCGCCCCGCGTCTCGGTCACCGCGGCACGGTCGCCGAGGGTCAGCACGGTGCGCAGCCGGGCGTCGTCGCCGATCGTGGTCGAGCCGTTCATCGTGTACGTCCGGTGCGTGGCCGTCGTCCGGGCCGGTCCGCGTCCGGCGACGGTGACGGACTCGTCGTCCGTCCAGGTGGCGTCGAGGGCATCGGTGTTCTCGCCGTCGGTCCAGCGGTGCACGGAGGTGTTGGCGAGCGTGCGGCGGACGGTGGTCGCCACCCGGCCGTGCGAGGTGTCGACATATCCGGAGACGGTCAGCGCGTGGCCTGCCACGGTGTCCACGCGCTCCGGTGAACCGGCGGTGTAGGTGGAGGAGTTGGTGAGGGTCCCCGACCGGTTCTCGGTCAGTCCGCCCGTCACCTGTGCCCTCTTGGCGTCCTGCCACACCAGCACCTTGACCGGTGCGCTCCAGCCGCTCTGCCCCTCGGGCACGCCCACGACGGAGACCTCGAGCTTGTGCGGACGGCCGTCGTCGAGAAGGCCCGCGAAGGGGGTGAGGTCGTACTCGATCGGCTTGACGTCGAAGGCGCGGGGGCCCGGAATCACGTACCAGAGGAAGGGGTTGGACCAGCCTCCGGTCCACACGTGGGGGAACGGCGCGGCGATTCCGGCCAGTTGGCCGTCGACCTTGATCTGGACCTCCCGGTAGGGGCCGCCGTCGGCCTGGCAGGAGTACGGCGCCTTGTCGGGCACCGCGAGATACCAGAACTCCTCGCAGCCGCCGCCCGATCCGGTGGCGTAGACCTCGGCGAGGACGCGTTCGCTGTTGCGCGGGGTGGTGAGGGTGTTGCCCGCGCCGAGGGTGAGGACCTTGTCGGGGGTCGCGGCGGCGGTCGGCTTCCCTGCGTAGAAGGTGAGCGTGACCTTGACGTCGATCACGCCGGTGTAGGTGTCGTCGACGACGTTTCCGATGAGCATCTCCACGTCCTGGCTGCTGCGGAAGGTGTCGCTGTACCGCGTGACGTCCTTCTCCACGGACCAGGCGATGCCGTCGGGCGAGGGTTCGGGGGTGGAGGTACGGAGGATCTCGACGCCGCCGACGTGCAGATAGCCGAGCCGGTCGTACTGCCGCCCCTTGACCTTGCCGTCGAGGCGCAGCACGACCTTGCTCCAGCGGTCGCCGCAGCCCGACGGCGGGGTGTAGATGCCCTTGTAGGGGGTGAAGTCCCGGAACTGTGCCTCCGCGAGGGTGACTTGGCAGGACTTGCCGTGCGGCTTCGCCACGGGCGGGGCCGCGGTGACCGGGTCGTGCCAGTCGGTGCCGAACTCGGCGGGTACGTCGGCCGATCGGGCCGGCCCCGCCCCGAGGAGGACACTCGCCAGGAGGGTCGTCCAGGCAAGCATGAACATGACGATCCGTCTCTTCATGGCCGGTGTTCTACGGCGAATCACCCCCTCCTGGCAATGAGGCCTCCGGCAAAAGAGCCGGAGCGCCGCGCGCAGAAAAACCGTTTGCCAGCGACCACGCTGCGAGGCGAACCTGTCACGGTTTGCTGCCGCCGTGAGCGGTTCCCTCCACCCCCCTGACACGAGCCACCGGGACGTCAGTCGTCATGCAGATTCAAGACCTTCCCTATCCCGATCCCGGCGTACCGGACGCGCGTTCGGGACCCCGATTCCTGTGGTGGCTGGCCCGCAATCAGCTGGGCGGACAGCTCAAGTCGCTCGCCTGGGGACTGTTGCACTTCGTGGCGGTCTCCGCGCTGCCGTTCTGTGTGGGCCTCAGTGTGCAGGCCGTGGTGGACCGTTCCGGCACCCGGCTGGCTCTGACGGGCGGGCTGCTGGCGCTGTGCGCTTTCTGCATCGCGCTGGGCGACACCTTCCTGCACCGCACGGCCGTCACCAACTGGATCACCGCCGCGGCCCGGGTGCAGCAACTGCTCGCCCGCAAGGCGGCCGTACTGGGCTCGGCTCTGACCCGGCGCGTGGCGGCCGGCGAGGTCGTGGCCGTCTCCACCGGTGACGTGGAGAAGATCGGCTGGTTCGTGGAGGCCGTGTCCCGGTTCACCGCGGCGGCCCTCACCGTGGTCGTCGTCTGCGTCGCCCTGCTGCTCTACCAGCCGGCGCTCGGCGTGGTCGTCGCCGCGGGCCTGCCGGTGGTGGCGCTGGCCGTGCTGCCACTGCTGCCCCGGGCCACCCGGCGGGCCGACTTCCAGCGCGAGAAGGCCGGCCGCGCCACCGAGCTGGCCTCGGACACGGTCGCCGGGCTGCGCGTGCTGCGCGGCATCGGCGGCGAGGACCTGTTCCTCGACCGCTACCGCCGCGCCTCCCAGGAGGTCCGCCACGCCGCCGTCCGCAGCGCCCGCATGTGGTCCCTGATCGCCGCCGTCCAGACCCTGCTCCCGGGCGTCCTGATGATCGTCGTGGTCTGGTACGGCGTCCATCTGGCCCGGCAGGGGCGCATCACCATCGGCGAACTGGTCACCGTCTACAGCTCGGTGATGGTCCTGAGCTATCCCCTCCAGAACTTCCACGAGATCGCCATGGCGTACTCCTTCTCGCGCCCCTCGGCCAAGCGGGCCGCGCGGGTGCTGTCGCTGGAGCGGGCCACGGACACCGAGGGCGTGCGCGGGGCCGACGTGCCGAGCGGTGATCTGTACGACCCCGCGACCGGTCTGCTGGCCCCCGCCGGCCGGCTGACCGCGGTGGTGTGCGGCGACCCGGACGCGGCGGGCCTGCTCGCCGAACGGCTGGGCGGCCACCCGGCGGAACAGGACACGTCCGTCCTGCTGGGCGGGGTGCCCCTCGACGAGCTGCCGCTGGACACGGCCCGCACGGCCGTCCTCGTCCAGGACAAGGACCCCGTCCTGCTGTCCGGTTCGCTGCGCGAACTGCTCGATGTTCCCGCCTCGGGGAAGGTCAGCGCCCAGGACGCGCTGGCGGCCGCGCAGTGCGGGGACGTGCTGGACGCGCTGGCCCAGGCGTCGCTGGACGCCGAGGACCCCATGGGCACGCGGATCACCGAGCGCGGACGGTCCCTGTCGGGCGGGCAGCGACAACGGCTCGCGCTGGCCCGGTCGCTGATCACCGACCCGGAGGTGCTGGTGCTGGACGAGCCGACCTCGGCCGTCGACTCGCACACCGAGGCACGGATCGCGCAGGGCGTGCGCGGGCTGCGCGAGGGGCGCACGACCGTGGTGTTCACCTCCTCGCCGCTGCTCCTGGACCACGCCGACCGGGTCGTGCTGGTGCACGAGGGCCGGGTCGTGGCGGTCGGCGTCCACCGCGAACTGGTGCACAGCGAGCCCCGCTACCGGGCCGTGGTGACCCGGGAGACCGAGGAAGAGGCCGTGCTGAGCGGCGTACTTAAGGAACTCGAAGAGATCGAGGAGACAGCATGATCGGCGTGGCGCCACCGGCGTACGACCCGGCGGCACCGAAGACGGCGAACACCCTGCCGGTCGGCGCCCCCGCGACCGTACGCGCGTATGTGGCCGAACTGTTCCGCCGCCACCGGCGTGCCTTCCTGGTCCTGATCGGCGTCAACACGGCGTCCGTCATGGCCTCGTTGGTGGGCCCGTGGCTGCTCGGCGACCTCGTGCAGCGGGTGTCGGACGGCGCGCGGGAGCTTCATCTGCCGCTCGTCCTCTCGCTGTTCGCGCTGGCGCTGGCCGTCCAGGCGGTGTTCGTGCGTGAGGTGCGGCTGCGCGGGGCGATGCTCGGCGAGCGGATGCTGGCCGACCTGCGCGAGGACTTCCTCGTCCGGTCGGTCGGACTGCCCCCGGGCGTCCTGGAACGGGCCGGCACCGGCGATCTCCTGTCCCGGATCACGACCGACATCGACCGGCTGGCCAACGCGATGCGCGAGGCCGTACCGCAGCTGGCGATCGGCGTGGTGTGGGTGGTGCTGCTGCTCGGCGGGCTCGTGGTCACGGTGCCGCCGCTGGCACCGGCCGTGCTGGTCGCCGTGCCGCTGCTGGTGGTCGGCTGCCGCTGGTACTACAAGCGGGCACCGTCCGCCTACCGCTCCGAGGCGGCGGGATACGCCGCCGTGGCCGCCGCCCTCGCCGAGACCGTGGACGCCGGACGCACGGTCGAGGCCCACCGCCTCGGCGACCGCCGGATCGAGCTGTCGGAGCGCCGGGTCAGGGAGTGGACGGCCTGGGAGCGCTACACGCTGTGGCTGCGCTCGGTCCTCTTCCCGGTCATCACCCTCACCCACGCCACCGTGCTCGCCTCGGTGCTCATGATCGGCGGCGTGTTCGTGCTCCGGGGCTGGATCGGGGTCGGCCAGCTGACGACGGGCGCCCTGATCGCCCAGATGCTCGTGGACCCCGTCAACCTCATCCTGCGCTGGTACGACGAGCTGCAGGTGGCCCAGGTGTCGCTGGCCCGGCTGGTGGGTGTGCGGGACATCGAACCGGGCGCCGGGGAGGAGTCCCTGGCACCGGACGGACGGGACGTGCGCGCCGAGCGGGTGCGCTTCGGCTACCGCGAGGGCGTGGACGTGCTGCGCCAGGTCTCCCTGGAGGTCGCCCCGGGCACCCGGCTGGCGCTGGTCGGTCCCTCGGGCGCGGGCAAGTCCACCCTGGGCCGGCTGCTCGCCGGGATCTACGCGCCCGGGGACGGCCGCATCACCCTCGGCGGCGCGGAACTGTCCCGCATGCCCGCCGAACGCGTCCGCTCCCATGTGGCCCTGGTCAACCAGGAGCACCACGTCTTCGTGGGCTCCCTGCGCGACAACCTGCTGCTCGCACGGACCGACGCGGTGGACGCCGAGCTGTGGGCGGCCCTCGGGGCGGTCGACGCCGACGGCTGGGCACGGGCCCTGGACGACGGCCTGGACACCGAGGTCGGCTCGGGCGGGACCGCGCTCACCCCGGCCCAGGCCCAGCAGATCGCGCTGGCCCGGCTGGTACTGGCCGACCCGCACACGCTGGTCCTGGACGAGGCGACCTCGCTGCTGGACCCGCGCGCGGCACGTCACCTCGAACGCTCCCTCGCCCGGGTCCTCGACGGCCGCACCGTCGTCGCCATCGCCCACCGCCTGCACACCGCCCACGACGCCGACGTCATCGCCGTCGTGGAGAACGGCCGCATCAGCGAACTGGGCAGCCACGACGAGCTGGTCGCCGCCGAGGGCGCGTACGCGGCCCTGTGGCGCTCTTGGCACGGGTGAGCCGGGGGCGCGGGGCGGGTCGGCCGTGCGGCGCGGGGGTGAACCAGGGGGCGCGGGGCCTGGCGGACCGTGCAGCGCGGGGGTGAACCAGGACATGCGCCACCTCGTCGGCCCGTGCACGGGCGCGAGCCGGGAGGCGCCGCACCGGGTGGGCCGTGCGGCGCAGGGTGAGCCAGCACATGCGGCACCTCGTCGGCCCACGCACGGGCGCGAGCCGGGAGGCGCCGCACCCGTCGGCCTGTGCGCCCATGGGAGTCGGGAGGCGCAGGACCGGGCGAGCCAGGCGCACCGGCGAGCCGGAAAGCCCGGGACCGAGAGGACCCGTAGGCGAACCGGCGAGCCGGAAGGCCCGAGACCGAGCGGGCCCGTGGGCGAAAGGTGAGTCGCGCCCGTCGGCACAGGCCCGACGGCCACCGGCGCGGTGGCGTTACCCGCTACCCGTCACCCGTCACCGAGGTGACGGCGCCCCTCGGACCGACACCACGTCTCCGGCGGGACACACGAAGGCCGAGTGGGGCCCACGGCCCTTCCGCACGGTCCCCCGGCGCCTCCTCGCCCCGTGCCGTTGCGCGGTGGCGAACCGGGGTGGAAGGCTGGATATCGGCACCGGCTCGGGGAGTGCCCGGGGACCGTGGACGCGTCCCCGGCACAGCCTGTGCTCCGCGCCCGGCGGCGACGCCCGGCGCGGTGAGGGCCGGTCCCCAGCACCTGGAGGTACCCGTGAACAGCGCCGACGGATGGGGAGACGACGTCTACCAGCCCGACGGAGACGACCAGCGTGAGGACACGGGGCTGCTCGACTCCGAGGACACCCTGGAGTACGACGGTGTGGGCGACCCCCTCGACCGCGGCTGGTCCCCTCCGGAGCGGCCCTGGGCCGTGGAGCACCTCGGTGTGACGGCCGCCGAACGGCGGGGCGGGGAGACGCTGGACCAGCGGCTCGCCGAGGAACTGCCCGACCTCGGTGACGGCGAGGGCGACGGCGACGGTCTCGGCGACTGCGACGGCACCGACGGGGAACTCCTGGACAACGAGGTCGGCGCCGTCCGCTCCGGCCGGCTCGTGGCCCCCGACGAGGGCGCGCACGAGGACGAGGAGAGCGCGCTGGTCGCCACCGACGTGGGCATCGACGGCGCGGCGGCCTCCGCCGAGGAAGCCGCCATGCACATCGTCGACGAGGACGCGCTGTCCGGCTGATCCACCTCTACCGCGCACGGCAAGGAGCAGGCATGCAGCAGGACAAGCACCCCGACTACCACCCCGTCGTCTTCCGCGACCGCGCCGCCGGCTACGCCTTCCTCACCCGGTCCACCGCGAGCAGCGACCAGACCATCGAGTGGGACGACGGCGAGACCTACCCGGTGGTGGACGTGGAGATCTCCTCGGAGAGCCACCCCTTCTACACCGGCAAGGCCCGCACCGTGGACTCGGAGGGCCGCATCGCCCAGTTCGAACGCCGCTACGGTTCGGGCGCGGGGCAGGGGGCCTGAGCGGGGGGAGCCTCCGGGAAACTCTTGGCGTTCGCCGGTCACATCCGTCCCTCGGGATCCGTCAGTCCAACGCAAGCATCCCGAGGACGACGGAAGGAAACGCCATGACCGCCCGGTCGCGCCTGTCCAACCCGCTCAAGCTGGTCCCCGAGTTCGGTCCCGTCAACGGCGCCCTGTTCAAGGCCACCGGCAACGGCTCCGTGCCGCAGACCACCATCAGCCTCCTGCAACTGCGCGCCGGCCAGCTGGTCGGGAACACCTATCTGACCACCCTGCACACCGGCAATCTGCGCGAGGCCGGCGAGTCCGACGAGCGGATCATGGGCGTGGCGACCTGGAAGGACGCGCCCTGCTTCTCCGACGCCGAACGGGTCGCCCTCGCCCTGGTCGAGGCGGTGCTCACCCCCAACCCGCACGGCGAGCGCGTCTCCGACGAGCTGTACGCGCGGGCCGCCGAGCACTACGAGGAGAAGGCCCTGGCCACCCTGATCATCGCCATCTGCCAGGTCTTCTTCTACATCCCGCTCGCCGTGATCGGCCGCCCGCTGCCCGGGGTGTCCCCGGCCCAGCAGTGGAGGGACTGACCCGGCCGGCCGGGGTGGGGGCCGGCTCTCGGGGCCCGCTCAGATGAAGTTCAGCGCCGCCGCGCAGCCCACCCCGCCCAACAGCATGAACGCCGGCATCAGCACCTTCAGCTCGACCCAGCTGCCCGCCCGGAACCGCATGACCTTGGGCGGGCCCACGGGATACCAGCGCCTGCGGCCCAGCGGTATCGGCCACAGGATCGGGCAGCCGGAGACGGTGAGCGCGTCGCCGATGTCGTGGACTATCGCCCCGAGCACGATCGGCAGCCCCAGCCACAGGTACTGCTGGCCCGGCTGCGTGAACAGCCAGTCCGAGCCGTTGCCCGGCTTGTCCAGTATCCCGGCGAGGATCCAGGCGCTGGTCGCCGCCAGCAGCCAGACCAGGACATCGCTGCTGGAACCGCGGGCCGCCCGCCACAGCAGGCCCTCGATGGCCAGCACCATGTGGACGAAGAGGATGGCGAGGACCGCCCAACGGCCACCCGTCACGGCAGCGGCCGCCGAACCCGCACCGATCAGGACCGCCCACAGCCAGGTGTGGGTGAGCGTGCGGTGGCCGCCGGACCGGCGCGGGTCGCCCTGCTTCCTCGTCGCCTTGTAGACGGCATAGGAGAGCTTGTCGACGATCTCGCACAGCCCGCGTGAGAGCGGCCCGAACGCCCTGGAGATGGTGGCCGCCTTGTGGTCGAGGTCCGGGGCGAGGGCCGCTCCGGCGCAGATCAGGGCACCGACCAGGAGGACCGGCCAGGGCATCGGGTGTCCCGCCGCGGCGGCCGCGGCACCGACGCCGAGCCAGGCCGCGGCGCCCGACAGTGAGTGTGCTGGTCCCATCATGGCCGTTCCCCGCCCCATTCCTCGTGTGCCGCTGTCCAGTTGACCGGGTGCGCTGACGCTCCGTCGGTGACACAGCGTACTGGTCGTGATCTTCGACCTCGCATCCGATTCCCCTATGAAGGAGGACGCCAGGCAAGATGGGTCCGTGACACTCATCGATCAGCTTCCTTCGACCGCCGACCCCGACGCCCTCTACGAAGCCTTCGACTCGTGGGCCCAGGAGCGCGGTCTGACGCTCTACCCCCACCAGGAGGAGGCGCTGATCGAGGTGGTCTCCGGCGCGAACGTGATCGTGTCGACGCCCACCGGCTCCGGCAAGAGCATGATCGCGGCGGGTGCCCACTTCGCCGCGCTGGCCCGGGACGAGGTCACCTTCTACACGGCGCCGATCAAGGCGCTGGTCTCGGAGAAGTTCTTCGAGCTGTGCAAGCTGTTCGGCACCGAGAACGTGGGCATGCTGACCGGCGACGCCTCCGTCAACGCCGACGCTCCCGTGATCTGCTGCACCGCCGAGGTGCTGGCGTCGATCGCGCTGCGCGACGGCAAGGACGCGGACGTCGGCCAGGTCGTCATGGACGAGTTCCACTTCTACGCGGAGGGCGACCGCGGCTGGGCCTGGCAGATCCCGATCCTGGAACTCCCGCAGGCGCAGTTCATCCTGATGTCGGCGACGCTCGGCGACGTGTCCTTCTTCGAGCAGGACCTCACGCGCCGCACCGGCCGCCCCACGTCGGTGGTCCGCTCGGCCACCCGCCCGGTGCCCCTCTCCTACGAGTACCGGCTCACCCCGCTCACCGAGACCCTCACCGACCTGCTGGAGACCCGGCAGGCACCGGTCTACATCGTGCACTTCACGCAGGCCCAGGCCGTGGAGCGGGCGCAGGCGCTGATGAGCATCAACATGTGCTCGAAGGAGGAGAAGGAGCAGATCGCCGAGCTGATCGGCAACTTCCGCTTCACCACCAAGTTCGGCCGCAACCTCTCCCGCTACGTCCGGCACGGCATCGGCGTCCACCACGCCGGCATGCTGCCCAAGTACCGGCGACTGGTGGAGAAGCTCGCCCAGGCCGGCCTGCTGAAGGTCATCTGCGGTACGGACACCCTCGGCGTCGGCGTCAACGTCCCCATCCGCACCGTGCTGTTCACGGCGCTGACCAAGTACGACGGCAACCGGGTGCGCACGCTGCGGGCGCGTGAGTTCCACCAGATCGCGGGCCGGGCCGGGCGGGCCGGCTTCGACACTGCGGGCTTCGTCGTCGCGCAGGCGCCCGAGCACGTCATCGAGAACGAGAAGGCACTCGCGAAGGCGGGCGACGACCCGAAGAAGCGTCGCAAGGTCGTGCGCAAGAAGGCGCCGGAGGGCTTCGTCGGGTGGACGGAGAACACCTTCGAGAAGCTCATCGCCTCCGAGCCGGAGCCGCTGACCTCCCGGTTCCGGGTGACGCACACGATGCTGCTGTCGGTGATCGCCCGCCCGGGCAACGCCTTCGAGGCGATGCGGCATCTGCTGGAGGACAACCACGAGCCGCGCAAGCAGCAGCTGCGGCACATCCGCCGGGCCATCGCGATCTACCGCTCGCTGCTGGACGGCGGCATCGTCGAGAAGCTCGACACGCCGGACGCCAGCGGCCGCATCGTCCGTCTCACAGTGGACCTGCAGCAGGACTTCGCGCTCAACCAGCCGCTGTCCACCTTCGCGCTGGCCGCGTTCGAGCTCCTCGACCCCGAGTCGCCGTCCTACGCCCTGGACATGGTCTCCGTCGTCGAGTCGACGCTGGACGACCCCCGGCAGATCCTCGTCGCCCAGCTGAACAAGGCGAAGGGCGAAGCCGTGGCCGCAATGAAGGCGGACGGCGTCGAGTACGAGGAGCGCATGGAGCGGCTCCAGGACATCAGCTACCCCAAGCCCCTGGAGGAACTGCTCTTCCACGCGTACAACACCTACCGCAAGAGCCATCCGTGGGTCGGCGACCATCCGCTGTCGCCGAAGTCCGTCATCCGCGACATGTACGAACGGGCGCTGTCCTTCACGGAGTTGGTGTCCTTCTACGAACTGGCCCGCACCGAGGGCATCGTGCTGCGCTACCTCGCCAGCGCCTACAAGACCCTCGACCACAACATCCCCGACGACCTGAAGTCCGAGGACCTGCAGGACCTCATCGAGTGGCTCGGCGAGATGGTCCGCCAGGTCGACTCCAGCCTGCTGGACGAGTGGGAGCAGCTGGCGAACCCGGAGGAGATGACCGCCGAGGAGGCCCAGGAGAAGGCGGACGAGGTCAAGCCCGTCACCGCCAACGCGCGCGCCTTCCGTGTCCTGGTCCGCAACGCCCTGTTCCGCAGGGTCGAGCTCGCCGCCCTGGACCAGGTGGAGGAGCTGGGCGAGTTGGACGCCGACTCCGGCTGGGACGCTGAGGCGTGGGGCGAGGCGATGGACAAGTACTGGGACGAGTACGACGACCTCGGCACCGGCCCCGACGCCCGCGGCCCCAAGCTGCTGGTCATCCAGGAGGAGCCGCGGAACGGTCTCTGGCGGGTCCGGCAGATCTTCGACGATCCGAACGACGACCACGACTGGGGCATCAGCGCGGAGATCGACCTCGCGGCCTCCGACGCGGAGGGACGTGCGGTCGTCCGTGTCACCGACGTCGGACAGCTGTGAGCCAAGGAGCGACGCACCCATGACGAACCCGGCCGAGAGACTGGTCGACCTGCTCGACCTGGAGCAGATCGAGGTCAACATCTTCCGTGGCCTGAGCCCCCACGAGTCCCTGCAGCGGGTCTTCGGCGGCCAGGTGGCGGGCCAGGCGCTGGTCGCCGCCGCTCGCACCACGGAGGGCGACCGCCCCGTGCACTCGCTGCACGCGTACTTCCTGCGCCCGGGCCGGCCGGGCGTGCCGATCGTGTACCAGGTCGAGCGGGTCCGCGACGGCAGGTCGTTCACCACGCGCCGGGTCACCGCCGTGCAGCAGGGCCGCACGATCTTCAATCTCACCGCCTCCTTTCACAAGCCTGAGGAAGGTCCCTTCGAGCACCAGCTGCCGCCGACCCGCAAGGTCCCGGACCCGGAGTCCCTGCCGACGGTCACGCAGGAGATCCAGGAGCATCACGGCGCGCTGCCCGAGCAGTTGCAGCGCATGGCGCGCAGTCAGCCCTTCGACATCCGCTACGTGGACCGCCTGCGCTGGACCCCGGAGGAGATCAAGGACGCCGAGCCGCGCAGCGCCGTGTGGATGCGCGCGGTCGGACCGCTGGGCGACGATCCGGTCGTGCACACCTGCGCGCTGACCTACGCCAGCGACATGACCCTGCTGGACGCCGTGCGCATCCCGGTCCAGCCCCTGTGGGGTCCGCGCAGCTTCGACATCGCGTCGCTGGACCACGCCATGTGGTTCCACCGGCCGTTCCGCGCGGACGAGTGGTTCCTGTACGACCAGGAGTCGCCGGTCATGACGGGCGGCCGTGGCCTGGCCCGTGGGCGGATCTACGACGTGGAGGGACGCCTGCTGGTGTCCGTGGTCCAGGAGGGTCTGTTCCGTCCGTTGTAGGTCAGGGGTTTCTGCGGCGCAGCCAGCCGAGCAGCCCCCGGGAGCGGTCGCCTGCGTCGACGGCGGGCGGGGCCGGCTGCGCCGCCGGTGGTACCGGGTGCATCCGTTCCTCCCGCGCCCGGGGCGCGGGCTGCTTCGGTTCCTCGGCCGACGCGGGGGCCGGCCTCGGCTCTTCCGCAACCGTCCGCGCCTGCCGCGGCCGTGGCGCCGGGTGCTGTGCGCGGGCGATGTCCAGGGCGTGCGCGAGGTCGGCGCGGAACCAGCTGATCTCGTCCGGTTCGTCGGCCTTCAGGATCCGCTCGGCGAGCTGTGCGGCGGGAGAGCCGGGGGCGCCGTAGGACAGGGGCTTGGGCAGGAACCGGCTCAGGTGGGCGTGCTCGTACGGGTCCTTGACGATGTCCGCGACCTGGAGGGGGTCGAGCATCGAGGCGACGGCCGCTGCCCTGGCCCAGGGGTGGCCCGCGGCCTGCCGGGTCAGGAACCCGAGCCGGCGACCGCGCCAGTTGCGCCGCCGCGCGTCCATGCCCTCCTCCAGCTTCTGGCGCAGATCGGCCGGCGTACGGCCGCTCAGGAGGGGCTTGTTGTCGTCGTCGGCCGCGAACTGCCGTAGCTCCTCGGCCAGATAGAGCCAGACCACGGCCCGATAGCGGTTGAGGTAAAAGCGCACCGGCACGATCATGCCCAGCCGGGCGAGGCGGGTGAACCTGCCGGAGGAGACCTCCAGCAGAGCCGCGCCCGCCGTGGTGCCGACGACGTCGACGCGTTGCAGCAGTGTCCCGGGAAAACCGTCCCCGGCGCGCAGCCGGTCGATCTCGGCGCGGGTGACGCGCCGTCCGCCCCCGCCCTCGTCGGGGACGGTACGGACGAGTCCGAGATCGGCCGCGAGGTCGAACTCGCCTCGCTTCAGCCCCAGTTCCCGTGCGGCGCGGCTGGGCGTGTACGCCTGGGCGGTCGATGGTGTGACGATGTTGCCCGACATGATCTCTCCCCCGTGGAGTAGGTGGCCGCCGCCGTTCGTGCGGCCTCGGAAAAACCGTAGCCGCCGGGGCGGATCTCGTGGCGGGCCTGTGGATAACTCCACGGGTGAGGGAGAATCAGCAGGTCAGGCGTCTGGGAACGGGGACCGGTCGGGCTGTCGGGCCTCCACGTCGAGGTGCTCGCCGACGCGGTTGACGAGCAGGGTCATCTCGTAAGCGATCTGCCCGATGTCGGCCTCCGCGGCGCTGAGCACGCACAGACAGCTGCCGGTGCCGGCTGCGGTGACGAACAGCACCGCGTCGTCGAACTCGACCATCGTCTGGCGTACTCTGCCCGCGCCGAAGTGGCGTCCCGAGCCCTTGGCCAGGCTGTGCAGCCCGGACGAGACGGCGGCCAGATGCTCGGCGTCCTCGCGCCGCAGTCCCGTGCTCGCTCCCGTCACCAGCCCGTCGTTGGACAGGACCAGCGCGTGACGCACATGTTCGACGCGCTCGGTCAGGTCGTCCAGCAGCCAGCCAAGTGTCTGGTTCTGCGCCATGTTCCGGATCTCCCCGTGTGACGACTCCCCCTGGCCGGAGGAACTCCCCGCCACCCTTCCCCACGATCGCGCCCGCGGGCAAGGAGGATAGGGGCATGGCACAGAAGTTGACTTCCTCCCCCGCCTAAGGGCGGGGGATTCCCACCCTCGCAGGTGAGGCTTCCTGCTTCACCGACGACCGCCCCGTCCGGGAGGACTCCCGTTGAGGTCTTACACCGTCTCCACAGGCAGACACGGCCAGCCCGGCCGCCAGAAT
>NZ_JAKWBE010000026.1 GCF_022513565.1 Streptomyces gilvus | reverse complement strand
GGAGCAGAACACCCCGTTCGAGGGAGCTCCGCCGAGGGTGTCGAAGTGGCCCTGCCCCTGGACGTTCATTGTGCCCATGACGCAGCCTCGGGGATTGTCCATGAAGTCGATGCCGACCGCGTTGCCGCCACTGATGTTGACCCAGCGGCTGGCGTTCCCCGGGCTGTTGTCCGTGTGCGCCCAGCCGAGCTGGATCTTGACTGTTCCCGGTGTCGCCTTGAAGTACGTCGTGTGCACGCCCGTCCAGTTACCGAAGGCGTCGGTGATGATCTGCACGCACAGGTGGTTGTTGTTGCTGGCGGAGAGGTAGTAGCACCGTTCCTGCGAAATGTCCTTGGGAAGGAACTGCTTGCCGAATGACGCGGTACGGACTGTTGTCCTGTCGGCCTTCAGCGGGTGGGGGACTACTTGGGCTGCGGACGCCGAGGTGGCGATCAAGCCGGCCATCGCGACGGCCAGGGTCATCGCACCGAATGCGCGACGCTTTCCCGTAACCATGAATCTCCTCCGAATGATCAGTTTTGACGGGCGAGGACCACGGTTCCACTTCAAGGACTGGTTGTCTGTCCGGTGATCGGAGACATTCGTGTCCAATGAATGGGGGACAGATTCTCAGCCCGGGGTTGCAAACGCGGCTCCCCGAATGCCGCTCTCTGGGCTGTCGATTCGGATGGGCCGCGCTTCTTGCCTGATGCAGGTCCAGTCGTGAACGGACCACACCTGCCGACGACTTCACTCTTGCGCCATTGACCCACGCGTCCTGTCGGGAGTTGCTCGGACAGGCTGCGCGTAGGTCGATCGTCGGACTACGAAGGTGCTCCCGGTCGACGTAGTTTGTTCATCGCCGAACCGGCACCACGCCGCACGGGCTCGCTCTTCGAAGCCGCTCGTTCGACTCCGGGCTGACGTGGTTCTTGTGGCTCGGTCAGGCGGTCCCCACCAAGAAGCCCCTCGGATACCTGCGGGGTCTGGTCGGTGTGTGGCCAACCACCGCCGTTCGCGTCCGGCGCACGGGCTCATCCGGCCCGCGCTTCCTTGCTCTGAGTCAGGAGGATCTCCTGTGAACATCTCGAAGTACGCCGCCCTGACGGCAATGGTCACCATCGCTCTCGGCGGCGCGCTGGCTCCCTCTGCCGGCGCGGCCACCATGACCGCCCGGGCCGTAGCAAGTCCGAAGAGCCTCTCCGACTGCAACAACACCGCCCAGCGGGGCGACGCATATGTGGGTTCGGAAGGTACCTGCTCCGCCTGTCTCCAGGACGCGGCCCGCTTGGACAGCTTTCCAGGCGGAGGAATCGTCTTCCAGCACTACTGCACGTACAACCCCGGCCTGAGGCACTACGACCTGCACGTGCATCAGGTCTTCTGAACAAGCGGGGGACCGGCGGCGGAGCCGCTGCTCGGTTTCCGGTCTCCATCGCCAGGCACAGCACCGCCAGCCACTGCCAGGTCGCCCTCACCTACGGAGCACGCCAGTTGTCGATCGAGGTCACAACCTGTCAGGGCCGCGGATTCCTCTGGCCGGCCCGCCGGGTACCGGGCACGGCCTGATCGGAATGCGCGAGCGGGTCAGCCTGCACTGCGGGCAATTCCGGGCCGGCCCTCTCCCGGGCGGTGGGTTCCGCGTGACCGCCACCGTGCCGCTGCCGGATCCGACGGCATCACCGTGAGCGGGGTCATCTCCGTGGCCGTCACGGACGATCAGCCGCTGCTGTGCGCGGCGCTCCGCGCGCTGATCGGCAACACGCCCGGCTTCACCTTCGTGGCCGAGGCCGCCGACGGTGCACAGGCCGTCGTGGCGGCCCGCACAAAGTGGGGGGTGGCGCCCGCGCCCGGGGGCGGGAAGACGGTGTGGTTCGAGAACTCGGGATACTCGTGAGGCATGGACGAGATCGAGGTCAGGGAGCTGACGCCGGAGGACGAGACGGGCGTGGCCCTGCTGTTCGCGGCGTGCGAGGACTACTTCGTCGCGGCGACCGGGGCGCCGGCGCTCGCGGCGGACGTACAGAGCCTGTACTACGCGCTTCCCGAGGGCGCCGACGTCGACCAGAAGCGGCTGCTGGTGCTGTGCCGGGGCGAGGAGATCGTGGGTCTGGTCGATGTGGTGGACCGGCATCCGGACACCGGGAGTTGTTCGGTCGGGCTGTTCCTCGTCGCCCCGGACGTACGGCGCGCGGGCGTCGGTACGGGCGTCGCGCGGCGGCTGATCGAGGAGGCGGCCGGACGGGGGATGCGGACCGTGACGGCCACCTGCCCGTCGGGATGGGAGCCGGGGCTGGGGTTCCTGCGCGGTCTGGGGTTCGAGGTCGGCGTACCAAAGGAGATGACGGGCGACACGATCGGCAACCGCACCCGGTACCCGGCGGAGACAGGTCTGCACACGGCCCGGCTCCTCACGACCCCCGCCGACCGATGAGTTCCGTCCGCGACCGCCGTCTTCCCCTGTGAGCGTGTTCGAGTGGGATCCCGGTGGACCTCGGCTGACCGGCTACTCCCGGCCCGACGCCACCGCCGCCAGGACCCCCGCCGTGAGCGCCGCGACCAGCAGTGGGATGCCCAGGCCGTGGTGGAGGACCAGCCACGCGCCCAGGCAGGCGCCCGCCGCCATCGCGACCACCGAGGCGCTGCGGCGCGGTGAGCGCAGGCCCGAGCCGCCGCCCGCGCGGGAGTCGGAGGCGAGGCCGGTGAGGGTCATGGTCAGGACGGTCGTCGTCAGGTCGGGGATGCCGAGCTTGCGGACGGTGGCGTTGCGCAGGCCCATCGCGAAGGCCGTGAGGGCGATCACGGCGTAGACGGTGGCCGTGGCGTGCGGCGCGGCGAACGCGACGACGGCGGAGGCGCCGACCAGGACCGCCTCGGCGGCGAGGGTCAGCCGCGCCCACGCACGGCGCGAGCCCTCGCCCCGCCATCGCGCGACGCGCCCGCCGGCCACCGCGCCGAGCAGGAAGAACACCAGCGAGGTGGCGGTGTGCGGCACGGAGAAGCCGGGCGCCCCGGCCGCCGCGAACCCGAGCACGACCACGTTCCCGGTCATGTTGGCCGTGAAGACGTGCCCGAGCCCCAGATAACTCACGGCGTCGATCAGCCCGCTGACCACGGTCAGCCCCAACAGCACGACCACGAGCCGCAGTCCGCGCGCCTCACGCTCGTCCGTCCGCTTCTGCGGCTGCGTGCTCGGCTCGCTCTGCTCGCTCATGAGGGCTCCGGTCGGCCGGACGGGCGGGTGCACCCAAGTGCACCACGGGAGCGGGGGAGTCTCGGATGCCGACGCGCAGCGTACGTCCGTAGCGGCGGTGGCATGCGACACCGACGTGCCCATCGGCAACGCCCGCACATGCGCCCGCACATGCGCCCGCACCCTCGCAGGTCAGGGAGCGAGGGTGCGGGGCGTCGGTGCGGTACTTCGGCAGCGTGCGGGACCAGCCGGAGCGGCCGCGGTCACGCTCGGCCGGATCAGTACCAGCCGTTGGCCTGCCAGAAGGCCCAGGCGCCGGCGGGGCTGCCGTAGCGGGAGTTCATGTACTGCAGACCCCACTCGATCTGGGTCTTGGCGCTGGTCTTCCAGTCCGAGCCGGCCGAGGCCATCTTCGTGCCCGGCAGGGCCTGGACCAGGCCGTAGGCGCCGGAGGAGGAGTTGGTCGCGGTGACGTTCCAGCCGCTCTCGTGGGCGACGATGTTGTTGAAGGCGTTGTACTGCGCGGCGTTCGGGATCATCCTGTGCGCGATCGCCTTGGCCTGGGTCACGGAGTCGGCGGTCGCGGCGTGGGCGGGCGCCGCGGTCAGCACCATGCCGGTGGTGGCGGCGGCCACGGCGGCGGAGGCGAGGGCCTTCTTCGGCGAGACGCGGCGGGCGAGGCGGGAGACGAACACGAGGGACCTTTTCTTCGGGGACAGGGAGTCGCGGTCATGCGTCGGCGCCGAGGCCGGGGGCTCGTCGGCGCCGTGCGACGTCGTCCAGAGAAACAGGCTCGAAGGGTGTCTGCAATGACCCCTTTTACTAGTTGTGGTCGCATCTGGGGGGTGCGTGCTTCCTGTGACCTGGCTTTCGATGTGCAGGTCGGAGGCGCTTATGGCATGCTCATGGCGTCCGATATGCCCTACTAGGTAGGTTAGTGAGTGATCTGGGTCATGTGGTTCGGTTCACCGCTCAACCGCTCTTGAATGTGACGGCGGTCTCGAAAGCGGCGCGGCGGGTGGCTCTGCGTAGCGCCTTGAGCACGGCTGGGCCGAGGGCGAGCGTGAGGACGACCGTGACGACCGCGCGGCCCAGGTCCCAGCCGAGCGAGGTGGCCAGACAGTACGCGACGAAGCGGGCCAGGTTGGCGGGCACGGCCGCGTGCGGGTCGAAGGCGATGCCCGAGGCCAGGGCGCCCATGAAGGGCCAGCCGGCGAGGTTCATGACGGTGCCGTAGGCGAGGGCGGCGAGGAAGCCGTACGCCGAGAGCAGGGCGAGTTCGGCGCGGCCCCGGAGGCGGTCCGGGCCCGGCAGCAGCCCCGCGCCCATCGTGAACCAGCCCATCGCCAGCATCTGGAACGGCAGCCAGGGCCCGACGCCGCCGGTCAGCAGGGCCGACGCGAACATCGTCAGCGAGCCGAGGGTGAAGCCGAAGCCGGGGCCCAGGACACGGCCGCTGAGCAGCAGCAGGAAGAACATCGGCTCGATACCGGCGGTTCCGGCACCGAGGGGGCGCAGGGCGGCGCCGGTCGCGGCGAGGACGCCGAGCATGGCGACGGCCTTCGGACCGAGGCCGGACTCGGCGATGGTCGCGGCCACGACGGCGACGAGCAGGATGAGCAGACCGGCGAAGAGCCAGGGGGCGTCCTGGGCGTGGGCGGCGAGCGTGGAGTCCGGCGGTGCGAGGAACGGCCAGCCGAAGGCGACGACGCCGACGGTGGAGGTCAGGGCGAGGGCGGTGAGGGAGCGGGGGCCGAGGCGGATGGCGTTCGTCATGACAGGGCGTCTCTCACCTGGGTGACCGTGAGCCATTTCTGCGGGGCGAGGATCTTGGTCACCTGCGGGGCGAAGGAGGGGGAGGACACGACGATGTCCTCGGTCGGACCGTCGGCGATGACCTCGCCGTCCGCGAGCAGGATCACCCGGTGGGCGAGTTCGGCGGCCAGTTCGACGTCGTGGGTGGCCAGGACGATCGCGTGGCCCTCGGCGGCGAGGGTGCGGAGGTGGGTGACGAGACGGGACTTCGCCGCGTAGTCCAGGCCGCGGGTCGGTTCGTCGAGGAGGAGCAGGGGCGGGCGCGCGGTGAGGACGACGGCGAGCGCGAGCGTGAGGCGCTGGCCTTCGGAGAGGTCGCGGGGGTGGGTGGCGTCCGGGATGCCCGGGAGCAGGTCGGAGAGAAGGGTGCGGCAGGTGCCGGGGGCTGCTTGGGCGTCCTGGTCGGCGGCCGCGCACTCCGCGGCGACGGTGTCCGTGTAGAGGAGGTCGCGGGGGTCCTGGGGGACCAGGCCCACGTGGTGGATGAGGGTGGGGGGTGCGGTGCGGTGGGGGGTGAGGCCGGAGACGCGGACCGTGCCGGAGGAGGGCTCCAGCAGGCCGACGAGGGTGTTGAGCAGGGTGGACTTGCCGGCGCCGTTGCGTCCCATCACGGCGATGGTTTCGCCGGGGGTGATGGTGAGGGTGGCCTGGTGCAGGGCTCGGGTGTGGGTGCGGGTGACTGTTACGGATTGGAGGTGGGCGGGGGGTGGGGGAGTTGTCGGGGTTGGGGGTCGGGGTGCGGTGCGGTTGCGGTTGCGGTTGCGGGGGAGTGTTGGCCAGCGGCGGGTGGGGGCTGGGGGTGGGGGCGTGTCGCCTGACCGCGCTTGCGGGGTGCCGCCTCTCGTTGGGTCGGGAGCCGCTCTAGCAGCACGACTGCCCGCAGACGGCGCGGAGTTGGGCTGTGCGGTTGCCGTAGGCGGCGCGGTGGTGGCTGCGTTGGGGCTGTGCGTCGGCCTGGCCAGACGGTCGCGTAGGTCGGTTGCTCTGCGGCGGGCGTCTCTTACCGTCAGTGGCAGGGGGTCCCAGCCTGCCAGGCGGCCCAGTTCCACCACCGGTGGGTAGACCGGGGAGGTCGCCATCATCTCGGCCGGGGTGCCCAGTTGGGGTGCGGAGGCCAGGGCCGGGAGGACCAGGACCTGGTCGGCGTACTGGATGACTCGTTCCAGGCGGTGTTCGGCCATCAGGACCGTGGTGCCGAGGTCGTGGACCAGGCGTTGGAGGACCGCCAGGACCTCCTCCGCTGCTGCCGGGTCCAGGGCCGAGGTCGG
Organism: Streptomyces gilvus; assembly: GCF_022513565.1. Taxonomy (GTDB): domain Bacteria; phylum Actinomycetota; class Actinomycetes; order Streptomycetales; family Streptomycetaceae; genus Streptomyces; species Streptomyces gilvus. The sequence continues at coordinate 129,367 of NZ_JAKWBE010000026.1, read as the reverse complement.
TTCGTCGAGGACCAGGGCCGTGGGGTGGGGGGTGAGGACCGAGCCGATGGCCACGCGTTGCTGTTGGCCGCCGGAGAGCGTGGAGATGGGGCGGGCGCGGAGGTCGGCGAGCCCCAGGAGGTCGAGGGTCTCCTCGACGCGGCGGCGCATCACCTCGGCCGGGAGGCCCAACGACTCCATGCCGTAGGCGAGTTCGTCCTCGACCGTGTCCGTCACGAAGTGGGACAGCGGGTCCTGCCCCACCGTGCCGACCACGTCCGAGAGTTCGCGCGGCTTGTGCGTCCGCGTGTCGCGGCCCGCCACAGTGACCCGGCCGCGCAGGGTGCCGCCGGTGAAGTGCGGGACCAGGCCGCTGACCGCGTTGAGGATGGTCGATTTGCCGGTGCCGGACGGGCCGACCAGGAGGACGAGTTCACCTTCCGGGACCTCGAAGTCCACGCCCTGGACGGTCGGTTCGGTCGCGCCGTCGTACGTCACCGAGACGTTCTCGAAGCGGATCATGTCGGTTCCTTGGGGGCGACGAGGGAGGGGAGGAGGCCGAGGAGGACGGCCGCGGCGGGCCAGAGGGGGAGCGTGGGGGCGGTCAGCGGGACGACGCCGGGGTGGAGCGCGGCGGGGTCGGTGGTCGCGGCGAGGGTGAGGAGGGCGGCCACCGCGGCGCCGGAGCAGGCGACCAGCCCGGCGCGGAGGTCCCAACGGGCGGGCCGGTAACGGGTACGCGGGCTGCGGCGGCCGCCGAGGCGCAGGCCGGCCAGGGCCGCGGTGAGGCCGGCGAGGAGGAGGGGAAGGCCGTAGGCGCCGGCTTCGGCGGTGAGGAGACCGTACGTTCCGGCGCAGACGCCGAGCAGGCCGCCGAGGGTGAGGGCGGTGGTCGTACGGCGTACGGGGGCGGGAACGGTGGCGGTACGGCCGTAGCCGCGGGCGTCCATGGCGGCGGCGAGGGCGACGGAGCGTTCCAACGCGCCCTCCAGGACCGGGAGTCCGACGTGGAGGAGGCCCCGGATGCCGCTGTCGGGGCGGCCGCGCAGACGACGGGCGGCGCGCAGTCGGTGGACGTCGGCGATGAGGTTGGGGGCGAAGGTGAGGGCGACGACGACGGCCACGCCGGCCTCGTACAGGGCGCCCGGGAGGGACTTGAGGAGGCGGGCGGGGCTGGCGAGGGCGTTCGCGGCGCCGACGCAGATGAGGAGGGCGGCGAGTCTCAGGGCGTCGTAGAGGGCGAAGAGGACGGACTCGGCGGTGACATCGCCGCCTACGCGGATGCCCTGGGCCCAGTGGGGGAGGGGGAGTTCGGGGAGGGTGACGAGGGTGTGGGTGCCGGGGATCGGGGAGCCGAGGACCGTCGCGAAGGTGAGGCGGATGAGGAGGACGGCGAGGGCGAGCTTGAGGAAGGCGGAGTAGGAACGGGCGGCGGGGGAGGCGGGTCGGCACGTCGCCACGACGTAGGCGGACGTGGCGATGAGCAGGGCGAGGAGGAGGGGGTTGGTGGTGCGGGTGGCGGCGGTACCGAGCCCGATGGCCCAGAGCCACCAGGCGCCGGGGTGCAGGGGGGTGGGGTGCGCGGGGCGCGGGGCGGTGACGCCCGAGGGCGTGTGCCGCTCGCCGCTTCTCCTCGGCTCGGGGGCCGTCCGGGTGGTACGACGGCGTTCCGGCTGTGCCTCGCTACCGGACATGCCTGCGCCGCCTCGCCTGCCACACCGCTGCCGCGCCCAGCACCGCCACGACGGCGACTCCCGTCCACAGCCCCACCGAGGGACCGTCGCTGCCCTTCTTCTCCCCCTCCTTCGCGGCGGTCCGCGTCTTCTTCCCGGCCGCCACCTGTTCCCCGCAGCCCTTCTCCGGGTAGCCGGCGATCGCGCAGAGCAGGGCGTTGGTGTCGTAGCGCAGCGGCTTCGTCACGGCGGCCAGGGCGTCCGCCGTCGTCGCGTCGGGGGACACCTGGGCGCAGGTCGTACGGGTCGGGGGCGGGGTCTCGCCGGACGGGGCGTCCGCGCGGGTGCCGAAGTCGATGAGCAGGGCCACCCGCTTCCTGCCGTCCCGCGCCGGCGTCTTCGCGCAGATCGTCGCGAAGTCGGCGGTCCCCCGGGGCGTCGCCGCGTCGCTGGAGTCCTCACTCACGGAGAAACGGAACCCCTGGACGTCACCGTCGGAGGGACGGTCGGTGGAGGGGCCCTGGGGGGCGTAGGTCCAGTGGGTGGCGGTGCGGGTCCAGAAGGACCAGTAGCGGTAGCCGGTGGCCTGGGCGGAGGTCGGGAGGAGCAGGACCAGCAGCAGGGCCGGGAGAAGGGCCACGTACCGGCGTGTCATGACTGTCGCTTCCTGCCGCGGAACATGAGCGCGAAGCCGATGAGCGCGCCCAGCAGCAGGCCGCCGCCGACGGTCCAACCGACGGGCAGGGAGCCGTCGTTGTCGTCGGACGCCTTGGGGCTGTGTGAAGGGGTGGCGGTCGGGGGCAGCTTGTTGATCGCCTTGGGGGTGGGTCCCGTCGCGTTGAGCAGGGTGACCAGGTCCCTGCCGCCGAAGTGACGGGCGTCCCCGCCCCTGACCACGCTCGCCGCGAGGATGAGTTGGGCGTACGCGGCCGGGCCGCCCTGCTCCGCCCACTTGGCGGCGTGGCCCTCCAGCCAGTGCAGGGACGCGGCGGCCTGGTCGTTGCGGCCCGCGGTGGCGAGGGCGACGACCGCGTCGGCCGTGTTGCCGTAGTCGGGCTGGTCCGCGGCGCCGGGCAGCACGGACTTGAGGTACCCGTCCTTCGCCAGTGTCCTGGCGAGCCAGACGGCGCCGTTGTCCCCGGCCTCGGTGTCCAGGCCGTCATCCGCGGCCTTCGCGCAGCTCATGGGCGCGTCCGTGTCGTCCTGGCGGTTTCCCGTGAGCGTGTCGCCGTACGCCCCGAGCACGGCCGCGGCGGTGGCGTCCGCGTTGGCCGTCAACGCGCCCTTCTTGCCCGGCTGGTAGGCGAAGGCGCCGCCGTCCTTGCCGCCGCAGGGCAGCGCCAGCTTGGCCAGGGCGTCGACCGGGGACTTGCCGTCCTTGCGGAGGTTCGGCACCGTCACGCCGGCCTGTGCGAGTGCGCCGATCACGAGGGAGGTCGAGTTCGCGTCGCTGGCTCCGCCGGGGGAGTAGCCCCAGCCGCCGTCCTTGTTCTGCACCGACTTCAGCCAGGCGACGGCCTTGCCCACCTGGGAGTCGTACGTGGAGGTGATGGTGGAGAGCGCCTGCACCGCGACCGCCGTGCTGTTGGTGTCCACCGCGAGCTTGGCCGCGCAGGGCTTGCCGGCGTCCGCGCGGAAGGCGGGGAAGGCGCCGTTCGCGCACTGCTGGCCGGCCAGCCAGGCCACGGCCTTGTCGGCAGGGTCGACGCCCACCTCGTTCTGCGCCAGCAGACTGAGCGACTGCCGCCACACCCCGTCGTACGTAGGATCCGCCGCGCCGTACAACCCGTCGGGTATCGCCACCTTCGGCGAGGGAGACGGCGGCGCGGCGACCGCGGGGGTCGCGGTGCCGATCACCACGGTGGCGGCCACGGCCGCGGTGCAACGGCTGACGAAGTTCATGATCGGCGGATGCCTCTCCCTGAAGGGAGCCGGGCAGCACGGGACACCCCGGCGGCTCGGCCCCGTATTCCTCGACGGTGCCGTGCACCGGCGGACCGCCGACGCACGTGAGCCGGTCACGAGTCCGTACGGGGCAGTCCGGCTCACCGGCCGGGTTCGGCTGGTTGACGGTTGCGGGTCAGCGCCGGAATTGCACCGGCTTCCCCCCGTACGGGCGTGATGACGACCCGGCCACTCTACCGGCCCGTAGGAATCGCCTGAGCGGCGGCTGTGGGAGGGGTGGTTTCCGGGCCATGGGGATCACGGGGAGGGGCGAAGGCGGTAGCAGCGTCGGCGGGCTGCTCGGGTCCGGGCGGACCTCCGACGTCTACGAGTTCGACGCCGGCTGGGTGTTGCGGCGCAATCGGGAGGGGTGGGGGGACGCCCTCGCCGAAGGGGCCGTCATGGAGCATGTGGGCCGGCACGGCTACCCCGTGCCCCGGGTACGCCTCGCCGACTCCACGCGCACCGAGCTGGTGATGGAGCGGCTGTCGGGGCCGACGATGCTGGCGGCCTTCGGGGCGGGGGCCATGGGGCCGCGGGAGGGCGGGGCGGTGCTCGCGCGGCTGTTGCGGCAGTTGCACGCCGTTCCCGGGCGGGACTCCGGCGGGTGCGTCCTGCACCTCGACCTGCATCCCGACAACGTGCTGCTCACCCCCGACGGACCCCGGGTCATCGACTGGAGCAACGCCGAGGAGGGGCGTCCCGGCCTGGACTGGGGCATGTCCGCGATCATCCTCGCCCAGGTCGCCGTGGGCGAGGAGCCGATCGCCGGTCTCGCCCACGAGGTGCTGACCGGCCTCCTCGCCGACCCCTCCCACCTCACCGGGGACGGCCTGACGGCGGCCCGGCGCCGCCGCGCGGCCCAGCCCGTCATGAGCCGGAGGGAGATCGAACTCCTGGGTGAGGCGGAGGACTTGATCCGATCACTGTGATGTGAGCGCAAGGCGTCGGAACACGCCCCGTAACGGCCAATTGCGGTGATCTTTCGGTCGTACTCGGTCGTGTGGCATATGTCCCGGTGCAGTGCGGCCACACTGTCAGCGTGCCTGCGAAGAAGGACCCACCCGGTCCGGGGAACCTGCCGCCCGACAGCCGCCCCTTCGTCGGCCGACGGGACGAACTCGCCTGGCTTCGAGGCGAGTTGGTGAGCGGTGGACGGCTGCTGACCCTCGTGGGGGTCGGCGGGGCCGGCAAGACGCGGCTCGCGCTACGGGCGGCCGGGGCGGCCCGGGACGTCCACCCCGACGGTGTGTGGCTGGTGGAGTTGTCCGCGCTCCGCGCCGGCGACCAGGTGCCGCCGGCCGTCATGGAGACGCTGGTGCTCGTCGACCACTCGACCGGTTCGGCGACCGAGGCGCTGTCGGTGTGGGCGCAGGACAAGCGGCTGTTGCTGGTCCTGGACTCGTGCGAGCACGTGCTGACGGACTGCGTGACGCTGGTCGCCGATCTGCTGGCGGCCGCGCCGGGACTGCGCGTCCTCGCCACCAGCCGGGAGCGGCTGGGGATGCCGGGGGAGCGGGTCCTGACCGTCGACCCGCTTCCGCCGGGGGACCCGGAGGGGCGTCCGCCCAACCACCTCCAGGACCCTTCGCGCCTCATCGCTCACCCGAGCGCCGCCACCGCGTCCACCTCCACCAGCACCCCCTCCCGCACCAGCCCCGCCACCACCGTCGTGCGGGCCGGAAGCGGGGTGCAGTCGGCGAAGAACTCCCCGTAGACGGCGTTGAATTGGGGGAAGTGGGAGGGGTCGGCCAGGTAGCAGGTGCAGCGGGTGATGGACGTACGGTCGCCGCCCGCCGCCACGACGACCGCCTCGACGTTGGCGAGCACCTGCCGCACCTGCGCGCCGAAGTCCGCCGGCAGCTCCCCGGTCACGGGGTCCAACGGCCCCTGCCCGGAAGCGAAGAGGAACGGCCCGACACGCACCCCCTGCGACAACGGCGGCTCGCTGCCGTCGGCGAACCGCACGAACGGCGCCCGGTCAGTACGCACCGCTTCGAGAGCGCCCCGCCCCTGCCGAGGGGTGGGTCCGCCGAAGGGCAGCCGCAAGGTCCGGGAGGCGAGCAGCCACCGCCCCTCGACGCGCCGGAAGGTGTCCTCGTAGTGACCGACCTGCACAGGTGCGCCGGCCGGCACCATGCCGCCGTCCCAGCCCTCGATCCGGTACGTGGTGAAGTACGAGGTCGCCTCGGCCGTGTTCTCGGACGTCACCGTGACGCGGATGTTGGACATGATGCGTCGCGAGAGCTTGTCCGAGGGGCGTGCGCCGAAGTACGCCCGCAGAGCCTCCCGTCCCTCCGACCGGCGTCCGTCCCCGGGCGGGGGCCACTCCCACACGCCGTCCTCGGTGAACAGCTCGGCCACGGAGGCGGGTTCACCGAGGTCGAGCCGGTGCACGAAGTCGAGGATCAGACGTTCACAGGCGCGTTCGGCGTGCTCGGCGTGCTCGGCGAGAAGATGATCCATACGGACGTCGTAGCACAGGAAGCGACCTCACACGGCCACGTACATCACCGGATCGCTCCCCGTCACCGCCTCGGCCCGTCCCAGCTTCACCAGACGCCGCAGATGCGCCTCGGCCTCCGAGACCGCGATGTTCCTTGATCCGTAGGGGATTTGGTCCCAGGGGCGGTTCCACTCCATCCGTTCGGCAAGTTGCCAGGGCGTGAGGGGTTCGACGAGGAGGGAACGCAGGTCGGTGAGCCGTTCCTCGTGGTGGTCGAGCAACTGCCGTACGCGGGCCGCCGCGTCGGTGAACACGTACTGGTGGGCGGGGAGCACCTCGGCGGGGGCGAGGCGTCCGACGCGCTCCAGGGAGTCGAGGTAGTCGCCGAGCGGGTCGGTGACCGTGGCGTCGTCGGGGTCCTCGTACAGGCCGATGTGCGGGGTGATCTCGGGGAGCAGGTGGTCACCCGAGAACAGCCGCCCACTGCCCGGGAGTTGAGCCGGGTGCTCCTCCTCCAGGTGGAGGCACACATGCCCCGGGGTGTGGCCGGGCGTCCAGATCGCGCGCAGGCGCCGGCCGGGCAGGTCGAGCAGTTCGCCGGGCACGATCTCCCGGTCGGGCAGGGCGGGCGAGAAGCCGGGCAGGGTGGTGCGGGGGCGGGGTGTGCGCAGCGGCGCCACGTGCTCCTCCGGCGCCCCGGCCGCCGTCAACTTGGCGGACATGTACGAGAACCACCGCTCGGGCCGGGTCTCCCGGGTGCGCCGCACGATCGCGGTGTCCGCCGCGTGCATCGCGACCCACGCGCCGGAGGCTTCGCGGACCTTGCCCGACAGTCCGTGGTGGTCGGGGTGGTGATGGGTGATCACGACACCGTGGACCTCCTCGACCGCGGTCCCGCAGCCGACCAGCCCTTCAGTGAGCGTGTCCCACGACGCGGGATCGTCCCAGCCGGTGTCGACCAGCACCGGCCCCCGGTCGGTGTCGACGACGTAGACCAGCGTGTGGCCGAGGGGATTGTCCGGGATGGGCACCCGAACGGACCGCACGCCCCCGCCATGATCGAACGTCTCCACCATCCACCCTCCGCTCCACGGCCACCGCCCACTATAACTAGAACCCGTTTCACAATGACCCGATGCGCGGCAACGCCACACCGATGCGCCCATACCGGTGCGGGGCAACGCCCATGAGCCTGCGGAGGAGGTCTGGCCTAGTTGAAGTAGAACTGGTATCAGTTTCTGAAACACCGTCAGAAACGAGGGCAGTGGCGATGGCCGAGCTCGTGGAACACGGACAGCTGTTCATCGGCGGCGAACTGACCGATCCCCTGGGCGGGGACGTCATCGAGGTGATCTCGCCGCATACCGAGGAGGTCATCGGGCGGGTGCCGCACGCCTCCCGGGAGGACGTCGACCGGGCCGTCGCCGTGGCGCGGCGGGCCTTCGACGAGGGGCCCTGGCCACGGATGTCGCTGGACGAGCGGATCGAGGTCGTCACCCGGATCAAGGACGCGATCGCGGTCCGCCACGAGGAGCTGGCCCGGGTCATCTCCTCCGAGAACGGGTCGCCGTACTCCTGGAGCGTCCTCGCCCAGGCGCTGGGCGCGATGATGGTCTGGGACGCGGCGATCACGGTCGCCCGGAACTTCACGTACGAGGAGAGGCGGGACGGTGTCCTCGGGAAGATCCTCGTGCGGCGGGAGCCGGTCGGGGTCGTCGCCGCCGTCGTGCCCTGGAACGTCCCGCAGTTCGTCGCCGCCGCCAAACTCGCGCCCGCGCTGCTGACCGGCTGCACGGTGATCCTCAAGCCCTCGCCGGAGTCACCGCTGGACGCGTACATCCTGGCCGACATCACCCGCGAGGCCGGGCTGCCGGAGGGTGTCCTGTCCATCCTGCCCGCCGACCGTGAGGTCAGCGAGTATCTCGTCGGGCACCCGGACATCGACAAGGTCGCCTTCACCGGCTCGGTGGCCGCGGGCAAGCGCGTGATGGAGGTCGCCTCCCGCCATCTCACCCGCGTCACACTGGAGTTGGGCGGCAAGTCGGCCGCCGTCGTCCTGCCGGACGCGGACGTGGCGACCACCGTCGCCGGCGTCGTCCCGGCGGCCTGGATGAACAACGGCCAGGCCTGCGTGGCCCAGACCCGCATCCTGCTGCCGCGCTCCCGCTACGACGAGTTCGCCGAGGCGTTCTCCGCGGCGGCGAGCGCACTGGTGGTCGGCGACCCGCTCGACCCGGCGACCCAGGTCGGCCCCCTGGTGGCCAAGCGCCAGCAGCAGCGCAACCTCGACTACATCCGCATCGGGCAGGAAGAGGGCGCGAAGATCCTCACCGGCGGGGGCCGTCCGCCGGGGCTCGACAAGGGCTGGTACGTCGAGCCCACGTTGTTCGGCGACGTCGACAACTCCATGCGGATCGCCCGGGAGGAGATCTTCGGCCCGGTGATCTGCCTGCTGCCCTACGGCGACGAGTCCGAGGCCCTGAAGATCGCCAACGACTCCGACTACGGGCTCAGCGGCAGCGTGTGGACGGCGGACGTGGCGCACGGGATCGAGGTCGCCAGGCAGGTCCGTACGGGCACGTACTCCGTGAACACCTTCAGCCTGGACATGCTCGGCCCCTTCGGCGGCTACAAGAACTCCGGTGTGGGACGGGAGTTCGGGCCCGAGGGCTACGGCGAGTACCTCGAACACAAGATGATCCACCTCCCGGCCGGCTGGGAGGGCTGACCTGCCATGGGCGACCGCTGGCACGTCGAGGTCGACCGCTCCGTCTGTATCGGCTCGGCCCAGTGCGTCCACCGCGCGACGGGCGCGTTCCGCCTCGACTCCGCCATGCAGTCCCACCCGGTCGACCCGGAGACCGACGCCAACGAACGCATCCTGGACGCCGCCGAGAACTGCCCCGTGGAGGCGATCGTGATCACGCTGCTGGGCAGCGGGGAGGCGGTGTTCCCACCGGAGGACGAGTAGCACGGGCGCCCCCCTCCGCCAGGCGCTGTCGGTGCGGCGGGGTAGTCTCCTGCGGTTTCTACGGGACCGATCAGGGGCGGGGACGACAGGCGTGGACAAGCGCGAGGCCAGACGGCTGATCAAGCAGGCACGCGAGGCCTGGAAGGCGGAGGAGTGGCTGCGCTCCGCCGAGCTGTACGAGCGGGTGCTGGCGCACTTCCCGGACGCGGGGCCGAGCGCGGTGTGGTGGTACGACGCCGCGCTCGCCCACAAGTTCCTGCGGAACTGGGCGAAGGCGTACGAGCTCGGGCGTGAGGCCGCCGCACGTGCGCCGCGCGGCGAGGGCGACCCCGCGTACTGGAACCTCGGCATCGCGGCGACGATCCAGCGCGACTGGGCCACGGCCCGTGCGGCCTGGGCCGGTTTCGGCATCGAACTCCCGGACGGGGAGGGCGAGATCGTCGGGCGCTTCGGCAACGCGTGCGTACGGCTCGACACCGGGGGCCGGCGCGAGGTCGTGTGGATCGAGCGGCTGTGCCCGACCCGGGGGCGGGTGGTCAACGTGCCCGTGACCGGCGGCCGGCGCTACGGCGAGATCGTCGTGCACGACGGCGAGCCGAAGGGGGAGCGGATCGTCGACGGCGTCACCTACCCCGTCTTCGACGAACTGTTGCTCTTCGAGGCCTCCGACCTGCCCACCCTGGAGGTCACGGTCGCCGCCGCCGAGACGGAGGACCTGACGGCCCTGCTCACCCTGTTCGTCGACCACCACTACGGCGCCGAACCGGCCAGCGGCGTACGGATGTTGTGTTCCTGCTGCAGCGAGGGCACCCACCACCAGGAACGAACCGTCAGCACCGGCGCCCAACAGGTCTCCCTCGCCGCCCCGGAGGCGGAGGCCCGGCGTCTGCTGGAGCAGTGGGCGGCGGGGACGGCGATCGGGAGAAGCTGGAGCGGGCTCGCCGCGGTCGGGTGAGGGCGGGTGCGGGGCTGGTGAGTTTCAGGACTTGTTCGGGGGAGCCGTCAGGTCGATCAGGCGGCACACCGTTTCGATGTCGATCTTCACCTGGGCGATGGAGGCGCGGCCCGACAGCCACGTGATCAGGGCCGAGTGCCAGGTGTGTTCGATGACGCGGACCGCGGAGAGCTGCTCGGGGGTCGGATCGTCCTGGCCCATCGCATCCAGGATGATCACCGTGGTCTGACGGGAGACCTGGTCGACCTCCGGGCTGACACTGCGGTCGGCGAAGGTCAGCGCGCGGACCATCGCGTCGGCCAGGTGCGGCTCCCGCTGCAGGGCGCGGAAGGCCCGCATCAGGGTCTCCGCGACCCGCTCCGCCGCCGTCTCGCCCTGCGGGGGCTTCTTGCGGAGCGTGCCGTGCATGTGCTCCAGCTGGTCCTGCATCGTCGCGACCAGCAGATGCACCTTGGACGGGAAGTAGCGGTACAGCGTGCCCAGCGCCACCTGCGAGGACTCGGCGACCTCCCGCATCTGCACCGCGTCGAAACCGCCCCGGCTGGCCAACTGCGCGCACGCGTGCAGGATGCGGCGACGGCGCGCCTCCTGCCGCTCCGTGAGGGGCGGGGAGGCTGGGCGCCCGGTGGCTTCGAGCTTGGCTTCCACAGGCATGGATCCCGTTCCGTGACACTCGGTGAGGGCTGGTGATCGCACCGAGCATGGCAGGGTGCGCGCCGTGGCGCGAATCACCTGATCCACTGCTCACAGCACCCCTACCGCCCGGTAGATTCAGAGCCTCCTGGACGATCAAGTCTGAAACTTGTTCTAGATTAGCGTCCCGGCGTAATCTCGCGGGACAATGCATGCAGAAGGGGGCCCAGAGTGACCGCTGAGGCCAGTCAGGCGGGCCGCCAGGAGGACTCCGCCGCCGACGGCGAGCGACCGCTCCACATCGCGCTCCTCACGTATAAAGGGAACCCGTTCTGCGGCGGCCAGGGCGTCTACGTCCGCCATCTCTCGCGCGAGCTGGCCCGCCTCGGGCACCGCGTCGAGGTCATCGGTTCCCAGCCCTACCCCGTCCTCGACGAGGGCCACGACGGCCTCTCCCTGACCGAGCTGCCGAGCCTGGACCTCTACCGCTCGCCCGACCCCTTCCGCACCCCGAAGCGCGACGAGTACCGCGACTGGATCGACGCGCTGGAGGTCGCCACCATGTGGACCGGCGGCTTCCCCGAGCCGCTGACGTTCTCCCTGCGCGCCCGCCGCCATCTGCGCGCCCGGCGCGGCGAGTTCGACGTCGTGCACGACAACCAGACCCTCGGCTACGGGCTGTTGGGCGACGTCGGCGCACCGCTCGTCACCACCATCCACCATCCCATCACCGTCGACCGGCAGTTGGAGCTGGACGCCGCCGAGACCTGGCAGCAGCGCGTGTCCAAGCGGCGCTGGTACGCCTTCACCCGCATGCAGAAGCGCGTCGCCCGCCGGCTGCCCTCCGTGCTCACCGTCTCCGGCACCTCCCGCCAGGAGATCGTCGACCATCTCGGCGTACGGGACGACCGTATGCACGTGGTCCACATCGGCGCCGACACCGAGCTCTTCTCGCCCGACGCGTCGGTCCCCGTCGTCCCGGGGCGGATCGTCACGACGTCCAGCGCGGACGTGCCGCTCAAGGGGCTCGTCTTCCTCGTCGAGGCGCTCGCCAAGGTGCGCACCGAGCACCCCGAGGCCCACCTCGTCGTCGTCGGCACACGGCCCGCCGAGGGCCCCGTCGCGCAGGCGATGGAGCGCTACGGCCTCGAGGACGCCGTCGAGTTCGTCAAGGGCATCTCCGACGCCGAACTGGTCGACCTCGTCCGCTCGGCCCAGGTCGCCTGCGTGCCCTCGCTCTACGAGGGCTTCTCGCTGCCCGCCGCCGAAGCCATGGCGACGGGCACGCCGCTCGTCGCCACGACGGGCGGCGCCATCCCCGAGGTCGCCGGCCGCGACGGCGAGACGTGCCTCGCGGTGCCGCCGGGGGACCCCGGGGCGCTCGCGGCCGCGCTGACCCGGCTGCTGGGCGACGCCGAGCTGCGCGTACGGCTGGGCCGGGCCGGACGCGAGCGGGTGCTGGCCCGGTTCACCTGGGCCAAGGCCGCCGAGGGCACCGTCGCCCACTACCGCGCGGCCATCGCGGCAGTGCCGGGCGCGAAGACCAGGGCGAGGTCCGCCGCTCGCCCCCCGGCGAGCGCAGGAGCGCCCGTACCGCCGGCCACGGTGCCGCCGACCACCCCCACCCTCGAACCCCACGCAGACTCCGAAAGCAGGGCCACGTGCTGACCGTCGACTTCTCCCGGTTCCCGCTCGCCCCGGGCGACCGCGTCCTGGACCTCGGCTGCGGGGCCGGCCGGCACGCCTTCGAGTGCTACCGGCGCGGCGCCCAGGTCGTGGCCCTCGACCAGAACGGTGAGGAGATCCGCGAGGTCGCCAAGTGGTTCGCGGCGATGAAGGAGGCCGGGGAGGCCCCCGCCGGAGCCACCGCCACCGCCATGGAGGGCGACGCCCTCGCCCTGCCCTTCCCCGACGAGTCCTTCGACGTCGTGATCATCTCCGAGGTCATGGAGCACATCCCGGACGACAAGGGCGTACTCGCCGAGATGGTACGGGTGTTGAAGCCCGGCGGGCGCATCGCGATCACCGTCCCGCGCTACGGCCCCGAGAAGGTCTGCTGGGCCCTGTCCGACGCCTACCACGAGGTCGAGGGCGGGCACATCCGCATCTACAAGGCGGACGAACTGCTCGCGAAGATCAGGGAAGCCGGGCTCCAGCCCTACGGCACCCACCACGCGCACGCCCTGCACAGCCCCTACTGGTGGCTCAAGTGCGCGTTCGGCGTCGACAACGACAAGGCGCTGCCGGTGCAGGCGTACCACAAGCTGCTGGTCTGGGACATCATGAAGAAACCCCTGGCCACCCGGGTCGCCGAGCAGGCGCTGAACCCGCTCATCGGCAAGAGTTTCGTGGCCTACGCGACCAAGCCGCACCTTCCGGCGGTGGACGCCAAGTGACCACCCCCCGGACAGAACACCTCGTCCTGCCCGGGGTCCTCACCGCCGGGCAGGCCGCCGCGACCGTCGCCGGCATCCTCGCCCAGCAGCGGGAGGACGGCGCGATCCCCTGGTTCCGGGGCCACCACCTGGACCCCTGGGACCACACCGAGGCCGCGATGGCGCTGGACGCCGCCGGTGAGCACGAGGCCGCCGAGCGGGCCTACGCGTGGCTCGCCCGGCACCAGAACGAGGACGGCTCCTGGTACGCGGCCTACGCCGACGGCGACTTCGCCGACGTCACCGACCGCGGCCGCGAGACCAACTTCGTCGCCTACATCGCCGTCGGGGTCTGGCACCACTACCTCTCCACCGGCGACGACACCTTCCTCGACCGCATGTGGCCCGCCGTCTACGCCGCGATCGAGTACGTCCTGCGGCTCCAGCAGCCCGGCGGACAGATCGGCTGGAAGGCCGAGGACGACGGCACGTCCACCACGGACGCCCTCCTCACCGGCTCCTCCTCCGTCCACCACGCCCTGCGCTGCGCGCTCGCCATCGCCGAACAGCGTGAAGAGCCGCAGCCGGACTGGGAGTTGGCGGTGGGTGCGCTGCGGCACGCGATACGCCGGCATCCGGAGCGGTTCCTCGACAAGGACCGCTACTCGATGGACTGGTACTACCCCGTGCTGGGCGGGGCGTTGACCGGCAGCGAGGCCAAGTCCCGCATAGAGGAAGGCTGGGAGCGCTTCGTCGTACCCGGGCTCGGGGTGCGCTGCGTCGTCCCCAACCCGTGGGTCACGGGGGGCGAGTCGGCCGAACTCGCCCTCACCCTCTGGGCGATGGGCGAGTCCGACCGGGCGCTGGACGTACTCCAGTCCATCCAGCACCTCCGGGACGCGGAGAGCGGCCTGTACTGGACCGGCTACGTCTTCGAGGACAAGGCCGTCTGGCCCCAGGAACTCACCACCTGGACGGCCGGCTCCCTCCTCCTGGCCGTCGCCGCCCTCGGCGGCCACGAGGCCACCTGCGCGATCTTCAGCGGCGACCACCTACCGAGGGGCCTGGAGACGGACTGCTGCGAATGAGGGCGTGACGGGGGCTCTCAGCGCCGCTGCATCCGGCGATCCTCAGCAGCGCTGCCCTCCGCCGAGCCGTCAGTGGCGCTGCATGCGGCCGGCGATGGCGTGGCCGATGAAGAGGTAGACGACTGCGGCGAGGCCGTAGCCTGCGATGACGCGGGCCCAGGCCTTGTCGAAGGTGAAGAGGTCACGGGACCAGCCGGCCAACCAGTTGGCCGCGTTGTGGACGAACTGCACCAGGTCGTTGGCGCGGTTGGCGTCCAGCAGGTACATCAGAATCCACAGGCCCAGGATGAGGGCCATGATGTCGGCGACGATCGCTATGACCGCCCCGGCTCGATTGCCGCTGCTGTATCGAGACATACCTTGCGGATTGCCGCCGGTTTCTGAATGAAACCCGGCTGATTTTCGTACGCGGCGACCTCAGGAGTTCAGCTCCGCCAGCACGCGCAGGGTGTGCGGGTCGGGGGCCAGGGCGAGCAGGTCCGTCACCGGGCCCTTGCGCCACAACTCCAGCCGCTCGGCGATGCGTTCCCGCGGACCGACGAGCGAGATCTCGTCGGCGAAGGCGTCCGGCACCGCGAGCACCGCCTCCTCGCGCCGCCCGGTCAGGAACAGCTCCTGAATCCTGCGCGCCTCCTCCTCGTACCCCATCCGCGCCATCAGATCGGCGTGGAAGTTCCGGGCCGCGTGCCCCATCCCGCCGATGTAGAAGCCGAGCATCGTCTTCACCGGCAGCAGCCCTTCGCGCACGTCGTCACAGACCCGTACCTGAGCCATCGGGGCGATGAGGAACCCTTCCGGAGCGTCCGCGAGCGAGGCCTCGTACACCTCGGGACGGGTCGGCGACCAGTACAGCGGCAGCCAGCCGTCGGCGATCCGCGTCGTCTGCGCGACGTTCTTCGGCCCCTCCGCCCCGAGCAGAACCGGCAGATCGGCCCGCAGCGGATGCGTGATCGGCTTCAGCGCCTTGCCCAGCCCGGTCCCGTCCTCCCCCCGGTACGGATGCGAGTGGAACCGCCCCTCCAGCGCCACCGGCCCCTCCCGCCGCAGCACCTGCCGTACGACGTCCACGTACTCCCGGGTCGCGGTCAGCGGCGACTTCGGGAACGGACGCCCGTACCACCCCTCCACCACCTGCGGCCCCGACAGCCCGAGCCCCAGCATGACCCGGCCCCCGGAGAGATGGTCGAGGGTGAGGGCGTGCATGGCCGTGGTGGTCGGCGAGCGGGCCGCCATCTGCGCAACGGCCGTCCCCAGTCTGATCCTCGACGTCTGGGCGGCGATCCAGGTCAGCGGCGTGAAGACGTCCGACCCCCAGGATTCGGCGGTCCACACCGAGTCGTACCCGAGCCGCTCGGCCTCCTGGGCCAGCGGCACATGACCGGCGGAGGGGCCACGGCCCCAGTAACCGAGAGCGAGCCCGAGTCGCATGACGCCTCCCATCTGACGGCCCGTCAGCTTCCGGACCGGGGGCTGCGACTGTACGACAACGGCCCCCCGCCCGGAAGGGCGAGAGGCCGTGAACGACGTCGGGGACGGACTCAGCCGCGCTGGATCCCGGAGGTGTCCTGCAGCACGCCCCGCCGCCCGTCCTGCGTCTGCGCGACCAGGCCCGGACCGCGCTGCTCGACCGCCAGGTACCAGGTACCCGGGGCGAGTTCGGCGATCGGCGTGGGCGAACCGTCCTCCGCGAACAGCGGCCGGGGCACCGGAACAGCGAACCAGAACGGTGAGAACTCCCCGGCCGGCGGCTGCGCCTGCGCCGGCTGCGGCTGAGCGGCGGCCCCGTACGGCTGCCCCGCCTGCGGCTGTCCCCCGTACTGCGCCTGCTGACCCCCCGGGTATCCGTAACCCCCGGGCGGCTGGGCCCCGTACGGCTGCTGCGTCACCTGCGGCTTGGGCGCGGGGACGAGAGCGGCCTGCAGGGCGGGGACGAGGGGGGTGGCGATGGCGGCGCCGGCGAGGACGAGGGCGGCGATGAAGCCGAGGATGAGGCCGGCGGCGGCGCTGCCCCCGGTGGGGACGTCCACCAGCGTCCAGAACAGGGCCCATGCGACGAGGACCGTGAACGCCGTGCCCACCGTGCCGAGGTCCAGACCGACGACCTTGCGCGGCTGCGGCAGCGCGCGGTTGACGACGATCAGAGCGGCACCGATCACTCCGCCCATGTAGAGGCCGAGGCCAGTACCGAGGTCGTCCCACGCGTTCGCGTCGTAGCTGCTGATGGCGTCGACGGAGTAGAACTTGAGGAACGACGCGATGAACAGCAACACCGCTGCCCCGATCACCACGCCGTCGCCTCGAGTGAGGGAGCGGATATTCACTTCAGGTCCTTCGGATCAGTCGTCTCGTCGTCGGTAGACACTATCGTCCCCCCGACCAGGGTGTCTGCCGGGACCAGGCCGCCCGCCGCTAACCGCGCAGGAAACTCACGATTCCCTCAGAGATTCCCTGTGCGGCCTTCTGCCGCCAGGCGGCGCTGGTGAGGAGTGCCGCGTCCTTGCTATCGCGCATGTTGCCGCACTCGATGAACACCTTGGGAACCGTTGACAGATTGAGACCGCCGAGGTCCTTCCGTGTGACGAGACCGGTGCCGTCGCCGATGTAGTTGGACGGCGGTTCGCCCGTGACGCGCACGAAGTTGCCCGCGATGCGCTCGCCGAGGTCGGCGGAGGGGGCGACGATGGAGCGGGTGTCGGCGGCGCCCGCGTGCACGATGCCCGGCAGGATGACGTGGAAGCCGCGGTCACCGGCCGCCGCGCCGTCCGCGTGGATGGAGATCGCCGCGTCGGCGTGGGCGTCGTTGCCGATACGGGCACGCTGGTCGACGCAAGGGCCCCAGGACGGGGAGCCGTTGTCGTGGGTCAGCTTCACGGTCGCGCCCTGCTTCTCCAGCAGCGCCTTCAGCCGGTGCGAGACGTCCAGCGTGAACTGGGCCTCCGTGTAACCCGCGTTGGTGGAGGTGCCCGTGGTGTCGCATTCCTTGTAGTTCGTCCCGATGTTCACCTTGCGGTTGATCTCGGCCGTGTGTTGGAAGTTGCCGGGGTTGTGGCCCGGGTCGATCACGATGACCTTGCCCTTGAGGGAACCGGAGGCGGCGGGCGCGGAGGCGGTGGGGGAGGCCAGGGTCGGCGTGGGACTGTCCGGCTGCTTGGCGTCGTCGCTGGGTGAGGAGGCGGCGGCACTGGGGGACGTACTCGCCGTGGACGACCGTACCGTCGCCTGGTCCGAACCCTTGCCGTCGTCGCCCGACCCGCCCACGGCCTCGTACACCAGCCACCCGAGCAACGCGCCCGGCACCAGCGCGGCGAGCGCGACGGTGAGGGGGCCGCGGCGGGGACGGCGGGGCTGGGGTGGATCGAAGTCCGGTCCTACGTACGACACGCCTGCCACCCTAGCGGGCGGCCAGGGCCTTGCCCCTCAGTCGCCGAAGTCGACGATGTCGCATTTGGCGATCCGTCCGACACCTCGCCTGATGCGGGAGTCGGTGGTCACCAGCGTGAGACCGAGAACCTCGGCCAGGGCGACGTATGTCGCGTCATACACCGACAGGTTGGCTGCCAGCACACGCACACGTGCCGTGAGGGGAAGCGCTGGATGGCGAGTCAGGGGCAGGTCGGCGAACTCCTTCAAGTAGCGGTCCACGTCGGGTTTGCCGAGCTTCGGCTTGCCCCCTCTGGTGCCTTTGCCCATGCCGATCACCGACGAGGCCACCTGCGTGTCGATCACATACGGAGCGTGGATCTCGTCCTCGCTCGCGATCCGCTCGCGCACGCGCCGGCCGAGTGTGCCGTTGGAGGTGAGGAACTCTGTGATCGCGGAGGTATCGACGACGATCAACGGCCCCGCCGTCCCTCGTCCAGAGCGGCAATGACGTCCGCGTGGTCGACCTGGTCACTCGCGTAGCGCTCGGCGCGTGCGGCCATCTCGGCCAGGCTGGGTTTCGACGCCTCACGGAGTATGAGGCCGAGAAGGTATCCCTGAAGTGATTGGCCGGCTTCAGCCGCGCGGATCTTGATGGCGCGGGCGATGTCGTCGGGGACGTCCCGTACGGTGAACGCAGTCGACATGACTGCATTTTATCGTCAACGCTATCATTTTGCAGTCATGCGGCTGGCGTACGCGTCACCGCACGTCAGACCCCCGCCCCGTCCGCCGAAGAACACGCAACGAGTCCGTCGCCGAGACCTCGGTGAAGGCGCCGGACTCCAGGGCCCGGAGGTAGACGCGGTACGGCGCCTGGCCGGTGAACTCGTCCTCGGGGTTCGGGAAGACGTCGTGGATGAGGAGCAGCCCGCCCTCGGCGACATGCGGGGCCCAGCCCTCGTAGTCGGCGGTGGCGTGCTCGTCGGTGTGGCCGCCGTCGATGAAGACGAGCCCCAGGGGAGTGCCCCAGAACTTCGCGATCTGCGGAGACCGCCCCACCAGCGCCACGACGTGCTCTTCCAGCCCGGCCCGGTACAGCGTCCGCCGGAACGTCGGCAGCGTGTCCATCAGCCCGATCTCCGGGTCGACGGTCTCCGGGTCGTGGTACTCCCACCCGGGCTGCTGCTCCTCGCTCCCCCGGTGATGGTCCACGGTGAGCGCCGTCACCCCGGCCTGCCGAGCCGCATCCGCGAGCAGAACGGCCGAACGCCCGCAGTACGTCCCCACCTCCAACAGGGGAAGCCCCAGAGAGCCCGCCTCGACGGCAGCCGCGTACAACGCCAGCCCCTCATCCACGGGCATGAACCCCTTGGCCCCCTCAAAGGCGGCAAGAATCTCCGGCTTGGGTGCCGTGGTCATGGGGTTCCCTCCAGTCGGACGAGCTTGCGGGGCCTCATGCTGCCGCACCCCCGGCCGACATTTCGACAGGGGTGCCGGCAACACGGTTCAGGGGCGCGGGGCTGTATCGATATGCGGCTCCGCCGCGTGGGCGCGACCGGCCACAGCGGCGCAGCAGCCGCCATCCAGCCTTTCCTGGCACCCCCGCGGAGCGCTACGCGCTGACAGACTCCCCAGGCAGCGACAGATCCAGATCCACCGCCCGCTCCTCCCCCGAATGCGACGCGGCAGACGCGAGCGGACCGTGCCCAAAGGCCCGCGCGGCCAGCACATACGTACCCTCAGCCGGCACCGCGAGCTCGTAACTCCCGTCCTCGTCGGAGACCGCGGCCCCCGCCTGCCGCCCCCGTCGGTCGATCAACGTCACCTTGGCCCGCGCCACCGGCGCCCCCTCGGCGTCCAGGACGCGTCCGCGGAACCCCCGCAGCGCCTCCTCGGCCCGCTCCAGAGAAGCCTCTTCCTCGCTGGAGGCCCGCAGCTGCGTCGCCCGGTTCGGCTTCGGCAGGAACAGGGCCAACAGCAGGCCGATCGCCACCGCGCCCGTCGCGATCAGGAAGGACACCCGGAAGCCGTGCATGGTGGGTATCTCGACCCCGCCGACGTTCTTCGCGGTGTTGGCCAGCACCATCCCGATGACGGCGCTCGACACGGACGTACCGATGGAGCGCATCAGGGTGTTGAGGCCGTTCGCCGCCCCCGTCTCGGAGGCCGGGACCGCGCCCACGATCAGCGCGGGGAGCGAGGAGTACGCGAGGCCGATGCCCGCGCCGAGGACGACGGAGATGACCAGGCTCTGCCAGGCCGCGCTCATCAGGCCCAGTCCCGCTCCGTAGCCGATGGCGATGATCAGCATGCCGAGGATCAGGGTGACCTTGGGGCCGTACTTGGCCGAGAGGCGGGCGTACACCGGTGCCGTGAACATCATCGTCAGGCCGAGCGGGGCGACCAGCAGACCCGCGACGACCATCGACTGGCCGAGGCCGTAGCCCGTCGCCTTCGGGAGCTGGAGCAGCTGGGGAAGGACGAGCGAGACGACGTAGAAGGAGACACCGACCATGATCGAGGCCAGGTTGGTGAAGAGGACCGCGGGGCGGGCGGTGGTGCGCAGGTCGACGAGGGGCGCGGCGGAGCGCAGCTCGAACAGGCCCCAGAGGACGAGGACGGCCGCGGACGCGGCGAACAGGCCGAGCGTGGTGCCGGAGGTCCAGCCCCAGTCGCTGCCCTTGGTGATCGGCAGCAGGAAGAGGACCAGGCCCACCGAGAGGCCGATCGCGCCCAGGACGTCGAAGGTGCCCTCGGCGCGCATCGGGGACTCCGGTACGACGAGGACGGTGAGGACGATCGAGAGGACGCCGAGGCCGGCGGCGCCGTAGAAGAGGGCGTGCCAGTCGGTGTGCTGGGCGACGAGGGCGGCGAGCGGCAGGGCGAGTCCGCCGCCGACGCCGATCGAGGAGCTCATCAGCGCCATCGCGGAGCCGAGCTTCTCGCGGGGCAGCATGTCGCGCATCAGGCCGATGCCGAGCGGGATGGCGCCCATCGCGAAGCCCTGGAGCGTACGGCCGACGATCATCGGCAGCAGGGAGCTGGTGAAGGCGCTGACCAGGGCGCCGACCACCATCAGGGCGATGCTGAGGATCAGCATGCGCCGCTTGCCGTACAGGTCGCCGAGGCGGCCCGTGATCGGGGTGGCCACGGCGCCGGAGAGCAGCGTCGAGGTCAGGACCCAGGTGGCGTTGCTCGGTGCGGTGTCCAGCAGCTGCGGCAGGTCCTTGATCACCGGGACGAGCAGGGTCTGCATCACCGCGACAACGATCCCCGCGATGGCGAGCACGGGGACCACGGCCCCGCTCGCTCTCCGGGCGGGCTGGTCGTTCGTCGTGTGGGTCATGGGGTGAGGCCTCCAGGGAAGATAAGTGCTGGGTAAACCTCGTATGCACGGGCAACTATTCCGTTGCTTCGAGCCTCTAATCAAACCTTGACCGGGCCATGGGAATCTGATCGGCCGTCAGCTCTGGTCATGGAGTGGAACGTGTTCTAGTCTCGCGCGCCATGAGGGCATATGTGGCCGGGGTCGGGATGACCAAGTTCGAGAAGCCCGAGACCCGTGACTGGCAGTACTGGGACATGGTGCGGGAGGCGGGCGGGGCCGCGCTCGCGGACGCGGGGATCTCGTACGAGGAGGTGGAACAGGTTCCCGTCGGCTACTGCTTCCAGCCCTCGACGGCCGGCCAGCGCGCCGCGTATGAGCTGGGTCTCACGGGCGTCCCGGTCTACAACGTCAACAACAACTGCGCGACCGGCTCCACCGCCCTGATGCTCGCCCGGCAACTGGTCGAGGGCGGGTCGGCCGACTGCGTACTGGCGCTGGGCTTCGAGAAGATGAAGAGGGGCGCGCTCGGGGGAGGGGCCGAGGGCGGGGACTTCTCCACCTCTCCCGTCGCCCGGCACTACGGGATCATGGCCGACCGGCACGGCTTCGAGATGACCCCGCCCACCGCCCAGATCTTCGGCGACGCGGCCCGCGAGCACATGGAGAAGTACGGCACGACGGAGGCGCAGCTCGCCGCCGTCGCCGCCAAGAACCACCGGCACTCGGCGCACAACCCCAACGCGCAGTTCCAGGACGTGTACGAGGTGGCCGACATCCTCGCCGCCCGGACCGTGCACCGTCCGCTCACCAAGCTGCAGTGCTCGCCGACGTCCGACGGGGCCGCCGCGGCCGTGGTGGTGTCGGAGCGGTTCGCGGACAGGCGGGGACTCACCGGCCTCGTCGAGATCGTCGCGCAGGCCATGACCACCGACACCGAGGAGTCCTTCGCCTCCGGCTCCTGCGTCGACGTCGTCGGGCAGCCCATGTCCCGGGAGGCGGCCCGGCAGGTGTACGAGCGGTCCGGGCTCGGCATCGAGGACGTGGACGTCGTCGAGCTGCACGACTGCTTCTCCGTCAACGAACTGCTGACGTACGAGGCGCTCGGGATGTGCGGGGAGGGGGAGTCCGGCAAGCTCGTCGAGTCCGGGGCGACCACGTACGGCGGTCGGTGGGTGGTGAACCCGTCCGGCGGCCTGATCTCCAAGGGACATCCCCTGGGCGCGACCGGCATCGCCCAAGTGGCCGAGCTGGTCTGGCAGTTGAGGGGAGAGGCGGGGGATCGGCAGGTTCCGGGGGCGAGGATCGGGCTCGCGCACAACATCGGGCTGGGCGGGGCGGCGGTGGTGACACTGGTGCGGGCGGTCGAGCCTGCGGCGGGGGCCTAGGTCCGGCGGCCGCGGCTGCTGCGGACGGCTCTTCTCCTCACGGGGCTGTCGGCACCGGGCGGCGGTGAAGGCTCACAGCCAGCCCTGCTGACGGGCCTCCCGCATCGCCTCCATCCGGTTGCGGGTGCCCGTCTTGCCGATCGCCGAGGACAGGTAGTTGCGGACCGTGGACTCGGACAGATGCAGCTTGGCGGCGATGTCGGCGACCGTCGCGCCGTCCACGGACGCCTTCAGTACGTCGCACTCGCGGGCGGTCAGCGGATTCGGCCCGGCGCTGAGCGCGGCCGCGGCGAGCGCGGGGTCGATCACGGTCTCGCCGGTCAGCACCCGGCGGATCGCGGCCGCCAGCTCCTCGACGGGACCGTCCTTGACGAGGAAGCCGGCGGCTCCGGCCTCCATGGCGCGGCGCAGATAGCCGGGGCGTCCGAAGGTGGTGAGTATCAGCACCCGGCAGTCCGGTACCTGCTCGCGCAGCTCGGCCGCCGCGTCCAGGCCGCTGCGGACGGGCAGTTCGATGTCCAGCAGGGCCACGTCCGGACGGTGGGTCAGGGCGGCGTCCACGATCGCGTCGCCGGAGGCCACCTGGGCGACGACGGTCATGTCCGGCTCCATGCCGAGCAGTAAGGCGAGCGCGCCCCGCATCATCCCCTGGTCCTCGGCGAGCAGGACCCGCACGTTCTTCGCCGGGCGACGGTCCCGGGGCATCTCGTCCACGGGGCAAGGGTAGGGCGCGCGCGGGCCGGGGGCGGGTCAAAGTACCGACGACCACAACGTCCACTTGGCGGGCGACAGAGGCTCCAACACCTGGGACAACCTCCCGCCTTGGACGGACGAGGTGAGTCGAGGGGACAGCGTGCTCACCGTGCCCTGGGTGCCGTGGCCGGCTCGGGGTCCAGCAAGCCGTCGGTCTCCACCGGGAGTTCCGCGGTGACCGTGAAGCCGCCTCGCGGTCCCGGAGAGGCGGTCAGTGAGCCGCCGGCCGCCGCCAGGCGTTCGGTCAGCCCCTTCAGACCGGTGCCGCCGACGCCGGTGGCGGGCGGCACGGGCGGTTCGCCGTCGCCGTTGTCGGAGACGGTGAGCCGGACGTGCTCGGCCGAGGCGGCCACGCCGATCTCGCAGCGCGTCGCACCGGAGTGCCGTACGACATTGGTGACCGCCTCGCGCACCACCCAGCCCAGCAGGGCCTCGCTCTGCGGGGCCAGGGGAGCGCCGGAACGGGTGACCACCGGCTCGACACCGGCCGCGGTCAGCACCGAGCGGGCCCGGTCCAGTTCGGTGCCGAGACTGCCCTCGCGGTAACCGGTCACGGCCTCGCGGATCTCGGTGAGCGCCTGCCGGCCCACGGCCTCGATGTCGGTGATCTGCCCGAGCGCCGCGTCCAGGTCGCGCGGGGCCAGCCGGCGGGCGGCCTCCGACTTCACCACGATCACGGACATGGTGTGGCCGAGCAGGTCGTGCAGGTCCCGGGAGAAGCGCAGACGTTCCTTCTCGACGGCCTGATGGGCCAGCTCCTCGCGGGCGGCGCGCAGTTCGCGCACCGCTTCGGAGAGGGAGAGGATCGCGGCCGTCACCATCGTGGACAGGAAGGTGCCGTAGGCGATGGTCACCCCGTCCGACCCCTCCCGCAGGGCGGAGACGACACCGGCGAAGACGGCCAGCGACAGTCCCGCCCGGCCCAGCCACTGCCCGCGCACGGTCGCCCCTGTGGCGAGCCCCAGCAGCGGGAAGAACATCAGCCAGTTGCCGCCGTAGCCGACGGCCAGTGCCGTGGTCAGCAGGAACATCAGCAGCAGGGCGACCCGGGTGGAGGTCTCACGGCGCTTGACCTTGTCGAAGGAGCGGAAGGCCACATAGATGTAGAGGGAGTTGAACGTGAACAGGCCCAGGCCGCCGATCCACGGGTTGGGGGTCTTGCCCTGGAAGAGGTTGGACAGGGCGCCCAGGCCCATCAGCAGCCACGGTATGAGGGCGAAGCCGTTGGCCGGCGGGCCGGGGTTCTCCGGCTCGCGGCCCTCCTTGCGCGCGGTCTTCAGCTCCTTCCTGAACTCCCGCTGGTCGGCCCGCCACTGTGCCCGCAGCGACCGCCAGGCCGCCATCTGACAGCGCACCCCGTGCCACCACGTCATGCCACCGCTCATGTCCCGTTCCCCCGGTCAGCTGGTGCCCGCACCGCGTCGGTACGACAGCACAGCGTATGAACCGAACGCCAGCAACCAGGCGGACAGCACCGCGACCGCGCCGAGCGTCGGCGCGTGGCCGGACGCGACGGAGGTGCCGAGTTCGGCGAAGCGGTAGGTGGGGGTGCAGGCCGACACGGTGCGCAGCCAGTTTGGGAAGAGGGCGACCGGGAACCACAGGCCGCCGAGGACGGCGAGGCCCAGGTTGCAGGCCATGTTGGTGACGCCGGTGGTCTGGCCGGTCAGCCGGTAGCCGTTGCCCAGGCCCAGCAGGGTGAAGGGCACCGAGCCCAGCCACAGCAGCACCGCGATCGCCGCCCACTGCCACACGGCCAGCCGTACGCCGTTGAGCAGCCCGCCCGCCGCGAGCACCGCCACGATCGCCGGTACGACGGTCACCGAGCCGGTCAGGGTCCTGCCGACGACGACCTGGCGCGGTGTCATCGGGGTCACCCTGAGCTGCCGCAGCCATCCGATCGCCCGGTCCTCGGCGACCCCGCCGCCGGTGTTGAGCGCACAGCCGACGGCCCCGTACCCGGCCATCCCGACCATCGCCCCGGTCTTCCACGTGCCGTCGTCCGCACCGAGGTTGGTGAACAGCAGGTACATCAGCACCGGCATCGCGATCCCGCCCACGACGAAACCGACGTCCCGCAGGGTGCGGCGCACTTCGAGCTTCAGGTAGTCGAACATCGCGGAGCCTCCGTGACGGGTGACCGAGGGGACGTGGTGCGGTCGTCGTGCGGACGGTCGGGCGTTCACGCCGCCTCCGTGACCGATGAGGTCAGGGCCAGGAACGCCTCGTCCAGGGAGGCGGGGGCGACCTCCAGGCCGCGTATCGCGCCCACCGCCGCGAGGGCGAGGACCGTCGCGTCCGGGTCGTCGGTGCGCAGCCGGGCCCGGTCCCCGCGGATCTCCAGGGACCGCACGCCCGGCAGCCGCTCCAGGCCGTCCGAGGGCCGGCCGGCGAGGTCGAAGGCGACCAGGCCGCCGCCGACCGAGCGTTTGAGCTGCTCGCCGGTGCCGTCGGCGACGATCCGCCCGCGGTCGACGACGAGGATGCGGTCCGCGTAGGCGTCGGCCTCCTGGAGGTGGTGCGTGGAGAACAGGACGGTGTGGCCGCGGCGAGCGTAGCCCCGCATCGACGTCCAGAACGCCTGCCGCGCCTCGACGTCCAGCGCGGACGTCGGCTCGTCCAGCACGAGCAGTGCCGGGCTCCCGGCGAGGGCGAGCGCGAACCGCACCCGCTGGACCTGCCCGCCGGACAGCCGGTCCAGCCGGCGGCCCGCCAGTTCCGCGATCCCGGCCAGCTCCAGGGCCCGCGCGACCGGCATCGGCGTCGGATAGCGCCCGGCGACGAAGGTGACCAGCTCCCGCACGGTGACCCGGGGCACCGCCCGCGCCTCCTGCAGCATCGCGCCCACCCGTCCGTCCCGCACCGCACGCTCCGGGTGCGCGCCGAACAGCCGCACGCTCCCCTCGTCCGGCTCGATCAGCCCGAGCAGCAGCGAGATCGCCGTCGACTTCCCGGCCCCGTTGCGGCCGAGCAGCGCGACTGTCTCACCGGGCGCGACGGCGAGGTCGACGCCGTCGACGGCCCGTACCGTGCCGTAGTTCTTGACCGCCCCCGTGAAGGACACGGCCGGTTCGGTGTCCGATGTCATCCCTACGACTGTCATGCCTGCGACGCTACGGACCCCGGCGCGCGCCCGGCAGATGCGCTTGTACGGACCCGGGCAGTACAAATGTCCCGGCCCCCGTCACCTGACACGGCGTCAGGAGCCTTCACAATGGCGGTGCGCTGGGCTATACAAGGGGCGCCGGACTGGAACGCGTTCTAGATCGGCCCGCAGCGACCTCGGTGCGGCCGACGGTGCGGACGGCCGCACCGGGGTCTTCAGTCGCCACCTTCAGGAGCCCCATGCCCATCGACGCAGCCAAGGCCCTCGCCGCCGAACCCCGGACCGGCGAGCTGACCTGGACCACCAAGGACGTCCAGCTCTACCACCTCGGCATCGGCGCCGGCGTCCCCGCCACCGACCCCGACGAGCTGCGCTACACCCTGGAGTCCCGGCTGCACGTGCTGCCCAGTTTCGCCACCGTCGCCGGCTCCGGCTCACCGGGCGTGATCAGCGGACTGTCGATGCCGGGCATCGACGTCGACCTCGCCAAGGTCCTGCACGGCGGCCAGTCGCTCACCCTGCACCGCCCCATCCCGGCCCGAGGCATCGCCACCGCCACGGGCCGTATCGCCGCCGTCTACGACAAGGGCAAGGCGGCCGTCCTGGTCATGCGCACCGAAGTCGCCGACGCCGACGGCCCGTTGTGGACCAACGACGCCCAGATCTTCGTACGGGGCGAGGGCGGCTGGGGCGGCGACCGCGGCCCCTCCACCCGCCTCGACGACCCCACCGGCGAACCCGACCGGACCGTCGAACGCACCGTCCGCGAGGACCAGGCCCTGCTCTACCGCCTCTCCGGGGACTTCAACTCACTGCACGCCGACCCCGAGTTCGCCAAGCTCGCCGGGTTCGAGAAGCCCATCCTGCACGGCCTGTGCACCTACGGCATGACGCTGAAGGCGGTCGTCGACACGCTGCTGGGCGGCGACGTCGGCCGGGTGCGCTCGTACACGACCCGCTTCGCCGGCGTCGTCTACCCCGGCGAGACCCTGCGCGTGCGCATGTGGCACACCGCGGAGTCCACCAGGGTCGCCGTCAGCGCCGTCGAGCGGGACGACGCGCCCGTCCTCGCCGACACCGTCGTCGAACACTCCTGAATCCCAGCTGACTTGAGGGGAGCCGCACCATGCGAGCAGCCGTACTGAACGAGATCGGCCAGGACAAGCTGGAGGTCCTCGACGACGTCGAACCGACGGGCTTCGGACCCGGCAGGGTGCGGATCCGGATACGGGCCACGGGGCTGTGCCACTCGGACCTGTCCGCGATGAACGGGGTGCTGCCGCAGCCGGCGCCGTTCGTGCCCGGGCACGAGGGCGCGGGCGAGGTCCTGGAGGTCGGGGAGGGCGTCACCCGCGTCAAGCCCGGCGACCGGGTCGTCGTCTGCTGGCTGCCGGCCTGCGGCGCCTGTCCGGCCTGCAAACGCGGCCAGACCGAACTGTGCCTGGCCGGGTTCATGAACGCCGGCACCCCCAACTTCAAGCGCCCCGGCGGTGACGTCTTCGGCTTCGCGGGCACTGGCACCTTCGCCGAGGAGGTCGTCGTCGACGCCGGCTGCGCGGTGCCGATCCCCGACGACGTGCCCTTCGACATCGCCGCGCTGATCGGCTGCGGGGTCACCACGGGCCTCGGGGCCGCCCTCAACACCGCCGACGTGGAGGCCGGTTCGTCGGTCGCCGTCATCGGCTGCGGAGGCGTCGGCATCTCCGCGATCCAGGGGGCGCGGCTGAAGGGCGCCGCCGAGATCGTCGCCGTCGACCCGGTCGCCGCGCGCCGTGAGTCAGCGCTCAAGTTCGGTGCCACCAAGGCTGTTTCGCCCGACGAGCTGGCCACCGCCAAGCAGGACGTCACCGGCGGCGAGGGCTTCGACTACGTCTTCGAGGTCGTCGGCAAGTCGGCCACCGCCCGCACGGCGTACGAGAACACCCGGCGCGGCGGCACCCTCGTGGTCGTCGGCGCGGGCGCCATGGACGACTTCCTGCAGCTCAACATGTTCGAGCTGTTCTTCGACGAGAAGCGCATCCTGCCGTCCATGTACGGCGGCGGCGACGTCCTGCGCTCCTACGAACGCACCATCGCCCTGTGGCGGGCCGGCCGCGTCGACCTGGAGGGCCTGATCACCCACCGGGTGCCGCTGAGCGAGATCAACGAGGCGCTGGACCAGATGCGTTCGGGGACCGCGCTCCGTACGTGCATCGAGATCTGAGGGCCGGGGGTGTCCGTGTCGCTGCCACACGAGTCGTTGCCGGGTGAGCCGCTACCACGTGAGTCGTTGCCTCTTGCGGGACTGGCTGCCGTCGTCACGGGCGCCGGTCGAGGCCTGGGCCGGGCCGAGGCGCTGGAGCTCGCCCGGCTCGGCGCGGCCGTCGTCGTCAACGACTTCGGCCAGCCGGGCCGGGACGGCACGGGGGAGGCCTCCACGGGCCCCGCCGAGGAGGTCGCCGCCGAGATCCGTGCGACGGGCGGGCGGGCCCTGGCGCACACCGGCGACGTGGCCGACTTCCAACAGGCCCGCGAACTGGTCGAGTTGGCGGTCGGGGAGTTCGGGAAGCTGGACGTCCTGGTCAACAACGCGGGCATCCTGCGCGACCGGATGGTGTTCTCCATGACCGAGGGGGAGTGGGACTCGGTGATCCGGGTCCACCTCAAGGGCCACTTCAACACGACCCACTTCGCCGCCGCCCACTGGCGCGAACGCTCCAAGGCGACGGGCGCCCCGGTCTACGGCCGTATCGTCAACACGTCCTCGGAGGCCTTCCTCGCGGGCTCCGCGGGCCAGCCCAACTACGCGGCGGCCAAGGGCGGAATCGTCGGCCTGACCACCTCGACGGCCCTCGCGCTCGCCAAGTACGGGGTCACCGCCAACGCCATCTGCCCCCGCGCCCGTACCCGGATGACCGAGGACGTCTTCGCCGGCTTCCAGGAACCCGACGACGGCATCGACCCGCTCTCGCCCGAGCATGTCGCCCCGCTGGTCGGCTACTTGGCCTCGCCCGCCGCGTCCCGCGTCAACGGACAGCTCCTCGTCGTGCACGGCGGCATGGTGGCGATCGTCGACCGGCCGCGGGTGCGGGCCAAGTTCGACAGCAAGCAGGACACGTTCACGTACGACGAGCTGGACGCCGTCCTCACCCCGCACTACGCGGAACGCCCGGAGGGGGAGACGTTCGGGGCGGTGGAGGTGCTGGGCCTGAAACGCACGTAGGACATGGCGTTCAGGACATGGCGTTCAGGACATGGCCTTCAGCAGACGGAAGGGCCCGCACATCGGCAGTGACGTGCGGGCCCTTCCGTCTGCTCTCTGCTCTCAGGCAGCCGTCCCCGTGTCCTCGGACTGCTTGCGGTGACGGCCCTGAGGGGCCGTGTCACCGTCCTGGACCGAGACCGGACCCCGGTGACGACCGTGACCGGCGTCCTCCTGGGCCTCGGCGGACAACGGCTGCATCGTGCTGGTGTCGCTCATCGGAAGGATTCACCCCGTAACAACATGATCTTTCTAACAGCCCGGCGAGTTTAACCAGCACACCTCGGGCCGAATCCAGGCGCCACGGCCCATCGGCACTACTTCGTTACAAGACGTCCCAGCGGAGCCTCCCGCAACGGCACCGGACGCGTCACGACGGGCTCCGGAGGCTCCGCGTCCACCGGCCGTTCCTCCGATGCCGTTGCGGAACTCCCGTCCTCCGGCGGGCCGTCCGGCCTCCCGGCGACCGGCTCCCGCGCGGCCGCCGCACTCGGCACCGGGTCGTCCGCCGGCATGGTCGCCCCCGCCACCCCGCACGGCACCTCGGCCGTGGCGTACGGCAGGTGCAGCACCCCGTCCGGCGTCCACAGCCCCGTCCCCGTCAACCACCCCTCGGGCGCCGGGAGATGGTGCACCTGCCGCCGGTCCGGCCGCCACAGCGCCACCCAGCTGCCCATCGGCCCGTCGACCCGGAGCGCCACCGCACAGCTCTCCGGGACCAGCATCCGCCCCGGCTGGATCGCGAACGGCGTCACCGCGCAGTCCGGCACCCGCAGACACTCGGGGAACCGCACCGGCAGCGTGCTGCCCAACACCCCCCACCCCAGCCGGTCCTCGCCGGGCGACGGCGCGTCCGAGCGGATCAGCAGCAGTCCGCTGTCCGGGTCGGCCAGCAGCAGCCGGTCGTCGCTGCCGTCGGCGATCTGCAGGAACGGGGACACCTCGCCGCCCCGCTCCAGGTCCACCACGACCGCTTTCGTCCGCCCCCCGGCCTCCCGGTCCAGGGCCAGCATCCGCCCGGCGTGGTCCAGCCACGCCCCGCCCGAGCAACGCCCCGGGACCTCCGTCACCCGCTCGGGACCGAACACCCCGCCCGCCACCAGCCACAGCGTGCTGGAACGCCGGCCCACCGCGAGGGCGTACGCCTTCTCGCCCCCGGGTGCCGGCGGCAGCAACCCCAGCCGGGTGTCCTCGTCCGGGCACTCGACCGCGCCGATCAGCACCTCGCCGGTGCCGGGGCCGGTCGGATACAGCAGCGAGAAGACGTGCCGCCCCTCCGTCACCCGCCGGATGAGCACCCGCCCGTCGCCCATCGGCTGCACCTCGGTGCCGGGCTCCTCGGGCTGGTTGCCGGGCAACGGCACGGCGTACGGCTCCGGGCCGTCCAGCGTCCAGCGCTCCGGGAACCAGCAGCCGCCGTCCAGCGCGAGGCGGGCGGCGTAGGCGCCGTCAGCGGTGATGGCGCAGGCCGCCCGGGGGGCCTCGTCCCCGGGGGCGGCCTCGGGCTCGATCGCACAGACCGTCATCGTCTGGTCACCTCCGGCCACGAAGCTAGTTTTCGTACGCACGGACGTGGGACCACCAGGCTCACGCTTCACACATAAGGATGGCAGCGGAACGATTCGCCTGAGGGGGAGGGGGCGATTGTGCTGAAGGGGACCATTGACCGGCGCACGGCGGTCTCGGTTCAGCTGCTCCCCGGGCTTCAGTTCAGCTGCTCCCCGACTTTCGGTTCATCTGCATCCCGGCCTTAGGTTCAGCTGCACCCCGGCTTTCGGTTCATCTGCACCCCGGCCTTCGGTTCAACGGCACAGATCAGGCAGGTAGCCTTTTGTCCGTGCCCCGTCTGTCTGAAGTCATCGCCGCGCTGGACAACCTGTGGCCCGCCGATCGGGCCGAGTCCTGGGACGCGGTCGGCACGGTCGTGGGCGACCCCGACCAGGAGGTCACCCGGGTCCTGTTCGCCGTGGACCCCGTCCAGGAGATCGTCGACGAGGCGGTCAAGCTCGACGCCGACCTGCTGGTCACCCACCACCCGCTCTACCTGCGCGGTACGACGACGGTGGCGGCCACGCACTTCAAGGGCCGGGTCGTGCACACCCTCATCAAGAACGACATCGCGCTGCACGTGGCCCACACCAACGCGGACACGGCCGACCCCGGTGTGAGCGACGCCCTCGCCGGCGCCCTGGACCTGCGGGTCGTACGTCCCCTCGTACCGGACCCGACCGACCCCGAGGGCCGCCGCGGCCTGGGCCGCATCTGCGAACTGGACCACCCGCTCACCCTGGCCGACTTCGCCGCACGGGCCGCCGAACGCCTGCCCGCCACCGCGCAGGGCATCCGCGTAGCCGGCGACACCGAGGCCACCATCCGCACGGTCGCCGTCAGCGGCGGCTCCGGCGACAGCCTCTTCGACCAGGTCCGCGCGGCGGGCGTCGACGCCTTCCTCACCGCCGACCTGCGCCACCACCCGGCCTCCGAGGCCGTCCTCCACAGCCCCCTCGCGCTGCTCGACGCGGCGCACTGGGCCACCGAGTGGCCCTGGTGCGAGCTGGCCGCAGCCCAGCTCGACGAGATCTCCGACCGCCACGGCTGGGACCTGCGCGTCCACGTCTCGAAGACGGTCACCGACCCCTGGACCAGCCACTCCCCTTCACCTGGAGCCCCCAACTGAACGCCGCGCCCGCCGACCAGATCCGACTCCTCGACGTCCAGGCACTCGACGTCCGCCTGCAGCAGCTCGCGCACCGGCGCAGGTCCCTGCCCGAGCACGCCGAGATCGAGTCGCTCACCAAGGACCACACCCAGCTGCGCGACCTGCTCGTCGCCGCGCAGACCGAGGAGAGCGACACCGCCCGCGAGCAGACCAAGGCCGAGCAGGACGTGGACCAGGTGCGCCAGCGCGCCGCCCGCGACCAGCAGCGCCTGGACTCCGGAGCGGTGACCTCCCCGAAGGACCTGGAGAACCTCCAGCGTGAGATCGCCTCCCTCGCCAAGCGGCAGGGCGACCTCGAGGACGTCGTCCTGGAGGTCATGGAGCGCATCGAGTCCGTGCAGGAGCGCGTGCGCGAGCTGACCGAGCGGGTCTTTTCCGTCCAGTCGAAGATCGACGACGCGACCGCGCGCCGGGACGCGGCCTTCGAGGAGATCGACGGCGAGGTGGCCACGGTGACCAAGGAGCGCGAGGTCATCGCCGCCACCATCCCCGCCGACCTGCTCAAGCTCTACGACAAGCTGCGCGAGCAGCAGGGCGGCATCGGCGCGGCCAAGCTCTACCAGCGCACCTGCCAGGGCTGCCGCCAGGAGCTCGCCATCACCGACATCAACGAGATCCGCGCGGCCGCCCCCGACACGGTGGTGCGCTGCGAGAACTGCCGCCGCATCCTGGTGCGCACGGCCGAGTCCGGTCTGTAAGGCCGACAAGGGTAAGGGGCGGGAACCGTGCGGGAGTTCATCGTCGAGGCCGACGGCGGGTCCAGGGGCAACCCCGGACCCGCGGGCTACGGCTCGGTCGTCCTCGACGCGGCGACGGGGGAGCCCCTGGTCGAGGCGGCCGAGTACATCGGCATCGCCACGAACAACGTCGCCGAGTACCGGGGACTGGTGGCGGGCCTGCGGGCGGCGGCTCAGCTGGACCCCTCGGCGACCGTCCACGTCCGCATGGACTCCAAGCTGGTCATCGAGCAGATGTCGGGCCGCTGGAAGATCAAACACCCCGACATGAAGCCGCTGGCGATGGAGGCGTCCGGGATCTTCCCGCCGGACCGGGTGACGTACGAGTGGATCCCGCGCGAGCAGAACAAGCACGCGGACCGCTTGGCGAACGAGGCGATGGATGCGGGGAAGCGGGGGGAGCAGTGGTCGGCGGGGACGTCGACGGCGGAGCTGGACACCGCGGCGTCCCGGTCGTCCGCCGCTGCTCCTTCCTCTCCCCGTTCTCCTTCTCCCGCCGCTCCTTCTTCCCACCGCGGAGCGGCGGAGTCCTCGGGCGGCGGAGCCGCGAAGGCCGGCGCTGATGTGCGGGCCGCTACGGCTGTCGCGAGCCCCGGCTGGGCCCCCGCCGACATGGGGGCGCCGGCGACCTTCGTGCTGCTGCGGCACGGGGAGACGCCGCTGACCCCGCAGAAGCGGTTCTCGGGCTCCGGCGGCACCAACCCCTCCCTCTCCGACGTCGGCCGGGAGCAGGCCGAGCGGGCGGGTGCAGCGCTGGCCCGCCGGGGCACCATCGAGGCGATCGTCGCGTCCCCCCTCGCCCGTACCCGCGAAACCGCCGGCATCGTCGCCCGCCACCTCGGCCTGGAGGTGAGCGTCGAGGACGAGATCAGGGAGACGGACTTCGGCGCCTGGGAGGGCCTGACCTTCGCCGAGGTCCGCGAACGCTACCCCGACGACCTGACCCGCTGGCTGTCCGACCCCACGGTGGAACCCCCCGGCGGCGGCGAGAGCTTCGCGGCGACGGCGACCCGTGTCGCGGCGGCGAGGGACAAGCTCGTCGCGGCCTACGCGGGCCGCACGGTCCTGCTCGTCTCCCACGTCACGCCGATCAAGACCTTCATCCAACTCGCCCTGGGCGCCCCACCGGAGGCCCTGTTCCGCATGGAACTGTCGGCGGCCGCACTGTCAGCGGTCGCCTACTACGCCGACGGCAACGCGAGCGTACGACTGTTCAACGACACGTCTCACCTGCGCTGACGAAGCTCGGCGGCTTCCCGGGTGAGGGCCTCGATCCGCCCCCAGTCCCGGGCGGCCACGGCGTCCGCCGGGAGCATCCAAGTCCCGCCCACACAACCGACGTTGGGCAGCGCCAGGTACTCCACCGCGTTCCCGGCCCCGATCCCACCCGTCGGACAGAACCGCGCCTGAGGCAACGGCCCGGCCAGCGACTTCAGATACGCCGTACCCCCCGCCGCCTCGGCCGGGAAGAACTTCATCTCCCGCACCCCGCGCTCCAGCAGCGCCACCACCTCCGACGTGGTCGACACCCCCGGCAGGAACGGCACCCCCGACCCCCGCATCGCCTCCAGCAGGACGTCCGTCCACCCCGGGCTGACCAGGAAACGAGCCCCGGCGGCCACCGACTCCTTCACCTGCTCCGGCGTGATCACGGTCCCGGCCCCGACGACCGCGTCCGGCACCTCGGCGGCGACGGCCCGAATGGCATCGAGCGCGACCGGGGTCCGCAAGGTCACCTCGATCGCGGGGAGCCCCCCGGCGACCAGGGCCCGGGCGAGCGGTACGGCGTCGGCGGCGTCCTCGATGACGACGACCGGGACGACGGGGGCGAGGTCCAGCACGGAGCCGGACAGCGGAGCGGACAGCGGCGAGGTCATGCCCTCATCGTGCCGCCGTAAACCAGCATGCGCAAAGCCCATTGCGCATGCTGCAACGACCGCTACTGGCTCGCCTCAATGCACCTCATCGACGAGCACATCCAGCGTCCAAGCCTTCCCGCCCCCCTTGGGCGCCTCCACCTCCACCACGTACCCCAGGTCCCGCAACGCCTCCACCAGCTCCGCCGGCCCCTTCGGAGTGACCCCGGACGCCAGCAGACTCCGTACGATCCGCCCCTTGGTCGCCTTGTTGAAGTGGCTGACCACCTTCCGCGTGGGCGCGTGCAGCACCCGCACGCTGGCCGTCCGCCCGGCCACGTCCCCCTTCGGCTTCCAGGCGGCGGCATAAGCGGAGGACCGCAGATCAAGCACGAGCCCACCCCCCGCGACCTCGGGCAGCACGTCCGCCATGGGCGCCCGCCAGTGCGCCCCCAGCGCCCCGAGCCCCGGCAGCTTGACGCCCATCGAGCAACGGTAGGAAGGAATACGGTCGTTGACCCGCACCGCACCCCACAGCCCCGAGAAGACGAGCAACGACCGGTTCGCCCGCTTCTTCGCGGCGGCGTCGAGCGACCCCAGCTCCAGGGCGTCGTACAGCACCCCCGTGTAGATCTCCCCGGCGGGCCGCGCCCCGGCCGCCATCAGCCCAGCGTTCTTGGCGACCTCCCCCCGCAACCCCTCACTCAGCCCCAGCACCTCACGTGCCTTGTCCTCGTCCCCGGCACACAGCTCCACCAGCTCACCGAGTACGGCCTCGCGGGCGGCGGTCAGCCCGGGCAGCGACAGCGACTCCAGCTTGAGCGGGGCACCACGGCCGGAGGAGGCCTTGCCTTCGGACGGCGGCAGCAGGACGAGCACGGAACGATCTCCTTCTCTTGAACTCCGGACAGCGTACGACCCCCGCCGTGCCTACCCTCCGTGTATGCCCCGCCGCCACATCCGCGTGACCGGCGCCCCCGAAGCCCCCCTCCGGGCCGCCCTCACCGCCCTGCGCACCGAACTGGCCGTAGCCGACGGCTCCCCACCCGAGGCCCTGACCGAGGCCGAGCAGGCCGCGAAGGCCCCCACCCTCCCGCCGTACGACGCCACGGCCATCCCCCTCTTCACGATCGACCCGTCCACCTGAGGAGGTTGACGTCGCGGCAGGGGCAAGGGAGCGGCTCCGCCGCCTGACGACGTCGATGATCGTGTGCCACGATCGAGGGAACGGGTCCCGATCTCATGGACAGGTGATCTTTCTATGTCCCAGTCTGGCGAGCGACCGAAGGAGGGGCGTGACATGACCGCTGTGGCGCACGAGCCCACCACGCCGGCCGAGGGGCTGCTGGCCATCTTCCTGTCCCTCGACACCCCGGAAGGGTTCCGGGCCGAACTGATCGAGGGGGAGATCGTCGTGACGCCGCCGCGGGACGGGGACCACGAGGACTACATCGGGCTGATCGTGAACCAGGTGATCAGACGGTCCAGGACCGACATGCAGTTCTCGGGGAACAAGGGCCTGAAGCTGCGGAGCGGTGGCGGCTGCCCGAAGGACCACGTGATCCCCGACGGCACTTTCGCCCCCACGCAGCTGCGGCTCTTTCGCGGTGCCGACTCCTGGATGCCCTGCGAGGGCGTTTCCATGGTGCTGGAGGTGACCTCCACCAAGCCGAGGGCCGACCGAGAGGCGAAGCGCCGCTGCTACGCCCGCGCAGCCCTCCCCCTCTACCTCCTCATCGACCGCGAGGCCTCATCCGTCACGCTGTTCAGCGACCCGGAGAAGGACGACTACCGGGAGCAGTGCACCCGCCCCCTCGGCAAGCCCCTCACCCTCCCCGAACCGTTCGCCTTCGACCTGGAGACAGCGGACTTTCTCTGACGCTCCCGGCGTTGCACCCTGAGCACGACGCGAAAGGGGGCGACGCATGGAACAGGCGCTGTGGACGAGGACACGGCTGGGCCGCTGCGGCCCCTCCCTCGACCTCCTGACCGCCCGCTTCGACAAGCACGTCTACTCGCCGCACGCCCACGACGAGTTCACGGTCGGCGTCTGCGTCGGCGGCTCGGAGGTCATCGACTACCGAGGCGGCCACATCCGCACGGGCCCGGGCTCGATCGTCGTCCTCGCCCCCGACGAGGTCCACACCGGCGGCCCGGGCAACGCGACCGACGGCTACGCCTACCGCGCCCTCTACGCCGACACCACCCTCCTCACGGACGGCACCCTCGGCGGCCTCCCCCACTTCCGCGACCCCCTGATAAACGACCCGGAACTGGCCGCAGCCATCCTCGCCACCCACACCGAACTGAGCGCCTGCCCCGACCCCCTGGAGACGGAGTCCCGCCTCCCCTGGCTCCTCACGGCCCTGGCCCGCCGTCACTCGACGGCCCGCCCCACCTGCGACCAGGTACCGGGCGCCGAGCGGATAGCACGGGTCGTACGAGACCGCCTGGCGGACGAACTCCTGGATCCCCCCTCCCTGGCAGCCCTCGCCACAGAGCTGGACCTCTCCCGCTACCAACTCCTTCGCGCCTTCCGTACGACGATGGGGATACCCCCGTACGCCTGGCTGGCCCAGCACCGCGTGACCCGAGCCCGCCGCCTCCTGGACGCGGGCCTGCGCCCGGCGGAGGTCGCGCCCCTGGTCGGCTTCGCGGACCAGGCACACCTGACGCGCTGGTTCCGGAGGGTGCTGGGGGTGACGCCGGCGGCGTACCGCAACAGCGTTCAAGACGGCCGGTAGCGCGCCGGCCGATTCTGTCCGCATGACTGCACGCGGCTGGTTCCTGTTCTCCCTGATGGGAGTGGTCTGGGGCATCCCGTACCTGATGATCAAGATAGCGGTGGACGCTCCGCTCTCCCCGTCCATGGTGGTCTTCACGCGATGCGCGCTGGGAGCGCTCCTGTTGCTCCCGTTCGCGCTGCGCGGCGGCGGCCTGCTCCGAGTCCTCCGCTCCCACTGGCTACCGATGCTGGCGTTCGCGTGCATAGAGATCATCGGCCCGTGGTTCACCCTCACGGACGCCGAACGCCACCTGTCCAGCTCGACGGCGGGCCTGCTGATAGCGGGCGTGCCAATAGTGGGCGTGATCCTGGCCCGCTTCTTCGGCAGCGCGGAGCGCCTGGGCGTACGCCGAATGGTGGGCCTGGGTCTGGGCCTGGCGGGCGTGGCCGTCCTCACCATCCCCCACCTCACAGGCGGAGACGCCCGCTCCCTGGGCGAGGTGTTCCTGACGGTCCTCGGCTACGCAACGGCCCCCCTGATCGCATCCCGCTGGCTGAAGGACGTCCCCACCCTGCAGCTAACAGCCCCGTGCCTGGCCCTCGCAGCCCTGGTGTACGCCCCGTCGGCGGCCCTCTCCTGGCCGTCCTCCGTCCCCTCCGCCTCGGTCCTGTCGGCCCTGCTGGGCCTGGGCGTGATCTGCACGGCCCTGGCCTTCGTCGCCTTCCTGGAACTGATCAAGGAGGTCGGCCCGACCCGGGCGACGGTCTTCACGTACGTCAACCCGGCGGTGGCGGTCGCGGCCGGGGCGCTGTTCCTGGGCGAGGACCTGACGTGGGGCATCGGAGCGGCGTTCACGCTCATCCTGGCGGGCTCGGTACTGGCGACGACGGCGGGTCCCCTGGCTGATGACCCCGTCGATCCGGACGATCCGTCCCGAGGCACCCGCACCCGCCGGGTAGCATGGTCATCACGGCAGACGAGCCGGGCGGACGGCCGCGTGGAGTCCCCTTGAGGGGTTTCCCGAGGAACGTCCGGGCTCCACAGGGCAGGGTGGTGGCTAACGGCCACCTGGGGCGACCCACGGGACAGTGCCACAGAAAACAAACCGCCCAGCACTTCGGTGCCGGGTAAGGGTGAAACGGCGGTGTAAGAGACCACCAGTGCCCAGGGTGACCTGGGCAGCTAGGTAAACCCCACCCGGAGCAAGGTCAAAAGGAGCGCCGTGAAAAGCGCTCTGCGGGGACGTTCGAGGGCTGCCCGCCCGAGCCCCCGGGTAGACCGCACGAGGCCGACGGCAACGCCGGCCCTAGATGGATGGCCGTCACCCCGGCACCCGCGAGGGACCGGGGAACAGAACCCGGCGTACAGCCCGACTCGTCTGCCCCCCTCTGGTGCTGACCGGCACGCCGGGCCGTGGGCACGGCTCGGGGGCGATATCCGGGACGTGCTGGCGAGCGACATCGACGCCTTGGTCGCCGTCGGCGATGTGGCCGAGTCGGAGGGCGGGTTGATGGCCACGAAGCCGGGACTCACCGCGGACGGTTGAATGTCGGCGGAGCAGGCACGGCAAGGCGTCAACAGCGGCCACCGGTACGAGTGTCAGTACCGCCAGGTACCCTCGAACACATCGTCAACGCGGCCCGACGGGCTTCCGCTCCACCTCGGTGGAGTTTCGAAGGACATGCCCCCACCCGCACGAGTCTTTTCGTGCTGCCTGGGGGAAGTCCTTGCTGTTCCGCGCGTCCGCGAAAACGGTCGCCGTCATGGCACTCGACGGTTCACTGTTCCTGCGCCTGACCGACAAGTTCGTCCACATGCACGGCTACCGGCCCGGTTCCTCGGAGGCGCGGTCCTGGGAACGCAGTATCCCGGTCCTGGCCGCCGCACTCAACGACGCCGGCCTGGGCGACGTTGAGGTCATGCTGGAGTACGCGCTCCCGCTGAACAGCAAGCGCGCCGACGTCGTTCTCGCGGGAGTCCATCCGGTCACGGGCGAACCGTCGTATGTAGTGGTGGAGTTGAAGCAGTGGAGCCAGGCACTGCCTCATGAGGACGACCCCACCCTGTGTCATGTCGACGCCTACGCACATCCGGTCCTCAACCCCATCGAGCAGGTACGCCGCTACTGCGAATACCTGGTCAATTTCAACGGGGCGGTGGCCGAACACAGGCACCGGGTCTCCGGAGTGGCGTACCTGCACAACGCCACCGAATTCGGCGTGACCGGTCTCCGCGAGATCGAGCGTGGTGGTCACGGACTCCTCTTCACCGAGGAGCGTCGGGGTGCCTTCCTCGACCACCTTCGTACGAGGCTGAGCGACAAGCACCCAGGGGCCCGGGCAGCGGACGAACTCCGCGCCGGCGCCACGGTGCCCTCGAAGCAGCTCATGTCAGTGGCGGCTGAGGAGGTGCGCGAGCGCACCCAGTTCGTCCTCCTCGACGAGCAGCAGGTCGCGTACCGCATGGTGCTCAACGCGGTGGAGAAGGCGAAGCACGCCGACCGCAAGGAGGTCGTCATCGTCACGGGCGGCCCCGGCACCGGCAAGAGCGTGATCGCTCTTCAACTGCTCGGTGAGCTCTACCGGCGCGGGGTCCCGGCACTGCACGCCACCGGCTCGCAGTCGTTCACGAAGACGATGAGGAAGATCGCCGGAGCGCGCAGGCGCGAGGTCCAGGACCTCTTCAAGTACTTCAACAGCTTCATGACGGCCGAGAAGAACAGCCTGGGTGCCCTGATCTGCGACGAGGCACACCGTATCCGGGAGACCTCGGCCAACCGCTTCACGCGCGCCGCGCACCGTAACGGCAGGGCGCAGATCGACGAACTCATCGACGTCGCCTACGTGCCCGTCTTCTTCCTCGACGAGCACCAGGTCGTCCGCCCCGGCGAGATGGGCACCGTGGCGGACATCAAGGCGGCGGCGGCGAAGCGGGGCATCCCCTGCAACGTCGTCCCACTGGACAGCCAGTTCCGCTGCGGTGGCAGCGACGCCTACCTGCGCTGGGTGGTCCGTCTCCTCGGCCTGGAGTCGGGCGGGCCGGTCGTATGGGAGCCCGACGGTCGTATGCAGTTGCTGGTCGCCGACAGCCCGCAGGAGATGGAAGCCTTCTTGGAGGCTCGTCGTACCCAGGGCTACGGGGCCCGCATGTCCGCGGGCTACTGCTGGCGCTGGTCCCCGGAACCCAAGCCCGGCGATCCGCTCCCGCCCGACGTCGTCATCGGCGACTGGGCCCGTCCTTGGAACCTGCGCGGGGACCGAGCCGTTTCCGGCGCGCCCCCGGCCGCCCTGTGGGCCACCGACCCGGCCGGCTTCGGGCAGGTCGGTTGCGTTTACACAGCCCAGGGCTTCGAGTACGACTGGTCCGGCGTCATCATCGGCCCCGATCTCGTCTGGCGCGGCGACCGCTGGATGACGGACCGTACGGCGTCGAAGGACCCGGTGTTCAAGAAGTCCACTGCCGACACCGACGTGGACCGCCTGATCCGAAACACGTACAAGGTGCTGCTGACCCGGGGGATGGTGGGCACGATCGTGTACTCGACAGACCCGGAGACACGAGACAAGCTGCGGGAGCTTACGGGTGGACCGGCACGGGAAGCCGCGCCGGTCTGACCGGACGGTCGCGTGCGTTCAGATGTCGTGTGAAGCCCAGACAGGGGAATTCCGCTGGGCTTCGCGCAGAAAGCGGTCGACGTCGAATTCATGCTTGCTCAGCCGGTACCGAGCGGTGTCCAAGTGGTGTTCTTCGAAGAGATGCCGATACCAGGGCAGGAGAACGAACGCCTCGACGCTCAGCTCGAGGCGGCAGGCCTCCCACAGTGTGGTGAAACCGTCCGAGGCGTTGCCACCGCGCAGGAGCTGCTTGGCGGCGCCCACGCCGCCCAGCTCACCCAGCATCTGGACGAACCGCGTGGGGTTGTAGCCAATTTCACGCTTGAGGCGTTCGGCGCCCCTGCGCATGTCGCCGTGGAACCTTTTCTCTGCTTCGCTCGGCATCCGTCTGCCCCCCCTGACCTGGTACCCGTGTCGAGACGAAGGATCTCACCACTGCCCCCCTTCGTGCGGCGAGGAACAGAACGTCGGACCCTGGCGACAGGTGCCCTCGGATGTGGTTGGCACGTTCCGTGCGTCCGGCGCAAGTGAGGTAGAGCTCCCAATTCCGGCCGTTCGGGCCCTATGTCCCATAGGCCCGTCCTTCATCACCCCTTCTCATGTCGCAGGCAGGGACTAGGATCTGCATCCTGGGTCTGACCATGGGGAACGGGTGACCCTCGCAGGACTCAGGGAGTGGGGAACAGGCATGCGGGAAGGCCGGTGGGTCACGGTCACCGATTCCGAGTTCGATCACGAACGCCGCGGCCTGGAGGCGATCCGGGAGAAGCTGCCGGACTCCGACCCGTGGCGGGCCTGGTCGAACTTCACGTTCACCGCGAACACCGGCCACGTCCGCGAGGTCGACCTGTTGGTCGTCGCCCCCGGTGGCGTCTGCATGATCGAGCTGAAGGACTGGCACGGCTCGGTCACCTCCGAGAACGGCACCTGGGTGCAGACGACGCCGGGAGGCCGGCGTCGTACCCACGGCAACCCCCTGCACCTGGTCAACAAGAAGGCCAAGGAACTGGCCGGTCTGCTCGCTCAGAACAGCAAGCGGGTGTGGGTCGGCGAGGCCGTCTGCTTCACCGACAACAGCCTCCGCGTGCGGCTGCCCGCCCACGACCAGAACGGCGTGTACACCGTCCACCAGCTGGTCGAGATGCTGGGGCAGCCCCCGCGTGACGAGCGGCGCCGCATCACCGCGATCGGCTCGCGTGAGATCGCGGCGGCCCTGAAGAACATCGGCATCCGCAAGAGCGACGCGCAGTACAAGGTCGGCCCGTACGAGCTGGACCAGAAGTCCTTCGACTCCGGACGCACCTGGGCGGACTACCTCGCCCGCCACAGCGACCTCCCCGAGGCCGCCCGCGTCCGCATCTACCTCAGCGAGCGCGGCTCGGACGCCTCCCTGCGCCAGTCCGTGGAGAACGCCGCCCGGCGCGAGGCCGCGGTGCTGGGACGCTTCAGGCATCCGGGCGTCGTCCAGCTCAAGCAGTACTTCCCCTCTGGCCACGCGGCCGGCCCCGCGCTGATCTTCGACTACCACCCGGACACGCTGAAGCTGGACGAGTACCTGGTCCAGTACGGCGAGAAGCTGGACATCCTCGGCAGGATGGCGCTGGTCCGCCAGCTCGCCGAGACCATGCGTTCCGCGCACGCCAGCCGCATCCACCACCGGGCGCTCGCCGCCCGCTCCGTCCACGTCGTCCCCCGCCCGCGCGGCCGGAAGGGGCAGGCCGTGGGGGAGGAGTCCGCCTGGCTCACCCCGCAGCTGCAGATCTCCGACTGGCAGATCGCCACCCAGCGCACCGGCGACTCCTCCCAGGGCCAGGGCATGACCCGCTTCGCGCCGACCGCCCTGTCCGCCATGCACCTGGCCGACGACGCCGACGCCTACCTCGCCCCCGAGCTCACCGCCCTCAACCCCGACCCGGTCCACCTCGACGTGTACGGGCTCGGCGTCCTCACCTACCTGCTCGTCACCGGCAAGGCCCCGGCCGCCAGCCAGGCCGAGCTGCTGGCCCGCCTGGAGGCGGGGGAGGGCCTGCGCCCCAGTTCCCTGGTGGACGGGCTGTCGGAGGACGTGGACGAGCTGGTGCAGGCCGCCACCGCCTACCGGCCGGGCCAGCGCCTGTCCAGCGTGGACGAGTTCCTGGACATGTTGGAGTACGTCGAGGACTCCCTGACCGCCCCGGCCCAGGCGGCCACCGGGACGGAGGGCCCGGGCGAGGAGGACGGGACCGCCGCCGACAAGGACCCGCTGGAGGCCGTCGCCGGTGACGTGCTGGCCGGCCGGTGGGAGGTCCGCCGCCGCCTCGGCACCGGTTCCACCAGCCGCGCCTTCCTCGTCCGCGACCTCGAGGCCGAGGCCCGCAGGACCCGCCCGCTGGCCGTGCTCAAGGTCGCCCTCTCCGACAGCCGCGGCGAGATCCTGGCCCGCGAGGCCGAGGCCATGGGCCGCTTGCGCCCCCACTCCGGCATCATCCGCCTCGTCGAACCCGAGCCGCTGCACATCGGCGGCCGTACGGTCCTGGCGCTGGAGTACGTCGGCGACGAACGCGACGACAACGGGCAGGCCGCCGAGGGCGGGGCCCGCCGGCGCCCCCGCGAGGAGACCGTCGCCCGCCAGCTCCGTGAGAACGGCCGCCTCCAGGTCGACCAGCTGGAGGCGTACGGCGACTACCTCTTCGGCGCCGTCGACTTCCTGGAGGGCGAGGGCGTCTGGCACCGCGACATCAAGCCGGACAACATCGCCGTCCGCATCCGCCCCAACCGCACCCGCGAACTCGTCCTCATCGACTTCTCCCTCGCCGGCTACCCCGCGAAGAACACCGACGCGGGCACCGAGGGCTACCTCGACCCCTTCGTCGACGTCATCACCCGCGGCTCGTACGACTCGCACGCCGAGCGGTACGCCGTCGCCGTCACCCTGCACCAGATGGCCTCCGGCGAACTGCCCAAGTGGGGCGACGGCAGCGTCCTGCCCCGCATGACCGACGCGAAGGAGTGGCCGCACCCGACCATCGCGGCCGAGGCCTTCGACCCGGCCGTACGGGACGGTCTCGTCGCCTTCTTCCAGAAGGCCCTGCACCGCGACGCGAGCAAGCGGTTCCCCGAGCTGAAGCCGATGCGGGACGCCTGGCGCAAGGTCTTCCTCGACGCCTCCCAGACCGTCCCCTCCAGCCACCGCACCCGCTCCCCGGCCCCGGCCGCCACGACCACCGGGGAGGGGACGCCCGCCGAGGGCACCGCCGCGGC
This sequence comes from Streptomyces gilvus, assembly GCF_022513565.1. GTDB lineage: Bacteria > Actinomycetota > Actinomycetes > Streptomycetales > Streptomycetaceae > Streptomyces > Streptomyces gilvus. The sequence goes on along the minus strand of NZ_JAKWBE010000026.1, from coordinate 85,235 downwards.
GATCGCGGACGCCGAGCCGGAGACCGCCGAGCAGCAGCGCGACCGGCTCGCCGCCGAGGTCTCCCGGGACACCCCGCTGACCGTCTCCGGCCTCACCCCCGCCGCCCAGTCCTTCCTGTACGGCCTGGGCATCACGACGGTCGGTGAACTCCTCGACTACAGCCGCCGCAAGCTCGTCAACGCCCCCGGCCTGGGCGCCAAGACCCGCAACGAGGTCCAGCAGCGCCAGCGCGAGTGGGGCGAGCGGCTGCGCGAGATCCCCGTCTCCCCGCTCACCCCGAAGGGGCGTGCGGAGGCGAAGGAGGAGCTGGAGCAGCTCACCGCCGCCGAGTCGGCCGTCGCCGGACAACTCGCCACGGGACCGGCGGCGGGCGCACTGTCCCCCCGCACGCTGCGCTCGGTCAGCCTCGACACCCTCGCCACCGTCTTCGTGCCCGCCGTCAACAACAACGGCTCCAACCGCAACAAGGCCGAGATGGTGCGGCTGCTGCTGCGCCTGCCCGACGAGCACGGCGTCCTGCCCGACATCGGCGTCTGGCCGAAGCAGAAGGACGTCGCGGAGGCCCTTGGCCTGAGCCAGGGCCGTATCCCGCAGATGCTCAAGGAGGAGCGCAAGCGCTGGAAGGCCGAGCCCGCCGTCCAGGCACTGCGCGAGGAGATCATCGACCTGCTCGTCAGCATGGGCCGCGTCGCCTCGGCGGTCGAGATCGCCGACGCGCTCGCCGTCCGGCGCGGCACGCACCTCGCCGGGCGTGAGCAGCGGCGCGCGATGGCCCTGGCGGCCGTACGGGCCGTGGTGGAGATAGAACAACTCCTGCCCCAGGAAGCCGAGTTCCAGCACCAGCCGAACCGCAAGGCGACGGACGAGTCCCTCGGCGCCGGCCTGCTTGCCCTCGACGTACGCGACAACGACGGCCCGGACACCCCGACCGCGCCCGGCCTGCTGGAGTACGCGACCCGGCTGGGCAAGACGGCGGACCGGCAGGCGAGGCTGGACACCCTGCCGACGGCGGCCACCGTCCTGGCCGAGCTGGGCGCGCTGACGGTCCCGCCGGGCGCGGTGGACTGGGACGAGCGGCGCATGGTGGAGCTGGCGGCCGCGGCATCGGTGAACGCGGCTGCCACTCCCCGCCTGGAGATCTATCCGCGTGACCTGCCGCTGGTCCGGGCGCTGCGCCTCACGCAGGCGGGGCTCGTCCGCTGGATTCCGGGCGTACCGGAGGGCCGGCAGCCCGGCCTGACCGGCGAGGACGTGCACGAGCGGGTGCGCGCCCGCTTCCCCGAACTGGTCGTCCCGGACGGGCGGGGCGGCGCCACCCACGAACTGCCGACCGGCGGCCCCCTCACCAAGGCCCTGCGCGACGCGGGCTTCGAACTGTCGCTCAGCATGCGCGAGGACACGGGCACGCTGCGGTACCTGCCGACGCGGGTCGACGACGCGTCCAGCTATCTCACGACGGGTGCGTGGCGGCAGTCGACGCGTCCGGGGGCGGTGACGCGGTACGCGGACGACCCGCAGCTCGCGGATGCGGTGCGCGCGGAGGAACGGCTGCTGGCGTCGGCCCGCCGGGACGGGTACCGGGTGCTGACGGTGGGGCAGCGGTCGGTGCGGCAGGCCGTGGCCGGGCTGGGCAGCGAACGGCTGGGGGCCGAGGCGGTCTCGGTGACCGAGCTGTTCCTTCAGGCCCTGCACGCGCAGGTCACGCCGGGCACCAAGCCCACGTGGGAGACCCTGCTCAAGGCGGACGCCGCCGAGGCGGGCTCGAAGGGTGCGGTGCGGTTCGCCGAGTACGCGCGGACGGCGTGGGGCTCGGTGGAGCCCCGGATCGTGGAGCTGCTGCGCAACGGTGGCGGTGTTTCGGCTCCTGGTCCTGTGCTGCTGACCGAGGCCGGGGTGTTCGCGCGGTACGACGCGATGGGCGTCCTGGACCGGCTCGCGTCGGCGGCCCGGCGGGGCGGGCGGGGGCTGTGGCTCCTGGTCCCGCAGGCCGACCCGACGCGTGAGCCCCGGCTCGGGCAGGTCGCCGTGCCGTACCAGGCCGGCCTGGGGGAGTGGATCCAGCTTCCGGACACGTGGGTGGGCAACGCCCATCGTGGATCCGGCGAGGTTGTGGCAAGCGGTGTCGAGGGAGACGTCAAGTGATCGACCGCAAGGCTCTGTTGGACGACCTGAAGCAGCAGGTCAAGGCGGTCGAGACCGACCTCGGGCGACAGGTGAAGGCGCTGGGCGATGTCAATGCGCGGCTGAGGGCCGAGTACGACCAGGCGCGCAAGCTCGGGCGTACGGCGGCGACGTGGACCTCGTGGCTCGACGAGCGGGTCACGCAGGTCGCGGTGGCGTGGGTGCTGGGCACTGTGTTCGTGCGGTTCTGCGAGGACAACCGGCTGATCCCGGAGCCGTACCTGACGGGGCCGGACGGCGACCGGCGGGAGCTGGCGGAGTCGCGGTACGACGCGTACGTGGAGACGGACGACAACCCGACGTACCGGGGGTGGCTGGAGAAGGCGTTCGAGGAACTGGGGCAGGGCCAGGCAGGCCGGCTTCTCTTCGACAAGCGGCACAACCCGCTGTACCAGATCCCGCTCTCGCATGACGGGGCGCGGGAGTTGGTCGAGTTCTGGCGGGGGAGGGATGAGGCGGGTGTCCTCGTCCATGACTTCACCGACCCGCTGAACGAGGACGGCACGGAGGGGTGGGACACGCGGTTCCTGGGGGACCTGTACCAGGACCTGAGTGAGGCTGCGCGGAAGACGTACGCGCTGCTCCAGACGCCGGAGTTCGTGGAGGAGTTCATCCTCGACCGGACTATGACCCCGGCGGTGCGGGAGTTCGGGTACGAGGGCCTGAAGATGATCGACCCTACGTGTGGGTCGGGGCACTTTGTGTTGGGGGCGTTTCGGCGGCTCGTGCGGCTGTGGGCTGAGGGGCAGCCTGTGCGGGATGTGCATGAGCGGGTGCGGGCTGCGCTGGACTCGGTGCACGGGGTGGACATCAACCCGTTCGCGGTGGCCATTGCGCGGTTCCGGTTGTTGGTTGCAGCCATGGCCACGAGCGGTGTGCGGACACTGGCGGAGGCAGCGAAGTACGAGTGGCCGATTCATCTGGCGGTGGGGGACTCGCTCATCAAGGCGCGGCAGTTGGAGCTGACGCTGGGCGGGGATGAGGACGGGGTGGACGATCCGCTGGCCTCGTTTGCTTACGAGACGGAGGATGTACACGAGCACCCGGGGATTTTGCAGCAAGGGCGCTACCATGTGGTTGTAGGAAACCCTCCGTACATTACGGTCAAGGATAAGCAGCTAAACCAACTGTACCGTGATCTGTACAAGAGCTGCGCCATGGAGTTTGCGCTGTCAGTTCCTTTTGTCGAGCGTTTTTTTGAGCTGGCGAAGCGTGGGGGCGGCGACGGCAGCGGATACGGGATGGTCGGCCAAATTACCGCAAATTCCTTCATGAAGCGAGAGTTTGGCGTCAAGTTGGTGCAGAATTACTTCGCCCACGACGTTGAGTTGACGGAGGTGATCGATACTTCTGGTGCCTACATTCCGGGGCACGGTACGCCTACTGTTATTCTGGTCGGTCGGCGCCGTGGTGGAACTCAAAGATCACCTATGGTTCGAGCTGTCCGAGGTGTGCAGGGAGAGCCATCTGCCCCTCAAAACGCCGAGGAGGGATATGTTTGGCGCTCCATTATTGAGCACGTGGATATTTCTCCGTCGCGAAGTCAGTGGGTCTCAGTGGATGACCTGCCTCGTTCGGAGTTTTTTAACAAGCACCCTTGGATCTTGGGGGACGGTGGGCGTGAGCTGATTTCGCAGATGGAGGGTGCGATGGCCGGTCGACTCCGGTCGGAGCTTGCATGCGGAGTTGGGTTCGGCGCGATCTCTGGGGAAGATGGGGCATTCTTCTTGCCCGGTGCATCTGTCGCGCGTCGTCGCAGTTTGGAAAGTGCCGTGCCGATGATTACCGGTGAAGCGGTGCGGGATTACTGTATTTCGCCGGGGATCTATACGGCTTGGCCGTATGGCAGGGGCGGCAACCTCCTTTCTTCGAGCCAAGCGTCCAACGTCGTGCGATTCCTGTGGCCTAACCGGCAGGCTCTTTGGAATCGTAAGCGGTTTGGTAAGATTGTCTCCTCCATTCCCGGGTTTTCCTGGTATGAGTATAGGGAGTTTTATCGCGACAAATTTAAGACGCCTTTGTCAATCGTCTTTCCCTTTGTTGCCACTCATAATCACTTTGTTCTGGCGCGGGAAGGCGTGGTTTTCAATCGTCATGCCCCCATGGTGAAGTTGAAAGAGGAGGCTGCTGAGGAGGACTACTTGAGCCTGCTTGGGCTGTTGAACAGCTCGATTGCAGGGTATTGGCTACGGCAGGTTAGTCATGACAAAGGGCGGCCTGGTGCTGATGTTGCCGGTGCTGATGAACCGTGGGAGCATCGGTTCGAGTTCACTGGTACCAAGCTGGAAGAATTCCCGCTACCTTCTGCACTGCCGGTGACGCTTGGCGCTACCCTTCATGGCCTTGCCGAGCAGTTGGCTTCCACTAGCCCCTCAGTCATTGCATCCAGCACCGTGCCAACGACGGCTGCGCTGCGTGAAGGTCGAAATAATTGGGAGTCAATTCGTGGCCGAATGATTGCCGTTCAGGAGGAGCTGGACTGGCAGGTCTATGCCCTCTATGGGCTTCTCGACCAGGAGATCATTGCTTCTGTCGATACCCCCGAGATCACGCCCGCCCAACGCGCCTTCGCTATCGTTCTGGCCCGCAAGTTGGAAAGTGGTGAGGTCAACACTTCTTGGTTCAAGCACCACAACCACAAGTTCGCCCCCATCACGGAAATCCCAGAACACTGGCCCGCTGCCTACCGAGAAGTTGTCCAGAAGCGGATCGACGCCATTGAGTCGAACCGCGCCATCGGCATGGTCGAGCGCCCCGAGTACAAGCGCCGCTGGGCCACCGAGGGCTGGGACGCGCTCCAGGAGAAGGCCCTCCGTTCCTGGCTGCTCGACCGGATGGAGAACCGCGACCACTGGTCCGACGAGAACGGTCAGCCCACCATCCTGACGCTGGCCCGCCTCACCGACGCCCTCTCCCGCGACGAGGACTTCGTCTCCGTCGCCAAGCTCTACGCGCCCCGCAAGGAACTCGCCAAGGTCGTCGCCGAACTGATCACCGACGAGCATGTGCCGTTCCTCTCCGCCCTGCGCTACAAGCCCTCGGGCATGAAGAAGCGCGCCGACTGGGAAGAGGTGTGGGACCTCCAGCGCAAGGAGGACGCCGCGCCCGACGAGCCTGCCAAGCGGAAGATCCGGGACTCCATCCCCGTACCGCCGAAGTACACCTCGGCCGACTTCCTCCGCCCCTCCTACTGGAGGGCGCGCGGCAAGCTCGACGTGCCCAAGGAGCGGTTCATCTCCTACGGGCAGACCAACGCCGCGACCCCCGAGCTGTACGGATGGGCCGGCTGGGACCACCGGGAGCAGGCGCAGGCCCTCGCCACGTACTTCACCAACACCGCGCTGTCTACCGAGGAGATCACGCCGTTCCTCGCTGGCCTGCTGGAGCTCCAGCCGTGGTTGTACCAGTGGCACAACGAGTTCGACATGCTCTACAGCGGCTCCCCGGCGGACTTCTTCGCCGGGTATCGCCAGCAGAAGCAGGGCGAGCACGGACTCACCGACGACGACCTCCGTAACTGGCGTCCCCAGGCCGCAACCCGAGGCCGTCGCGCTGCCGTGAAGAAGTAGCCGGAAATGACTCGGTGTTGTGCCTGTACGCCGATGCCGAGTCTGTCGGAGCAGGGGCCGCCGGGGGCGTGTGCGGGTGGCCTCCGGTTCGTACGCGCAGCTCGGCCCACACGGTCTTGCCGGGGGCGGCCGGGCGAGGGGTGACGCCCCAGTCGTCCGCGAGGGCGGCGACGAGGTGGAGGCCGCGGCCGGACTCGGACAGGGCGTCGGGGGCCGGGTGAGTGGACGAGGGCTGTTTCTCGGCGCGGGTGTCGGAGACCTCGATTCGGAACATGCCCTCGGCCAGGGTGAGTTGGAGGTGGAAGTCCCGGCCGGCTACGTGGCCGTGGCGTACGGCGTTGGCGCTGAGTTCGGCCGTGATGAGGGTGAGGGTCTCGTTGACCGGGGTCGTGTAGGGGTGGCCCCAGTCGTTCAGGCGGTGCGAGACCAGTCGGCGGGCGAGGCGCGCACCGCGTGGGGTCGATGTGAAGCGCATGGTGAACTCGCGTTCGAGTGCGGGGTGCTGTGGCATATGCCCGTTCGGGGGAGTTGCTGACTTCATGCAGTCAACGGTCCCGGACTGTGCGTAGCGTTGAACAGGAGCGACGCCCTGACGGGTGCGGGTTGTATGCGTGGGCGGTGCGCTTGTCTGCGGTGCGCGGCGTGACAGGTTCCTGGGGCCGCGCGTTGGGTGAAGTCCGTGACTTTGACGGGCGTACGGGAGGAGCTGCGGCGTGGACGACGAGGTTCAGCAGCCGGAGTATGAGTTCGGGGCGGGAATTCTGGCCGTGTTCGGGCGGCAGTTGAAGCTGTTCCGCGAGCGGGCTGGGATGGACCGCGCGAAGCTCGGGTCGCTGACTGGTTACTCGGCCTCGACCATCGCGTCGTTCGAGCAGGGAAGACGTATTCCGCCGCCGAAGTTCATCGACCGGGCGGATGAAGTGCTCGGGGCGGGCGGGGTGTTGAGCGCGAGCAAGCAGGAGGTGGCTCGGGCTCAGTATCCGGCGTTCCTTCGGGATGCGGCCAAGTTGGAGGCCGAGGCGGTCGAGCTTTACGTGTACGACACCCACGTGGTCAACGGCCTGTTGCAGACAGAGGAGTACACGCGGGCTTTGCTGGGGATGCGGCGCCCGCTGCTGGACGAGGCGACCATCGAGCAGCGCGTTGCAGCGCGGCTCGCACGACAGGAGATCTTCGATAGGTGGCCCGCCCCGTTGCTGAGCTTCGTCATGGAGGAGCCGGTTGTACGGCGGCCGCTCGGCGGTGAGCACGTATGGCGCGGACAGCTTGAGCAGTTGCTTTTGCTCGGTCAAAAGCGAAACGTCGAGCTTCAGGTGATGCCGCTCGACCGCGAGGACAATGCTGGTGTCGATGGCGCGTTCACCTTGCTGACGCCAAGGCAGGGGCAGCAGGTCGGCTACATAGAGGCTCAAGGCCGGAGCACACTGGTCACAGAGCGGGACGCGGTCCATGCGCTGTCCGCGCGCTATGGGATCATCCGAGCGCAGGCTCTCACCCCGAGTGAGTCCCTGGCCTTCATCGAGAAGCTGTTGGGAGAGAGATGAACGCTGAAGCAAGGCGCGGTCCCGTGCCTGCACTTGTCTGGGTCAAGAGCAGCTACAGCGGCGCTGAGGGTGGTCAGTGTGTTGAGGTCGCCGCCCGCCCCGGCAGGGTCCACGTCCGCGACTCAAAGGACACAACCCGTACCGCACTGGGCGTACAACCCACGGCCTGGACCGCGTTCGTCCAGTTCGCGGCACTCTGACAGGAGCAGGGCCCTCGGCAGGCGCGCGCTTGCCAAGGGCCCTGTGTGTCTCCCCGAGCCGGGCCCGAACTGGGCCCATCCAGGGCGCACGCCCACGCTGTCATCAGCGCGGGTTCAGTGCTCGGCGGGCCGAGTTGATGACTGCTGCCGGCCCGTTCTCGCCACGCCTCCGTCCGCTCGCTGGAACGCTACGCCCGCCCCGGCGTCGACGCCGTCGCCCGTCATGTCGCCGAGCGCGATCCCGCCGCACGTCCCCGGACGTGACGCCCTTCGTTCGCGGCTGGTGACGCCTTCTCACCGGCACCCTTGGACCCCGGCGCTGTTCAGTCGCCGGCCCGGATCAGCCCGCTCTCGTAGGCGAAGATGACGGCGTGGACACGGTCGCGGAGGCCGAGTTTGGTCAGGATGCGGCCGAGGTGGGTCTTGACGGTCGTCTCCCCGACGAAGAGGCGGTCGGCGATCTCGCGGTTGGCCAGTCCCCGGGCGACCAGGGCGAGGACTTCCCGTTCCCGGTCGGTGAGCGCGGCCAGACGGCCGCGCTGGGCGGGCACGGTCGCGGGGGCCTGCAGGACGAAGCGTTCGACCAGGCGCCGGGTGAGCGAGGGCGCCACCATGAGCTCGCCCCGCAGCACCGCGCGGACGGTGACCAGGATCTCCTCGGCGGGGGCGTCCTTGACGAGGAAGCCGTTCGCTCCGGCCCGCAGGGCCGCGTAGGCGTACTCGTCGAGGTCGAAGGTGGTGACGACGAGGATCTTCGGCGCGTGGGGCTGGGCGCAGAGGCGTTCGGTGGCGGCGAGCCCGTCCAGGCCGGGCATGCGTACGTCCATCAGGACGAGGTCCGGCTCCAGGGCGGCCACGCCCGTGATCGCCGCGTCGCCGTCGGCGGCCTCGCCCACCACGGTGAGGTCGGGCTGGCTGTCGACGACCATGCGCAGGCCCATCCGGATGAGCTCCTGGTCGTCGCAGATCAGCACCCGCGACGACGACGGAGCGGGAGCCGGGGTCGGGGGCGGGGTCGGGCCGGTCATGGGGTCGCCGTGGTGGGCTCGGGCCCGGCGGGGCGCAGGGTGGCGGTGACCCGGTAGCCGCCGCCGGGTGCGGGCCCGGCGTCGACGCTCCCGCCGTACAGGGCGGCGCGTTCGCGCATGCCGGTGAGTCCGCGGCCGGAGGAGAGCAGCGGGGCGGGGTGCTCGGCCGCCGCTCCGGCTCCGGCCGAGTTCTCCACCCGGACACGGACCAGCCGCCCGGGCCCCTCGCAACCGGTGTCGACCCGTACGTGGATCGTGGCGTCCGGCGGCGCGTGCTTGACGACGTTGGTGAGCGCCTCCTGCACGATGCGGTACGTCTGCGCGGTGAGATCCGCGGGAAGACCGCCCCGCTCTCCGCGAAGGTCCAGCCGGGCGCGCGTGCCGCCCGTGTTGAGGCGCCCGACCAGCCGCCGCAGATCGGCCGACAGGAACTCGGCTGCCCCACCGTCACCGGGTCCGGGTCCGGGGCCGCCGGCTGAGGCGTCCGTGTCGGGAGTGCGCAGCACGTCCAGCAGCCGGCGCAGTTCGTCCAGGGCCTCGCGGCCGGTCGCGCTGATGACGCCGAGGGTGCGGTCGACGACCGTGGGGTCGGTGTGCCGCATCAGCCTGCCGCCCTCGGCGTTCAGCACCATCACGCTCACACTGTGCGCGAGGACGTCGTGGATCTCGCGGGCGATGCGCGCCCGCTCCTCGGCGACGGCGACCCGGGCCAGGGCCAGGCGCTCCGACTCGGCGAGCACGGCCCGCCGCTCGAACTCGGCGACATAGGCGCGCCGGGCACGGACGTACTCGCCGAACACCCAGGCCCCGGCCAGCAGCAGCCCCACCGCGAGCGGGGTGAGCCAGGCCCCCCGGGCGCCCTGGCCTCCGTAGTCCCGCTGCCACGAGGGAATCCACAGCAGCACGCAGCAAGCCGCACAGAGCACCGTCGCCGCGGCGGCCCGGCGCAGGCCGCGTACGGTGAGGGTGGCCAGGACCGCGGCCAGGGCGACGGCGCCGCGTCCCGGTTCCTGTCCCCACACCTGGCCGAGGTACTGCGCCCAGAACGCGGCCGTCACCAGGGCCGCGACGAGCACCGGCCGGCGGCGGCGCCACAGCAGGGGCAGCACCAGGGCCGCGTACACGGCCGTCTGTACCCAGACGGGCCGCCAGCCGGGCTGCGGGCGGATCACCGGGGGCACGGCCACCAGCACGACCAGCAGCAGGTCCGTCAGCCACGAATGTCCGCGCCGCAGACGGGACAGTGTCTCGATCAGCCGTTGCACCGCCTCACGCTACGGCCGGGGCCCGCTCCCGGCATCGTCCTGACGGGCGTCACCGGGTCCTCCCGCAGTCGTACGGGCACCGGCCGGGGATACGACGTGCGGCCACCCGGGGTGCTTCCAGCATGGCCGCCATGTCGATCACCACCGAGTTCCTCAGACGGCCTCTCATGACCGGTGCCGTGGCGGCCAGTTCACGGCGACTGGCGTACGCGATGACCGAGGGCATCGGACTGAAGCGCGCCCGGCTCGTCGTCGAACTCGGCCCGGGGACAGGGGTGTTCACCGACGCGGTGCTCGCCCGGCTCGCACCCGACGCACGGCTCGTCGCCATCGAGCTCAACCCGGTGCTCGCCGCCCGGCTGTCGGCCACCCGGCGCGACAGCCGGCTGACCGTGGTCCAGGGCTCGGCCGCCGAGCTGGCCGCCGCGGTGGGCGAACCGGTCGACGCGGTGGTCTCCGGGCTGCCGTGGACGGTCATGCCGCGGGAGAGGCGCGGGCACATCCTGGACGCCGTGACCGAAGTCCTCGCGCCCGGGGGCCGGTTCACCACCTTCGCCTACCTGCACGCGGCCCGGACTCCGCCTGCCCGCCACTTCACCGCCGAACTGGCCCGCCGCTTCCACCGGTTGGAACGCTCGAAGGCGGTGTGGGCGAACCTCCCACCCGCTTTCGTGCACCGGGCCACCCAGCGGCCGTGACCGCGCCGCCGGATGCCCCGGCCGAAGCGCGGGTCCTCGACGCGCCTCACCCTGGGCACATCGGGACCCTCCTCGTCCGTGCGGTCGCTCCGTGAACGGACCTCGGCACCAGGCCGCGCACGGAGGGGTCGTCTCAAGGGGCAACAGGTTCGGAAGGTCCGGAAGGGGCCCCTGCGCCGCAATGGACTGCTCCACTCCACACAACCTTCCGGAAGCCCGCCGGTCTGAACAGACACACACCTACGCGAACCACTGGGGGGCAGTCATGCGACGGTTCGGTACTGCACTGGCCACGATGATTCTGGCGGGCGGCGGCCTGTTGGCCGGCACGGCTCCGGCGGTGGCCGCGCCGACGGCAGCGGACTGTGCCGTGACGTGGGGAAGCCTGGACAAGACCGGTGACTCCGTCACCTCCAGGCGACTGACCGACGTGAGGACGGGACAGCACGAGTGCTTCGACCGCCTGGTCTTCGACGCCGAGGGTACGGCGGCCGACCCGATCCGTTACACCGTCCGGTACGTCGACGTACTGCACCAGGACCCGAGCGACGCCGTGGTTCCGATCAAGGGCGGAGCCATTCTGGAGATCTCGCTGTTCTCCCCGCGCTACGACGGGGAGACCGGAGAGCCCTACCCGCCGCTTCCGCTCGTCGACGTCGCCGGATACCGGACCTTCCGGGAGTTCAAGTTCACAGGCGGCTCCGAGGGCTACACCCAGGCCGGACTGGGTGTCCGCGCCCGGCTGCCGTTCCGGGTCTTCCAGACAGCCAACCATCTCGTGGTGGACGTGGCTCACACCTGGTGACCGCATACGGGCGGGGGCGGGGGTGCTTCCCGGGCCCACGAAGTCAGTGGTGGCCGCCGTCGACGTCCGAGTGGCGGCCACCTCGCCGAAGGCCGCTCGACCAGGGCGTTCGGCCGGCCGGCGACGCCCACCGCGGCCTCTGCACTGACAGAGAGGGGAGGCCCGGTCACCCTGCCGGTCATGGACCACCCCGAAGCAGTGCTGCTTTCATCGGCACATAAGCTTCACGCAGCATCCGTGCTCTCCACTGCTTCTTCGCATCTCTCGGGGGAACGATCTCCGTGCTTCAACGGAAGTACTTCGGCGCGCTTGGCGTGGCTGCCCTGTCCGTGGCGCTCGCTGCCTGCAGCAACACCGCCACGCCCACGGCTGCAAAGCCTGTCGCGTCGAACAGCTCCACCGCGTCCAGCCCGGCATCCCCCTCCCCGACTCCACAGGCAGCGCTCCTCACCAAGACCCAGCTCACGTCCGCTCTGCTGTCGCTGTCGCAGATGCCTGCCGGCTGGTCGACCGACAGTGACACCAGTTCGGGCAACAAGACGTTCTGCGACTACCACCAGCCGCACAAGGCGCGGATCCAGGTCTCCCGCACCTTCCAGAAGGGTGGAGGGCTGACCGCCACGTTTGCGACTGTGGGCATTCGGCAGTACGCGAGCGCGAGCGATGCCGCCGAGTCGTTCACCGCGATGGAGAAGGCGCTCGAGACCTGTCACCAGGAGACCTATCAGGGGTCAGTGCTGAAGTACTCGCCGATGAGCGTGGACAAGCTCGGCGACCGGTCCCTGGGCGTACGCATCGACAACGACGGCACCACGGTGCTCCAGCAGTTCACCCTCGACGGGCCCACCCTGATCAACGCCGGCACCGGCGGCCTCACCAACGCGGAAGCCGACACGGCCACCAAGCTTCTGCGCGACCAGGTCGACCGGTACGAGGCCGCAGCCCGCAAGTAGGGAAGGCCGACGGATCCACCTGCGGTGTTCCGGCCGTCGCGGCGCCCCGGCAGCGGACGGAGGGTATTCCTTGCGAGGGCGGTGGGTGTACCGATGTAGGGTGCTATGCGCAGGCCGTGCGAGTGGTCGTTCAGTGCGAGGGGGGCATGAAGCGCATGCGACACCAGCCCGCCTCCCTCGGCCTGGCCGATGCCGTGCACGTCGTTCCCGCACAGCGGCACGCGACCGATCTCCTCCTCGCCACCGGCCAGGACCATCGGCACGCCGCACCGCCCGTCGGCAGCCCGTACTTCCGAGCCATGCCCTACGGGCTGGACGGGTGACGGGCAGCGGCCCCGGGCAGCAGACCCGCACCACATCGAGTACGAGCAGCAGCACCCGAAACACTGTCAGGGAGAGCGAGACCCGCAATGGCCCAGCAGCCGCTCCTCCGCGATGTCATCGACATCAAGGAGTCCATTTCCACGTCGGACTTCGTGCTGTCCCTCGCCGAGGCGACGACACCCGAGGGCGCCGGGCACGCGCTCGAGGACTACGTCGTCACCGAGCGGCTGCTGGAGAACTTCGACGAGGCGCTGAAGCTCATCAAGTCCTCGCTCGACGGGCACCGTTCCAAGGCCGCGTACCTGCACGGCTCGTTCGGTTCCGGTAAGTCGCACTTCATGGCCGTCCTGTACGCGCTCCTCAGCGGCAACCCGGCCGCCCGCGCCCGTACCGAGTTCGACCCGGTGCTGACCAAGCACGAGTGGCTGACCACGGACGGCAAGAAGTTCCTGCTCGTGCCGTACCACATGCTCGGCGCGAAGGCCCTGGAACAGCGGGTGCTCGGCGGGTACGTGCACCATGTCAAGAAGCTGCACCCGGAGGCCCCGACCCCGCAGGTCTACCGGACCGACTCCCTCTTCGCCGACATCCGCGCCATGCGTGCCAACATGGGCGATGAGGCCGTCATCCGGGGCCTCGGCACCGGTGTGGACGACGATGACGAGGACGAGTGGGGCGAGGGCTTCGCCTGGACCCCGCAGCTCCTGGACACCGCGCTCGCCGCCGAGGAGAACCACGAGGCGGGCGTATCGCTCAATCTCCTGAACCCCTCCGCCCCCGCCGAACTGCGCGCCAAGCTCGTCAACGACGCCAGCACCAATCTCCTCCCCGGCTTCGCCAAGAACGCCGCCGAGGACGAGCACGGCTTCATCTCTCTCGACGCCGGTCTGTCCGTCATCGCCGAGCACGCCAAGTCGCTCGGCTACGACGGCCTGATCCTCTTCATGGACGAGCTGATCCTCTGGCTCGCCACCCTCATCCACGACCAGAAGTTCGTCGCGCGCGAAGCCAGCAAGATCACGAACTTCGTGGAGGGCGGTGACGCGCGCCGTGCCATCCCCGTCGTGTCGTTCATCGCCCGCCAGCGCGACCTGCGTGAACTGGTCGGCGAGGAAGTCTCCGGTGCCGCCGAGTCATCCATCCAGGACACCCTGAACCTGGCCTCCGGCCGGTTCGACAAGATCACCCTGGAGGACCGCAACCTCCCGCAGATCGCCCACGCCCGCCTTCTCAAGGCGAAGGACCCCGAGGCGGAACGCCTCGTCGACGCGGCCTTCGAGCAGACCAAGCGCGTGGGTCCCCAGGTCTGGGACACCCTCCTCGGCTCCGAGAAGGGGACGACCGGCGCCGACGCGGAGTCGTTCCGGCTGACGTACCCCTTCTCGCCGGCGTTCATGGACACCCTCGTCCACATCTCGTCCGCGCTGCAGCGCTCCCGTACCGGTCTGAAGCTGATGGGCCAGCTCCTCGCCGACCACCGCAACGAGATCCGCCTCGGGCAGCTCATCCCCGTCGGCGACCTCTACCCGGTGATCGCGGCGGGCGGCGACAAGCCGTTCACCGACAGCCTGAAGGTCGTCTTCGAGGCCGCCGACAAGCTCTACAAGACCAAGCTGCGGCCCTACCTCCTCACCTCGTACGACATCACCGAGGACGACGTCGAGCAGTACGTCAACCGTCCCGAGGCCATCACCGACCCCCAGCGCGCCAACCGCTGCCGCATGTTCGTCGGCGACAACCGGCTCGTCTGCACGCTCCTGCTGTCCGCGCTCGCGCCCAGCGTGCCCGCGCTGTCCGAGCTGACCATCCGGCGGCTCGGTGCGCTCAACCACGGGTCGGTGCTCGCACCCATCCCGGGCGCCGAGGTCGGCATCATCAAGAACAAGGTCGCCGAGTGGGCGGCCAGGTTCCCGGAGATCAAGGAGACCGGCACCGACGCCAACCCGGGCGTACGCCTGGAGCTGTCCGGCGTCGACGTGGACTCGGTCATCGCCAACGCCCAGGTCAACGACAACCCGGGCAACCGTGCGGCGCTCGCCCGCCGCCTGCTGTCCGAGGAACTGGGCGTCGAGCACGGCCAGTTGAGCGACCAGCTCACCTTCACCTGGCGCGGCACCGCCCGCACCTCCGAGATCCTGTTCGGCAACGTCGCCGACGAGGACGAGCTGCCGGACCACGACCTGATGCCACAGGAGGAGGGCCGCTGGCGCATCGCCATAGACCTCCCCTTCGACGAGGGTGAGTACGGGCCCCGCGAGGACGCCAACCGGATGCAGCGGCTGCGTGAGCGCCAGCAGGGCGAGCGGTCCCGTACCGTCGCCTGGCTGCCCGCGCACCTGTCGGCGCAGCGCTTCGCCGACTTCCGCCGCCTCGTCGTCATCGACAAGGCCCTCGCCGACGAGCACCGCTTCGACACCCAGTACGCCGGCCACCTCAACGCCGACAACCGCAGCCGCGCCAAGGGCCTCCTCGAAACCCAGCGCGAGGCCCTGCTCAAGCAGGTCAAGGGCGCCTTCAAGCAGGCGTACGGGCTCGCCCAGAAGCAGCCGGCCGACGTCGTACCCGACTTCGACGACCACCTCGTCGCGCTGCCCGACGTGGACGGACTCACCCTGTCCTTCGGGCAGAGCCTGCACGACGGCATCCGGCATGTCGCGGGCAAGCTGCTCGCCCACCAGTACCCGGCGCACCCGGACCTCGACCCCGACGCCACCGGCATGGCCGTCAAGCCCGCCGACACGAAGAAGGTCTTCGCTCACGTCCGGGCCGCCGCCGAGGCACGCGACGGGCGGGTGGAGGTCCCCGCCGCCGACCGCAAGCTCATGCAGCGGATCGCCGGGCCCCTCCGCCTCGGACAGCAGAAGGAGGCGTACTTCGAGCTGTCCCGCTACTGGGCCGACCACTTCCGCCAGCTCGCCAGCGCCCAGGGCGTCACCGGGGACCTGTCCCTGATCACCCTCACCGACTGGATGGACAAGCCGGACCCGCGCGGCCTGCCCGACTTCCTCGCCCGGCTCGTCGTCGCCGCCTTCGCCGAGATGGACGACCGGGTGTGGGTGCGCGTCGGCACCGTACTGGACCCCGCGCCCGAACTGGCCGGGATCAAGGACCATGACGCGCTGCGCAGCCAGCCGCTGCCCGCCGAGTCCGACTGGGACACGGCACGGCAGCGCTTCGAGACGGTCTTCGGGCAGAAGGCGCCCGCGCTGCGGCGCGGCCGGATGGTCAACCAGTTCGCCCGCCAGATCATCGAGTCCGCCCGCACCCACCGGGACCACGCGGCCGACCTGGTGCACCAGTTGGAGGCCCACGCCACCTTCCTCGGCCTCGACCAGACCGCCGACGCCGGACGGCTCGCCCTCGCCCGCCGCTCCCTGCAACTGCTGGACGCGCTCACGGCGGAAGCCGGCAAGGGCGCGGCCGGGGCGAAGAAGACCGTGGAGGCCCTGGCTTCGTTCGACCTGGGCGAGACCAGCGCCGACCGGTACGGCACCTCCATCAAGCAGGCCCGTAGCGTCGCCGAGGCCGTCGCCTCCGCGCCCTGGAGCACTCTCGAACTCGCCGCCGGGCTCGGCCCCGAGGGGGCGGCGCTGCTCGACTCGCTGCGCAACGTGGCCCGCGACGACCAGCGCACCGCGGACCTGCGCGACGCCCTGACCCGCACCCAGCGCGAGGTCGTCGCCCTGGTGAAGCGCACCCAGGCCGCCGCCCAGCCGTCCGCGCCTCCCGTCGCACCCCAGCCGACGGCCGACGACCTGTCCCTGAACACGCCGACCAGCGACCCGCGCATCCCCTACACCCCGCAGCAGACACCCACTCCGGGCTCCTCGGGGAGCGGCGCCGCGCGGACGTCCGGTGGCCGCCGTACGACCGCCGCGCGGGCCGCCGCCGACCTCCAGGCGGAGCTGTCCGAACTGGCCGCCCGCCACCCGGACGCGACCATCGAGATCACCTGGAAGGTCGTCGAATGACGGACACCGTCGCTGTCGTCCCGGGCGCCGTCCGGCTGAACACCGCGACCGTCACCCAGTACCTGTCCTCGCAGTCCTCCCTCGCCGACTCCCTGACCGGGGGCGGCGGGGGCAGGCGCCGGGTCGTGCTGCTGCGGTCCGCGCCCCAGTGGGACGGCCCCGCGGAACCCGTCTGGGGCGAGGGCCGGACGGCCGGTGTGGCGGTGGCGCCCTCGCCGCTCGCCGTCCACGAACTCGTCCTCGACCACCTCGCGGGCCGGCGCCCCGGCCCGGCCGTCCTGGTCGTCCTCACCGACCGCGAGCAGAACGAACTCGACCCGGCGATCCTCGCCCGCGTCCACAAACTGCGCATCGACACGGTCGACAGCTGGGACGTCGTACGGGAGGCGTTCGGCGCCCGGCAGATCGACCCGCGCCTGCGGGACGTCAACTGGGCCGCCGAAGCCCTGCTCGACGCCACCCCACCCGGCGGCTGGCCGGCCGTGCCCGGCGGCTGGCTGTCCCGGCAGTACGCCCTCACCGCACTCGCCCAGCGCCGCCTGCGCCTGGGCCGCTACGACACCGAGGGCGGCACGCGACGCCCCGGCCCCGGCGACGACCGGCTCGACGCGCAGACCCTGCTGCACTGGTCGACCCGGCCCGGCGCCCCCGAACGGCTGCTGGGCCTGCGCGGCCCCGAACGCGCCGGACTGACCGCCTTCCTCGGCGAGGAGGACCAGGCCGGCCTGGCCGGACGCGCCCTGCTCGCCCTCGTCGACGCCGAACGCGGCGCGGACGCCGCCGCCTTCGGCCTGGTCTGCGCGGCCCTGTGGCTGCACGCGGAGCCCGCCCCCGAGACGTACCAGGCCCGTGGCCGTGCCGAACGCTACTTCGGCGACCAGCCCCCGGCGGCCGACGACCAACTCGACGCCCTGGTGACCGTCTTCGGCCGGTCCGCCGAGGAGTACGCGACCGCGCTGCTCTCAGCCGGCCGCCGCAACGGCGGCGCCGACGCCGACCAGGCCCGTGAGGCACGCCGTACCACCGGCACCGTGCTGGACCGGGCGGCCGTGCTGGCCCGCCAGTTCGGCGCGGAGGCGGCCGTCGGAGCGAGCCCCGTCCTGCGCGGCGGGCTCGACGCCCGGTTCACCGCCGTCGGACGGGCCCTGGCCGAGGGCGACAGAGGCACGGTGGCGGCCGCCGTCCGGCGCCTGGAGGACCACCGGCTCGCCGCCGAACCGGAGGAGTCCGCCCGCATCGCACGCGCCCGCATGGGACAGCGCCTCGCCCGCTGGCTGGCCACCGACTCGCCCGCCGAAGTCCCGACGGTGGCCGACGCCGTACAGCGGCACGTCGCCGAGACCGGCTGGGTCGACCTCGCCCTGGAGCACATCGAGGCCGGCGGCGATCCCGACCCCGTCCTCAAGGCCGCCTACGACACCCTCGGCACACGCGTACGGGACCGGCGGCGGCAGATCGACGCGTTCTTCGCGCGCACCCTGGCCGCCTGGACCGAGGCCGGCACCCAGCCCGGCTCCATGCTCACCGTCGAGACCTTCCTCGACCGCGTGGTCGGACCGGTCGTCCGGCGCGGGGAGGAGCGGCGGGTGCTGCTGCTCCTGCTCGACGGCATGAGCGCCGCCATAGCGAACGAACTCGGCGAAGAACTGCGCGCCTCCTGGGCGGAGTTCGACCCGCTGCCCGAAGGCGCCCCGCTCCGGCGCGCGATGGCCGCCGCCCTGCCCACCCTCACGGCCGTCTCCCGCACCTCGCTCTTCGCAGGCACCCTGATGAAGGGCACCCAGGCGGATGAGAAGCGGCTCTTTCCCGCGCTGAGACTGTGGGGCGGGGCCCCGGCCGCCGTGTTCCACAAGGACGACCTGCGCACCGACACCGCGGGCGAAGCCTTCGGACCTGCCCTCACGGAAGCGCTCAGCGACGGCAGGACTCACGTCGCCGTCGTCCTCAACGCCATCGACGACCGCCTCGCCAAGGAACAGAAGCTCGGCGACGGCGCCTGGCACGTCGACGATGTACCCGGCCTGCGCGATCTGCTGCGGGTGGCGGCGGCCCAGGGCATGGCCGTCATCGTCACCAGCGACCACGGCCACGTCGTCGACCGGCACGGTACGAAGGCCGACGCCGCCACGGAACCCGCGTCGGCCCGGCACCGCCCGTCCGGCGGGGGGCCACTGGCCGACCGGGAGATCGTCCTCTCCGGACCGCGCGTGGTCTGGCCCGAGTCCGGAGCGTCCATCGTCGCGCTCTGGGACGCCGACTCCCGCTACACCGCCCTCAAGGCCGGCTACCACGGCGGGGCCTCCCTCGCCGAGTTCACCATCCCCGTGCTCGCCTTCCTGCCGTTCGGAGCGGAACCGCCTCCCGGCTGGCGGGAGTTGGGCGACCAGCGGCCGGTCTGGTGGGCGCCGGAGGAGGTCGGGGGGACGCCGCTGCCGAGTGAGCGGACCACTGAGCTCGCGGTGGGCGCGACTCCCGCAGCACCGAAGAAGCCGACGGGGAAGGCCCAGAAGCAGCAGGCGGAACTCGCCCGGACGCACGAGGCGCTCTTCGACGTGGGGCTGACCACCGGGGGAGACGACGCCCTCCTCACCCCGACCGTCGTCTCGCCGGCCGAGGCGCTCGTGACGGCCCTGCTCGACTCGGAGACGTACCAGGGGCAGCTCGGCGGTCTCGCCCGCAAGCCGCAGCAGGAACAGGTCCACAAGGCCCTCACCGCCCTGCTCGACGCGGGCGGCACCCTGCCGGTCACCGCTCTCGCTCAGCGTGCAGGCATGCCGACCACCCGGGGTGACGGCTTCGCCGCCGTCCTGCGGCAGCTCCTCAACTACGACGGCGTACAGGTACTGGAGACCCTGCCGGACGGGCGCACCGTACGGCTCCACGAGGCGCTGCTGCGCGAGCAGTTCGCCCTCGGGGCGGGCAGATAACCGCTCGGCTGACTACGGGGCGAGCGCCGGAGGCACCTGCGCACTGTATCCGTTGCTTACGGCCCTCCTGAAGCTATTCGATGCGGCGGCCCCGGTTTCGGTTCGCGAAGGGACGCTTCCCGTGGATGTCGATGAACTCGGTGATCAGCTGGGTCTCGGCTTCGCCCGGATCTCGATCCGGCGTCGGCCGCCATCCGACCAGCAACGAGTCCGAGTCGGCCAACTGCCAGATGTAGCGCCCACCCCAGTGGCCAACCGCTTCGCCGGCGCCGTGGCGCCGGTACTCGTCGAGCCGCTTCCGGATTCCGCGCCGACTGCTCTTGCCCATGGTCGCCTTGCCGACGTACAGCAGCGTGGCTTCGTCGACCCAGGCATCAGCCAGCGCCTCGCGGGACACGGAGGGGTCGCGACCCTGGAAGTGCCCAGCCGGACTCCGCTCCAGAAACTCCGGGGCGGACAGACAGGGGCGCATGACGACGTAGGTGCCGGCCTCCTGCGGCACGCCGTGCTCCGTCAGCTTCGCGAAGGGGACGAATCCGGAGAAACCGCGCTCCTTGAGGAACTCCCGCGTCAGCGCTTGGTCGGTCATGCACGGCATGCTCTCACGCGGATGCGACAGGCCGGATGGGGCTACGGGCTGCTCAGTGACGGTCGGTGTGCCGAATCTTCGTAGGGCGGACGATGCCCCGCGTCACCGACTGCACCTCCCTGTCCGGCCCCGTACGACAGCGCTCCAGGGAATGGAACACTGTAGCCGTGAGCACCACCGGTTCCCAGCGCCCCGCCCAGGTCAGCGCCGCCCGCCGCCGTACCGTCATCGACGCGCTGCGGCGCGGCGCCGTGCCCGAGAGCGGACTCGATCTGCTGGCCACCGGACTCGGCCGGTTCGAAGGGGCCCTGGACGCGGAACTGGACGCGGTGGCGTCCGGCGGTTCCGTGTTCAAGGCGGTGCGGGGTGAGTACGGGTCCGGCAAGACGTTCTTCACCCGCTGGCTGGGGGAGCGGGCCAAGCGCCGCAACTTCGCCGTGGCCGAGATCCAGGTCTCGGAGAACGAGACGCCGCTGCACCGGCTGGAGACGGTCTACCGGCGGCTCACCGAGCGTCTGACCACCTCCAGCTTCCCGCCCAGTGCCCTGCGGCCGGTCGTGGACGCCTGGTTCTACGCCCTGGAGGAGGACGCCCTCGCTGCCGGGGCGAGTGAGGACGAGCTGCCGGGCGAGGTGGAGAAGCTGCTCGTCGCGCGGCTCGCCGAGGTGTCCCGGCACGCCCCGTCCTTCGCCACCGCCCTGCGCGGCTACCGGGCCGCGCTGGCGGACGGCGACGAGGCGACCGCCGCGGCAGTCCTGGCGTGGCTCGGCGGCCAGCCACACGTCGCGGCCTCCGCCCGCAGGTCCGCCGGGGTGCGCGGCGACCTCGACCACTTCGGTGCCCTGGGCTTCCTGCAGGGGCTCCTCACCGTGCTGCGGGACTCCGGGCACACCGGGCTGTTCGTCGTCCTCGACGAGGTGGAGACGCTCCAGCGGGTCCGGTCGGACGCCCGGGACAAGGCGCTCAACGCGCTGCGGCAGCTCATCGACGAGGTGCACTCCGGTCGCTTCCCGGGCCTGTACCTCGTCATCACCGGCACGCCCGCCTTCTACGACGGTCAGCAGGGCGTGCAGCGCCTCGCCCCGCTCGCCCAGAGGCTCGCCACCGACTTCACCACCGACCCGCGCTTCGACAACCCCCGCGCCGTGCAGATCAGGCTGCCCGGCTTCAACCAGGAGTCACTGGTCGGCCTCGGCGCCACCATCCGCGACCTGTACGCGGAGGCCGCGGTGTCGCCCGAGCGCGTGCGGACGGTCGTCGACGACGCCTACGTCGCGGACCTCGCGCGGGCCGTCGGCGGGGCGCTGGGCGGCAAGGTCGGGGTGGCTCCCCGCCTGTTCCTGAAGAAACTCGTCGGGGACGTGCTCGACCGCGTGGACCAGTTCGACGACTTCGACCCCCGGCAGCACTACCGGCTGACGGTCGCGAGCAGCGAACTCACCGACGTGGAGCGCAACCTCGCCGCCACGGTCTCCGGCGGCTCCGCGTCGGCCGACGACATCGACCTGGAGCTGTGATGGCGGACGCCGACAGTCCTGCCGGGACGGGCACGGGCGGGGGCGGGGGCGACGTACTCGACCGGCTCGACCCCGTCGTCCTGCACCACATCGTCAACACCCTCGGCTGGCCCGACCTGCGGCCACTCCAGCGGGCGGCGATCCCGCCCCTCATGGACGGGCAGGACGCCGTACTGCTGGCCCCGACGGCGGGCGGCAAGACCGAGGCGGCCTGCTTCCCGCTGCTGTCGGCCATGGCCGGACAGAGGTGGACCGGCACGTCCGTGCTGTACCTGTGCCCGCTCAAGGCGCTCCTCAACAACCTCGTCAGCCGCGTCGACACCTACGCCCAGTGGCTCGGGCGGCGCGCGGCACTCTGGCACGGCGACACCAAGGAGTCGCAGAGGCAGCGCATCCGCGCCGAGGCGCCGGACGTCCTGCTGACCACGCCCGAGTCGCTCGAGGCGATGCTGATCGGCGTCAAGACCGACCACGCGCGCCTGCTGGGCAGCGTACGGGCCGTCGTCGTCGACGAGGTGCACGCCTTCGCGGGCGACGACCGGGGCTGGCACCTGCTCGCCGTGCTCGAACGTCTGGAACGGGTCACCGGACGGCCCATCCAGCGCATCGGGCTCTCGGCGACCGTCGGGAACCCCGCCCAGCTGCTGCACTGGCTCCAGGGCGCGGGCGCCGACAGCCGTGCCGGACAGGTCGTCGCCCCGGGAGTGCAGCTGCCGCCCGCTTCAGACGGAGCCGGCCATCCTGACAAGGCCGCAACCGCCCGACTTCCCAGACCCGCGGGTGAGGTGGAACTCGACTACGTCGGTTCCCTCGACAACGCGGCCAAACTCATCGCCGCACTGCACCGGGGAGAGAAACGGCTCGTCTTCTGCGACTCCCGCCGCCAGGTCGAGGAGCTGGGCGCCGCGCTCCGGGCCCGCGAGGTGACCGTCTTCCTGTCCCACGCCTCCCTCTCCGTCGACGAACGCACCCGCTCCGAGCAGGCCTTCGCCGAGGCACGCGACTGCGTCATCGTCTCCACCTCCACCCTCGAACTCGGTATCGACGTCGGCGACCTGGACCGCGTCATCCAGATCGACTCACCGGCCTCCGTCGCCTCGTTCCTGCAACGCATCGGCCGCACCGGCCGCCGCCCCGGCACCGTACGCAACTGCCTGTTCCTCACCACCCGCAAGGACACGCTGCTGCAGGCGGCGGGCCTGCTGCTGCTGTGGTCCCGCGGCTGGGTCGAACCGGTCGTCCCCCCGCCCGAACCGCGCCACCTGGTGGCCCAGCAACTGCTCGCCGCCACCCTGCAACAGCACAAACTCGGCGACCAGTTGTGGGACCGGCAGTGGAACGGCCTCGCCCCCTTCGACAGATCCGCCGCCCCCATCCTGCGCCACCTCACCGAGGAGGGCTTCCTCGACAGCGACGGCGGCATGCTCTTCGTCGGCCCGGAGGCAGAACGCCGTTTCGGCAAGCGGCACTTCATCGAACTCACCGCCTCCTTCACCGCGCCGCCCCAGTTCACCGTCCTGTCCGGGCGCACGGAGATCGGCCGCACCGACCCCAGCGTGCTCACCGAGGAACGGCCCGGGCCACGGCGGTTGCTGCTCGGCGGACGCAGCTGGCAGGTCACGTACATCGACTGGCTGCGCAAACGCGTCTTCGTCGAGCCCGCCGACGGCGGCGGCGTCGCCAAGTGGATGAACGGCGGTGTCGCCGGACTGTCGTACGCCCTGACGCGCGCCATGCGCGAGGTGCTGCTGGGCACGGATCCGCCGGTCTCCCTCACCCGGCGCGCGCAGGCGTGCCTGGCCGAACAGCGCGAGATGGACGCACCTGACACCGTGCACCCGGGCGGCACCCTCGTGACCCGTGTCGGCAAGGACGTGCGCTGGTGGACCTGGGCCGGCTACCGCGCCAACGCGACCCTGGCCGCCACCCTCCGCTCGGCCACCGACCCCCTGCAACGACCCACCGACGCCTGGCTGCGCCTGCGCGAGGACCTCACCCCGGCCGGCTGGCGCGCGGCCCGCGAGGACGTCGGCGACAACCTCGTCCTGCCCGACGTGGACCACCGCGCCGTACGCGGCCTGAAGTTCTCCACCGCCCTCCCGGAACGCCTCGCCGTGGCTACGGTGGCGGCCCGCTTGGCCGACTTCGAGAGCGCTCGCGCGGTGCTTGGCGAACCTGTGCGCTTTCAGTCCACCGGCTGAATCGGGAAGCGAAGAAGATGCCCTGGCAGCGCGAGAGAACTCGTGCGGCGGGTGCATGACTTGTGACGTTCCGCCGGGAGGCGGATCCGGATGTCTCCTTTACCGCCCGGGTATCCGCAGATTGATCGGCGTCCGGTCGCGCAAACCGTCCAGGACCGTATGGTCGACGGCGGGCCGGGGTCTGGGCGCAGCCGCGGTGAGAGCGATGGTGCCACGGTCGCTCAGCGCGGTCTGCCACTCGCTCGGCCGGGGACGGGTTCCGCGCTCGCCCGCGGCCTGTGAGAAGAGCCTGCGTACGGCGGCGTCCTGGCGGTCGTTCAGGCAACCGGCGACGAGCGTCAGATCCTTCCCCGGCATGACATACGGGTCCCGGGTGAGGATCCGCGCCGCCACGAGGGCCGTCTTGTACGCGTCCGTGTCCACCGTCGCCTCCGTGGAAGGCACCAGCGGATCGTTCCAGTCGGGAGTGGCGGCCTGGGCCTGTACGGCTGCGCGCCCCACACGGCGGAAGCCGTCGCAGTCCAGGAAATGGACGGCGGTATCCGGAGTGAGAGACCACAGGACGTTCGCCTGCGATATGTCCCCGATGACGAGCCCGGCGCTGTGGAACCAGCCGATGGCCTCCACGCAGGCCAGAGTAAGAGCCCTGCGCTTCTCCGGAGTCGGCTGCGACACCTCCTGCCAGGCCACCTTGGGCGGCCTGATCAGGTACTGGAGCTCGAGGAGCTTTGTCGACCCGGCGGCGGTGCGCCACGTCATCTCCGACGGGGCACGCCGCATGAGAAAGCCCAGCGTCCGGCCGCCCTCCATGACCCGGCACAGCGGCCAGGCGGCAAGCGAATCGAGGCGGCTGAGGTCGGACGCGCCGAGGCTCTGCCGAAAGGCCACCAGGTCGGCGAGGGCCCCGCTGTTGACCTTGGACGGATCCTTGTACTCCTTGAAGAGCAGCGAACCGTCGGCAAGAGCATGCACCTCGCCCTGGCCGCCACTGCCCACCCGGTCCCGTAGCGCGAGCGACGAGCGGGTGACGGGTGCTGCCCCCGAGGCGATCGACGAAGCGGCCGACCGTGCTCACCGGCGCCATGGACAACGTGACGGGTGAGATCACCTATGGTCAGAACACGGGAATTCCCAGCCCGCTGCACCCCGTCCTCCAGGACCGCATTGACAACTTCCAGGGCGAGGGCGCGGACTTCAAGGGAGTGCCCGGGAGCCACTCCGAGATCAATGCCCTGAACCAGGGGATGCTGGCTCGTCCCGGCTCCACCCTCGAAGAGTTCACTGTCTACAATGTCCGGCTCAAGGGCACGCTGAAGGGGCAACGCATCATCCGGTGCGAGAACTGCCAGCAGATAACGAACGGGGTACGGGAAATTGAATGAGGTTCCCGACGACGACCTCGATTTCGACGAGGATCTGATCTACACGTACCGGGGCAAGCTGTTCACGGGGATCGGATACGAGGAGTCGGACGGCCGGCGGATCTCCGAGATCCGCTACGTGAACGGCAGGCAGGAGGGCGTCTCACGCGATTGGCATGCGGAAGGGAGCCTGTCCGAAGAGGCCACGTACCGTCAGAACGTCCTGCACGGCAGGCGCGTTTGCTACGACACCGAGGGGCATGTGCTGCTCGAGGAGGAGTACGAGTACGGAATCCTGCTGTCCAAGGTCGAGCGCGACTCCGACGGGGAGGTGACGGACTCCTTCGAGCTGAAACCCACGGATCCGCTGTGGAACACCTTGGCCGACTTCAGGGAACGTTTCAAATGGTGAAACCACGGAAGGAAATCTGTTCTCTTTTCGGCGTGAAAAGTGATGCGAACCGCCGGCGAAATCAGTCAGGGTTCGGGATGGCTCGGGTGATTCTCGATGGCCGGGACTTCCTTGAGGAGCCGCCAGGTGCCGAGGCATCGATGAGGTTCCGGGGAGCCTCAGCCGGCCGGCGGGCGTGGACGGTGAGCGCGACCTGGTCCCGGGCGGGACGGAGCGGCACGGGGTTTTTCCCCTGTACACAGTACGAGTGAATCAGCCGTTCTTTCCTGTCGGTGCTGGTGGTGGGCCCTTTACGGTCTTCGAAGGGATACGGCGGCTGCAGGGGAGGTCCTGCGGGCGGGTGCCGGTTGAAAGGCGCACCTGATGTTGGGCTTGGGGAACTCGCCGGACGTGCCCGGATCCCGGCCGGGCCGCTGCCGTTGGACCAGGGCGGCGGTGTGGGTCGCGGTCGGTGTGGCATGCCTCGTGGGAACGGCGCTGACTGCCGCCGGGTGGTGGGCGGTTGGAAGTATGTCCGCGTGGATGGCGGGCTTCGGTCCGTCCGTTGGCTGCTGGGTGTTGACGGTGTCTTTGGTGCTCCGCGCGTGCGGGGTGAGCGGCCGGGTACGGACGCGTCTGCTGCTGTTGGCAGCCTCTGCCGGGACCGGGTGCGTGTACCGGGTCGCGGTCAACGTGTTGTCGATCCACCCCCTGGCGTGGGGGCTGGGCGCGCGAACCTCGCGCGGTTGGCTGGTGGTCACCGGAGTGACCATGGCGGTCGGCCTGGGGATGGCCGGACTGGTGGTCGCGGCCGACGCCGGGACGGGGCGGCAGATATGGCTGCTGCGCGTGCTGGACGGGATCGTCGCAGCCGGGTCCGTGTTCATGACGGGATGGCTGCTGCTGCGAAGAGCCGGCGAAGGCTGGCATCTGGAGACGGGAGTGGTTGGCGTCCTCTGGGCGGCGGAAGTCGCCTTCCTGGGGTTCTTGGTTGCTCTGCGCCGTCTCGTCCGGAGCGATCAGCAGGCCACGGTGTGGGTGGCGGTCGTCGGACTGTCTCTCACGTTGATCGGCGACACCCTGCGGCTGTGGCGGGCCGGCCAGCATGTCCCCGAGGTGATGTCTTCCCGACTGGCCGACGCCTGCGTCACCGCGGGGCTGCTGGTGGTGGCGTTCGGCCCTTGGGTACCCGGTGGCGCGACCATCCTGGGTACCGGTCGGCCGACGCTGCGGTTGGGCGTGGAGGGCGCCGCCGCATTCATTGTCCTCACCGTCTGTACCGTCACGGTGCTCGGATTCGTGTTGGACCCCCTTGCCGACCCGGTACCGCTTCTGGTCGGCGGCACGGTACTGCTGGGCCTTTGGGCACGCCGGACGCTCCTGCCGAGCCCGAACACCGGAAGGGATGGCTGACTTCTCGGATGGCGTGATCAGGGTGGAGGCCGGGAGCACTTCGGGGATCCCGGGTGCGGGGGAGGGATGGAGGGTGGGTGGGCTCCGGCGCCCGTCGCGCAGCGCGGCCTTCTGGCGCAGCGCGGCCTCCTGGCGTAGCGCCGTTCGGGATGGTGGGGGGCCGGGCCGAACCCAACGGCCGCCAGGCCGGCGGAGGTGGCTCGCCCCGGTGCCTCACCTCATCCCACCGTCGGGCTCGGTGACACCGTGCTGTTCGCCGGTGGAGTGAGGACGACCTGCGGCTGGCCTGCGGCCGGGGGCGGTGGAGTCAGGTCCTGGGCCGGGAGGTCGGGGGCGGTGGTCTCCTGGGTGAGGACCTGGGTGAAGTCGACCAGGCCGGTTTTCTCCACGGCGGAGATGTGGTCCAGGACGGTGTTGTTGACCTGGTTGGCCAGGGCGCGGATCAGTGTGTTCCTCGTGGTGGTGCGGACGGCTGCGACCGTGGTGAGGAACTGGCCGTTCGTCGTGCGGACGGTGGTGGCCAGGTCCGTGTCGAACTGCTTGCCGCTCTCGGCGTTCAGGCGGGACTCGAAGCCCTGCTGTTGGGGTGACGGCTGGTCGGGCAGCGTGATGCCCAATTGGCCGGCGGCATTGCGGCAGGCGGCGTCCAACGCGGCGTCCCCGGCGACCAACTGCTCTCCAGCGCTTCTGACTGCCTTGGTGGTCCCCTTCTTCAACGCCTTTTCGCCGACGGGGTACTCCCACAGGCCGGCCGCGCGCACCTTGACCACGAAGTCCCGGTCGGCTGCCGTCAGGGGGCCGGTCGCCGGGTGGGCGAGGACCCGCGAGGGTGCGCTGCTGACCTTCTGGACTCCGAGCATGGCGGGGTAGAGGAGGGAACCAAGGGTGAAGCTGATCGCGCCACCTATGAAGAGAGTTCCCGCCGCCTTCCGTGAAACGAGCACCGTGTCTCCTGATCCGGTTCATCGGATCCCGCACACACCGCACATACGGATGTGGGCGCCTGAAGAACCTCTTGGGCTCGTCATGGGTTGGCAAAGAGATCGAGTGGTCGGCGAGGGGCCGGCGGGCCGCGGGGCCGTTCGGCCCCAACTGCCGCCGGAGAAGGGGCCGTTAGGCCCTGGGGGTCGGTTGCCTCGCCGTCGATCATGTAGCGGCGGCCGGGAAGGGCCAGGTCCATTCCCGCACCTTCTGGTTCTTCCCGGCTCGTCGACGACACCAACTGATGAGGAGGCCGTCCGCCGTTCCATCGACGAGATACCGCAGTCGGCGACCGCACGGGCGCGCCCCAACTCGTGGGCGGTGGGGGCCCGACGGTCGGGACCGGCGGCGAATTCGTCCACCTCAGGCGTGGGCCACTCCCGGCTCAGCGCATGAGGTCCGACAGGAGGATGTCCAGAACCGTCTCCTCCTCGATCCGCACCCCGAGTTCGGCCAGGGCCATGGACAGCCCGGGATCCCACGCCGCGTCGGCCGGTGTGCCGGTCAGTGGCGGCGCGAGCGGCGTCGCGGCGACCGCCGTACGGTAGTCGGTCGCCGTGTAGCGCCAGGGGTGCCACGGCACCCGTCGCAGCAAGGCGTCGGCGATGCGCAGACCGCCCCAGTCGAAGTCGCCGTGGTAGCGGAGTGCGGAGCCGTGGGTGTGCAGGTGGCGGAGCAGGGTGAGGGCGGCGGCCGAGGGCTGGCCCTGGAGGCAGACCAAAGGCGGGCAGGTCGGCCCGTGGGTGTCGGCCGCGGTGGCGAGGACGGTCGGGTTCTCGCACACGTACACCACCGCAGGTGCTGTCCGCGGTGGTGTGTGCGTGAGCTGGCGCAGGGTCAGGACGGCCGGTTCTCCGGCGTCCGTCATCCAGTCCAGTGCCGGGGTGCCGCGCAGGCCCAGGGTGAGGACCGTGGAGGAGAGGGCGTCTCGGAGGAGGCCGGCCGAGGCCCAGGCCTCGCGGCGCCACTCGGCTCCGCTGCCGTCCGGGAAGCCCGTCAACACCCGCACCGCGGACAGGACGACGGTGGCGAGCGGGGTTCCGTCGTCGAGGGCGTGGGCGTCGCCGAGCACCCTGGCCGCGAAGGCGGGCAAGGAGATCGCCGGGGCAGCGGGTAGCTCCCGCAGGACCGCGGTCGTGCTGGTGAGCAACGTCTTCGCTGCTTGTGGGGTGCGGGCGAGACGGCGTACGAGGCCGTCGTGACGCAACCGGTCGGCCCAGGCGGTCAGTTCGTGCCTTACGTCGGAGAGTGGGGTGTAGGCGGCCTGCCAGGCTTCCGCTTCTCGTCGGCGTGCGTCGGCGATTGAAGTGACCGGGCCCGTGAGCGCGGTGATCGCCGGGGCGAGGCCCCCGGGGCTGATGGCGGAGCGGCGCAGTACGGCGTCCACCGCCTCCAGGCGCACCGTCAGGGAGCGTCCGGCGCCCGGGCCGCGGCCCAACAGGCGTTCGGCGGCTGCGCGTTCGGCGGTGGTGGGAGCGGTCAGCGAGACCGGGCCGGTGAGGGGTTCGTCGCGTTCCATCCGGCGGCGTACGCGCTCGACCAGCCAGGTCAGGTCGGGGTCACCGAGCAGGCGGGCGAGGCGATCGACGTCGACATGGCTGGGCTGTTCGGGATCCCTATTGACCTGACTGGGCTCTTCGGGATCCCTGTCCACCTGAGTGGGCTCTTCGGGACCGTTCACGGCCACAGGGCATCCTGGCCGGAGTCCGTGTCCTCCGCGGGCGCGGCGGGCGTCGAGCCGAGGGGAGTCGGTACCGGGCCGGAGTCCGTGTCCTCCGCGGGCGCGGCCGGCGTCGAGCCGAGGGGCGGCGGCGCCTGGGCGGCGGGGACGGTGGCCAGGTGGTGGTCGGGTTCGGTGCCGCGTACGCGCTCACCCCCGTCCCACTCCCACCGCGTCACCAACACCGCCGCGATCTCGTCGACACGCGAGAGCTGGGCGATGGCGATGCCCGGGACCTGCGGATAGCAGGCCCATTCGCGTTCGCTGGTCATCACCACGTCCAGGTCGAAGGCGTGCAGCAGGCCCAGGCACTTGGCGCGCGAGTCGTCGTCGACGCCCGCGAAGGCCTCGTCCAGGGTGACCAGGCGCGGGGCGTCGGGGGCGGCCGTGGCGTAGTGCGAGGAGGCGGCGGCGAACAGGGGGACGGAGACGGCCAGGACGCGTTCGCCGCCGGATGCGGGGCCGGTGGCCGGCACCCAGGTGCCGTGCTGGTGGCGTTCGATGCCGAACTCGTGCCAGGCGCGGTAGTCGAGGGCCGCGGTGAGGACCTCCAGCCAGCTGCCCGCCGTGTCGTCGGACTGCCGACGGGCGATCTCGGTCTGCAGGAACTCGCCGACCGCCGCCCGGTCCTCGGGCGCCCAGGCGTCCGCGGACTGGCGCAGGCGTTCGCGCGCCTGGGCCAGGCCCGTGGGCGCCTTGCGCGAGGGGCGCCACACCAGGCGCAGGCGCATGCCGGTGGAGGTGGGCCGCTCCTGCAGTTCGGCGTTCATGGCCCGTACTTGGCGTTCGGCGGCGGCGATCAGTTCCTGCAGGGTGCCGGCGACCTCGGTGAGCAGGTGGGTTTCGAGGATCTCGCGTTCGTGCGCGGACAGGATGCGCGCGAGTTCGGTGACCTCCGTGGTGAGGGCCGCGGACAGTTCGGGCACGGACCGTCGGTGGCCCTGGTAGACGATGTCGACGACCATGCCGTCCTCGACCATGCGGGCGGTGGCGCTGTGACCGCCGCGGGAGAGGGCGTCCTGGAGCTTCTTGTACTCCTCGCTGAGCCGTTTCTGGACCCGTTCCCAGGCGCCGTCGGAGTCGTCGGTGCCGGACGGGCCCGACAGCTGCGCCTCGACGGCGCGGGCGAGCGCGATGGAGGGGGTGGCCGCCCACGGTCCGTCGTCCAGTGGGGGTACGGCCACCTCGGGCAGGGCGACCGTGAGCAGGCCGGTGGCTGCGAACCGCTGCAGGGCGGCGATCGCCTCGGCGCGGGAGGCGGCGGCCTCGGTCACGTCCTTCTCCAGCTGTTCGATACGGCCCTCCGCCCGGCCGACGCGCCGGCCGGCATCGGCGTGCTCCTCCCGGGAGCGGCGCTGGTCGAGCTCGCAGGCGGCCAGGGCCGTGGCAGTGGCGGCCAGGCGCTGCTCCAGCTCCGCGACGGCGGCGCCGACGGTGGAGCGCAGGGTGGTGTGGCGTTCGTCGGCGGCGGCCGCCAGGCGTGCCGACTCCTCGGCGCGCAGGGCCAGTTCGGCCACCCGGGTGCCGGCCTGCTCGGCTTCCGCGCGTTCGTCGGCCACCGCTCGCCCGGCATCGGCGTGCTCGCGCAGGGCCGGCCACAGGGCGGCCAGGACGGCGGTGTAGTCGGCCAGCGCCTGGCGGACGGCGGCCAGCGCGGGCCGGTCGGCGGGCAGGTTCACGGCGGTCGCCGTGTCGGTGAGGTCGGTGGCGGCCTCGGCTTCCTGCCCGGCTGCCGCGGCCAGCTCCGCGGAGCGTTCCTCCTGGCGGGCGCGGGCCCGGTGGGCGGCGTCCGCGGCGGCCGCGGCCAGTGCGTGCGCGTGGCGCAGGTCGGCGTCGTCGGGAACGGCGGCCAGTTCGGCGTCCAGGGTACGGCGGCGGCGGGCGACCTCGGTCCGTTCGGCCTCCCGTCGCTCCACCTGCCCTGCCAGGGTGTCGAGTTCCTCGCGCAGGGCGGCGATCCGGGCCCGGCGTGCCTCCTCGCGGGCGCCTTCGCCCACGTACACGGCGGCCTGCTTCGACCAGCTGCCGGTCAGGGCGCCGACGCGGAAGTGGCCGTCCACCGAGACCCAGGTGTCTCCGGGGCCGCCAACGCCCAGGCCCACGGCGGCCAGCAGGCCGGCCACCGTCTGCTCACCCACTGCCGTGGCGCGGGCGTCCCCGTGGTCCACGGCCGGTCGCAGCACCGCCTCCAGCGTGCTCCCGGTCAGCGGGGCACCCGGCGACAGCAGGACGTCGTGGCCGTCGGCCTGCAGCACGGTGCCGTCCGGGCGCACCCAGGCGTCCAGCAAACCGGAGGACTCCAACGCCGCCTCCAGGCCCGCCCGTTCGGCGGCGGTGACGTGGTCGTGGAAGTCGACCAGACGCCACAGCGGCGCCCCGGGGGTCTGCTCGCGCAGGCCGGGGGTGCGGGTGTGGGGTGGCGTGGGGCCGCGCTGACCGCCCGCCTCCAGGCCGGCCAGCTCCTGTTCGGTCTCGGTGCGGCGCATGGTCAGTTCGGTCAGCCGCTGGCCGAGGGCGGCCGCCCGGTCGGCCAGGTCCGCGGCCCGGGCGCGATGGGCGTCGGCCGTGTGCACGCGCGCGGGCGAAGGACCCCGCAGGTGCGTGACCCAGTCCTGCAGGCCGTCCAGGAGGCCCACCGGATCCTGGGGTGTCAACTCCTCGCAGGCTGCGAGGTGTTCGCGTACGGCGGCGACCAGCGCCCGGCCCGCCTCCTCCGCCGTCGCCTCCGCCCCCGCCTGTCGTTCGGCGGTGTGTCCGGCCTCGGTCTGCGCCTCGTCCAGGCGGCGTGCGGCGGCGCGCCGCTCGGCGGCGGCCTGCTCGGCGCGGGCGACCAGCTCCTCGACGTGGTCGAGGGTGCGCCGCCTGCGCGCCACCGACTCCTCGGCCGCGCGGCGCAGTTCGGGCTCCGGTGCGCCCTCGCTGCGCAGCTCACCGTCGAGGCGGGCGGCCGAAGCCGCCTCCCGCTCGCGGGCGAGGGTGTCGGCCACCTGCTGTTCGGCCGTCGCGAGCCGGCGGCCGGCGCTCTCCAGACGGTCCAGGGCACGGGTGTGGGCCTGAGCGGCCTGCCCCCGGTCCGCCTCGGCACGGGCCACCTCCGAAGCGGTGCGGCGGGCGTCGGCCGCCGCCTGCTCCAGCTCCCGGGCGCTGCGCATCTCCGGGCCCTCGCGCAGCGCGGCCTCCTGCGCCTTCAGCCGCGCGGCGGACTCCTCCAGCTCCCCGAGCCGCTTCGTGATCTCCGCGCGGTCCTCCTCGGCCTGCGACCGCTCGCCCTGGGCCTGCGCGAGGTCGCGGCCCAGCTGCTCGTACCGCGCGTGCTCGTGCCGGGGCAGCCGGGCGCGGCGGCGGGTGGCGACGCGGGCGTAGCGACGGTAGTGGTCCAGGAAGGCGGAGGCAGCGCGCTCTGCCTCGGTGGCCGCCCGCAGTTCCTCCTTCTCCTCGTCCAGGGACCGGAAGGCCTCGGCCACGTCGGCGATCACCGCCTGGTCCATGGGCGGCAGCGCCTCGGTCAGCGCGCGGGAGAGGGCCGCCTCGTTGGGCCGCTTCGACAGCTGCGGCTGGCGCAGCTGGATGAGCAGGTCCACCAGGGCGGCGTAGCGCTGCTCGCCGAGCCCGAACAACGCCTCGTCGACCGCCCTGCGGTAGGCGGTGGCCGTGTCGTAGACCATGCCGCGCCCGGTGACCGCGTCCGCGAGCCGGTCGCGGGACAGCGCGGTGCCGGTGGCGTCCAGCAGGTTCAGTTCCGCTCCGACGCGCTGGTCGGTGACGGCGTACCAGTGCCGGGCGATGCCCCGCCCGGCGACCGCCTTCAGCCCGCAGGCCAGGGTGAGGAAGCGGTCCTGTCCGGTGGCCTCGTCATGGCGGCCGAACTCGATCCAGGTGTAGCCCAGCCGCTCGGGGTGCGGGTGCTGCCCGCCCAGCAGCAGGTTCCACTCCATGCGTTTGCCCGGGTCGGCGTCGGGCTCGACCCGGCGTGCCGACAGGTCGCCGTCGAGGAGGAAGGGCAGGGTCAGGGCGAGGACCTTGGACTTGCCGGTGCCGTTGTTGCCGCGCAGCAACAGCCGCCCGTCGCGGAACCAGAACTCCTCGGTGTCGTAGTAGAAGAGGTCGACCAGGCCGATGCGCAACGGCCGCCACCGGCCGGGCGGGGGAGTGGGCAGGGCGGTCACGTCTCTCACGCCTTTCGCTGCGTGGTGCGGGGACCGGGAATCCCCGGCTCTCGTACGACGGTGTCGCCGACCGCGTAGCGGGCCAGCGCCGGCAGCGGCACGACGCCACCGGGTGCGGTGGTGACCAGGCCCAGTGCGGTCAACTTGGCCAGGGCCTGGTCGACCAACTCCCCTTCGGCACCGGGCTGCCGGGCGCTCTTGGACCAGAACCCGCCGTGTTCTTCGGCCAGTCCCCGCACTCTGCGTTCCAGCTCGCCGCGGCCGACCGCGTCGGGCGCGGCCGCCAGGTGCTCGGCGAGCAGCAGGGTGACGTGTCCGTGGGTGCCCTGCTCGGGCATCCGCACGTCGGTCAGGTCGTCCAGCGGGTCGACCATGGCGATGCCCTCGGCCCGGACCTCCGCCACCAGGCCCGTCAGTTCGGTGATGCGGGCGGTGATGAAGGCGCGCTGCCGGGTGAGGTAGACGAGTTCCTCGTCGCTCAACTCGGCGTAGTACAGCACCGGATCGTCCAGCAGGCGCCGCGTCAGCCGCTGACGGACGGCGCGGAAGCGCAGTTCGTCGCTGTCCAGGGCGCTCTCGGCGGTCAGCTCGGTCAGCCGCTCCTCGAAACCCTCGGCAGCGATCATCGACGGGCCGCGGCGAGCGGCCAGCAACCCGGCCAGAACGCGGCGCTGGACGTCGTAGAGCACATCGCCCGCCCCGCTGACATAGGCGTCCTCGTCCCCGGCGACCCGCCGCAGCACGCCGTGGCGGATGAGCAGCCGTACCACCGCCGCCAGATCCAGCCGCTCGTCACGCCGCTCCAACGTGAACTCGATGCCGGCGGCGATCAGATGGGGATCGGCGGCATCGAGCACCACCTGCTCGGCGAGGCGGCCGAGTGCGATCTGCGCCTCGCCCCGCTCCAGTGCGGCCAGCGCCAGGCACAGCAGTACATAGCGGCGGCGGGTGAAGGGCGCGCGGGTGCGGGTGGCCTCGCGCGCCGGATGCGTCGGGTCGGCCAGGGTGCCGGGGGTCCGGCCCAG
The DNA here is from genome assembly GCF_022513565.1 of Streptomyces gilvus. Classification (GTDB taxonomy): domain Bacteria; phylum Actinomycetota; class Actinomycetes; order Streptomycetales; family Streptomycetaceae; genus Streptomyces; species Streptomyces gilvus. The sequence continues at coordinate 50,405 of NZ_JAKWBE010000026.1, read as the reverse complement.
GCGCGCCGCCTCCGCGTCCACCCTCAGCGGCCAGCCGGTGTTGCGGTCGAACCAGTCGCGCAGGTCGCCGGCGTGTCGGCGCACCAGCCGGAAATCGTCCGCGTAGGGGCCGTGCGCGAGCAGCAGCGGCTCCTTGAGCAGGGCGCGGGCGGCCTTGTGGAACTCGGCGGTGCGCCGGCCGTCCAGTACCTCGCCCAGGGGCGTGGTCATCGCTCCCCTCCCGTGTACGTGTCGTCGGCGCGCACCTGACCGCTTCGGGTGAGATCGGTGATCTCGACCAGGTGGTCGGGGCCGCGGAAGGTGCCGCCGGGGGTGCGGATCTCGGCCGTGGTTCCGTCCGCCAGGGCGGAGAGCCGGATCTCCATCGTGCCGTCGTTGCTGGTCGCCACGGTGGCCGTCATGCCGGGCCGCCAGGTGGCCAGGGCGTCGCCGAGCAGTTGCAGGAACAGGCCGAAGGTGAGCGGGTCGAGCTCGCCGAGGGCGGACAGCCTCGTCGTGCCGTCCGTGGCGAGGCGGGCGCGGGCGGCGGTGATCTCCTGCGTCTGCCGGGCGGCGATCTCCGCCAGACGCCGCCGGTCCTGCGACCGGTCCTGCACCCGGCGGGTCCTGCCCCGCCGCTCGTAGCTGCCGGTGCGGCGCAACTGCGGGCTGATCCGCAGCGGTTCCGCCTCGGCCCACGGTGTGGCGGCGGGCACGGGGCGGGCGGCACGCCGCTCGATGGTGTCGGCGTCGACGGTGAGGTGGCGTGCGGGATACAGGCCGAACGCCGCCCGCCACAGCCGGTGGCGTGCCGCGTCGTCAGGAGCCTCGGCGAACCAGCGGGCCAGCGTGCGAAAGTCCGCCGAACGGTCCGAGCGGCCCGCCCGCCGCTCGTTCAACTGCCGTACGACCGCGAGGAGCTGTGGAACCGCGCCGAGAGCGCGTCCGCGCAGCAGACGGGCCTGCGACTCGCGCCCGTCCGCCGAGACGAACCAGGCCGCGAGCCCCGACCACTTCGCCACCCACCGCGCGTACGCCTGCGCCTCGGCGCTCTCGGCCTCGTCCGGGGCGGCATCGGCGGCCTCCCGTGCCGCGGCCAGCCGCAGCAGCGCCCCGACCCGGCCCCGTTCCTCCAGCTCACCGATGATCAGGGCGATCCGCCCGCCCAGGGTGATCAGATCCTGGATGAACCGCTCCAGGTACTGGATCAGCCGGTCCTTGTAGGCGAGGAACACCTCGACCTCGACGTCATGCAGATCGATGGTGCGCTGCAGGGAGCCCATGAACGCCCGCGCGTTCTCCGCGAGCGCCTCGAAGCGGCCGGTCAGGGCGGACAGTGCCAGATGTGCCTTGGCCGCGTCCGGCTCGCCGTCCTCCTGCTCGGCGGCTATGACCAGCAGCGCCCGCAACTGGGTGACGATGTCCTGAAGCGCCACCGCCTGCAGCGCGCCGCGCCGCCCCAGCGCCTCGTCGTAGGCGGACAGCGCGAGCTCGGCGGCCTCGCCGGCCTGGGTGAGCTGGTAGATGAAGCGTTTGCGGTAGAAGTCCTCGACGGCGGTGACCCGGGAGGTGTCCGGATCCGCCCGCAGATTGCCCCACTCCACGAGGCTGTCCAGCGCCTTGACCACCGTGTCCAGCTCGGCGGGCCGGTGTACCGGCGCGAGCGCGGCGTGCACGTCCTCGGGCCGCAGGTGCACCGCGAAGCGCTCCTTCGCGGACAGGAACGCGCCCATCACTCGGCGGTAGAGGGCGGCATTGGGGACGGTGAGGTGAGCGAAGGGCGCATACCCGGCCTGCGCCGGTCCGGAAGGGGTCGAGGTCATCGTTCGACATTGTCCCTGACGGGCCGGCTCCCGGGGAACCGTGGCCTGGTTGTCACGCAGGGTTATTGGCGGAGGGCGCCGTGCCTCGCTGTTCGTTGCGGGTCGGTCTCTACCAGGCTGCCACCACCCGCGAGTTCCCGGTGATCACCCTCGTACCCGTGCCGGACCGGGCAGGCTGACCCCCGCACGCCCGGCCGCGAGTCGGTCCCGAGCCCGCCTCGACCGCAGCCGTGCACCGGGCCGGAGGGCTCTTCCCCACCTCGGCGTCTGAAGGCCGCCGCAGGACCACTCAGTAGGCGTGATTCGCCTGCCAGTACGTCCACGCGTCGCAGGGGCTCCCGTAGACGCTGTTCATGTAGTTGAGGCCCCACTTGATCTGGGTGGCCGGGTTGGTCCGCCAGTCGGCGCCGACCGACGACATCTTGGAGCCCGGCAGGGCCTGCATCAGGCCGTAGGCGCCGGAACTCGGGTTGACGGCCTGGTAGTTCCAGCCGGACTCCCGCTCCACGATGTTGCTGAAGCACTGGAGCTGCCCGCCCGGCACGATCTGCGCGGCGATCGCCTTGATCTGCGCGGTGGTGTAGGAGCTCTGGACGGGGATGCTGGAGGAGCCGCCCTGGGAGGAGCCGGAGGAACTGGAGGAGGACGCGGAGGTGGTCTTCGCCTCGGCGCGCTCCTTGGCCTCCTTCGCGGCCTTCTCGGCGTCCGCCTTCTTGGCCACGGCGGTCTGGGCGGCGGCCTTGCGGGCGGCCTCCTCGGCCGCCTTCTTGGCGCTCGCGTCCGCCTGGACCGCCTGTGCGTCGGCCTGCTGCGTCAGGGACTCCGTCTGCACCTGGGCCTGCTGACCCGCGGGGATGTCCGCGAGGAGCGTTGCGCCGACCGCCGTCGCCTCCGCGCCGCCCGGCTGGGCGCTGCTGCCCGAGGCTATGCCGACCACGCTTCCGACGGCGGTGACCGCGGTGGCGGAGGCCGCCGCAAATCCCCGTACCGATATCGGGCTCACGCGTCTTCCTTCCGGTTCGTCCGTAGGGTCGTGCCGCGACGGCCGCAGGTAATTCGCCTGCCGGGCCCGGCAGTTGGAACACTCTGCCGTGCCCGGGAGGATGACGCAATCATGGAGCGGGTGTGCATGCTCACACACGGAAGCTTCCGCATCTCAGGAACCGCGCACGGATTTTTCACATCGACCGGCGCCCGAGCGGGCCCCTTCCCGTCTCACGCTCCGAGCAGCTTCCTGCCCCCGTCGCCCGTTCCCCGATACTTCACGGGTGCGGTTCGCGGCGATGTGTGTGCGGCCCCACGACAGGACCTCCTCCCGGAAGCAGGAAGGCTGACCACGGTGACGACCGCCGCATACCAGGGTGAACCCGGATCCAACTCGGCGACCGCCGCCGCGGCCCTCTACCCCGGCGCGGAGGGGATGCCCTGCACGAGCTTCGAGCAGGCGCTGGACGCCGTGACGCTGGGCACCGCCGACATCGCCGTGATCCCGGTGGACAACTCCGCGGCCGGCCGCGTCGCGGACGTGCACCATCTGCTGCCGGAGTCCGGGCTGTTCATCGTCGCCGAGTACTTCCTCGCCATCCGCTTCGACCTGATGGGCGTGCCCGGCGCGACCCTGGAGGAGGTCGAGTGCGTACGCAGCCATGTGCACGCGCTCGGGCAGTGCCGCAAGGTGGTGCGGGAGGGCGGCTGGCGCACCCTGGTCAGCGACGACACCGCCGGAGCGGCACGCGAGGTGGCCGAGCTGGGCGACCCGCGGCACGCGGCCCTCGCCCCGCCCGCCGCGGCCCGGCTCTACGGCCTGGACGTGCTGCGCTCCGAGGTCGAGGACGACCCCGACAACACCACCCGCTTCGTCGTCCTGTCCCGTGAGGCCGCGCTTCCCCCGTACACCGGGGAGCCGACGATGACGAGCCTGTTCTTCTGCGTGCGCAACATCCCGAGCGCGCTCTACAAGGCGCTCGGCGGGTTCGCCAGCAGCGGCGTCAACCTCACCAAGATCGAGAGCTACCAGTTGGGCGCGGGCCTCAACCCCAGCCGCTTCTACGTCGAGATCGAGGGCCACCCCGACGAGGAGCGGGTCGCCCTCGCCCTGCACGAACTGCGCTTCTTCTCCTCCGAGGTGCGCATCCTCGGCGTCTACCCCGCGCACCCGCACCGCCTGGCCCACTGACGGTCCGCTGCCGCCGTCAGAACGCCCCGAGTCTCCCGGACTCCACCCCGAGCGGGCCGGCTACGGCACCTTCGCCGCCTTCGAGGACGCCGACGGCAACGCGTGGTTCCTCCAGGAGATCACCGAACGCGCCCCTGGCCGCTGACCGGGGCGGAGGCACGGGGACCGGCGGTCGCGCCCCAGCGCGCGTTCGCGTCTCAGTGCTCGGACGCCGCCGGTGCCGTCTTCTTGCGGGCCCGGTACGCAGCCGCCTTGATCTTGTTGCCGCAGGACTCCATGCCGCACCACTGGCGCCGCATGCCCCGGGAGCGGTCGATGTAGACGCGCGTGCACTCGGGGTTGCCGCACTCCTTCAGCAGGGGGACGTCCGGGCCGCTGAGCAGCTCGACGGCCTGCCGGGCGACGGTGGCCAGGGCCTGCCCGGGGGTCGCCTCGGTGTGCCGGCCCGCCACGGTGAGCTGCGGGGTCGCGGGCGTCCCGCGCGCGGCGCCGTTGAGCACGGCGAGGGCCTCCCGGTCCAACTCCTCGCCCAGGCGCCGGTTGGTCACGAGCCGGTAGAGGGCCTCGCGCACCGTCGTCGCCGCCCGGACGTCCTCTTCCTCGCCGGGTGTGATCGTGTCCACGAGTCCGGACTCCAGGTACCAGGCGTTGAGCCGCTCCGGCGTCACGAACATCTCGAACCGGGCCGAGCGCCGGGCCCGCAGGCTGGCCGCGAAGTCGAGGGCCGGGTGCCCGCAGACGAAGACATGATCAAGATTCACGTCACCATTCTGACAGGTGACTTTGCGGCGGGGCAAGGATCGTCACGCTTCTGGCGGTGTCGGCACCGCTGACCCTTGAGAAGTGTTGAACTCATGGAGGATTGACGGCAGTTGTGAAGGGTGGCAAGAATGCAGCTCACTCGCTGTGTTCAGAGCGAGTGAAGTGACGTGAGTGGCCCCCCGCGCCTTCTTTCCGCCCGTGGACGTGGGCTGCTCGCGCCCAGCCACCTCCCACGCCTCGATGCCACAGGATCAGACCTTGATGCGCTCGTCACGCTCCAGAACGGCGGCCGCCGTCGCCGCAACCGCTCTCTTCGGCGCCGCCGCACCCCTCCTCGGTGCCACCACCGCAAGCGCCACCACCGGGGGCGACTGCCAGTCCGCCACCGTGCAGTACCGCATCGTCGACAGCAGCGGTAACCCGGTCGGGTCCGACTGGACCTCCCAGGGCGGCTTCCACCAGTGGAACGCCGTGCCCGGCACCGTCGAAGTGCGCCTGGCCCCCGGCCAGAACGTCGGCGAGAGCTGCAAGTACCCCGTCTCGCTCGCCGAGTACACCACCGAAGGCCCCAACTGGCCGACCTCCGGCCACCAGACCCTCGTCGACCACGCCACGGTCTACCTCACCTCGAAGGACGTCGCGGGATCCGACGACGCCCAGCGCGACTGGCAGAGGCTGGCCGTGAAGTCCCCCGACTGCTACGGGCAGATCGACCTGTACGGCGACGACGTCATCTACGACGGCCAGTCGGGAGAGGGACACGGCCCCGCCCCGTACCAGCCCGGCAACGTCGTCACCCCGTACCACCTCATCGCCGCGTGGAACGGCGGCGACAAGGCCTGCACCCCCGACAAGCCGAACTCCCCGACGCCGACGCCGACGCCCACCCCGTCGACGCCGACGCCGACCAGCCCCGCCACCAGCCAGCCGCCGGCCCAGCAGACCACTCCGCCGGCCACCCCCACGAAGCCCTCCACCTCCACCACCCCGCCCACCACGCCGCGCGTCCCCCCGATGACGACCCCGCCCAGGACCCCGTCGCCCTCGCCCAGCGAGAGCACGCCGCCCCTGGCCGAGACGGGTTCCAGCGCGCCGGTTGGTCTGATAGCCGGCAGCGGCGCCCTGGTGATCGCCCTCGGGGCCGGCGCGGTCTACACGACGCGCCGCCGGGCACGTCGTTCGTGACGAGCAGCTGACAGAGACGGGGCCCTGCCCCCCCCGGTCGTCCGACCGGGGGGCAGGGCCCCGTCCGTGGATCCCGTGCCCCACCTCCGCCGTACCGGAGAGATGGAAGGAGTGCGGCGCGCTCGCGCGATCCGTCGACCCGGCAGGGCGGGCCTACGACAGTGCCGCCGCCGACACCGCCGTGGCCGTCACCGTGTTGTCGCACTCGGCGAACACCCCGTCGTCCAGGGCGACTTGGTGCGCCCCGGCGCCGGGCAGACCCACCACGAGCGTCGGGTACGTCACCGGCTGCGCGCCCGACTTGCAGTAGCCGTCGCCCTCGCCCTGCACCTGCACGAACGTCAGCTTCACCCGGGCCGTGCCGCCCGGGGCGAGGCGGATCACGGGGGCGGGGCCGACGGGGGTCACCTTGAGCGGGGCGTTGTGCTCGGGGGAGCCGTTGGCCGCTCCGGCCACCGTGGGGTGGCCCTGGAGCAGGCAGGGGCGGGCGGAGGTGTTGGTGAACTCGACGATCGCCGCGCCCGTCCCGGTGCCGGCCGGACGGTCGGCTGCCTGGTGCGCGGTGGCCTTCAGCGCGGAGGCGGTGCAGGTCCTGACCTTCGTACCCGTGGTGCCGGAGACCGGGGAGGCGGTCGCGGTCGGCTTGGAGGCCCCGGATGACGGGGCCGCGGACGGCGAGGAAGCCGAGGACGGTGCCGAAGCCGGGGCCGAGGACGGTGCTTTGCCGGCCGGGGCCGTCGACGGGGACGAGGTGCCGGAGGCGGTGTCGCTGCCCTGGCAGGCCGCGAGCGACAGGGCGGCCGAGAGCGTGGCGACGGCCAGTGCGGTCTTGCGGATGCTGACGTACGGCATGAGGTCCCCCGAGGTCGGATACGCGGCGCCGGTCTCCGCCGGCGCTCGCCGATGGAGACCGGACGGCCTCACGTGGGGTTCCCCTGTGCGTCAGCTGTGACGCCGCGGTGACCGGATCACCGTCGCTCCAAGACCTTGGTCATCGGATCGCCGTGGCCGACGCCGCTTCCTCCTCCTTCTCGATGCCCACCGTCGCGTCCTGGTCGCCCTTGCCGCGCAGGGCGACCACGCTGAGCAGGCAGCACGCGAGGGCGGCGATGCCGCAGACGACGTAACCGACGGTGTAGCCGTTGCCGAGGGCCTCCAGGGCGATGGGGACGGCGCCGCCAGGGGGTGAGGCCGGCGGGACCGAGTTGGAGGCGAGCGGGCCGCCCTCGGCGGCGACCTGTCCGGCGGCCGCCTTGACCTGGGCGGAGAGGCCGGAGGAGGCGAGGTTCCGGGTGAACTCGTCGGCCGCGCGGCTCAGCGCGATCGCGCCGATGACGGCCGGGCCGAGCGTGAAGCCGAAGTCGCGCAGCAGGCTCGTCGAGGCGCTGGCCATGCCCGCGTAGTGGACCTCCACGGTGTTCACGGCGGTCGCGGTGATGGAGGAGACGGTGAGCGCGAAGCCGATGCCGACCAGACCGATGGGGAGGATGAGGGAGGTCAGCGCGCGGTCGTGGACCGAGAGCGTCGCGGCGATGAAGTCACCGGTCGCCATCAGTGCGAGTCCCGCGCCGAGCACCCAGCGCGGGCTGACCCGCTCCAGCAGCCGGGAGATCAGCGGCATCAACAGCAGCGTCCAGGCGTTGAGGAGGATGAACGCGAACGAGCCGCGCAGGGGGCTCTGGTGCTGGATCGGGCCGAGCCGGATGCTGGTGGCGTAGGCGGTGCCGAGGTAGCTGAACATGCCGACCACCGCGACGAACGACGCCACCGCGAACGCCCGGTTCTTGAACAGGTCGAGCCGCAGCAGCGGGGAGGCGGCCCGGTGTTCGGCCAGCAGGAACAGCCCGATGAACAGGGCCGCGACCACGTACGCGATCACCACGGGGGTCGCCGTCCAGCCGTCCGCCGGGCCCTGGATGACCGCGTACAGCAGGGCGAACATGCCGACGCCGATGGTGATCTGGCCGGCGAGGTCGAGCGAACGGCCTTCCGGGGCACTGGAGTTCTGCGCGAAGAGCTGGCTGAGCAGCGTGCTGATCACGGCGAGGCCGGTCACCACGATGAACGCCCAGCGCCAGGAGCCGTAGTTGCCGGTGATGCCGCCGAGGACCGGGGCGACGAAACCGCCGCTGGACAGGGCGGCCGCCCAGATCGTGATCGTACGGGCGCGGTCGCGCGCGGAGTGGGTGCCCGCGGCGATCATCGCGAGCGAGGTCGGGAAGAGCGCCGCCGCGCCCAGGCCGGCGATGGCCTGGCCCACCCAGAGCATGTGGATGCCGGTGCTGGCGGCGGCCAGGGCCTCGCCGGCCACCAGCAGACCGCCGCCGCCGACCAGCAGCCGCTTGCGGCCGAAGAGGTCGCCGAGGACGCCGAAGGTCAGCTCCAGGACGGACACGGGCAGCAGGAAGGCGTCCGAGATCCAGGTCAGCTGGGAGCCGACCGGATGCAGGTCCTCCTGGAACAGGCCGTTGAGCGTGGCGGGCATGGCGAGGGCGATCTGGGCCAGGCAGACCGCGAAGCAGCCGGCGACCAGGGTGCCGACGGGCAGGCCGCCGGACGCGGGTCCGGCGGCGGTGGACCCGGGTTGGGTGTGCGTTTCGGTGGACACGAGGGGCTCCCCTTTGAGCGGGTGTACGGGGGATGACGGCGCCGTGAAACGCTGCGAATGTAGGGCGTTTTTTCAACGGCGGTCAATAGAGTGCCCAATATTGAGGGAGAAGGGTGCCCGACATTGAGCGAGAAGGGTGCCCGACACGAGGGAGCGAGGGAGCCCGGTGCGCCGGAAGGGGTCCGGCGCCGGGGAGTCTCAGGAGCGGGAGCCGAGGGAGCGCTCGGTCACCCGGGCCAGATGCCGGGTGAACGTTCGGGTGGCGGCGCCGGGGGAGCGGTGTGAGTCTGGCTGGCATGACGATTCAGCCCGCCAGACTCAGCGACCCGGTGGTCCGCGCGTTCGTCGCCGCCGTCAACGCCCATGACCGCGAGGCGTTCCTGTCGCTGCTCACCGACGACGCGACGATGTCGGACGACGGCTCCGACCGCGACCTCGGCGAGTGGATCGACCGCGAGATCTTCTCCTCCAACGGCCATCTGGACGTCGACAACGAGTCCCAGGGCGGCCGCGCGCTGATCGCGAACTACCGCAACGACACCTGGGGCGAGATGCGCACCCGGTGGAGCTTCGACGTCACCGAGGACGGCCGCATCGCCCGCTTCGAGACCGGGCAGGCGTAACAGACCTCTGCGCTCCTCTTGTGCTGAAGTGCGCTCCAACTCCTAGGGTCCGTGGGCATGGAGACGAACAGGACACTGGGCCGCAGCGGTATCGAGGTGAGCGCTCTCGGCTTCGGCTGCTGGGCCATTGGAGGCGAGTGGCAGGACGCCGACGGGCAGCCGCTGGGCTGGGGCAGGGTCGACGACGAGGAGTCCGTACGGGCGATCCGGCGCGCCCTCGACCTCGGCGTGACCTTCTTCGACACCGCCGACACCTACGGCGCCGGGCACAGCGAACGCGTCCTCGGCCGTGCCCTCGGCAAGCGCCGGGACGAGGTGGTGATCGCCACCAAGTGGGGCAACCTCTTCGACGAGGACACCCGCACCCGCACCGGCAGCGACGACTCCCCGCAGTACGTCCGCCGCGCCCTGACCGCGTCGCTCCGGCGCCTGGACACCGACCACGTCGACCTCTACCAGCTGCACCTCTCCGACACCGGTCACGAGCGGGCCGCCGAACTCCGCGACGCCTGCGAGGAGTTGGTGGCCGAGGGGCTGATCCGCGCCTACGCCTGGAGCACCGACGACCCAGCCCGCGCCGCCGTGTTCGCCGAGGGGGAGCACTGCACGGCCGTGCAGCACGCGCTCAACGTCTTCCAGCCGGCTCCCGAGATGCTCGCCCTGTGCGACGAGCTGGATCTCGCCAGTGTCAACCGCAGCCCGCTCGCGATGGGGCTGCTGTCCGGCAGGCACCGCAGCGGGCAGGCCCTGGAGGCCGGGGACATCCGCAGCCGGCCGCCCGCCTGGCTGCCCGGCTTCACCGAGAACGGCGGCGCCGACGCGGACTGGGTCGCCCGCGTGGACGCGCTGCGGTCCGTGCTGACCAGCGACGGCCGTACGCCCGCGCAGGGCGCCCTCGCCTGGATCTGGGCCTGCGGCCCGCGCACGGTGCCCATCCCGGGCTTCCGCTCGGTCCCCCAGGCCGAGCAGAACGCCGCCGCCCTCACAAAGGGCCCACTCACCCCCGCCCAACTGGCCGAGGTCGACCAGATCCTCGGGAGGTGAGAAGCCGGGGCCGCCGGGACGCCGAGCGGGCTGCGCCGCAGGATGCCGCCGGGTGCGCCAGTGCGCGGCAGCCCGCCTTCGTGTTCCGCGGAGTGAGCGGCCCTCGCCGCGCAGGCGCCGGGCCGATCGCGGTCTTGCGGCGACCGGCCCCGGTGGCGGGCCGTGGGGTGCCGCCGGGTGCGCCAGTGCGCGGCAGCCCGCGTTAGTGTTCCGCGGAGTGAGCGGCCCTCGCCGCGCGGGCGCCGCGCCGATCGCGGTCTTGCGGCGACCGGCCCCGGTGGCGGGCCGTGGGGTGCCGCCGGATGTCGGCGGGGCGCGGCAGTCCCTGCTCTCGGCCGGCCGTGTTCCCCGCCGCATCGGCGGTCGTCCCGCACCCGTCCTCAGGGTCGGGGCAACCCGCTAGGACACCGCTAGGACACGGACGACTGCTGTGCGTACCGTCCGTCGCCCTGCTCCGTCAGGGTCAGTTGCCCGGCCTTGATGGTGGCCAGGCGGGGGGCGCGGCGGGCGATGGATGAGTCGTGGGTGACCATGACGAAGGTCAGCCCGTGCTCGCGCCACAGCCCCTCCAGCAGGGCCATGATGTCGTCGCGGGTGCCCTCGTCGAGGTTGCCGGTGGGCTCGTCGGCGAGGAGCACCTTGGGCCGCTTGACCAGCGCGCGGGCGATCGCGACGCGCTGCTGCTGGCCGCCGGAGAGCTCGGCGGGCGCGTGACCGAGGCGTTCGCCGAGGCCCACCGAGCGCAGGGCCTCCGCCGCCCGCTCGCGGCGCTCGGCGGGCTTCACGCCGAGGGGTACGAGGGCCGTCTCGACGTTCTCCTGGGCGGTGAGGGTCGGGATGAGGTTGAACGACTGGAAGATGATGCCGATGTTCTCGGCCCGCACCCGGGTCAGCCTCGTCTCGCCGATACGGGCCAGGTCGACGCCGTCGAACTCGACGCTGCCCTCGGTCGGGCGGTCCAGCCCGCCGATCATCTGCAGCAGCGTCGACTTGCCGCCGCCCGTCGGGCCCTGGATGACCAGTTGGTCGCCGTCCTCGATGGTGAGGTCGATGCCGCGCAGCGCCTCCACCGTCTCCTTGCCCCGCGAGTAGCGCTTGGTGACGCCGGTGAGTCTGTACATGGGGTTCTCCACAGGAACGTAGGGGTGGGGCGCCGCGTCCGGGGGGAGAGGGAGGCGGCGCCCCGGCTTGGGGGTGCGTTACGAGACGCTGCGCAGGGCGTCCGCGGGGCGCATACGGGAGGCGCGCCAGCCGCCCATCGCGCCGGCGATCAGACCGCCGGTGACCGCCAGGGCCACCGCGAGGGCGATGGTGGTCAGGGAGACCGGGGCGGACAGGGCGATCTCCATGGTGGTGGAGGCCGACTGCCGGCCGGGTCCGCCCCCGCCCGGACCGCCGCCGGGTCCGCCCGTGCCGCCGCCCGTGCTGCCGAGCTGCGCGGTCAGCTTCGGGCTGACCGCGGTGACCGCGTAGGCGGCCGCGAGGCCGAGCGCGATGCCGAGGGCGCCGCCGATCAGGCCGTTGACCATGGACTCGCCGACGACCTGCCGGGTCACCTTGCGGCTCGGCCAGCCGAGCGCCTTCAGCGTGCCGAACTCACGCACCCGGCGGGAGACGGCCGAGGAGGTCAGCAGCGCCGCCACCAGGAACGCGGCCGCGAGCACCGCGATCGACAGCCACTTGCCGACGCTGGTGGCCAGGTTCGACGCGGTGGACAGCGAACCGGAGACGGTGGAGGCCAGGTCGGCGGAGGTGGTGACCGTCGTACCGGAGATGTTGGACTGGATCTCCTTCTTCACGGTGGAGATCTGCTTGGAGTCGGTGGCCTTGACGTAGATCGTGGTGACCTTGTTCTTGGCGTCGCCCAGCGCCTGCGCCTGCTTCAGCGGCAGGAAGACGTCGACGGTGGAATCCCCGCTGTCGGGCGTCGCGATGCCGATGACCGTGTACGTGGTGCCGGAGATCTTGAAGGTCGAGCCGACCTTGTACTTCTTGGACTTGGCGTACGAGGCGCTGACCACGGCGACCTTGGCGGTGGTCTGCGACGAGGTGAACGTCTTCCCTGAGGTGATCTTCGAGGTGGCCAGCGGGCCGAGCTCCTGGTCGGTGACGTCGACGCCGGCCGCCGAGTAGGAGTTGACGTCGAAGGAGGCGCCGCCGCCCTGGACCTGCGGCTGGCCGCCGCCACTGCTGTTGCCGCCACCGCCGGGGCCGCCCTGCTGCTGGCTGCCGCTGCTGCTGCTCGTGGAGCTCTTCGCCTTGCCCTGGGTGAAGGAGCCGTCGACCTTGGTCACGTTCAGGGTGATCGCGCCGACCGCGGCGGACACGCCCTTCTGCGCGGCGACCTTGGTGACCAGGGAGGACGCCAGAGCCTGACCGCCCTGGGTCATCACCCGGTCCGAGCTCTGCTTGGTGCTGCTGCTCGACTTGGCGTCGAACTGGAAGTTCGGGCCCTGGGAGCTGCCCGCCTTGGGCGCCGACTGCGACTTGGTCACGGTCATGTCGGTCCCGAGGCCGTACAGCGACTTGAGGACCTTGCCCTGAGCCTGAGTCATGCCGGCCGACACCGAGTTGACGGTGATCACCAGCGCGATACCGAGCGCCAGACCCATGGCGATGACCAGAGCCGCTTTCTTTCTGCGGCTCAGTTCGCGCTTGAGATAGATGCCAAACATCCCGTTCCTCGCAGGTTCTTGGCGCCCGCTGTGGGCGCTGCCACAAGTTATGGAGGAACCTTTGCGTCGCACTGAGTAAAAGATGTGTCCGAGCTGAGAAACCGGGGTTTGCCTTCAAAGTTTCGTAAGACAGGTAATTCCTGAGAAGTGGAGGGGTTACTGCCAGGAAGCCCCTGTTCAGTGGGTGTTACGGTCCGGGGATGCACGGTTCCTCCCCGCTCTCCCGGCGTGCCGCGCTGGGTCTTGCCGCCGCCGCGATTCCGCTCGCCTCGGCGACCCCCGCGCACGCCACGACCGTCGTCGGCGGCGCCCGTCTCGCCCGCGCCGGAATTCAGGGCACCGCACTGCCCCGGAAACTCACCGCCGCCGCGTGGCTGGTCGCCGACTGCGACAGCGGAGAGGTGCTCGCCTCCTTCAACGCGCACCGGCGTCTCGCGCCCGCGTCGACGCTGAAGATGCTCTTCGCCGACACCGTGCTGAAGAAGTTCGCCCCCACCGAGCGGCACACCGTCACCGACGCCGAGCTCGCCGACGTCCCCTCCGGCTCCAGCCTGGTCGGCGTCAAACCCGGGATCACCTACACCGTCGAGCAGTTGTGGCAGGGCGTCTTCCTCCGCTCCGGCAACGACGCCGTGCACGTCCTGGCCCATATGAACGGCGGTGTCGCGAGGACGGTCGAGGAGATGCAGGCCAAGGCGGAGGACCTGCAGGCCCTGGACACCCATGTGGTCAGCCCCGACGGCTTCGACCACAAGGGACAGCTCTCCTCCGCCTACGACCTCACCCTCTTCGCCCGGCACGGCCTGAAGGACCCCGACTTCCGCGCGTACTGCCACACCCGGACCGCGGACTTCCCGGCCGGCGGCAGGAAGACCTTCCAGATCCAGAACACCGACCGCCTGCTCACGGGCGCGTGGGGCGTGAAGACGTACGACGGGCTGATCGGCGTCAAGAACGGCTACACCAGCAACGCCGGCAACACCTTCACCGGCGCGGCGACCCGCGGCGGGCGGACCCTGCTGGTGACCGTGATGCATCCGAAGAGCGGGTACAACGCCGTCTACGAGGAGACGGCCGCGCTGCTCGACTGGGGCTTCACGAAGGGCGGTTCGGCGCCGGCGGTCGGCACGCTGGTCGAACCGCTGAGCGAGGGCGGGACGAAGGCGGCACCGGGCGGGAAGAGCGCCCACGCGGCCGCCGGGGCGCCGGGCGCGGTGGCGGGCGGGTCCTCGTCCTGGAAGCTGCTGGAGGGCGCGGGCGGCACGGTCGCCCTGCTGGCGGGCGGGGCGTGGGCGCTGCGCAGACGGCGCAAGGGCGGGGCGGGGCAGACCGGTTGACGTTCGCGGCAGCCGTTCCGACGCACCGGTGCGTACCCCGCGGTCCCACGCGGGATCCACCCCCACCCGGTGCGGTGGAACGGCTGCCGCCTTCCCCCCTCGGTGTGGCCTGCGGAACTTCATCCACCCAAGTGTGAAGCTCCTGTGTAGGCGATTTGAGCATAGGCCCGCGACCGGCCGCAATGGTCCGGATCCTGAAATTCCATTTGTAAGAGTTGACGAGTTGACGGTCGGTCGGCCCCGTCAGCCCCGCCCCACGTAGGGCATCGCGGTGGCCAGCACCGTCGCGAACTGCACGTTCGCCTCCAGCGGCAGCTCCGCCATGTGCCGCACGGTGCGCGCCACATCGGCGACGTCCATCACCGGCTCCGGCACCACCGAACCGTCCGCCTGCAACGCCCCCGTCTCCATCCGCCGCGTCATGTCGGTCGCCGCGTTGCCGATGTCGATCTGCCCCACCGCGATCCGGTACGGCCGCCCGTCCAGGGACAGCGACTTGGTCAGACCGGTCAGCGCGTGCTTGGTCGCCGTGTAGGCGACGGACAGCGGCCGGGGCGTATGCGCCGAGATCGAGCCGTTGTTGATGATCCGTCCGCCCTGCGGGTCCTGCTCCTTCATCTGCCGGAAGGCCGCCTGCGCGCACAGGAACGCCCCGTTGAGGTTGGTGTCCACCACATGCCGCCACGCGTCGTACGGCAGCTCCTCCACCGGCACCCCGCCCGGCCCGAACGTCCCCGCGTTGTTGAACAGCAGGTCCACCCGCCCGAACCGCTCCACGGCGGCCGCGAACAGCGCGGCGACGTCCTCCGGTTGCGACACGTCGGTGCGTACGGCCACCGAGGCCCCCTCGGGCACCAGTGCCGCCGTCTCCGCCAGCGTCCCGGGCCGCCGCCCCGCCAGCGCCACCGACCAGCCCGCCCGCAACAGTTCCACGGCGACCGCCCGTCCGATCCCGGACCCCGCGCCGGTCACCACCGCGGTCTTCGATTCCCTCTCCGTCATGCCCGGCAGCGTAGGCGAGCGTCCGGCACGCGGAACCGGTCCGTCCGTCAGCCGGGAGTCGTCGCGCGGCGCCCGCAGCGGCCCCGCGCGCAGGCTCAAGCCGGCGTGAGGGCCGGGTCCGGCGCGCTGTCCTCCCCCGGGTAGCGGACGCCGACGCGGTTGCGGATCGCGTCGAGCGTCCGCATCACGGCGAGGGTGCCGTCCAGCGGTACGAGCGGGGACTCGGTCTCGCCGGCCCGCAGCGCGCGCATGACCTCGCGGGCCTCGTGCTTGAGACTGTTGCGCGGTCCGTCCGCCGGGTCGGCGGCGAACTCCTCCGGGTCGCGGCCGTCCCGGTGCAGCACGAACCGGTCCGGGAAGAAGAAGCCGTGCGGGATGTCGATGCGGCCGTGCGAGCCGGTGACGGAGGCCGAGGTCGCCGTACCGCCGACGATGGAGCAGTGCACCGAGGCGAGAGCGCCGCTCTCGTAGGAGAGCAGTGCACCCGTCTGGAGATCGACGCCCTCGTCGGAGAGCACCGCTCTCGCCGTCACGTCCGACGGCTCCCCGAGCAGCAGCTGCGCGAACGACACCGGGTACACCCCGAGATCCAGCAGCGAGCCCCCGCCCTGCGCGGGGTCACGCAGCCGGTGCGAGGGCGGCAGTGTCCCATTCCTCGCCTCCGGCAGGAGGTGCCCCGCCAGCCCGAAGTCGGCCTGCACATGGCGCACCTCACCGATCGCGCCGTCCTCCACCATCCGCTTCAGCCGCCGCACCAGCGGATTGCAGTACATCCACATCGCCTCCATCAGGAAGCTCCCCCGCCCCCGCGCGAGCGCGACCAGCTCCTCGGCCTCGCGCGCGTTCAGCGTGAACGCCTTCTCGCACAGCACGTTCCGCCCGGCCTGAAGGCACAGACCGGCGGCCGCCCGGTGCGCCGAGTGCGGGGTGGCGACGTACACGACATCGATGTCCGCGTCCTCGGCGAGGGCGGCCCAGTCGCCGTAGGCCCGCTCGATCCCGAACCGCTCCGCGAACGCCTTCGCCGACGCCTCGGTCCGCGAGGCCACCGCCACCACCTCGGCGTCCGGCAGATCGACCAGATCCGCCGTGAACGCGGCCGCGATCCCGCCGGTCGCCAGGACGCCCCACCGCACGCTCTCCGCCGTCATGCCCGCCCCACCCTCGCTCATGCGATCCTCGCCACTGTGTACGAGCTGAGAGCATAGGTGGCGTATCGAACGGAAAGGGAGGGGCACATGGCCGAGCAGGGGGCCTCGACACCACAGATGACACAGGCGGCCGGAGCGGAAGCGGAACCGGCCGCCGTCCGTGCGGTGCGCCGGACCGGTCTGCTCGTCACCTTCATCCTGGGCGGCCTCACCGCCACACCCCCGCTGGCGATGGACATGTACCTGCCCTCGCTGCCCGAGGTCACCCAGGCCCTGCACGCCCCCGCCGCCACCGTCCAGCTCACCCTGACCGCCTGTCTGCTCGGCATGGCGCTCGGACAGCTCGTGGTCGGCCCGATGAGCGACAAGTGGGGCCGCCGCCGCCCGCTGCTCACCGGCCTCGCGGTGTACGTCCTCGCCACCGCCCTGTGCGCGTTCGCCCCGAACGTCGAGGTCCTGGTCGCCTTCCGGCTGGTGCAGGGCCTCGCGGGCGCGGCGGGCATAGTGATCGCCCGGGCGGTCGTGCGCGACCTGTACGACGGCACGGCGATGGCCCGCTTCTTCTCCACCCTGATGCTGATCTCCGGGGTCGCCCCGATCGTCGCGCCGCTGATCGGCGGACAGATCCTGCGGGTGACGGACTGGCGCGGGGTGTTCGTGGTCCTCACCGTCGTGGGCCTGCTGCTGGGCGGGCTGGTGTGGGCGCGGCTGCCCGAGACCCTGCCGTGCGCCGAGCGGCAGGCGGGCGGTGTCGGCGAGGCCCTGCACTCGATGCGCCGGCTCCTGGCCGACCTGCCCTTCACCGGCTTCATGCTGGCGGGCGGCTTCACGTTCGCGGCGCTGTTCGCGTACATCTCGGCCTCCCCGTTCGTCATCCAGGACATCTACGGCGCCTCCCCGCAGACCTTCAGCCTGCTGTTCGGCCTGAACTCCGTCGGGCTCGTGATCGTCGGCCAGATCAACGGGAAGGTGCTGGTCGGGCGGGTCAGTCTGGAGAAGGTCATGGGCGTGGGCCTGGCGGTCGTGATCGCCGCCGCGACCGCCCTGCTGCTGATGTCGACCGGCGCCCTCGGCGCGGCGGGCCTCGCCCCCGTCGCCGCCGCGCTCTTCGTGCTGATGTCGGCGATGGGCGTGACCCTGCCCAACGCCCAGGCGCTCGCCCTGATGCGCACCCGGCACTCCGCCGGCTCCGCCTCCGCGCTGCTCGGCAGCTCCTCCTTCCTCATCGGCGCCGTCGCCTCCCCGCTGGTCGGGATCGCCGGCGAGCACACGGCCGTACCGATGGCCGTGGTCCAGCTGGCGGCCGCACTGGTGGCCCTGGCCTGTTTCATGGGAATGTGCCGTCCCTGGAACACACGTGCGGATACGGAGGGAGCAGGGAGCTGAGCGCGCCGAGACTGCGCGGCGACACCGCGGAACGGGCCGGACTCGATCCCGTGGAGCTGCGTCACCTCGTCCAGGAGGTCACCGACCTCACCGTCGGGCCACGCCCCTGGGCCGCGGGCACCGTCGTGGTCGCCGGACGCGGGCCGGTGATCGCCGTCGAGGAGGCGGCGGGGTGGGCCGTACGGTACTCCGGCTACGACGAGGAGACCGACGCGGGCATCGAGCTGCCGGCCGCGGCTCGCGTCCCGATGGCCGTCGGCACGCCCTTCGACCTGGCCTCCCTCACCAAGCTGTTCACCTCCGTCGCCGCGGTCCAGCAGATCGAGCGGGGCACCCTCGGCATCGACGCCCGGGTGGGCGCCTATCTGCCGGAGTTCCGGGCGGCGGTCAGGCACGGGATCACCGTGCGGGAACTGCTCACCCACACCTCGGGACTGCGGCCCGAACTGCCGCTGTACGACTGCGCTGACGACACCGAGCGCATGGCGACGCTGCGGGCCGAGGCGCCGATCGGCGTGCCCGGCACGTACACGTACTCCGACCTCAACATGCTGCTCCTGCAGTACGTCCTCGAACGCGTCACCGGCCGCACGCTGGACGTCCTGGTCCACGAGGGCATCACCAGGCCGCTGGGCATGACCTCCACCGACTTCGGGCCCTGCCCCGGCGCGGCGGCGACCGAGGACCAGCGGCGGCCCTGGGGCAAGGCGGACCGGGGGATGCTGCGGGGCGTCGTCCACGACGAGAACGCCTGGGCGCTCGGGGGAGTGGCCGGGCACGCCGGGCTCTTCTCCACCGCCCGCGACCTCGCGGTGTTCTGCCGCACCCTGCTGGCCGGCGGCTCCTACGGCCCCGCCCGCATCCTCGGCCCGGACTTCGTGGAGCTGCTGCTGACACCCCCCGGCCTGGGCTTCGCGGTGGACCAGCCCTGGTTCATGGGCGAGCTGGCGGGACGCGGAGCGGCGGGCCACACCGGCTTCACGGGCACGTCGCTGGTCCTGGACCCGGCGACGGACACCTTCCTGGTGCTGCTGGCCAACACCGTCCACCCGCGCAGACGGCCGCCGGACAGCGGACCGCGGGCGGCCGCGGCCACCCGACTGGCACGGGCCGTACGCGAGATCGGACCGATGGCCAGAACCTGAGAGAATCCCCCGGTGAACGCCCCCGTATCCCCGGCCGAGACCCTGCGCTCCGCCCTCTCCGCGCTCCTCGACGGACTGCCGCCCAGGCAGGCCGCGCACGCCGTCGACCGGCTGATCGCGAACTACCGGGGCGCCACCCCCACCGACGCGCCCATCCTGCGCGACCGCGCCGACGTGGCCGCCTACGCCGCGTACCGGATGCCGGCGACGTTCGAGGCGGTGCGGGCGGCCCTGGACGCCTTCGCGGCGGCCGTGCCCGGGTTCGTGCCCGCCACCCACACCGACGTCGGCGGGGGCACCGGGGCCGCCACCTGGGCCGTCAGCGCCACCTGGACCGGCGAGCGCGAGGTCACCGTGCTGGACTGGTCCGAGCCCGCCCTCGCCCTCGGCGAGGACATCGCCGCCGCCAACCCGGCGCTGCGGGGCGCCCGCTGGCAGCGCTCTCGGATCGGAGCGGCGCTCACCCTCGAGAGCACCGATCTCGTCACCGTCTCCTACGTCCTCAACGAACTCACCGAACCCGACCGCGCCGCCCTCGTCGACGCCGCCGCTGCCGCCGCCCGGGCCGTCGTGATCGTCGAGGCCGGCACCCCCGCCGGATACGCCCGCGTCATCGACGCCCGGCGACGGCTGACCGACGCCGGCTTCCAGGTCGCCGCGCCCTGCCCGCACAGCGCCGCCTGCCCCATCGCCCCCGGCGCCGACTGGTGCCACTTCTCCGCCCGGGTCAGCCGCTCCTCCCTGCACCGCCAGGTCAAGGGCGGCTCACTGGCGTACGAGGACGAGAAGTTCAGCTACGTCGCCGCCACCCGCCTGCCCGCCGCCCCCGCCCCCTCGCGCGTCATCAGGCGCCCGCAGATCAGGAAGGGCCAGGTCCTCCTCGACCTGTGCGAGCCCGACGAACAACTGCGCCGCACCACCGTCACCAAACGCCACGGCGACCTCTACAAGGCGGCCCGTGACGCCGACTGGGGCGACTCCTGGCCTCCCGACACCGCACGGCCGTAGCACCGCGACCCGATACCGTCGCACCATGGTCAAGAAGTCCGCGCCCGACGCCGCCCGGCGCAGTGAGAGGTCCCGTCGCGCGATCTACGACGCCGCGCTCGCCCTCGTCGCGGAGGCCGGGTACCCGAGGACGACCGTCGAGGGGATCGCCGCACGGGCCGGCGTGGGCAAGCAGACCATCTACCGGTGGTGGTCCTCCAAGGCGGAGGTCCTGCTGGAGGCGTTCCTGGACCTGGGCGAGCGGACCGCGCGGGAGGCCGGACAGGAGCCCTACACGATCCCGGACACCGGCGACCTCGCCGCCGACCTCAGGGCCGTGCTGCGGGCGACCGTGGACGAACTGCTCGACCCCCGCTTCGACGTCCCCGCCCGCGCGCTCGCCGCCGAGGGCCTCGTCAACGAACGGCTGGGCCGTGAATTCGTCGCCAAACTGCTCGAACCCCAGCTCCAGTTGTACGTCGAGCGGCTGCGCGCGGCCCAGGACGCCGGGCAGGTCCGCGCCGACGTCGACCCGCGCATCGCCCTCGAACTCTTCGTCTCCCCCCTCGCCCAGCGCTGGCTGCAGCACACCGGCCCGATCTCCCACGCGTACACCGACACCCTCGTCGACTACGCCCTGTACGGTCTCGCCCCCCGCAGGCAGGGGCCCCGCCCCCCCGAAGCGGAGGAAGATGGGACCATAGGGCATGCTGTTCCGCACGACAGCGAGGCGAGGGGATAGATGAGCGCGGAGTTCGGCGGCCGAACCGGCCGGCAGGGCAAACTCTCCCAGTGGCTGCGCGGACGCCGCCCCAAGGAGGACGGCGCCGACGACGGCGGCCGTGAGGCCCTGCTGCTGGCCGCCGCCGGGGCGGGCCTGCCGCTCGCGCCCGCCGCCCACCCCGCCCCCGGCTACCGCTGCTCCTGCGACCGCGTGGGCTGTCCCACGCCCGCCCGCCATCCGGTGTCCTTCGCCTGGCAGACGCAGTCCACCACCGACCGCGCCCAGATCGAGCGCTGGGCCCGCCACCAGCCGCAGGCCAACTTCATCACCGCGACCGGCATGGTTCACGACGTCCTGGACGTGCCGCTGGAGGCCGGCCGGGAGGCGCTGGCGCGGCTGCTGGGCGCCGACGTCGAGGTCGGCCCGGTCGCCGAGAGCGACGACGGCCGACTGCTGTTCTTCACCCTCACCCGGGGCACCCCCCAGGACGAGGACGAGTGGTGGCCCTGCGAGCTGGACTGCCACCCCGAGACCATGGACGAGCACCCCGGCCTGCGCTGGCACTGCCGCGGCTCCTACGTCCTCGTACCGCCCGCCCGCCTCCCCGGCGACCAGGGCGTGCACTGGGTACGCGGCCCCGAACACCCCCTGCCCGACCCCCTGACCCTCCTGGAAACCCTCACCGACGCCTGCGCCCGCCACGCCGGCGAGGGAGCCGACCACGCGGGCACGGCCTGGCCCCTGCGCCACTGAGCGCGTCCCTAGGACCCCTGGGCCGAGGTCAGGCCCTCCAGGCGGGAGAGCATCGTCACCGGGCCGCTGCCCCTGGGGTCCACGGCGACGCCGTTCGAGACGAACTCCATCGTCAGCGACTGCTTGATCTCGCCGCTCGTCAGCGCCTGCACGCTCGCGTTCGGCGTGGGGATCGAGGCGCCCGCGGCAGCGGTCTCCTTCTCGAAGCGGCGGGTGGTGAAGAACACCAGCGCGCCGCCGTCCGCCGTGCGCAGCGCCAGCGGGGCGTAGTCGCCGCTGGCGAGCGGTTCGTCGATGAACTGCGTGACCAGGCCGGGCTTCTTCGCGTCCTTCGCCCGGTCGGCCCGCCAGCCACTGGTGTGCGGACCGTCGGCGAAGGTCTTCCCGCCGTTCTTCAGGTACGCCGTGTAGGTGCGGCTCATGTCCTGGGGCGCGACGGCCAGTTGGGCGGAGTCCGCGGGAACGGCCTGCGCCCACCCGGCCTTGTCCGTCCTGATCCGCGGCAGCGAGCCCGGGGTGATCAGCGTCAGGTACGCCACCTGGAAGGGCTCGGCCAGGCTGCTGCGGGTGAACACCAGCAGCCAGTGCAGGTTGCCGCCCTTGTTGCCCTTGGCCTCCGCGACGAACCAGCGGGGCCAGCCGGCCTTCTTGGGGATGATGAACGTGGCGTTGGTCAGCTCCAGCGGCGTGTGCGCCGGATTGCCGCCCGGACTCGTCTTGTGACCGGCCTTCAGGCGGGCCGCGTCGATGTCCCCGAGGGCGCCGGTGACATGGCCGGCGTCCAGTGAACTGTCGTACGCCTTGTCCGCCTTGTTGTACGCGGCCGTGAACTGCGTCAGCGCCTTGGCGGCCTCCGCACGGGTGGAGGCGGGGAGCACCTCGCGCTCCCCGTGGACCACCACACAACCGCTCGCCGTGAGCGACAAAGCGGTCACCGTGGCCGCTATCAGTACCCTCCGGTCAAGCCTGCGGAGCCTTCGAGGGCCGCGATCCCTGCTCATCAGGTGCCTTCACCTTCCCCTTCCCGGAGGCGAACCCTACCGGGGCGAAGAACACCGCGAGCGTCGGGACCAGGTACAGCAGCCACACCGTGACCTGGAGGACGGTCGGGTCGGGCTGGAAGTTGAACACGCCCTTCAGCAGGGTCCCGTACCAGCTGTCCGGCGGGACGGTGCCGGAGATGTCGAAGGCGAGGCTGGTCAGGCCGGGCAGGATGTCGGCCTCCTGCAGATCGTGGAAGCCGTACGCCAGCACGCCCGCCGCGACCACGACCAGCATGCCCCCGGTCCAGGTGAAGAACCTGGCCAGGTTGATCTTCAGGGCGCCCCGGTAGAACAGCCAGCCCAGGAAGACCGCCGTGGCCAGACCGAGCGCCACGCCGATCAGCGGGCGCGGGGTGCCGTCGCTGGCCGCGTGCACCGACGCCCACACGAACAGCGCGGTCTCCAGGCCCTCCCGGCCGACGGCGAGGAAGGCGGTGGCGACCAGCGCGCCCGTGCCCATCGCGAGGGCCGCGTCCAGCCTGCCGTGCAGTTCGGACCTCAGATGCCGGGCCGTGCGCCGCATCCAGAAGACCATCCACGTCACCAGGCCGACCGCGATGATCGACAGGGAGCCGCCGAGGGCCTCCTGCGCCTGGAACGTCAGTTCCTGCGAGCCGAATTCGAGGACGCAGCCGAAGCCCATGGCGATCAGGACGGCGATGGAGATGCCGATCCAGATGGGCCGGACGGCGTCCCGGCGCCCGGTCTTGACGAGGTAGGCGATCAGGATGCAGACGACGAGGCTGGCTTCCAGACCCTCGCGCAGGCCGATCAGATAGTTGGAGAACACGGGCTACGCCTCCTTGGAGAACAGCGTGCCGCCCCACCAGTCGTCCTTGTCGCGGACGCCCGGCGGGACGGCGAAGACCGCCGAACCCACGTGCTGGATGTACTCGTTGAGCGCGTCCTGCGCCGACAGCCTGCGCTGCAGCGGGATGAACCCCTTGCGCACGTCACGCTGGTAGGCCAGGAAGAACAGGCCCGCGTCGAGCCGGCCGAGGCCGTCGGTGCCGTCGGTGAAGGAGTAGCCCCGGCGCAGGATGGTGATCCCGCCGTTGGAGTCGGGGTGCGCGAGGCGCACGTGCGCGGTGGGCTTCATCGCCTTCAGGAACGGCTCGTCGTGCTCCTTGGCCTTGCCGACCGGGGCGCCCTCGCCCTTGTCCCGGCCGAAGACGTCCTCCTGCTCCTGCAGCGAGGTGCGGTCCCAGGTCTCGATGTGCATCCGGATGCGGCGGGCGACCAGGTAGGAGCCCCCGGCCATCCACTCCGGTCCGTCCTTCTCGCCGACCCACACGAACTTCTTCAGCCGGTCGGTCTCGGTTCCCGCGATGTTGCGGGTGCCGTCCTTGAAGCCCATCAGGTTGCGCGGGGTCTGCGCGTCCGGGGTCGTGGACGACGTCTTGCCGAAGCCGAGCTGCGACCAGCGGATGTTGACCGTGCCCATGCCGATGCGGGCCAGGTTGCGGATCGCGTGCACCGCCACCTGCGGGTCGTCCGCGCAGGCCTGGACGCACAGGTCGCCGCCGGTGCGGGACCTGTCGAGGTTGTCGCCGGCGAACTGCGGCAGGTCCACCAGGGCCTCGGGCCGCCGGTCCGCGATCCCGAACTTCTCGCCGTACTTCTCGAACAGGGACGGACCGAAGCCGATGGTGAGGGTCAGCCGGGAGGGCTTCAGGCCCAGGGCCTCGCCCGTGTCGTCCGGCGGGGCCTCGGCCAGACCGCCGTACGCGCCCTCGCCGACCGCCTTCCCGGCCGTCATCAAGCGCGCGGCCCGCGTCCAGTCCTTCAGCATCCGCACGAACGCGGCGCGGTCCTCGGTCTGCACGTCGAACGCGGCGAAGTGCAGCCTGTCCTGCACCGGTGTGGCGATGCCCGCCTGGTTGGCGCCGTGGAAGGCGACCGCGGCGCCCGTCTCGGCGGCGGCCGGGTCCACGTCGTCGCCGGCGCGGCTCACCGCGACCGCGCCGCCGGCCGCGGCGGCACCGAGCGCGAGGCCGGCGCCGCCCCAGCCGATCAGGGAACGCCGGGAGGGCCGTTTCTGCGCGGAGGCGTCCGCGGTGGTGGCTTCCTGAGTGTCCGTCATGGTCGTCTCGTCCCTACTTCACGACGGCGGCGGCGAGCTTCGACAGGGGCTCGGCGAGCGCGTTCACCGCGTCCGAGAGCTCCTTGCGCTGCTCCTTGGTGACGGTGTCGTACGACACGAAGCCGTTCTGCGCCTTGTCCCGCGCCTTGGTGGAGCGGTACTTGTCGAGCGTGCTGTTCAGCGCGGCGAACTGCGTGTCCAGCTCGGTGGTCAGCGCCTTGTCGTTCTTCTGCGCGACCGGCTTGAGCAGCTCGTACGCCTTCTGGGCGCCCTCGACGTTGGCCTTGAAGTCGCTCAGGTCGGTGTGCGCGTAGCGGTCCTCCTCGCCGGTGACCTTGCCGGTGGCGACCTCGTCGAGCAGTTCCTTGGCGCCGTTGGCCATGGAGGTCGGGGTGATCTCCGCCTTGCCGACCCGCTGCTGCCAGTCCTTCAGATCGGTGACCAGCTGGTCGGCGAGGGTCTTCTGCTCGGCGCCGATCTTCTTGTCCTGCCACAGCGCCTTCTCCAGCGCGTGCCAGCCGGTCCACTTCTGTCCGGCCTCCAGGCCGTCGGCGCGGGTGTCGGTCTTGGGGTCGATGTCGCCGAAGGACTCGGCGATCGGCTCGGTGCGCTCCCAGCCGACGCGGGAGGGGGCGTAGGCGTTCTGGGCGGCCTTGAGGTCGCCGGCCTTGATCGCCTTGGCGAGCGTCTCCACCTTCGGGATCGTCGCGTCGGCCTGCTCCTGCGCGTACTCGCGGTAGGCGGCGACGGCCTTGTCGAGCTGCGGGTTCCGTTTGGCGGCCGAGCCCGAGCCGGTGACCGTGAGTGTCTGCCGGATGCCCTTGCCCTTCATGCCGGGCTTGCAGGCGATCTGGTAGGCGCCGGCCTTCACCTCGGCGGTGACCTTCTGCTTGGTGCCGGGGCCGATGTTCTCGCGCTCGGTGACGACCCGGTCGTCCGGGAAGAGGACGTAGACCTCGGTGATCTTGGAGCCCTTGTTCTCGATGGCCAGCTCGACATGGCCGGCGGATATCTCCTTCTTGGAGGTCTCGCACTTGGAGTCCGTCGCGCTCACGCTGATGACGCGGTCACCGCTCGCGGCCTCGCTTTTCTCGGTGCATCCCGTGACGGCGGTCAGGGCCGCCGCACTGGCGACGGCGGTGACGACGGAGAGTCTGGCGGCTCGCATGCAGGCTCCAAGAGGTGGCGAGAAAACGCGTGTCGGACGGACCAAAAGATTGGTGAGGCTCGCCTAACTTACCTAAGGCTTACCTGAGTGATACCCAGCCACGCGGTGATTCAGCTCTCATGGACGCCGTACGGGCACGGAACGATCACGCTGACCTAAAACGCACCCCAAGTAATGGTCAAGGGAAATTCAAAGCCGCGCTGGATGTTTCAATGCCCCCGTGACCGACTACGACGTGCTCCGCGTCTTCTGCGCGCCCAACGGCGGATACGGCAACGAACTCGGCGTCGTCCGCGAGGGATCCGTCCTGCCCGACCCCGCGGAGCGACAGGCGTTCGCCGCGAAACTCGGGTTCAGCGAGACCGTGTTCGTCGACGACCCCGAGCGCGGCGTCATCGACATCTACACGCCCTCCGTACGGCTGCCCTTCGCGGGCTACCCCTGCGTCGGCGCGGCCTGGCTGCTCGACGTGGAGGAACTGGTCACCCCGGCCGGTCTCGTCGGCGCGCGCCAGGACGGCGAGTTCTGCTGGATCGAGGCCCGGGCCGAGTGGGTCCCGCCGCGCACCCTGCGCCAGTACGCCTCAGCCGCCGAGGTCGACGACCTGCAGGTGCCGCCCAAGGGCGAGTGGATCTACGCCTGGGCCTGGGAGGACGAGGCGGCCGGCCGGATCCGCGCCCGCGGCTTCCCCGGCCGCGACGACGGCATCGACGAGGACGAGGCGACCGGCGCCGCGGCCCTGCTGCTCACCGACCGCCTGGGCCGCGCCCTCAACATCACCCAGGGCGCCGGCTCCCAGATCCTCACCGCCCCGCAGCCCTACGGCTGGGTGGAGATCGGCGGCCGCGTCTACCTGGAACGCCAGCCGGAGCGCTGACACACCGGCGGCGACCGGGCTACGGCAGCGTCAGGATGTCCGCGCCGGTCTCCGTCACCACCAGCGTGTGCTCGAACTGGGCCGTGCGCCTGCGGTCCTTGGTGACGACCGTCCAGCCGTCGTCCCACATGTCGTACTCGTGCGTCCCCAGCGTCAGCATCGGCTCGATCGTGAACGTCATGCCGGGCTGCATCACGGTCGTCGCGTGCGGGCTGTCGTAGTGCGGGATGATCAGGCCGGAGTGGAACGAGGAGTTGATCCCGTGCCCGGTGAAGTCCCGCACCACCCCGTACCCGAACCGCTTGGCGTACGACTCGATGACCCGCCCGATGACGTTGATCTGCCGGCCCGGCTTGACCGCCTTGATCGCGCGGGTCAGCGACTCCCGGGTGCGCTCCACCAGCAGCCGGCTCTCCTCGTCGACGTCCCCGACCAGATACGTGGCGTTGTTGTCGCCGTGCACCCCGCCGATGTACGCCGTCACGTCCAGGTTGACGATGTCGCCGTCCCGCAGCAGCGTCGAGTCCGGAATGCCGTGGCAGATCACCTCGTTGACGCTGGTGCACAGGGACTTGGGAAAGCCGCGGTAGCCGAGCGTCGAGGGGTAGGCCCCGTGGTCGCACATGTACTCGTGCGCCACCCTGTCCAGCTCGTCCGTGGTCACCCCGGGCGAGATGAGCTTCGCGGCCTCCTCCATCGCCCGGGCGGCGATCCGCCCGGCGACCCGCATCGCCTCGACCGTCTCGGGCGTCTGCACCTCCGGCCCGGTGTACGGCGCCGGCGCGGGCTTGCCGACGTACTCGGGCCGGCGGATGTTACCGGGAACGGAACGGGTGGGAGAGAGCTCCCCTGGTACGAGCAGCGACTGGCCAGACATGCCAGCGAGTCTAACGAGCCGGGGTGGGGGAACATGTCGGTGGCGAGAGGAGCTGGTCATGGCCTTGTTCAAGAAGCGGACGGTCGGGAAGCCGGGGGAGTGGTTCTACTGCCTCGAGCACAAGAAGGTGGAGGAGGGGCCGGAGTGTCCCGCCAAGGACCGGTTCGGGCCGTACGCCTCCCGGCAGGAGGCCGAGCACGCGATGCAGACCGCGCGGGAGCGCAACCTCGAGTGGGAGAACGACCCCAAGTGGCATGACGCCCCCGCGGGGAGCGCGGACGAGGACTGATCAGGCCCCGGCCTCGGCCGGTGCGGCCGCCGTCCGCCGGTCGCGCAGCCGCAGCGCGTGCTCGTTCGTGCGGACGTCGTAGGCCATCAGCCCCGGCAGGCACAGGGCGAGCAGGCCCACCGCGCCCGCGCACAGCAGGCCGCCGGACCACACGGACGTCCGTACGCCCCACCAGGCGGCGAATCCGCCGGAGCGGACCTGGCCCACGGTGGGGCCGATGGAGTACGACAGCAGTTCGATCCCGGCGAGCCGCCCGCGCAGCTCGTCCGGGATCGTCTGGTTCCACATGGCGCCCCTGCCCGGCCTCCGTCCAGATGATCAGCCGGCGCTTGTCCAGCGCGTCGGCGAGCGCGCCGCCGTACAGCCCGAACAGCACCAGCGGCAGCAGCTCCACCGCTCCGATCGCGCCGACCGCGGCCGTCGAGTCCGTCAGCTCCTTCAACTGCACCGGCAGCGCGACGAACGTCAGGAAGCTCCCGAACGTCGAGATCGCCCCCGACACCCACAGCCGCCGGAAGTCGGCGGAGGCCCGCCAGGGTGTGAGGTCGGGCAGGATTGCGCGGAGCCGGGAGGCGGGTGCGGGGGAGTCGTCGGTCACGACCGGTCATGGTCGGCCGGTGCGCGGACCGGGAGCAACCGCTTTTCCCGCGCTACGGCCCCTACCAGCCGCTCGGCGGCGGTGCCGTCAGCTGGTCCGCCAGCCGGGAGAGACGGTCGCGCAGCCGCCGGTGCACGCGCGGAGCCGGCAGGGAGTTCTCGCCGGCCGCCGCGCTGACCAGATGCTGCACCGTGTCCAGGTCCAGCTCGGAACCGTCCGGGACGGCGAGCGACTCATGGGCCATCGACTCCAACTCGCCCTCGCCGCCGCCCAGCGCCAGCACCGTCGCCCCGGCCCGCCGCGCGTCGTGCACCCGCTCCAGCAGCGGCACGTCCGGCGCCTCGCCCGGCACCCCCGAGGGCGACACCACCAGCAGCGTCTCACCCCGCCGGGCCGCCGCCAGCCGCCCGAGCCCGACCGACAGATGGGCCGGATCCGACGCGCGCGCCCCGTGCCGTACCAGAGTCGGCGCCAGCTCCGGCGTGCCCGACCACGCGGCCTCGTCCACCAGATGCGCGGCCAGATGCCAGGGCTCGTACTCCGGCGTCCCCACCAGCAGCAGCCCGCCCCCGTGCGAGACCACCGACCCGCGCAGTGCCCCCGCGAACCGCCGGGTGGCCCCCAACCACTCGGTCCCGGCGAGGACTTCACGCAGCAACGCGACCCGTACGGCGTCCATGGGCCCGCATCCTGCACCAAACCGGCACGCGTGGCCCGCGGTTCCCCCCGAATTCGCCCGACCGGGGGAGCGGAGCGGCCCACCTCTTCCGGCGGCTGTCCGTGACGCGGCTCACCTGATCGCCGGGGGCGGGGCGGACGTAAAGTCGGCCCATGACCTCTACCGACAGTGCCGCACAGACTCCCGCCCCCGCCAAGGACCCTTGGGACCTCCCCGATGTCTCCGGGCTCGTCGTCGGGGTGCTCGGCGGGACCGGGCCGCAGGGCAAGGGGCTGGCCTACCGGCTCGCCAAGGCCGGCCAGAAGGTGATCATCGGCTCGCGGGCCGCCGACCGGGCGCAGACCGCCGCCGGGGAACTCGGGCACGGCGTCGAGGGCGCCGACAACGCCGAGTGCGCGCGCCGCAGTGACGTCGTGATCGTCGCCGTACCGTGGGACGGGCACGGCAAGACCCTGGAGTCGCTCCGCGAGGAGCTGGCCGGGAAGCTGGTCGTCGACTGCGTGAACCCGCTCGGCTTCGACAAGAAGGGCGCCTACGCGATCAAGCCGGAGGAGGGCAGCGCGGCGGAGCAGGCCGCGGCCCTGCTGCCGGACTCGCGGGTGACCGCCGCCTTCCACCATCTGTCGGCCGTGCTGCTCCAGGACCCGGAGATCGCCGAGATCGACACCGATGTGATGGTGCTGGGCGAGGTGCGGGCCGACGTCGAGATCGTTCAGGCGCTCGCGGGCCGCATCCCCGGCATGCGCGGCATCTTCGCGGGCCGGCTGCGCAACGCCCACCAGGTCGAGTCCCTGGTCGCCAACCTGATCTCCGTCAACCGGCGCTACAAGGCCCACGCCGGGCTCCGTGTCACGGACGTGTGAGCGGGTGGGGGACACTGGAGCCGTAGCAGTGTCCCCCGAGCCCTTCCCCGAGCCGCTGACAGGAGCCGACCGAAATGCCCCGCCTCGCCCTCTACGCCCTGATCGTCTGCGTGCTCTCCGTGGCCGCGGCCGTGGTCTCCTTCGTCCAGGGCAGCTGGCTGGGCGTCGTGTGGGTGCTGCTGGCGAGCCTGTCGTCGAACATGTGCTGGTACTACCTCAAGCGCGCCCGGGACGCCCGGCGGGTCACGAGCTGATCGAGCAGACCTCGTTCGTGCTCTGCCAGAAGCGGTAGAGATTCTGACCGCAGTACGAGTCGAACTCGTTGATTCCCAGGCTGCGCAGGATCGAGTCGATCACGTCGAAGAAGGCGCTGTTGACCGACGGCACCCACAGCAGCGCGAACACGAACAGCAGGCCGAACGGCGCGAACGGCTCCACCTGACGCTTGACCTTGTACGACAGCCAGGGCTCGATGACGCCGTAGCCGTCGAGGCCGGGCACGGGCAGGAAGTTCAGGAGCGCGGCCGTGACCTGGAGCAGCGCGAGGAAGGCGAGCGCGAAGCGGAAGTCGCGGGGGACGCCGTCCAGGGCGTGCAGCCAGAACGGGGCCGTGCAGACGACGGCGAACAGGACGTTCGTCAGCGGGCCGGCGGCGGAGATGAGACTGTGCCGCCAGCGGCCCCGGATCCGGTTCCGCTCGATGAAGACGGCACCGCCCGGCAGACCGATCCCGCCCATGATCACGAACAGCACCGGCAGTACGATGCTGAGCAGGGCATGCGTATAGGCGAGAGGATTGAGGCTCAGGTAGCCCTTGCTGCCGACGGTGATGTCGCCGCTGTGCAGGGCGGTGCGGGCGTGCGCGTACTCGTGCAGGCACAGGGACACCACCCAGGCCGCGGTCACGAACAGGAACACGGCCACGCCCGGCTGCTCGGCGAAACCGGACCAGGTGGCCCAGCCGGTGACCGCCGTGACGGCGAGAATGCCGACGAAGACGGGGCTCATCCGCCGGTCACTGTGGCGGCTGGTCGCGGTGGTCACTGGTGGCTCCCTGGACTGAACGTGCACGCGATGGGACGCCCGACGGTACCGGGCACAGGTGAAAACGTCTCGCGGTGGGCCCGAGGTTCCGGGGAAGGTGGGGCATGGCTCGGACGGGCCATGTGCTCCGGCTTCGCCCCCGCCACCCCGCCACCCCGCCACCCCGCCACTCCGCCACTCCGCCACCCCGCCCGACCGAATCCCGTGACCGGCCCCCGAGCCACCGGAGACAATGGACCCCGTGCGCTATCGCATCCTCGGTACAGCCCAGGCGTTCCGGCCGGACGGCAGCCCCGTCGCCGTCGGCGGGGCGCGGCTGCGTGCCCTGCTCACCGTGCTCGCCCTGCGGGCCGGCCGCACCGTGCCCGTCCGCACGCTCGTCGACGAGGTCTGGGACGGCGACCCGCCCGCCGACGCGTCGGGCGCGCTGCAGGCGCTCGTCGGACGGCTGCGGCGGGCGCTCGGCGCGGACGCGATCGCCTCGGTGGAGGGCGGCTACCGCCTCACCGCCCCGCCCGACGACGTCGACCTGCACCGTTTCGAACGGCTCACCGGCGAGGGCACCCGTGCCCTGGCCGACGGCGACCCCGCCAAGGCGGCCGGTGCCCTCGACGACGCCCTCGCCCTGTGGCACGGCCCCGTCCTCGCCGACCTCCCCGACGGCACCGCGCAGACGGCCCGTCTGGAGAACCGCCGCCTCGACGCCCTGCGCGCCCGCCACACCGCCGCGCTCGCCCTGGGCCAGGCCGAACAGTCGCTGCCCGAACTGACCGCCCTGTGCGACGCCCACCCCCTCGACGAACCCCTCCAGTCCCTGCGCCTGCGCGCCCTGCGCGACGCCGGCCGCACGGCGGAGGCCCTGGCCGCCTTCGAGGACGTACGACAACTGCTCGCGGACCGGCTGGGAGCCGACCCCGGCCCCGAACTGAGGTCCCTGTACGGGGAGTTGCTCCACCCGGAAGGCCCGGAGGAGTGGTACGCGCCGGGTGGCGGGGGAGCGCCCGGGACGTCATCCCGGCCGGGGATGCCATCCCGGCCGGGCGCGGCAGCAGGGCCGGGCGTGGCATCCCGGCCGGGTGCGGCATCAGGGCCGGGCGTGCCATCCAGGCCGGGTGCGGCATCCAGGCCGGGTGCGGCATCCAGGCCAGGCGAATTCCTCGCCCCCGGCATGACACCCGCCCCGAGCGCGCACGCCGGTCCGGGCGCAGACGGCGCAGCCTCCGGCACGCCCGCCCCCGCCACGCCTGCTTCGGGCGCGACCGCTTCTGGCGCGACGGCTTCAGCCGCGACCGCCCCCGCCACGCCTGCTTCGGGTGTAACCGCTTCCGGCATGCCTGCTTCGGGTGTAACCGCTTCCGGAATGCCCGCCCCTGGCACGCCCGCTTCGGGTGTAACCGCTTCCGGCATGCCTGCTTCGGGCGCAACCGCTTCCGGAATGCCCGCCCCCGGCACGCCTGCTCCGGGCACGCCCGCTTCGAGCACGCCCGGCTTCACCACGGGCGCTCACCCGACGGCCGCCCACACCCCGCCCGCCCCCGATGACGGCGCCCCCAACCCCACCAGCCCCTCCGCCCCCGCCCCCGCCTCCGCCACGGCCGCCACCCCCGCCCCCACCCCCCAGCCCCCCGGCAACCTCCGCGCCCGGCTCACCTCCTTCGTCGGGCGGGAAGCCGACATCGAGGCCATCCGGGGGGACCTCGGTGCGGCTCGGCTGGTCACGTTGCTCGGGCCCGGTGGGGCCGGGAAGACGCGGTTGTCGCAGGAGGCCGCCGAGGCCGTGCGGGACGGTGCGCGGGACGGGGTGTGGCTGGCCGAACTCGCTCCCGTCGACCACCCGGACGCCGTACCGGAGGCCGTGCTGACCGCTGTGGGCGCCCGGGAGACCGTGCTCCACGGCGCCGGCGCCGAGGCCATGCGGGCGGCCGGGAACGACCGGCACGACGACCCGGTGGAGCGGCTGGCGGAGCACTGCGGCCGGCGGCGCATGCTGATCGTCCTCGACAACTGCGAGCACGTCGTCGAGGCCGCCGCGCGGCTCGTGGAGGAGTTGCTGGAGCGCTGCCCCGAGCTGACGGTACTGGCCACCAGCCGCGAACCCCTCGGCGTACCGGGGGAGTTGCTGCGGCCGGTGGAGCCGCTGCCCGAACCGGTCGCGCTGCGGCTGTTCGCCGACCGGGGAGCGGCCGCACGGCCGGGGTTCCGGGTCGAGGACGATCCCGCGGCGTGCGCCGAGATCTGCCGCCGCCTCGACGGCCTGCCCCTCGGCATCGAGCTCGCCGCCGCCCGGCTACGGATGCTGACACCACGTCAGATCGCTGACCGGCTCGACGACCGCTTCCGGCTGCTCACCTCCGGCAGCCGTACCGTCCTGCCCCGCCAGCAGACCCTGCGGGCCGTCGTCGACTGGTCGTGGGACCTGCTCGACGAGGAGGAACGCGACGTCCTGCGGCGGTTGTCGGTGTTCGCCGGCGGGTGTGATCTCGCCGCCGCCGAGGCGGTCTGCGGCCCCGCCGCGCTGGAGGCGCTCGGCTCCCTCGTCGACAAGTCCCTTGTCGTGGCGGCGCCTTCACGCGACGAGGCCGACGGCGAGATGCGCTACCGGCTCCTGGAGACCGTCGCCGAGTACGCCGGCGAACGCCTCGACGAGACGGCCGGCGCCCGCTCCGCCGCCGAGCGCGCGCATCTGACGTACTACCGCGAACTCGCCCGCACCACCGACCCGTTGCTGCGCGGCCCCGGCCAACTCGCCGCCGTCCGGCGCCTGGAGCGCGAGTACGAGAACCTCCGCACCGCCCTGCGCCGGGCCGTCGCCGACCGGGACGAGCAGGAAGGGCTCTGCCTGGTCCTGTCGCTCTCCTGGTACTGGCAGATGCGCGACCTGCGCATCGAGGCCCGCAACTGGGCGAGTGAGGTCCAGGAGCTGGGCCCCGACCCCTTCACCGAGCCGGTCCGCCCCGCGGCACCGGTCTGGGAGCGCTGCACGGACACCCCGCCGCCGTGGAGCGGCGAGGTCCTGGAGGAGGCCCGGCGCGGTATCCATCTCGTCCATCTCGCCTGCATGGACTCCGAGTTGGACGCCTGGGAGAACCAGCACGCGCAGACGAAGCTGCGCTCCATCGCCGCCACCTACGAGCCCGGAATGCCGCAGACCTGCCGGCTGCCGGGCTCCTTCTGGTTCTTCGCCATCTTGCTCACCGGGGACATGGAACGGTTGCAGGACGTCGTCCTGGCCACCGTCGAGACCTGCCGGACCACCCCGGGCTACGAGTGGGAGCTCGCCGCGGCCCTCCAGATGCGGGCCAACCTCCTCGCCAACCGCTCCGACTGGGCGGGCGACGCCATCCGCGACGCCGAGGAGGCGCTGGCCATCTACGAGCGGCTCGGCGACCTGTGGGGCACCGCCGAGGCGCTCTCCGCACGCGCCGAGTCCCATGAGCGCAAGGGGAAGTGGCACGCGGCCGCCGCCGACTACGAACGGGCCATCGAGCGGGCCGACCGGCTCGGCGCCCGCGCCCAGAAGACCGTGCTCAACGCCCGGCTGGGCAGCGCACTGCTGGAGACAGGGCAGGCCGAGCGCGGCGAGCGCCTGCTGCGCGATGTGATCGCGGACCGGGACGGCGCCCGCAACGAGGCGATGCCCGCCTCCCGGATGTTCCTCGCCGGCTGGCTCGGCCTGACCGGGCGCATCCCCGAGGCGCGCGAGCAACTCCGGCTGCTGCGCGAGCAGTTCGGCATCGCGCACTTCGTCATCTTCGACGCCTTCATCCTCGGCTCCGAGGCCTGGCTGGAGGCCATGGACGGCTGTTACGAGGAGTGCCTGGGCCTGGTCCGCCGGGCGCTGGAGAAGTCCGGGGACCCGCTGGCCCTGACCATCGCCCCCCAGATGCGCACCATGTACCTGCACACCGCCGCGCTCGCCCTCGCCGGGGCCGACGGCGGTGCCCGCGCCCGCGACGGCGCCCGCTGTCTGCGGGCCGGGGACAGCATGCTGCCGCCCACCCATGTCCCGACGACCATCGAGCGCACCATGCGGTCCGGGGCCGAGCGGGAGCTGCGCGCGGTGCTCGGCGACGCGGCCTACGAGTCGGCGTACGCGGAGGGCGGCGACCTCTCCGTGGAGGAGGCCGCCGCCCTCGTGTGACGCGCACCGGAGCCCGACGTCAGCTCTTGGTGCGGAACTTGTGGATCGCGTACGGCGCGGCGACCGCCGTGATCGCCACCGACCAGCCCAGCGTCACCCACAGGTCGTGCGCGACCGGGCCGCCCACCATCAGTCCGCGCGCCGCGTCGGCGAGCGTGGAGAGCGGGTTGTAGTCGGTGAAGGCCTGCAGCCAGCCCGGCATGGACTTCGTCGGCGCGAAGATCGACGAGCCGAACTGCAGCGGGAACAGCACCAGGAAGCCCATCGCCTGCACGGACTGGGCGTTCTTCAGGACCACACCGAGGGTGAGGAACACCCACATGATCGACGAGGCGAACACCGCGGACAGGCCCACGGCCGCCAGCAGACCGCCCCAGTGATGGATGTGGAAGCCGACGAGCACGGCGACGACCATCAGCACGGTCGTCGCGAACAGCATCCGCAGCAGCTCCACCGTGATCTTGGCGAACAGCACCGAGCCGCGTCCGATCGGCAGGGACCGGAAGCGGTCCATGACACCGGAGTTGAAGTCCTGGCTGAAGCCGGTGCCGACGCCCTGGGAGAGCGTCATGCTCATCATCGCGATCATGCCCGGGATGACGTACTGGACGTACCCGTCCTGACCGCCGCCCAGCGCCTGTCCGATCGAGCCGCCGAAGACGTACACGAACAGCAGGGTGAAGACGACCGGCATCAGCAGGGCGTCGAACATCGACTCGGGGTCCTGCCGGATCCACAGCAGGTTGCGGCGGATCAGGGCGCCGGTGTGGCGCAGGTGTCCGCGCAGCGGGATGCGGGCGTCGGACGCGGTGGCGGTTACGGTGACGGTGGCGGCGCTCATACGGCGACCTCCTCGCGGGTGTCGGCGGGCACGGTGTCCTGCGGGGCACTGGCGCGGTGGCCGGTGAGGGAGAGGAACACCTCGTCCAGGCTGGGCAGTTCGGTGGTGATGGAGGAGAGCGTGATGCCGCGGGCGGTCACGGCCGAGACCACGGCGGTCAGCTGCTCGTCGCTGAGGATCGGGACCAGGACGGCCCCGCTGTCGGTGTCGACGGTCGTGGTCGCGAGGCCGGTGATGCCGAGCTCGTCGAGAGCGGCGGCGAGCGGCCGCAGCTGCGCCGGATCGGCGGGCCGCACCCGCAGCGTCCGGCCGCCGACCTTCGCCTTCAGCTCCTCGATACCGCCTCCGGCGATGACCTTGCCCCGGTCGACCACGGTCAGCTCGGAGGCGAGCTGCTCGGCCTCCTCCATGTACTGGGTGGTCAGCAGCACGGTCACGCCCTCGCCCACCATGGCCTTGACCTCGTCCCACACCTCGTTGCGGGTACGGGGGTCGAGTCCGGTCGTCGGCTCGTCCAGGAACAGCACCTGGGGCCGGCCGATCATGGAGGCGGCGAGGTCGAGCCGGCGCCGCATACCGCCGGAGTAGGTGCTCGCGGGCCGCTTGGCGGCGTCCGTCAGCGAGAACCGCTCCAGCAGCTCGTCGGCGCGGGCCCGGGCGTCCTTGCGCGGCAGGTCGAGCAGGCGCCCGATCATGTAGAGGTTCTCCCAGCCGGGGAGCTTCTCGTCGACGGAGGCGTACTGCCCGGTCAGTCCTATGACCCGGCGCAGCTGGCGGGGTTGGCGCAGTACGTCGTACCCGGCGACGGTCGCCTGACCGGCGTCCGGGCTCAGCAGAGTGGACAGAATCCGTACGAGGGTGGTCTTTCCGGCGCCGTTCGGCCCGAGGACACCCATCACGGTGCCCTCGCGCACGTCCAGGTCGACCCCGTCCAGCGCCTTGGTCTCGCCGTAGTGCTTGACCATCCCCCGCACGGTGACGGCGTTGTCGCCGCCGCTGGAGTTCTTGTCGATTCGTGTCATGCCGAGAACGGTGCCAGGCGCCACCGACAAACGACCGACAGACGACCGACAGCGATATGTCGGCGCCGACAGGCCGCCGACAAAGCAGCAGCCCGCCGACGGGGGAAGATCGGCGGGCTGCCTCTGTGCCGCTGTGGCTCTAGGGGACGGAGTCAGTGGGGAGTCAGTGGACGGAGTGCTCCTCGAGCGGGAAGGTGCCGCCGACGACGTCCTCCGCGAACTCCTTGACCGCGTTGCCCATGACCTCGCGCAGGTTCGCGTACTGCTTGACGAACTTCGGGACCCGGCCGGACGTCAGCCCCAGCATGTCGGTCCACACTAGTACCTGCGCGTCCGTCTCCGGACCCGCGCCGATGCCGACCGTCGGGATGTGCAGCACCCGCGTCACCTCGGCCGCGAGCTCCGCCGGAACCAGCTCCAGGACCACCGCGAAGGCGCCCGCGTCCTGCACGGCCTTGGCGTCGCGCAGCAGCTGCTGCGCCGCCTCCTCGCCGCGGCCCTGCACCCGGTAGCCCATCGCGTTCACGGACTGCGGGGTGAGCCCGATGTGGGCCATGACCGGGATCCCGGCCTCCACCAGCAGCCGGATCTGCTCGTGCGAGCGCTCGCCGCCCTCCAGCTTGACCGCCCCGACCCCGGCGTCCTTGACCAGCCGGGTCGCCGAGCGCAGCGCCTGCACCGGCCCCTCCTGGTAGGAGCCGAAGGGGAGGTCGCCGACGATCAGCGCGCGCTGTGTGCCGCGGACGACGGCCGCCGACAGCATGGTCATCTCGTCCAGCGTGACGGGCACGGTCGTCTCGTACCCGAGGTGGCAGTTGCCCGCCGAGTCGCCGACGAGGATCACCGGGATCCCGGCCTCGTCGAAGACGGACGCGGTCATCGCGTCGTAGGCGGTGAGCATGGGCCACTTCTCGCCGCGTTCCTTGGCGAGGGCGATGTCGCGAACGGTGATACGGCGGGTGCCCTTGCCCCCGTACAGCGTCTTGCTGCCGTCGGAGGGCTTCGCGTGGGCAGCCGAAAGCTGCGTCATTGCAACGGCTCCTTCAGTCATCTCGAGGCGCCCTGCCGGCGTCCCCGGATCACCCCCATGGTGGCACTTCGTGCCGGTGAGGGCCAGAGGCTCCCCGAAGGACCCCGGTCACGTGACACGAGGGCCGCTCGCCCCACGCTCGAGGACCGGTCGCCCCACGCTCGAGGGACGCTCGCGTAAGGATGGAGTAAAAACAATTCCGATACGAGACGGTCCCGTATCGGAATGGCGCCGGACGTGCCTAGGCTGGACCACATGACCTCTGCACCCGCCCCTGCCACCCGGATACCCGAAGCCGTGCACCGGCGGCGCTGGGCGATCCTCGGCGTTCTGATGCTGAGCCTGCTGATAGTGGTGCTCGACAACTCCATCCTGAACGTCGCCATCAAGACGATCTCCACCCCGGCCCCCACGGGCCTCGGCGCCACGCAGAGCGAGCTGGAGTGGGCGATCAACGCCTACACGCTCGTCTTCGCCGGCCTGCTGTTCACCTCCGGCCTCATCGGCGACCGGGTGGGCCGCAAGAAGGTGCTGCTCGGCGGTCTCGTCGTGTTCGGCACCGGCTCCGCGCTCGCCGCCGAGTCCGGCTCACCGGCCCAGCTGATCGCCTTCCGCGCGCTGATGGCGCTCGGCGCGGCCTTCGTGATGCCGGCCACCCTCGCCGTCCTGATGAACGTCTTCGAGCGCGAGGAGCAGCCCAAGGCCATCGGCATCTGGGCCGGCGGCGTCGGCCTCGCCATCGCCATCGGCCCGATCACCGGCGGTCTGCTCCTGGACCACTTCTGGTGGGGCTCGGTCTTCCTCATCAACGTCCCGATCGTGATCCTCGCGCTCGTGCTGATGGTCTGGCTGGTGCCCGACTCCCGCGACCCGAGGCCCGGCCGCATCGACCCGATCGGCGTCGTGCTGTCCGTCGTCGGCCTGGTCCTGCTGGTGTACGGCATCATCAAGGGCGGCCAGCTCGCCGACTTCACCGACCCCCAGGTGCTGTCCACCATCGCCGCCGGTCTGCTCGTGCTCGCCGGATTCGTGGTCTTCGAGAAGCGCAGCGACCACCCCTCGCTCGACGTCACCTACTTCAAGAACAAGGTGTTCTCGGCCGCCATGGCCGCCATCGCGCTGGTCTTCTTCGCGCTGATGGGCGTGACGTTCTTCGCCGTCTTCTACACCCAGAGCGTGCGCGGCTACTCGCCGCTGCAGTCCGGTGTGCTGATGCTGCCGCTGGCCGCCGCGCAACTGATCTTCGCGCCGCGCGCCCGGCTGCTCGTCGACCGGTTCGGCAACAAGGTCACCACCGGCGGCGGTCTGCTGCTGCTCGCGGGCATGCTCGCCGCGTTCGCGGGCTTCGAGGCGGACACCCCCATCTGGGTGCTGGAGGTCGTCTTCTTCCTCATGGGCACCGGCATGGCGCATGTGATGACCCCGACCAGCGTGGTCATCATGCAGGCCCTGCCGCGCGAGAAGGCAGGCTCCGCCTCCGCGCTGAGCAACACCTTCCGCCAGGTCGGCGGCGCGCTCGGCATCGCCGTCCTCGGCTCGGTGCTGTCCACCGCCTACCGCAACGGCATCGAGGGCAAGCTCGGCCTCCTGCCGCCCGGTCTGCGGGACACCGCCGCCGAGTCCATCGAGGCCACCCTCGGCGTCGCCACGAAGCTCGGTCCCCGCGGCAAGGCGCTGGTCACCCCGGCCAACGACGCCTTCCTGCACGCCATGCACGTCACCGCCCTGTGCGGCACCGTCGTCGCGCTGCTCGGCGCGGTGGTGGCGTTCTGGTTCCTGCCGGGCAAGCCCCCGGCGCGTCAGAAGGGCGAGGAGCACCAGGAGTTGGTGACCGCGACGGAATAGCGTCTTCCGTCGCACTGGGGGGCAGCAGGGAGAATCGCTCCAGCACGACGAAGGGACGACACACGTGAGCCTCGCCGACAGCCCAGCCGCCCCCGGGGCGGTCCCCGTCCGGGGACGCCCCCGCAGCGAGGCGGTCGAACGCGCCGTCATCGAAGGGGTCATGAAGCTCCTGGAGGACGGCGTCCCGCTCGCCGAGCTCTCCATCGAGCGCATCGCGCGGACCGCCGGGGTCGGCAAGGCCACCATCTACCGCCGCTGGAGCGGCAAGGAGGAGCTGTTCGTCGACGTCGTCCGCAGCGCCGAGCCCCCCGGCCCCGAGCTGCCGGGCACCTCCATGCGCGACGACCTGGTGGCCCTGCTGGAGCAGTTGCGCCAGCGCGGTCTGATGACCCGGGCGTCGGTCCTCCTGCACAACGTGTACGCCCAGATGAAGAGCAGCCCGAAGATATGGGCCGCGTACGACGCGACGGTCGTCGCGCCGCGGCGCGAGCTGCAGATCTCGATCCTGCGCCGCGGCCAGGCGGAGGGCGAGCTGCGCACCGACCTGGACGTCGAGCTGCTGAACGACATGTTCGTCGGCCCGATGCTCTTCCGGACCCTGATGCGCCCCGACGCCGAGCTCCCTGACGGCCTGTCGGAGGAGATCGTCGACACCCTGCTCGAAGGGCTACGGCCCGTCAGTTCACCGGCCGCGTAGCCCGAATGTGCGCGTTCCGTCACAGAACACGCTTACCGCCCGCCGATGCGGAACCCCTCGGACCGGCTTCCACGTCCCACTGCCCGTACGGCCGTCCTGGGGCGGCGGAACGGAGCCGATCATCCCCTAGGGTCTTAGGGACCCCCCTTCGCGGGTGACGGATGGTGTGCACGGCAGGCAGTGAGGCGACACGGTATGGCGCAGCAGGCGTACATGACGGAGACGGACAACGGAGGCTCGGGACCCGAGCGCCGTAGAGACCGGGTCCGGCGCCTGATGGCACGTCTGTTCTCCGGCTGGCGCGGCGACCCCAGAATCTGGCGGCGCGGCATCGTGATCGCCGCGCTCGCGGTGACCCTCGCCCTCGTCATGCTGCTGCACGCCCGGATCCCCAACCGGGTGGGCAACCTGGGCAGTCTCACCGAGACCTTCCTGCCCTGGCTGGGCCTGCTGATCCCGGTGCTGCTCCTGCTGGCCCTGGTACGCAAGTCGGCCACCGCGCTGATCGCGCTGCTGGTGCCGGTGGCCGTCTGGCTGAACCTCTTCGGCGGACTGCTCAGCGACAAGACCGGCAGCGGCGGCGACCTCACCGTCGCCACGCACAACGTCAACGCCGACAACGCCGACCCGTCCGGCACCGCCCGTGACGTGGCCGCCTCCGGCGCGGACGTGGTGGCCCTGGAGGAGCTGACCGCGACGGCCGTCCCGGTCTACGAGCGGGCGCTGGAGGCGACGTACAAGTACCACTCGGTCCAGGGCACCGTCGGGCTGTGGAGCAAGTACCCGATGAGCGACGTGCGGGCCGTCGACATCAAGCTCGGCTGGACCCGCGCCATGCGCGCCACGGTGACCACGCCCGAGGGCCCGGTCGCCTTCTACGTCGCCCATCTGCCCTCGGTCCGGGTCAAACTGGAGGCCGGGTTCACCGCCCGTCAGCGGGACAAGAGCGCCGACGCGCTGGGCGAGGCCATCGCCGACGAGAAGCTGCCGCGCAAGATCCTGCTCGGTGACCTCAACGGCACCATGAACGACCGCTCCCTCAACGGCGTCACCTCCCAGATGCGCTCCACACAGGGCGCGGCGGGCAACGGCTTCGGGTTCAGCTGGCCGGCCTCGTTCCCGATGGCGCGGATCGACCAGATCATGGTCCAGGGCATCGAACCGGTCAGCTCCTGGACGCTGCCCGCGACCGGCAGCGACCACCTTCCGGTGGCCGCCCGTGTGAACCTCGACACCAGCTCGTAACCCGCTGGAATACCGGGCCTGAGAGGCTTTGTTCCGCGAGTGAACATACACTTGCGGAACACGTCCCCCTGCACAATCCGAAAGGAACAGGCCCCTTCATGCCCCTGGCCCTGCTCGCACTGGCCGTCGGCGCTTTCGGCATAGGCACCACCGAGTTCGTGATGATGGGCCTGCTGCCCGACGTCGCGGACGACCTGCACATCTCGATCCCCACCGCCGGGCACCTCGTCTCGGCGTACGCGCTGGGCGTCGTGATCGGCGCCCCG
Organism: Streptomyces gilvus; assembly: GCF_022513565.1. Taxonomy (GTDB): domain Bacteria; phylum Actinomycetota; class Actinomycetes; order Streptomycetales; family Streptomycetaceae; genus Streptomyces; species Streptomyces gilvus. Next base: position 8,437 of record NZ_JAKWBE010000026.1, on the reverse strand, counting down.
CTCCTCGCCGCGCTCACCGCCCGGATGTCGCGCCGCACGGTCCTGATCGGCCTGATGGCGCTGTTCGTCGCGGGCAACGCGCTGTCCGCGTTCGCCCCCGGCTACGACTCCCTGCTGGCCGCCCGCTTCCTCAGCGGCCTGCCGCACGGCGCCTTCTTCGGCGTCGGCGCCGTCGTCGCGACGACCATGGTCGCGCCGGAGCGCAAGGCCCGCTCGGTCTCGCTGATGTTCCTCGGCCTGACGGTCGCCAACATCGCGGGCGTGCCCGTCGCCACGCTCATGGGCCAGCACCTGGGCTGGCGGGCCACCTTCCTCGGCGTCAGCGCGATCGGGCTGGCCGCGATCGCCTCGCTGGCCGCCCTGATCCCGCACGACCACACCCACGCACCGGCCGCCGGGCTGCGCCGCGAACTGTCGGCCCTGCGCTCGCTCCCCGTCTGGCTCGCCCTCGGCACCACCGTCGCCGGCTTCGGCGCGCTGTTCGCCGCCTACAGCTACATCACCCCGATGCTCACCGGCGCCGCCGGATACGCCGAGTCCAGCGTCACGCTGCTGCTGGCCCTGTTCGGCGTCGGTGCGACGGCCGGCAACCTGCTGGGCGGCCGCCTCGCGGACCACTCCCTGCGCGGCACCCTCTTCGGCGGCCTGGTCTCCCTGGCGAGCGTCCTCGCCCTCTTCCCGCTCCTGATGAACGCCCGCTGGACCGCCGCACTCGCGGTCGTCCTCCTCGGCGCGGCGGCCTTCATCACGGGCTCCCCGCTCCAACTGATGGTCATGGAGAAGGCGTCGGCGGCCCCGTCGCTGGCGTCCTCGGCCAACCAGGCGGCCTTCAACCTGGCGAACGCCGGCGGAGCCTGGATCGGTGGCGTCGCCCTGGCCGCGGGCTTCGGAGCGACGTCCCCGGCCCTGGCGGGCGCGGCGCTGGCGGTGCTGGGGCTGGGCGTCGCGGGGGTCGCGTACGCGGTGGACCGGCGCCGCGTTCCGCCCACCCGGACGGGACGACTGGTCGCCGTACGTCTGCCGGAGGCTTCGGAGGTATTGCACCGGTGAGGGCGGCGGAGGGCCGTGGCGCGTCGCCGCTGGTCTCCTGCCGGTCTTTGTCGGGTGCTTGCCCGTCCACGCCAATAGGTTGCTCGGCGGGTGGCTCATGCGAGAGGAAGCTCCGCCGCGCTGTCCCGGCGAGGCTCGACCTAAGGATTGACGGCGGGGCGCGCTGCGGGCTGAACAGTCCCCTCGTGTCGCGTGGAGCGTGCCTCTACACCGTATCCACGGTCTCTGCCCGGACCAGCGTCGCCGTAGATCGAGTTGAGAGGCTCTCGGGCGGCTACTACGTCTACCCCGGTGCCGGTGACCGCGCTCTGCGACGGTATCGAGCGTTTCTGCAAACACCGGGACGGCGGCCGCTCTATCCGCAGGAGTCGGAGTGTTCGTGCCGAGGTTGTTCCTTCGATGACGTGCGGCACGCCCGCGACATGCCTGATGAGGTCATGCGGCAGTTGCCTTCCCGGGCCCGCGCTGAGTTGGAACAGCGAGTCCGCGTGCTGGACGCCAGGTACCTGGCGCGCACGCTGCCGGATCCGTTCGTGGCTCATCGGCAGTGGCGTTGTGACCTCTGGTGGCGTCGCCGCCTGGTCGGCGGCCGGGAAGGTGGGTGATCAGCCCAGCCCGGCATCGATGTGGTGGTCAGTGATCAACGCGCAGCTGGTGTGAACGCGGCGTCGCAGCCGTCCTGGACAGGCCCGTTCACTGTGCTGAGCCCGCCCTGCTCCGCTGTTCGGCATCTCGAAGTCCGTGGCCGACCGCGACGAGCGGCGTCGATCAGACCCCGGTCTGGCCTCATCAGATGCGAGACCAGACCTGTCGGACCGTTTGGCCCAAGACGTCACCGATCCTGTCCAGCTCATCGCCGCTCAGCATGCCCCTGTTGGGACTCCACACCGTGATCCCGAATCGTGAGAAACCAGAAGGAACGTCATATACAAGGTCATTCAGTGTGGTGTCGGTATCGCAACAGGGAGTCGTCACGGAAAGGCTTGAGACGCTGTTGCCCTGGTATGCCTCTTCCATCCTGGCCATCCACCACCCCTGGAAGTCCAGCTGAGTTCCACATCGAGGACACGACAGGGACTCCAGGCCGGCACCATTGATGAACTGCGGAAGGTCGCTCTGTTCCACTTCGATGGGTCCCAGCGGATCAGGACACAGCTTCTCCACAAGCGTGACTGCACGGCTGATTGCCGCTTGATCGGGCTGCCAGCACGGGTCTGACGGAATGATGTGGAGGACGGCTTCGCTCAACGGGAATCTCGCTTCGCTCAGAGGTTCTGGAAGACACTACCGGCATGCGGGGGAGCCCCCTCCCCTTGGGGGCTCCCCGGCTCACGCTGCTACGGCGTGTACACGAGAGTGATCCCAGTTATTCCATTTTCCGCGAAGAGGTCCTTCATCGCGGTATATGCCTCAGGCTCTGCTATCTCCCACCGGATGGGTGTGTTTGTTCCCGCAGCCTTCACGGCGTTGAGCTGGCGGTTGGCCTGTTCCACAAGCGTGCGCCTACCGTTGAACCAGGGAACGAACTTTCCGTCCTTGACGAACTTCGCGTACTCGTAGCCCTTGGCATCCAGAAGCACGCCGTCCTTGTATCCGTCGAACTTGACGACTCCCTTGGCGTTCGGGGTGTCGTGGATGACGTAGCCGAACCCTTGAGGGACGCCCGTGATCCGCTCCTCGTACAGTACTGAGGCATTTGTTGGATCCTTCACCTCGTCCTTGACCCACGTCCAGATTCCTGGTCCGCCCTTCACCACCCAGCAGCGCTCGGGAGCGCTGGAGCGTATGGCGTGAGGCGCCCTGACGGCCTCGCATGCCTTGCTGAGGGTCTTGAGCGCCTTGTTGGCGATGCCAGCGATGGCGTCGTCGGAGAGGCTGAGGGCGCGTAGCTTCTTCCAGGCGTCTTCGAATCCTTCGCCGCTCTTGGTCGCGAGGGTGAATTCTTTGACTGCTTTGGCCATGTCGCTGAGTGCGTTTTCCACTGGGACGTAGGTCGCGTACGCCCAGGCGCAGCCGCTGGCGCTGCCGTGGAGGCAGTCCATCATGTCTTCGGCGAAGAAGGAGAACAGGATCGCTCCGGGCACATCGCCGAACAGGCTCTGCCATCCGGCGCGGACGATGTCCTTGCCGGAGAAGTGGTGTTGCCAGTTGTCGATCTTGACGTTCTTCAGCGTTGACCGCTGAAGGAACTGCCAAGCCGACTTCGGGCATCCGTCGGCCGTGGCCTGGGCCTGGTCGTCGGTGCACAGGTAGAAGTCGGCCTCGTAGGTGACGACTAGGTCGTACGTTGCGTTGCAGCCCAGGAAGGCCGCATCCGGCATGCCCGGGCAGGTGCCGATCTGCTTGGAGCTGACGATCTGGACGGTCGACTCGTCCGGGACGGCGAACACACCGGGAATGCCCGTACCGGACCCTTGGGATGCCGCCTTGTTGGCCTCCTCCCGTTCCGTTCGGTCGGCCGCGTCCTGGGCCTCCTTCGCGTACTTGTCGGCGTCCTTGGCGGCCTGTTCGGCCTCGGTGGCGGCCGCGTCGGCGCGGTCGGCGGCGGAGCGGGCGTCCTTGGCGTCCTGTTCGGCCTGGGTGGCGGCGGAGCGGGCGGCTGCGGCGTCGAGTTCGGCGGTGTCGGCCGAGTCGCGGGCGTCCTTCGCGTAGCCCTCGGCGTTGCCGGCGGCCTTGTCGGCGGCTGCTGCGTCGGCGGCAGCCTGGTTGTCGTAGTCGACGGTGCGCGCCAGGGACGCGGCCGCTGCTGAGGCGGCCTTCGCGGCGTCGGCCGCGTAGCCTAGGGCCTCCTTGGAGTAGGTGCGGGCGTTGGCCGCGTACTGGGCGGCGTTGGCTGCGTGCTGGTAGGCCTCCTTGGCGTCGCCCTTGGCCTGGTCGGCGAGATTCTTGGCTGCCTGGGCTTCGGCTGCGGCGTTCTTGGCGTGCGCGTCGGCGACGGCCTGCTGCTGGTCGGCGATCGCCTTCGACGCCTGGCCGGTCAACACCACCAGGCCGGCCACCGAATCGGTGTCGACATACGGCGAGCCGAGCTGGACGGCGTCATTGGCCGGTGCGGCGACCTGCTCCGCCGCCTGGCCGGCGTCCACGGCCGCCTGCGCGGTGACGTGGGCGTAGCCCGCCGCCTTCGCCGAGGCGGCGAGGGCCTTGCCGGCTTCTGTGTTGGCCGCGTCCGCCTGGGTTCTGGCGTCCTTGGCGTGCTGTTCGGCCTCGTTGGCGAGTTGGACCGCGGTCTTCGCCTCGGCGGCCGCGTCCTGGGAGGCCTTGATGGCGTCGGCGGCCGCGCTGGTCGCGGTCTTCACCGCCGCGTCGGCCTTCAGCTTGTCCGCCTGTGCGGCGTCGGCGTCGGAGCGGGAGCGTTTGGCGGCTGCCTCGGCGCGGGTGGCCGCTGCGTCGGCGTCGGCGGCAGCCTGGGTGGCGGCGTCGGCCTCGGAGCGGGCCTTCGTCGCGGCGGCTTCGGCGTCGTCGGCGTGTTTGTCCGCCTCGTTGGCGGCGGTGCGGGCGGCGTCGGCCGCGTCACCGGCGTCGAGGGAGTCGGCGTAGGCGTCCTTGGCGTCGGCCTTGGCTCGGGCGGCGGCGGCCTTCTGCTCGGCGTCCCAGGCGTCGTCGCGTTTGGCCTTGGCGTTGTCCCGGGCCGTGACCGCGTCGTCCCGCTTGCCCTCGGCGGTCTTCTCGGCGGCCTCGGCCTTGTCCTTGGCGTCGTGGGCCGCTGTTGCCTGGGTCTGGGCGTTCTTCTTGTGTTCTGCTGCCTCGGCCTGTTTGGCCGCGGCGGTTTCCTTCTCCGCCTTGGCTGTCTTCTCCTCGGCCTCGGCGGCGAGCCGCTTGGCGTGGGCGTCGGCTGCGGCAGCCTTGGCGTCGCCCTCGGCTGACAGGGCGGCGGTGAGCTTGGCCTCCGCGGTCTCCTTGTCCTGCTTGGCGTTGTCCCGGTGGATCTTCGCGGCGTCGGCGGCTGCCTTGGCCTGCGACTCGGCCGTCTCGGCGGCCTTCTTCCGGAACTCCGCCTGCACCTGCGCCGCCTGCGCCAGCGCGCGCTGCGTGATTGTCGCGCTGTCCCCAGCGGAGGCACGGGTGGCGGCCTCAGCCGTCTCGGCGGCCTTCGCCATAGCCGTCAGCGCGGCGACCGACCCCTTGGTCACCTGGTCCTTCTGCAGGCCGACCAACAGACCACGGCCGCGGGGTGCGCCATTGGTGTCGGCGATGCCGTAGGCGGTCTGCATGGCTGTGTCGGAGGTGTTGGCGGCCGTCTGCGCGGCGGCGAGCTGCGCCTTGACGGCGGCGAGTTGCTTCTTCGCCTCCGTCTGCGCGTTCGTCACGTTCGCCTTGGCCCTGTCCACGTCGGCCTTCGCCGGCGCGGCGCCGGTGTGGCCCTTGGGGACGATGCGGAGCTGCTGTGCTTTGGTGCCGTTGCACGCGTTGAGCAGGGCGTCCTTGCCGTTGTCGAACGTGGCCAGGTCCAGGCACTTGTCCGTGGCGATGTTGCGCAGCTCGCCCGCGGCACGGACGCTGAACGCCCACTGCTGCGCCTTGCCGCTGCCGCAGTCCCGGATCTGGATCTTCGTGCCGTTGGCGTTGGCGCCGTTCAGCACCTCCAGGCATTTCTGCGCGTTGACGTTGAGAAGGGTGTAGTGGCCGTCGTAGACGCCCCAGAGCTGCCACTTCTGGGCTGCGCTGCTGCTGTTGCAGGCATTGATCTGGACCGGGCTGCCGTTGGTCTTGGCGGCCCCCTGGACCTCCAGGCACTTCCCGGCGGCGCCCGGCACCTGGATCTCCAGAGGGGCGTTACCTATCCAGTTGAGGCCGCCCTCGGTGTAGTGGTCCAGCCAACGGGTGGAGTAGTCCGCGATCCACGACTGGCCCAGGACCTTGCCCAGGGCGAAGGTGCCGTCCTGCAACGCCTTCGTGGCGGTGACGTTGGCGGCGAGGATCTGCCGGCGCTGCGTGGCCTGGGAAGCGATCTCCTGCTGCCACTCGGCGGACGCCTGCGCGACCTCCTTGCCGAGAACCCGGTCCGGGTCGATCGGGTCGTGCCAGGCGCAGGTGGCGAAGCGGGACTTCAGGTCCTCGACCGCGATACGGAACTCCGGGCTGTCCGGAGCAGGCGCCGTGCGCGGGAAACCACCGGAGGACAGGAAGATACGGGCGTCATCGGCGAAGACCCGGGGAACGAACAGCTGATTGGGGTCGATCTTGCCGGAGTTCTTCTTCCACAACGCCCACGCCTGCTGCTCCTCCGGAGTCCCCCCGGTGGTGTACAGCGAGTCGCCGATCGTGACGGCGGCAGCCTTCGTGCTGTCGTCAGCGGTAGGCGATGTCTCGTAAAACGGGGAGAACAGGTCGACCGACCTGAAGTACGACTGGTACAGCCACGGAAGCAGCCCGACCTGGTCGAAGATCTTGTTCGCTCCCTGCGGCGCGCCGGGGTAGGAGTCCAAACCGCTGACCGTGCTGGCCCAGGCCTGCCCCTGGTCTCCGACCTTCTTGACCCACTGGTCGCTGCTGGTGTCGTCCGCGGAGAAGGCCTGGTGCAGGGGGGTGTTGGTGTTGTAGAGGTCCCGGTCGAGCTTCTGGTGGAGCTGATCGGGCGGCAGCCCGATCGCACCCTGTGCGAGGGCGAACAGATTCGGTCCGCCCTTGCGGAGGACGTCAGCGGCAAGACACTGGTCCCCACGCAGTTGTTCAGCCGCCTTGGTGTCGTAACCGTCGTAGGAATCACCCACGAGGCTTGCGCGGTCCAGGTCCTTGTGACCTGTTAGGCCGGGCCGGACAGCAAGGCCCACGACGACCGCCACTGCGGTCAGTAGAACGACTAATCGGGCAACGAGCCCTGTCTTTCCACCGGTCGGTGTGAATGATCTTCGGGATCGAGAAGGCAACGGGGCATCACTTTCTTCTTCAGAAGGCGTATGCGCCGGATGGTCGGCCGATGCTCCGCAGAGCAGTGGATTTCAGGGGCTCACGGGATGTCAGAGGCGCAGGTCCCTGGATGGGCTTACGCGCATGCTTGGCCACGGTGACAGCATGGCGATGGCACCTTCCCCCATGAGCGACGGCGTCCCCCCGGTCGCTGACTGATGTGCGCCCACGGAGTGGTCAGGCTCCGCAGATGCGCGGCATCACCATAGGCACACACGGAAGTGTTCGTACAGGTGTTCCTGTGAGTTTTCTGTATGCCGGGACGGTTGACCGGTTACGGTCCCAGCGTGGCCAGTTCGCACCAGAGTGTCTTGTGGTCCGCTCCCTGGTCGACGCCCCAACGCCGGGCGAGTACGTCGACCAGCGCCAGGCCGCGGCCGGACTCGGCTGTTTCGGAGGCGGACAGGAGGGTGGGCAGTGCGCGTGGGTCCGGATCGGTGACCTCGATACGGGTGTGACCGAAGCTCGTGCCGGTCACGCGGATGGTTACGGGTGTGCCCTCGCCGACGTGGTCGATCACGTTCGTCAGCAACTCCGTGACGCACAGGCGGACTTCGAAGTCGAGTGCGCGCAGGTGGTGGCGCACTTCGGGTACGGCCTTCGGGGTCGCGAGCAGCCTGAGTTCGAACGTCATCCTTCGGTCGCCGTTTTCTGGAGGGCGGCGGCGAGTGCCTGGGCCGTGGCCGTGTTGCAGTTCCCCAGCGTGACGAGGCCGGCGGGCGGTGTCTGTGCGCTCGCGAAGCTCGGCACGTCCACGCGCAGGGAGGGCAGCGTGATGCCGTGCAGGGCAAGGGCGGTGCGGAGGTTCTCGACGCAGAGGGTGACGTCGTAGGCCGTGGGGGAGTGGTCGGGCATGGGAGGGGCAACCTTCTGTGCGGTGTGTGACGAATGCCTCACAGACTGTCGCCAAGCTCGCTACCGTGGAAGACGTTTCGCGTCCGCGACGCGAACAGCGAAAACGGCCCGGTGAGTTACGGCGGTGAGCGCGTGGTCCGACGCAAGGACATTGACGGCTCGATGAGCGTCCCGACCTTCTACGGCAAGGAGTTGAGGTGGAAGAGGGAAGCCGCGGGGATGTCGTTGGAGACGTTCCTCGAAGGCAGCTTCTATGGCAAGACGTACCTCAGCGACATCGAGCACGGGGAACGGCGGATGCCGCTCGACCTGGCTCGGCACGCGGACCGGGTGCTGCGGACCGACGGGTTCTTCGAGCGGCATTGCGAGGATGTGCGGAAGGCGCGGAGGGGACCGCATGCCGCGTACTTCGAGAAGGCCTTGGAGGCGGAGAAGTACGCGGAATCCATTGAGCTGTGGTCCCCCATCATCTTCCCCGGACTGCTCCAGACCGCTCCATACGCACGGACGCTGGTCCGGGCGGCCCACCCGGCGGCCACCGACGAGTGGGTCGAAGAGAAGGTGACCGCAAGGCTCGCCCGCGCCCGCCTCTTCGAGGAGGACCACTCCACCCCGGAGTACC
>NZ_JAKWBE010000025.1 GCF_022513565.1 Streptomyces gilvus | reverse complement strand
AGGGGCGCGAGCGTAGGAGTCGCGGCCTTCGCTTCGAACGTGCCCGGAGCCCCTCAGGCACCCTGCCGAGACTCCGTGAAGATCCCAGCGTTTCCCAGCGGCGAGACCCAGGCCGCCCACCCTGATCATCAGCGGTTGACAGCCTGGATCTCCTGGACGGTCACGGCTTGGTTGTTGCCGAAGGTGCCGTCAGGTAGGTCGCCGCCGGTGTCGCCGGTGCCGGTCCATGTGATCTGCCAGGTCACTGTGGCCTGGAGATTGAACGTGCCATCGCCAGAGGACCGCAGGTATTCGATGCCGCAGGGCGGGGTCTCGTTGGCCTTGCCCTGCGCATACGGCTCTCCGATCGCCCCGTCATTGTTGATCGCACACTCTCCGGATCCGGGATAGGTATGGGCGTCCTCAGTCCCGGGCTGGAGTTTCAGTGAGACGGGCTTGGCCACAGTGGTGGCTTGCATGTTCAGGCCGGGAGCAGTGATTGATGCGGTTACGGAGACGGGCTTGAACATGCCCTTGTCCAGCCATGCCCAGGTGGGAAGGTTGACCTTGGTGGTGCCGTCGGGAGCGAGCTTCACCTTGGTGCCCGGGACCTTGATCTGCTCGTAGGCCAACCCCGCCAGGATTTCCGGTGAGATGGCGTTCTTGACCTTCGGAGTCTCACCGTTCTCAGCCCAGAAGGGGAGTGTCGCGTTGCAAGCAGTTCGTTCGAGAATAGGTGCGTTCGGATTCTCGACGGCTCCCCACCACATTCCCTCATCCTGCTTGTCGAGGTTGTAGTTCTTGTACTCGCCGTCCTTGTACATCTGCCGGAAGTCGTACGTGGCATGCCTTGCGTACTCCGGCTGGTTGGGGTCGGTCGAGACCTGCTTGTACTCGTTCTCCGTCTGCTTCTCGAACTGCTTCGCCGTCCAACGGGGTGCCAGCCAACAGGCTGGTGGCGTCCAGGAACTCCCTGTGACTGAGACAGGGCCTACAGACGAACCGGAGCCGTTCTTCGAAGTGTCGTAGGAGATCGCCGCGTACAGCTTGTTGTCTGCAAGACCGGTACTGGTGTCGGTTTCCGTCGTGCCCTTGTCGACGGGGCCGCCGGCGAACGAGCTGTGCGCCGAGACGGCCAGTACGGCAACCGTGAGCCCGGCAATACTGAGGCCGCGGTGCTTCATGCCTTGCACTGCGTGGCCTCCGTCTGCACCTCGATGTCCTCGGCGGTCCACAGACCCTTGGCCTCCTTGGAGGTTGTCATGACGATCTCGAAGAAGTAGTAGTCCTTGTCGCTGGGTTGGGTCTTGAGGATCTTCTTGGACTTGACTTCTTTGCCGTAGAACTTCGAGTCGTCGTCGCAGAAGGAGACCGAGGCGCGGTTGCCGTCGCTGGTCATGTCGACCTTGGAGCGTGAGTAACGCTGGACCCCGGTGACGGTCCACCCGCCGTCGACATACTGCTTGATCTGCTTCTTGGCGTATGCCTGGGCGGTGCCACCCGGCGTGGAGTAGAACTTGTATGCCGCGTTTTCCGGGTCCTGCTGGACGATGCCGTAGTTGACGGCTCGGACGAAGTTCTCGGCGTCACTGAGGGCCGCAGCTGCCTGGGTGTCGGACGGTTTGGTGTCGTTGAACACCATTTCGAAATCCGAGGGGAAGTTCATGGACGGACGCTTGATGTCCCCTGCGGCGTCCGACGTGCTCGGCGAAGCGGACGGCTTCGCGCTGCCGGTGTCGGCCCCTACGATCTTGTCGTTGGCCTTGGAGTTGTCGCTCCCGCCCCCGCAAGCCGTCAGCAGCAGGGCTGCGGCTGCGGTGAGCGCGGCGGCAGCGGGCAATGTGCGGCGCTTCACTGTGGTGGACTCCCCGTGAGACTGAAGTACGTCAAGGGCACAAACGGTATCGGTGGGGTTCCTGGTTTCGCCAGAGCGAACTTCCCTGCGAACTTGTGCAATTGGGGGTGTAACGGTCGGGCTGGGCTGTCTGCCGTGTCCTGATCGTGCTCCAACGGGCGGCGGCCCCGAACGTGTAGGGGTGAGGTGTCCGGAGCCGTCGTCGATCTGGAAATTCCGTTTCGCTATCGCCGTCCGCGGCACCTCGCGCAGGCGCAGGGCGGGTATGCCGACGTGCGCGGCACTGGTTCGGCGCGGCGATTTTGTAGACGCCGATGGTCAGGCGGGAGCGGTGGTGGGGCGGTTCCAGGAGTTCGAGTGGGTCGCGTAGGGGCGGGTAGTGGGTGGCGCACTCTGGGCACGCGTAAACGTCGAAGCCGGGGCCTGTGGCGGCGTGGACCTCGAGGACCAGGACCGGTTCGGCCGTGATGCGTTCGCAGCGGGTGCACATCCGCGTCGCGGGGCGTGTCATCGGGTGGCCGCCGGTACGCGTACGCCATGGATGCGCTTCGGGCCTACGTCGATGCCGAGCGTCGCGAGACCGGCTGCCCGGCGGCGTTCGCGGTGGCGGCGGTGTCCGGCCTGGTCCGGGACGTACGGACGGACGAGGCGAGATGCGTTGCCGTCCAGGAAGTCAGAGAAGCGGGGAGACGGTGTGAGCGGAATGGGGCCCTGCGGCTGACTCGGGCGCGGTGGTCCACGAAGCCGGCGTCGGGCCCACGCGGCTCTCCTCGATGGCCTGGATGTCCTCTTCTGGTAGTTCGACGTGGCGGCCCAGTGCTGCGATGAGCTCTTAGTTCTTCGGTGCCCCGGCCAGTGGAGACTCGAAGCTCGTCAACTCGGCGATCTGGCGCAGGATCGCGCGGTATTCGGATCGTCGCTCCACCTCGGTGGTGCTCAGCATGAGTACTGCCATGCGCTTGCAATCCGGGTGAGGGAGGTAGGCGTGGATCTGTAGCAGAGGAGTCGGCGGAAGGCCCGATCCAGGTGAAGGCGCCCGTACGGTCTCGCCCATCGACGCCGGCCCACTCGGCAGGTCCAAGTACTCGATGTTGGAGTGTTGCTCAGCTGCCGCCACGGCCCGTGCCGCGCTGACCGACCGGGGGGACCAGGCGATGTCCCGCCAGGACACCGTGAAGAGGGAGTGCAGGGTCCGGCCGCCGCCTGCCCCCACGTCGTCGTAGTGCACGCCGAGTGAGCAATGGACAGTACCCACCTCGCGCAAAGCACGAAGGAGTTGCTGTCCTGACGCCAGCTGAGCGATGAACTGCTGGCGCGTGACGTCGTTGGGAATCGCCTCCACGAGCGGAGTGATCGCTTCTCTGAGCTGGCCTGCCTCGGCGGATGCTGGAGGGGCGAGGAGCACATCGAGCGGTAGCTCGGTGAAGCCGCCAGGGACGGCGAACCAGATACCGGTATTGGGGTCGTTGACGGAATCATCGATGACGACGCGTGGCTTCATGAATGTGAGGTCCGTTGTTGTCAGGGAGGGCACGTCACATGCCGGCGGGTCGTACCCCGGCGCGCCGACCGCGTTCGATGTCGTCGTCGGTGGCTCCCCAGTCCGTGACCGAGAGGCCCCCGACCGCCGGCGTCTGTTGATGCAGGAAACGGAATCGCCGAGGCATCGTCCCGTTGGCAGAGGGTGCGGCGATCACTCCGATGAAACGGGGATCTCCCGCGAACCACACAACGCCGATCTGGGCCTTGATTTCCGACGCGGCGCGAGGGGCCATACGACGATGCCACCAACCAACTCCCCAGTGCCGGGAGAAGACGAGGGGAAGCTTCTCGTCCGGCCGTGCCGGGTTGGGGAACTCGAACCAACCGAATTGTCGGCCGATGACATCTGTCCGTTTGGCGAGGCCGTACGACGCTTCCCGAACAAGCTGCCAGGGGTACGCCCGCAGGACTCGCCTCATTTGGAACACCCAAGGGATGATGAAGAGTTGCAGGAAGGCTCTGTGGAAGCTGTACACAAGAAACGGCACGATGATGATCGCGTACCCGGGGCCCAGGAACACAGCCAGGACAGCCAAAAGGGCGAACACCGACACAGTCCAAGCGAAGAAGGCAGCCACGTTTATCGCCAACTGCTTGCCCCAGGCACGCCTGGTGGGCGGGTGCTCCCAGGCCGTACGGTGGTCTACTGAATCCATGTGAGTCTCTCTTGTATGTGGCTTCAGGCTTCAGAACACATGTCGTGCAAGGTCGATCAGCGCGCCGCTGTCCAGGATGCTCCGCACACCGTCGATTCCGGTGCTGCTGTCCTTGACTCCATCGTTGTCCAATGCGTCCACGGCACTGGACACCAGGCCATAACCGGCGGTTGCGACACCGACCGAAGCCGATGTGATTTCCACGATCTCACCAGTTCGCGCCGCGTCCCGTGCGCCCCGCACGACCAAGCTCAGCGCGGGATTTCCGAGGCCCGCGATCGCCTTTGCCTGGCTCATGGTTTCGCTGCCGAATGTCGTCACCACTTTCCCGAGGGTGACCACGTCCTCGCCGGCGCGCAGGGCGTTGACGGTCCCCCGAACTCCCATTCGCACAGCGGCTACGCCCGGGAACATCCCGAGAGCGTCACCGGTCACGCTGACGAAATTGCCCCAGAAGTCGGAATCGAACTCGCCCTTCGTGAAGCCATCCTTCAGGGAAGCCCATACTTCGGAGTCGGACAGTCGCATGGTCAGGGCAGTAGCGCTCAGCGCTGCCGCGGTGAGCAGCAGAACGGCAGCTGCCACACCCCCTGTCGCCACGAACAGCGCCACCAGGCCGATGACCCCCGCGGTGAAACTCAGGATGTCCGGCAGGTTCTCGGTGAACCAATCGGCGAATTCATCGAGCCAACCCGGCTCGTGCGGCGCCAACTTCTTCGTGGCGTCTCGGATCTTGCCGGCGCGGTAGCGGGCCTTCTCCTCGTGTTCCTCGGCGAGCTTCTTGGCCCTGCCGATGATCTTGTCGAGCTCGGCCTGGGCTTCCGTCACCGCGGTGTTGGCATGGGTGAGGCTCTTTTGCGCCTTGTCGCGCTCGCTTCCCTTGGCGTGGAGGTCCGGGTTGTTCTTGGCTGTCGCGGCATGCCCCTTCGCCGCGTCAACGGCAGTTTGAGCGTCCTTGGCCTCCTGCTCGAGCTTCCTTGCCCGACGCTGAAACTCCTCGAGCTCACCCTCCCAGCTGCTGAGATGCCGAGCAGCCTTCCGGATGGAGTGTGCGGCGTTCTTGAGATTGAGCGGAAGGGGGCCGCCTTCCAGTTGCTCGCGGAAGGCGACAGCCGCATCGCCCTTCCAGTAACTCCCGTCCATGAGCTTCGTGACCAGCCCGTGCGTCTCTTCCAGCACCTTGGCGCAACTGCTGAGCTTCTTGAAGAGATCGTTGACCGTGCCTGTGTCCCCTGGGGTCGGATTGAAGCCCAGATGCGGACAGTCAGGATTGGGGATGGACGGAGAGGACTGCAGTCCCTGCGGCAGGCGTCCCTGGCGGGCTGCGGGAGAGTTGGCGTACGGAGACTGCTCCACCCCTGGTGCGTACGTCATTTCCTGCCCTTCGAGGCACCGTGCGCGGACTTCCTCAGGGCCTCTTCCAGCGCCTTGTCCACCTCTTCATAGCTGCTCTTGCTCTGACCGATGATCTTGGCGAGATCCTCGGTCTGCTTACCGATCTCCTCGGCTCCGTACTTCCAGTCGTCCTGAAAGTCCTCGCACGCCGAGTCCAGGTCGTCCGTACCCAGGCCTGTGACGGTCGCATTGCTCAGCGCCTTGCGAAGGCCTTTCAACGAGGTGCTGGACTTGTTCAAGAGCTTCATGAAATGTGCGAGTTCGCCGCCGTCCACGGCGAGCCGGTCAGCCACGTGCCGGTGTCCTCTCCCCGTTCAGGGCCCGTTCCGTGGAGAAGCGACTCGGCTGCGGTCGTGGCCGGTACGGCAACGGCAGGCAAAGAGCGCTCCATCGGGACCCCTGCAGGACAAAAACTTGGTCAAGAGTACAGACGGTATCTGCGCGGGCCTACGTTTCGCCACTGTGAACTTCTCAGCAAACGCGAGCAATTAGGGGCAGATAGGGCACTGGAGGGTGTGACGTGTACCGCGATCTTGCCTGAACGAGTGGTGCGGCTTCCGGCCGGTTTACGCAGCAGCGATCCATGCCGATGGTCGGCGGAAGGCTGACGAGACTTCCGCCTCCCGTGTGCGGCCGTGCTGCGGCCGTCAGAGGTCACCCGGCTTGGGCTTGGCCGCTTCTCCGGATGGGCCCATCAGGATCGAGTGGGTTTCGTGGACGTCCTTTGCCGTTTTGGAGGGGACCTGGACCTCGACCATCACGATGCCGCTCGGGAGGCGGGTGAGGAGTGGGGGCTGGGCGCCGGTGGGGAGTTGGGTGAGGAAGCGGGCCAGGCGGTCGCGTTGGCCGGTGGACAGTTCGCTTTCGGGCATCGTGCGGACCGTACCGGAGAGCAACTGGCACAGGCGCTCGGCTGTGTCGGGGTTGCCGGTGAACAGGCGGATCCAGGACTGGTCGGTGAAGGTGAGCCGTACATCGGCTTCGACGTCGCTGTACTTCATCTGCCGGGCGTGGGCGATGGCGTCGCGAGGGAACTCGGCGAGTTCGTCGGCCTTGTCCAGGGTGCCGCTTCGGGTGCCGAGGAAGAGCAGGCGCCGGCTCGTCAGGACGAGGTCGGTGGTGTATCCGTCGGGGCGGCGCGCGGGGTCGAGTTGCCAGGGGACCGTACGGGCCAGGGTGCCGGGCGCGGCCCACATGACCGGGAAGTCCTGGACCTCGTTCTCCGGTTCCTCCGGTTTGCCGCGGACCTGCACGTCGCCGAAGGGTGAGCCGGGGGCTCCGCCGATGTTCGCGATGATGTTCGCGATCACCGGGATTCCGACCAGGAAGGCACGGCCCGTGCGGCGGGCGACGCGGTCCCCGGTCGTGTGCAGGGAGTAGGTCGGTCCCTCGGGCCAGTCGGCCAGCTCGGCCTGGATGTCGTTGCGAGCGGGATCCCGGAACCATCGAGAACCCGCGACGGCGGGGGCGACACCGGTGGCGAAGACGGCTGAGGTCCGGATCAGGAGATCCTCGTCGCGGTCGGGGTACCAGTCCATGGTTCGCCAGTTCTGTCAGTTCGCCAGTTCTGCCTTGCTTCAGTTCACGCTGCGCTTGCATCGATCGCGGGATCGGTGAACGAGACCGTCTGCAGTACAGCCGTCGTCATGTCGCAGAACTCTCCCCAGTACTCCATTGCAGCCGTGTCGATGGTGAAAACTGCGGTGAAAGGTCCTGTCGGGAAGGGTATGTGGACCTGGATCTGACCGGTGAGGAGTGTGGCCGGCTCGCCGCTCGCCGTGATGTCGGCGCTGAGGGCGAGTTCACGTAGCGTGATGCGCGAGACGGCCGGGCCGCAGGGCAGGTCGAGCCACCGGGCATCGTTCATCGGGTCGGCCGACAGTGTCGCGAGGATGCCCTGCGCGGCGATGTCAGGGTCTGTGTGGTCGGAGGCATAGGCGGCCACAGTGAAGGCGCAGTGAGCGACGCCCCTGGTGTCCAGAGCGAACAGGCCGAAGGCGGAGAACGCGAGACCCGCGGTTGCCATGGCCTCAGTCAGGAGTTCGTAGAAGGGCGCTGCGGACTGCCAGAGGGAGTCGTCACCGCCCGGATAGAGGCCGCGTACGAACTCGGCGGCGGCCGTGGGCCGTTCTGCCGCTGAGGCATCCACCGGGAGGGCATGGACACCCTCCGGGACGACGAACGTCATCGGCGGGATGATCTGTGCGTCCTGTGTGGCGGCCAGCTGGACTGCTTCCGTCACGTGCTCTCTTCTTTCGGCATCACGTCCTTACCGGACGGGGACAGGTAGCGTGTCAGGACTTGGACCGTGCCGTTGGACAGCGGGACCTGCAACTCGACCGCCACTGTGCCATCGGCAAAGCGGTCCAAGGACGGAGGTTCCGTGACCGGCAGGACCGTACCGACCGAGCGGACAACACTGAGCGGAGGATCTGCCACGAATTCCGCGACGCGTTCACGCTGTTGAGGAGTGAGGGCACCCTCGGTCACCCGTTCGCGCTCTCCTCGGAACTGACCCACGAACTTGGCCACGTCGCCGACTTTCCATCGCGTCCAGGAACCATCGGCGAAGCGGATTCTGACATCGGATCCGTTGGCGGGGTACGCCAATCGGTCGATGGCGCTGACGGACCCTCTGGGAACCTGCCACAGCTCGTCGGCGGGAGCCAGCCCAGCGGAGGCGTCCACACCGAGGATGATCAGTCGCTGATCGGTCAGCACGAGCTCGGTACGGTACCTCTTGGGCTGACGGGCCGGGTCCAGCTGCCAGGGCAGCGTTCGGGCGATGGTGCCTTCTGCCGCCCACATGACGGGAAAATCGTCCACCTCGTTCTCGGGCTCCTGAGGTTTGCCCGGGCTGCCGGGCTCGTCGACCAGGCGGCCGCTGGGCGCATGGATGTTCCCGATCATGTTGATCAAGCGAGGGATTCCGAGCAGCGCGATGTCCAGGGCACGTACTCCGGTTTGGTCGGCCTTGCCCCGAGGGGTGAAGCCCGGGCCGGGAGGCCAGCCGGTCAGTTCGGCTTCGATGTCCCGCCGTTCGGTGTCGCGGAACGAGCGGAGACCGGCCACCCGCGGTGCCAGCCCGGTGGCAAAAGCGACGTTGGCCCGCACGAGGAGGCTCTCACCCGGAGGCGGGTACCAGTCCACAGCCCGTGTCCTTTCAGTGCGCTGTCGCGGAGTCCTGGAAGCGGTCCCCAGGGTTCATCATCTCGCCGATGTGGGACGGGATGGAAAACGCCTTGGGAAGGATCTTGATGGCGGCGTCGATTCCCCGGCCGAGATTGCTCATCGAGTCGATTTTTTTCAGCCCCGGAATGCCACCGGTGCCGAGCAACTGGCCGTTGCGGATGTTCTTCTCGGCAAGGAGGCTGATGCGGTTCATGATGCCCCCCTCCGTTGAGATGTGTCCGCCGGCCTTGAGGCCGAACAGGCCAATGGTCCGCCCCTTGACAGCGAAGCTCATGGCGCCCGCGACGTTGTCGCCGACGCCGACTATGTTCCGGCCGATGGTGCTGACTCCCTTGAAACCCTCGCCCAGTTCTGCCGCACGGGCCGCGGCGACCGCTCCGTCGGCAACCTTGACGCCCTTGGCGAAGGCGCTGATTCCGGGAATGGAGCCCAAAGCGTCGAAGCCGATGTTCACCCAACTCACGTCGGCACCGGCAGCTTTGGCCACAAGGTGGGTCACCAGCGCGAGGCCGCTGCTGACTACTGCCGCTGCGGCGAAGATCGCGCCGATGGGTTCGAACGGCGCGGTCAGGATGGCCAGCATGCCCAGGACGCCGCTCAGATCGCTGAGCAGGTCTCCGACCAGCTTGATCGCGTCGGCGTGTTCCTCCAGCCACTTTCCCGTGGCGTCCCACGCGTCCGCGATTCCGTTCCCGAGCTTGTCCCAGAATCCCGGTTCGTCCGGTGCGATGTCGCCGGCCTTGTCGAGTTCCTTGCTGATCTGCCGGGCGGCCTGACGGTACTCGTCCTCGAGTTCGTGGACCTTCTGGATGACACCGTCCACGGCGCTGGAGGCTTTGGCGAGATCGTCGCTGCCCTTGCCGTCGGCCTTGGCTTCTGCCTTCGACTGGGCGTCGAGCTTCTCGCCCGCGGACTTCTCGAGTCTGTCCGCTCGCTCCTGGAAGTGCTGGAGTTCGTTGGCCCACCGGTGCAGAGCGCGGGAGGCCTTGTCGAAGGAGTCGTGGCTCTGGCGTATGAGTGGGGTGACGTCCTTGCCGATGTACTCGGTGAAGGCGATCGCGGTCTTGCCCTTCCAGGCGCCGCACTCGATGCGTTCCAGTTCGCCCAGCGCCGTGCCGAGTTCACCCGCCAGCTTGCCGATCTGCTTGGCCAGATCCCGGGTGTCCTCCACGCTTCCCGGCGTGGGGTCCCAACCTATGTGTGGGAATGTCGGCCGCTGACCCGCCACGTCACTTGCCCTTCTGCTTCGGGGCCTTGAGGGACTCGGCCAGGTCCAGGTCGAGCTTGCCGAAGCTCTCCCCGATCTTGTTGATCATCTTCACGGCGCCCTGGGTGTGCTTGCCGAGCTGCTTGATGCCGTAGGCCCAGTCGTCGGCGAAGTCGTGGACGTCGTCGACGAGTTTGCCCTCGCCGACCGCCGAGGCGTCGGTGTTCTTGAGGGTGCGGCGGGTGGCCTCCATGCGATCGCTGATGGAGGAGAACGTCTTCTTCAGATCCTGGAAGACCGTGTCTTCGAGCCGCAGGTCACTCACGATGATCACTCACGATGCGTTTCGGATGACTCGGACAGGGGACATGGACGGAACCCTGCGCTCCGGTCGAGCCGTACCCGCTTCGCTGGAGCGAAAGGGCCGACAGGGCGGTCCGGGGCCGAAAACAAGCCCTGATGATCTTACGTAGAACGCGGATGCGATCGAACGCGACAGCAAACTCTTGGAGCTTGCTTGGGTTGTGTATGGGGGATGATTTGCTGGAGCTTGGTGAGGCCCTTGATGTCTGTCCGCCTGGTCCGTCAACGGCGGTGGGCGGCCGGGGTGAGGCGGCCGCCCATCCCGTCAGCGGTTGACGGCTTGGATCTCCTGGACGGTGACGTCCTGGGTGGCGCCGAAGGTGCCGTCGGGCAGGTCGTCGCCGGTGCCGTCCGAGCCGGTCCAGCTGATCTTCCAGGTGATGGTGGCCTTGAGCGGGTACGTTCCGTTCCCCGAGGAGCGGAGGTACTTCACGCCGCAGGGCGGTGTCTCGTCCGCCTTGCCCTTGGCGTACGGCTCACCGATACGGCCGCCGTTGAGCTGGCAGACGCCCGATGCCGGGTAGGTCGTGGCATCTGTCGTGCCCGGGTCGATCTTGAGGGAGACAGGTTCGGCGGTGGTCGTCGCGGAAATGCCGAGCACGGGGATCGAGGCGGTGACGGAGACCGGTTTGAACTGGGCGCCGTCCAGCCATGCCCAGGTCGGCAGGTTGACCTTGGTGGCGTTGGCGGGGGCGAGGGTCACCTTGGTGCTGGGGACGCGGATCTCGTTGTAGGCGAGTTCGGCCAGGATCTTCGGCGTCACGGCGTTCTCTACGTTGGCCGGGGGCGGATCGCCCTTGTCCACCCAGAAGATGGGCTCGGTGCACTTGTCCCAACCGGGCGGGAAGCTCTCGTTGACGTACGAGTCCCACCAGTAGCCGTCGCCGGTCTTGTCCTGGTTGAAGTCCTTGTACGGGTGGCCGTTGACGTACCTGTCGCGCTGTTCGGAGTCCCACTGGTCGCCCGTGGAGCCGGCCTCCCAGATCGGCTCCAGGTACGCCTTGAGCGCCGCGGGCGTGTACTTCGGGGCGTACCAGCAGGCCGGAGGGGTCCAGGGGGTGGTGGAGGTGACGGGGCCTACGGAGCTGCCGGAACCGTTCTTGGAACGGTCGTAGACGATGACTCCCACTTTGGATGAGAGGGTTCCGTCGTCGCTGGCATTTCCGGTCTCTTGGGTCTGTCCGGCAGTGCCGGCGTCACCGCGGCCGCCGGCGTAGGCCGCCTGCGCGGTGAGCAGGGGAATACAGACCAACGAGAATGCGGTCGCGACCCTCGCCAACTGATTTACGGCTGGCACGCCTTGTCCCCCCGGTTCGAGACGATGTCCGTGGTCTGCCAGACGCCTTGATGATTCCTGGAGAGCGAGGTGTGATACAGCACGTAACTGTCAGCCGTCGTCGGCGTCTTGTCGACCTTTCCGGTCTTCTTGTTCTTCAGGAACGATTTGCTCTCGTCAGAGCAGTACGTGACGTAGGCCTGACTGTTTCCTGACAAGGTCACCTTGCGGTCGAAGTAGCGGGTCTCGCCGATCCAGGTGTCGTTCTTGTCGATGTATCCCTGCACAAACGTGATCGCCGAGCTGAGTGCCTTGCCTGAGTTGTAGAAGCCGAGAGCCTCTGCGGCTGTGCTCCCCTTGAAGATTGCATCGTCCATCGAGTTGACACTCATGGCGCTGTCTGCGAGGACCGCGTCCTTCGTCGTGTCGCCAGTCTTCTGGTCTTCGAAGACGTTCTTGGCGTAGGAAGGGAAGCTGATCTTTGGACGATCAGCTTTACTCGAAGCGGACGGACTCGGAGATGCCGACGTCTTCGTGTTGCCGGTGTCGGCTCCCGCGATCTTGTCGTTGGCCTTGGAGTTGTCGCTCCCGCCCCCGCAAGCCGTCAGCAGCAGGGCTGCGGCTGCGGTGAGCGCGGCGGCAGCGGGCAAAGTGCGGCGCTTCACTGTGGTGGACTCCCCGTGAGACTGAAGTACGTCAAGGGCACAAACGGTATCGGTGGGGTTCCTGGTTTCGCCAGAGCGAACTTCCCTGCGGACTTGGGCAAGTAGGGACGTAGGGGAGGGCGTTGTGTGAGGGGTTGGGTCCTGATCCGCCTTCCAGCGGGTTGCCGTCATGTGGGCTTCGCGTTGCGCATCCGCTGCTGCCGCAGGGTTTCGGTTCGCTATCGGGTTGCGTTCTCGGGCGGGAGCGTGGTGGGGACATCGACGCATGAGGCACTGGCTCCGTGCGTGACGATCGGTACGGCAGCCAGGGGTGCGAGTTCGAGCAGGGACCGTTCTGCGGACCGTTTGTCGCGCAGGGCCGAGCGCTATGCGTAGGCCTCGAACGTGACGTGCGTCCGGTCGGGTACCACGATGCCCGAGGCGATGTCACCGGTGAGGAGGCCCAGCAGGACCGCTGGGGCCGGGGTGTCGTAATGCTCCCAGGCCTCGGTGACGTCCCGGGAGACGAGGAGGGTGCGCCAGGAGGCGGGCTTCTGGTCGGGGTGGGCCAGCCAGTTGAGGGTGTCGCCGTCGATCGTCTTCGCCCAGGCGATCAGTTCGTAGCCGAGGTCGTCGCTGAACTCCTCCGGCTGCTCGTCCTCCTCCTCCCAGATCTCCGCCGCGAAGTCGCTGCGTCCGTCGTTGTACGCGACGATGTCATAGGCCTTTCGTACATCGGTGGGGACCAGCAGTTCGATGTAGCCGCAGAAGGCTCCGGAACCGTAAGTGTCGACGAGGGCCTTGTAGTCGGCGGGGAGTTCGCGGTGCAGGGCGGTCTCGACCGGTTCCCAGTCGCCGGTGGGCGGCTGGGCCGGCGGTGGCGCAAGCCGGATGAGGGCCTCGAGCGTCGCGTTCATTCCTTGATACTCCCAGTAGAAGGTTGTCATTGTCCGTCGATGCCGTCGTCGTCTCAAACGCAGCTGTCAGCCGTGTTGGGGATGACGATGCGGTTGGTGTGTTTGTCCGGATCCTTCCGCAGCGCCCGTCTGGTCTTCGCGTCCGCATGGTAGGGCGTGAACTTGAACCCCTTCTCGCTCGTGGCCTCGATGGCGATGCTGTGGGGCCTGGTGTCGTCCGGGCTGTTGTAGAGCGGCGTCACCTTGTACTTGACGACATGGCCATCCTGCACCGCCTTGGCCACCTGGCGCTCGTAGTGGTACATGACGGGCGCGTTCGCACGGGCGTGCACCGCCATGAAGTTCTCGACGTCCTTGTTGGAGCCGCCGAGGGACGCGGCGAGCAGGTGGGTGCGTTCCAGCCCGATCCCGTTCTGCCAGCCCGGAATCCTGCTGCCGGCGAGCTGCGGACCCGTGATCTGTCCGAGCATGTCCTTGTGGATCTCCGCGACGACCCCTTCGGGCCGCCCGTTGGCCCCGGTGGTGTGCGTGACGCGGCCGCCCCAGGTCGGGTCGACGGGGTTGCCGTCCTTCCAACCCGGCAGCGTCCGGTACTGCGTTCCCAGGCCCAGCGGATCCGCCTGAGCCGTCGGGTTCGGTACGTACGCGCTCGGGTTCGGTGCCGGCTCCAACCCCAGTGGATCGGGCGTCGTGTAGCGCGCCGTCGCCGGGTCGTAGTGGCGGAAGAAGTTGTAGTGCCAGCCCGTCTCCGGGTCCGCGTACTGGCCCGGGAAGCGGAGGGGGCAGTCGGCCTTGGGGCTGGCGCCGACCGGCAGGGGTTCGCCCCAAAGAGTCGTGCGGTGCTGCCAGGCGATGTCGCCCTCGGGTGAGACCAGTTCCGTCGGAGTGCCCACCGGGTCGGTGAGGACGGCGTGGAAGTCGGTGCCCGCGGTGAGCTGGGCCAGGGGGACGCATGTCTCGGGCAGGTACTCGAAGGTGACCGAGCGGCCGGTCTCGTCGGTCTGCTCCGTGAGCGTCGTGTTGAACCAGGTGAAGGTGATTTGTTGCACGACTTCGCCCGACTCGTCGAGGCGGTGTTTGGCGATACGACGGCCCGCCGCGTCGTACGTGTAGCGCCAGACCGTTCCGTCCGGCGTGATGGCCTCGGCGAGCTGGTCCTGGGCGTTCCAGCGGTAGTGCCGGACCCGGCGGCCGCCCGAGAGCAGGCGGGTGGTCGCGCGGATCACCCGGCCGTGTGCGTCGTAGCGGTAGCGGGTGCGGCCGGAGCGGGTGAGGACCGTGCCGGTGAACGTGCGGGCGGTGTCGTCCGGGGACTCGGTGAGCGGAGTCTCAGCGTGCGTCAGGTTGCCGAGGGCGTCGTAGGCGTAACGTTCGCTCCAGTCGCGGGCCGTGACGGTGGTGACGCGTCCCGAGGGGGTGAGGTTCAGCCGGCGTGCGCCCGTGGTCAGGTCGTCGATCTCCGTGAGGAAGTCGTCGGCCCGGTAGGAGTAGCTGCGGAGTCGGAGCGGGACCTCGCTGCCGTCGTGCGTCAGCCGCTGGGCGGTGAGGCGGTTCGTTCCGTCCCAGGTCTGGTGGAGGCTGAGCCCCCTGCCGAGCTCTCTGCTCGTCTCCCGGCCCAGTGCGTCGAAGCCGAACGCGATGCGGTTGCCGGCCATGTCGAAAGCGGTGGGCAGGCCCGTCGCGTCGTAGGAGAAGGCCGAGACCGTGCCGGCGGGGGTGGTCCGACGGATCGGGTGCCCCATCGCGTCGTACTCCACCCGCACCGTCCGTCCGTCCACCGTTTCCGACAGCAGGCGGCCCACCGCGTCGTACTCGCGCCGCAGGTCGGACGTGGCGGTGCGGGCCCGGATCAGGTTTCCCGCGATGTCGTACTCATAGGTCGTGACCTCGTCGTCGGCGGTGGAGGAGGTGAGGCGGCCGAGGGCGTCGCGGGTGAAGGTCAGGGTCTCGTCCGCCGTGTTGGTGCGGGACACGATCCGGCCCGCCGCGTCGTAGGTGTAGCGGATCCTGCGGCCGTCGAAATCCGTCTCCTCCAGCAGGCGGCCCGCCGGGTCGTAGGTGTAGGTCCATGCGTCGCCGAGGGGGTTGAGCACGCGCACCAGTCGGCGTTCCGTGTCGTGCTCGAAGGCGTACGACGTCCCCTCCGCGTCCGTCGTGTCCGTCAACAGGTCGAACTGGCCAGGGGATTGAGTGACCCGTCGGCCGCCGGGATCCGTGTGGGCGACCGGATGGCACTCCGCGTCGAACTCCCAGGACTCGCGCCGCCCGTCGGAGCGTTCCACCCACGAGACCAGACCTTCCACCGTCCAGCCGACGTGGATGGTGTTGCCCAGGGCGTCCGTCGCCTCGGCGATACGGCCGAAGGCGTCGCGCACGGCGCTGGTGGTGGCGCCGCGGGCGTCCGTCACCGACAGCAGCAGGCCGGCCGCGTCCGTCTCGCAGCGCTGGACCGCGCCGAGCGGGGTGGTGACGGCCTCGATGTCACCGTACTCGCCGTAGGTGTACGAGGTCCGGGCGCCCAGCGGGTCCACTGTCGCGAGGAGGTTGCCGCGGTCGTCGTACTCGCTGCGCCAGACGGCACCCGAGACGTCGGTCAACTCCGTCGGCAGGCCGAGGGAGTTGTACGTGATGCGGGTGACCGCTCCGGTCGGGTCCTCGACGGCCGTGACGCTGCCGTGGGCGTCGTAGGTGTAGCGAGTGGTGTGGCCCAGCGGGTCCGTAACGGCGACGAGATGCTGGTTGTCGGCGTCCCACTCCTGGTGGGTGGTGTTGCCGAGCGGGTCCGTCTCGCGGATCAGACGGTAGGCGTCGTTGTGGACGCAGGTCGTGGTGTGGCCGAGGGAGTCGGTGTAGAGGGTGGTCAGACCGTCTTCCGAGTAAGCGAAGGTCGAGGCCATCAGGCCGTTGTCGGCACCGGTGCGGATCACCCGGCCCGCCGCGTCGTACTCGTAGGAGAAGCGGTTGCCGTTGCGGTCCGTCCACGAGGTTATGCGGTGCTCGGCGTCGTAGGTGTGCCGCAGCGGTACGCCGGAGGAGTTGAACACCTCGGTGAGGTCGCCGAGTTCGTCGTAGCCGTAGCGGGCGAGGAGGGTACTGGTGCCCGGGCCCTCGGTGTCGAGGAGGTGGTAGCCGGTGACGCGGGGGAGGCTGGGGTGGTGGTCGACGGCTATGCGGTAGCCGCCGTGGTGGGTGATGAGGGAGGGGAGGCCGCGGTCCTCGTCGTACTCGAGCTCCATACGGCGGCTGTTGCGGTCCTCGATGCTCACCAGGCGCAGCACGATCGAGCCGGGTCGCTCCGGATGCGGGCGGGCCTGGTCGAAGGCGAGGATTCTGCCCGAATCCCCGATGAGCATCGGGGTGTTGGGTTCGCCGCTCCAGGTGAGCGGTAGGCGGGGGCCGAGGACGGGGTAGGTGGGGCCGTCGGCGGTGGGCGGCGGGTAGAGCAGCAGCATGCCGTCCGATGACACGAACTCCACACCGTCCGCGCTGAGTTCCAGGCGCTGGTCGAGAACGGACGCCCAGGACGGCCCGAAGAGGCCTCCGTGCCGGTAGTTGGAGAGGTGGGTGCGGGTCAGGGTGAGAGGGAGGGCGCCGGGGAGGGACACGTCGGTCACCGGCAGGACCATCTCTCCCGTGGCCACGTCCACGGGGTCGTTCTTGCAGTGGCGGGAGCCGAAGGTGCGGGACCACAGGGAGCGCAGCTTGTCGAGCTTCGGGTGGGCGGCGGCGGCCGTCGCGGCCTCGGCACCGGGGTGGCCGTGACCGGCGTGCGGGCCGTGGGTCCTGGGAAGGTGGCCGGCCTCCTGGGCGAGGCGCTCGTCGGTCTTGCGTGCTTCCTTCACGACCGTGTGCAGGTGGTCGGCGACCCGGTGGTGGCCCTTGGCGAGAGCCTTCGGGATGTGCTCGCCGATGTGGTCGATGATCTCCACCACCGGCTTGACGAGTTTGTTGACTATCTCGCTCACGCCTGCCGCGTCATCCCGTCTTGAAAGTGAGGTGCCCGGTGTGGTGCCGGAGGGTGCGGCCGCCGTCGAGATTCGCCTTCGACTCGCCCTTGATCGTGTTTGCGTGGCCGAGGATGCCGTCGTAGTCGAGCTTCATCCTGGGCGCGGGGCCGCCGAGCGCCTCGTGGGCGATCTCGGCGAACAACAGCTTCTCGACGGAGCGGTCGATCTTCTCCTTGATCGGGCCGGTGATCTTTCCGACCAGGATCGAGACGACTTCGCGCTCGAAGTTCTGCATGATGCCGTTCATCAGCCGCTGCTGGATCTCGATCTCGGCGGCGGCCGCGAGATCGGACAGGCCGAGGGTGACCGCACTGGCGGCGATGTCCATCCCCAGTTCGCCGGCCGCGATGCCGAGTTGGACGATGCACTTGTCCTTCATCACCTCGACGCCGACGGCCGCGTCGTCGAGAGCGGTGGCCAGCATCCGGCAGGCCTCGATCAGTTCCTTCATGTGCTTGCTGGACTGACCGGCCCAGGCTTGGGCCAGAGCGGTGTAGGACTGGGCCGCGTAGACCTCTTGGAGGTCACCGGTCACTATCTTGTGACTGCGATCGTGCGAACTCTCGGCGTCGTGCGCGTATTTGCGCAAATGCCGAGCGGCTTCGCGGAGTTGGTCCTCGTCGATCTCCGGCCAGTCGAAACCGAGGACGTTGATCACCTCGGCCAGCCAGTGCGGTAGGTTGATCGCCACTGTTTCCCACCCCCCGTGACCCGAGCATCGGCGACATGCTCATGGCAACCCGATCGAGGATAGGCCGGGCGGGGAAAGTCGAGGTCAAACGGCCCTCAAGAGCCCCTCAAGATCCCGTCGGCGCCATTCCAAGTCTTCACTTCGGCAAAGCAATGCCGTCCCCGAGGGCTGGGAGCGTGTCGTCCTGGACCTCGACCGCTGGCCCCACCGCATCGACAAACTCGTCAACCGCGGCCTGCGCCGTACGAAGGCCACCCCGCAGCTCAAGGCGGCGCTCGCGGAGCGGATGCGGGCGCAGGCGGAGGCGGCGCATGCCAACGGCGGGGTGGAGATGTACGTCGTCAACCAACTCCTCGGCCAGATACCGGTGTCCGCCGGACTCGTCGTCACGCTGCTCAAGCCCCCGCCCGGTACGGCCGCCGGCGAGCTGTCCGACATCGCGCTCTCCCTGGGCGCCCGGGGTGAGGACGTCACCATGACCGACCTCCCCGCCGGTCCCGCCGTACGCCACCTCTACCGCCGCCGCCCCGCCCCCGACGACGCGGACGGCAACAAGCTCACCGTCACTCACCTGGACGTCTACCTCGCCGTCCCGCAGGCCGACCAGCGGCTGCTGCTGTCCTTCTCCACCCCCATGGAGCCGCTCGCCGACGCCCTGGTCGGCCTCTTCGACTCCATCGCCCGCACCCTGCGATGAATGGCCTGATGCCCCCGTTCTCCTCGTCGACCGTGCGTCTGAAGGCGCCGGACGACGCCGTCCGCCTGCCGGTACGGGAACCGGTCGACCTCGCGGCCTGGGCGGCGCAGGCGGCCCGGGCGCGGACGGACGACGAGGGGCTGGTGCCGGCCCTGGCCGAGGAACTCCGGGAGGCCGCCACGGACGCCCGCACCCGCGGCCCCGTCACCGCGCTGTCGTACGTCCCGGAGCCCCGCCGGGGTGAGTTGGCCCGCATCGAGCTCTCGGCGCTGCTCGCCGACGACACGTACCCGACGATGACGGCCGACCTCCTGGCCCGCTACCTCACCACCATCACGGCGAATCTCCTTCCGCCCACCCGAGGCCGAGTTCCGCGACCTCCCGGCCGGCCCCGCGGTCCGCGTCCGCCACGCCTACGTTCAGGACACCGACCGCGACGGCACGGGGACTGTCTTGAAGACCTGCGCGTACGGGATCGTGCCGGACGAAGGGTGGGGGCTGGTGCTGCTGACGTCCTGGCGGGCGGTGGCCCGGACCGACGAACTGTGCGCGCTGACCGACGAACTGGCCAGGACCGTCACGATCGGATGAACCGCGGACCGGACCGCGGACGGGCAAAGATCATGACACGGTGGCTCAAAGGCTTCGTGAGCGAATCGTGCAGGCCTCATGGGCGGCACGTGATGAACGTCCCGGTACGGGTGGGATGTCGGGGCGGTGCCGGATTCACTGACGCACAGGTGGCCGAGGGTTCCGAGGCCGTGTCCAACTGGGGAACACCCGCCTTGAGTTGCAGGTGGATAACGGTGTGCGCGGTGCGGTCCAGGAGTCAGGACGCGCCTTGAGGGGCTTATGTGCGGCTGATACGGTGCCATGGCTTGACACTCACTTCTGTGCTGGACAACCCGCCGGTCGCAACCCGGGGTCAGTGGTCGGGAAGTGTGAAGTGTCCATATTGGTAGGCAATTTCTTGGGTGTACGGGGAGCTGTTGCGTGAAGATCCAAGAGCGTACGGGGGCGGGCGCGGGACGTTCCGCGGTGCCGGCTCAGCCGTCGGTCGGTGACCGGCTTCCCACCCCTCCTCGCGAGCGCAAACCGGCGTTGGCCGCGTTGGCGGTGCTGTTGATCCTGGTGGGCGCGTTGGGCGCGACCATGCTGGTGCTCCAGGTCGGCGACCGGATCGAGGTCGTCAAGGTCACGCAGCCGATCCCCGCCGGTGGGTCGGTGAACAACGGCAACGTGACCTCCGTCATGGTCGCGAAGGACAGCAGCATCCACTACGTCGAGTGGTCGCAGCTGGACGCCCTGAAGCAGCTGAAGGCCCTGAGCGCCATTCCCGCCGGCGCCGTCGCCGTCGGTGAGATGTTCGGCAGTGCGTCCGGTATCGCACCGGGCAAGGCCCTCGTCGGTCTCTCCCTCAAGGCCGGCCAGTTCCCGGGCAGCATCAAGCAGGGGGACATCGTCGCCGCCTACCGCGTAGCCAGCGACACCGGTTCGAGCACCGGTTCCGGTTCCGGGTCGTCCTCGTCCTCCGCAAGCGGCAACTCGCTGATCGTCGACCGCGCCACCGTGACCAGCGTGCCCGACGCGAACAGCGGGGACATCACGAGCAGCACCAACAAGGCGTACACCGTGAGCGTCGACAGCGACAAGGCCGCCGCCCTCGCCCAGGCCGCCTCCAACGGTGACGTGGCTCTCGTGCTCGTCTCCAGCAAGTAGAAGGCGGCACAAGAGACATGGCCCTCATCGCTCTCGCCGCCGACAAGGGTTCCCCCGGCGTCACCACCGCCGCCGTCGCCCTGGCCGCGGTCTGGCCGCGTCGGGTGCTGCTCGCCGAGACCGACCCGGCGGGTGGCGACCTGGTCTACCGCAGTGCCGCAGCGCACGGCGGACCGCTCAACCCCAACACCGGCATGCTGTCGATAGCCGCGACCGCGCGCCGGGGCCTCGTACCCGACCAACTCTGGGACCACGTCCAGCCGTTGAGCGGCGGCCTCGAAGTGCTCGTCGGGCTCGGCATCGCCGAGCAGGCGGCCGGTCTGGCCGGGCTCTGGCCCACCCTCGGGCACGCCTTCGCCAGCCTCGCCGACTCCCCGAACGCGCCCGCCGACGTCATCGCCGACTGCGGACGCATCAGTGGGGACACCCCGGCCGTCGACCTGTTCCCGCACGCCGCGCTCGTGCTGCTCATCAGCCGGACCGAGCCCGAGGCCATCGCCCGCGTCCGCGACCGCGCCCTCGCGCTCGCCAACAAGCTGCACGGCGGCCCCCGTGGTGCCGCGAGCCTCGCCACCCCGCTGATCGGCGTGATCCTGATCGCCGACACCAACAGCGCCGGCAAGATCGCGGGCCAGGTCAACGACATGCTGGTGCACGCCCAGACCGGCGCCCGCGTGGTCGGCACCATCGCCGACGACCCCGCCGGGGCCGACCAGTTGGCCGGCCGCAAGCGCGGCCGACTGGAGAAGTCCCTGCTCATCCGCTCGGCCCGCAAGGTCACCGCGGACCTCTACCAGCAGTACGGCGCCGCCTGGTCCGTACCGACCCATGGCCAGGTCAGCGGCCATGCGGGGGCCGGGGCATGACCGCTGTCGACCACCAGTTGGTCAAGCGGTTCCGCCAGGACGCCGGTGACCGCATCGCCGAGCAGCGCCGGCTCGACCAGGCGAACAACGTCACGCCGATGTCCACCGAGGACGAACGGCAGTACGCGCGCGCGGTCATAGCCCAGATCCTGGAGGAGTACGCCCGCACCGAGATCAACGCCGGGCGCACCCCCCTCGACGCCGAGACCGAGGAGCAGTACGCGGCCGCCGTGCACGCGGCGCTGTTCGGCGTCGGCCGGCTCCAGCCGCTCCTCGACAACCCCGACGTCGAGAACATCGACATCAACGGCGCCGACCAGGTCTTCGTCGGGTACGCCGACGGTCGCGAGGTCGTCGGCGATCCGGTCGCGGAGACAGACGAGGAGCTCATCGAGCTGATCCAGATCCTCGGCGCCTACTCGGGTCTGTCCTCCCGGCCGTTCGACTCCGCCAACCCGCAGCTCGACCTCCGGCTCCCCGACGGTTCGCGTCTGTCGGCCGTCATGGACGTGACGAGGCGCCCCGCCCTGTCCATCCGCCGAGCCCGCATGGGCAAGGTCTTCATCTCCGACCTCGTCGGCAACGGGACGCTGGCCCCCGAGGTCGCGCACTTCCTCGCCTGCGCGGTCCGGGCCCGCAAGAACATCATGATCGCCGGGGCCACGAACGCCGGCAAGACGACGCTGCTGCGCGCCCTCGCGAACGAGATCCCGCCGCACGAGCGGCTCATCACCGTCGAGCGCGCGCTGGAGCTCGGGCTCGACACCTTCCCCGAACTCCACCCCAACGTCGTGGCGTTCGAGGAGCGGCTGCCCAACTCCGAGGGACAGGGCGCCATCACGATGGCGGAGCTGGTCCGCCGGTCGCTGCGTATGAACCCCTCCCGCGTCATCGTCGGTGAGGTGCTCGGCGACGAGATCGTGACCATGCTGAACGCGATGTCGCAGGGCAACGACGGTTCGCTGTCCACGATCCACGCGAACAGCTCCAGCGAGGTCTTCAACCGCATCTCCACCTACGCGCTCCAGGCGTCCGAACGGCTGCCCATCGAGGCCAGCCAGATGCTGATCGCGGGCGCGGTGAACTTCGTCGTGTTCATCCAGCGGCGCAACAACTACCAGACGGGCGGCCGCCTCCAGCGCATGGTCACCTCGGTCCGCGAGGTCAACGGCGTGGACGGCCGGGTGCTGTCCAGCGAGGTGTTCGCCGAGGCGTCGGACGGCCGGATCGTGCCGCACGCGCCCATCGCGTGCCTGGAGGACCTGATGCAGCACGGCTACCGGCCCACCGGAACGTGGGGGTGACCATGACGAACTCCGTCGCACTCGGTTCGCTCGGCTCCATGGGCGGCCTCTTCTCCACCACCGTCCTGTACTCGATCGGCTCCGGTGTCGCCGTCGGCGGCGGCCTCGCGCTGTTCATGGTCGCCGTACGCGGACTGCCCGTGAAGCCCGCGCACGAGAAGCAGAAGGCGGCCGAGCGGGCGAGCGAGCTGATCCGGTTCGCAGGGCAGCGCGGATCGCTCGCCGCCATCGTCGGCCTGGTCGTGCTGCTGCTGACCCGCTGGGCCGTCGCCGGGATCGCCGCCGGTGTCCTCGTCTTCTTCTGGGACCGCCTCTTCGGCGGCGCGGGAGAGGAACGGGCCGCCATGCGGCGCGTGGAGGCCCTCGCCTCCTGGACGGAGTCGCTGCGCGACACCATCGCCGGCGCGGTGGGCCTGGAGCAGGCCATCCCCGCGTCGGCGCGTGCCGCGGCCCCGGTGCTGCGTCCGCACCTGGACGCGCTCGTCGACCGGCTCCGCTCCCGCACCCCGCTGCCCGACGCGCTGCAGCAGCTCGCCGACGAGATCAACGACGCGTCCGCCGACATCATCGTCGCGGCCCTCATCCTCAACGCCCGCCTCCGCGGCCCCGGTCTGCGGCAGGTGCTGGGCGCGCTCGCGAAGTCGGCGCGCGAGGAAGTGGACATGCGCCAGCGCGTGATGGCCCAACGGGCCTCCACCCGCCGCTCGGTGCAGATCGTCGTCGCCGTCTCGATCGCCTTCGTGCTCGGCCTGTCCATCTTCAACCGCGACTTCGTCGCGCCGTACAGCACGGCGGTCGGCCAGCTCGTTCTCGCCTGCGTCTGCGGCCTGTTCGCGCTCGGCTTCTGGTGGCTGCGCAAGCTGTCGACCATCGAGACGCCCGAACGCTTCCTGGTCCGCGACGAGTCCGGGGTGCAGTTCGTCCGGCCGCGGATGCCGGCCCAGTCGCCCGTCCAGTCGGAAGAGGGGGTACGACGGTGAACCTCACCATGCCGGTCGTCGTCGGCGCGGTCCTCGGCCTCGGCGTCTACGTCCTCGTGCGCGCCCTGATGCCGACCAGGCGCAGCGCGGTCTCGCAGGTCGCCCGCATTGACGCGATGCGAGCGCGCGGGGCGGCGTACGAGTCGGCGCGCACCGCACGCGACCAGGGCCGGCTCGGCTCGCTGCGGGCCGAAGTCGGCGAGCGGGTGGCCGAGTTCTACATGCAGCAGGGCTGGGAGCAGCGCTCGCTGCGGGCGGACCTCGCGGTCCTGGACCGCAGTTGGGAGAAGTTCCTCGCCACGAAGGTGCTGCTGGCGGTGGCGGGTCTGTTCTTCGGCCCGTTCCTGTTCGCGGTCGTGTGGACGCTGGGCTTCGGCCACAGCCCGATCATCCCGGTCTGGCTGGCGCTGATGTTCGGTGCCGTCTTCTTCTTCCTGCCCGACCTGGAGGTACGGCGGGACGCGGCGGAGAAGCGGCGCGACCTGAGGCGGGTGATCGGCGCCTATCTGGACCTGGTCTCGATGAGCCTCGCCGGTGGCCGCGGTCTGCCCGAGGCGCTGATGGCGGCGGCCGAGGTCTCCGACGGCTGGGCCAACCAGCGCATCCGCAACGCCCTCGCCGACGCCCGTATCACCGGTGTCAGCCAGTGGCAGGCGCTCGGCGCGCTCGGCGAGGAACTGGGCGTCGAGGAGCTCAAGGACCTCTCCGCCTCGCTCGCCCTGGTCGCCGACGACGGTGCCAAGGTCCGAGAGTCCCTCGCCTCCCGCGCCGAGACCATGCGGCACCGCGAACTCGCCGAGATCGAGGGCAGCGCGGGCGAGAAGTCCCAGTCGATGCTCGTGGCCCAGCTGCTGCTGTGCGCGGGCTTCCTGGTGTTCCTGATCTTCCCCGCGGCGATGCGGGTGTTCCAGGTGCAATGACGAGATCCCGTACCACCAGCGCCATCCAGCCGGCGAACCGCTTCTGAGAGGAACAACTCACCATGAACACAAGGAACTTCACCACCGGCATCCCGGCCGTGGACTTCCTCGTCACCTTCCTGCAGGGCCGGGTGCAGCGCGCCCGCTCCGGCGAACTGGACCGCGGTGCCTCCGCGGTCGAGTGGGTCATCATCTCCGCGGTCGTCGTGGCGATCGTCGGCGTCGTGGCCGCCATCATCAACGCGGCGCTGAGCGACGGCGCCAACAAGGTCGGCAACTGCATCAAGGGTGCCCAGGCCAGCGGCACCTGCTGACAACGGGATGTTTTCACGACGGGGTTGAAGAGGATGCGGGCACACGTGGGCAGATGGACGCGCCGCAGGGTGGGGGCCGTACGAGAGGCGGCGGCAACCCGCGGCGACTCCGGCATGACCGCGATCGAGTTCGTGCTGCTCACGCCGGTCCTCTTCTTCATGATCTTCGCGACCGTGCAGTTCGCGCTGTACTTCTTCGCCGACCACGTGGCGCAGGCGGCGGCCCAGGCCGGCGCCCGCAAGGCCCGGGCCACGGCTCATGACGAGCCGGGCGGCTGGCGGGGCGAGGCAGGGGACGTGGTGGACAGCTACATCCGCCAACTGGGCCCGCAGCTCGTGCTGTCGCCGGACGTGAAGATGCTGCAGCCGGAGCAGAACACGGTGGGTGTGGAGATCACGGCACGGATCCCGACGGTCTTCCCCGGGCTGAACCTGACCGTGCACGCGCAGTCGGAGGGACCGGTGGAGCGGTTCGTGCAGGACAACGGGGGGAACTGATGAAGGGCCCGGAGAGCCTCAGAGGCGACGACCGGGGACTGTCCACCATCGAGGTGGTGATCCTCGCCCCGGTGATGATCCTGTTCATCCTGGTGCTGGTGGCCTTCGGTCAACTCGTCGACGGGCGTGGCGCGTTGGACGGCGCGGCGCGGGACGCCGCCCGCGCGGGCTCGATCCAGAAGGATCACGGGACCGCGATGGCCGAGGCACAGAAGGCGGCGGAGGCGGACCTCTCGGACGTCTGCTCCGGCCCGGTCTCCGTCGTACAGACCAGCCAGGGCTTCGAGCCGGACACCATCTTCACGGTCGAGGTCAGCTGTCAGGTCCGGGGCCTGGCGATGCTCGGCCTCGACGTCCCCACGACCCTTACGTCCAGCTTCAGTTCGCCCCTGGACCCCTTCCGGAGGACGGCGTGAGGAATGTCGTGCGCACATGGTGGTCCGCGCGCCGGGCGCGGCTCGACGACCGCGGCTCCGGCGCCGGCGCGGTCATCATCTTCGCCATCGTCTTCCTGTCCCTGTCCGCCTTCGTGATCGACGGCGGCCTGTCCATCTCCAAGCGC
Source organism: Streptomyces gilvus (assembly GCF_022513565.1). Classification (GTDB taxonomy): domain Bacteria; phylum Actinomycetota; class Actinomycetes; order Streptomycetales; family Streptomycetaceae; genus Streptomyces; species Streptomyces gilvus. The sequence continues at coordinate 111,272 of NZ_JAKWBE010000025.1, read as the reverse complement.
GAACGGGCCGCCGACATAGCGGAACAGGCGGCCCGTTTCGCGGCCCAGGACATCGACCGGGAGGCGCTCTACGACAACGCGGGCGGCCCCGCGCCGATCAACTACCAGGACTGCGACGCCCGGGTGAAGACCTTCGCCCGGCAGATGGACATGTCCGGCGCGGACATCGCCGCGACCCACTGCGTGGCGGCCGACGCCGAACAGGTCCAGGTAGAGGTCCAGTTGACGTACACGCCGGTCTTCACGGGGATGTTCTACGGCGGTGACGTGGTCGTTCACGGCCAGGCGGTGGCGCAGAACGAGGTCGGCTGAGGCGCGGGCCTCAGTGGTGCGGGTGTCGGTGCCCGGGTCCGGCCCCGTGTTCGTGCCCAGGTGACCCACCGCAGGTGTCGGTGGGATCAGGAGTGGGCGCGGGATCGGTCTCCGTGGGCGGGGTGACCGGGGGCGTCTCGCCGTCGTCCGGCGGGGGAGTGGTCTCGTCGACGGGCGGCGGGCTGTAGGTGGCCGGGGGCGTCGGTTCGTCGCTGGTTCCGCCCGTGGGCGGGGGAGCGGGGTCCGTCTCCTTCGGTACGGTCGTCGGCGTCGGCGTCGGGGCGGGCTCGCTCGGTGCGGCGGTCATGGGTACGTCCGTGGACGCGTCCCGGGGCTCCGAGACGGCCGTACCGGCGGCTGCCTTCGTCGCGGCGACCAGGTCCACCGGTGTTGAAGTGCCCGCAGCCTCCCCGGACTTCACCCGCCCCTTCTTCACCGACGGTCCCACCGGCGCGTCAGTCCCCGGCGTCCGCAGCGCCGGTCCGTCCGCCACCGGGATCCGGCCCGACGGAGCGGTGGGCGAGCCGCCGGTGTCGAGCACGAGGACGAGGACGGCCGCACCCACCACGACCACCCCGGCCGCGGCGGCCACGGGCTTGGACCCACCGCCCAACGCGTGCCGCACCCCGTGCAGCACGCCCTGGGCGCCCGTCGCGGAACCCGCCGTGGCGAAGGCGAGCAGGAACTTCCCCGCGCCGCCCATCGCCAGCACCAGCAGCGCGGGCCCGACCAGCGCGGGCAGGCGGTCGTTGGCGCTCATCAGTGCCGCGAGCCGCGCCCGGCAGTCCTCGCAGCCGTCCACATGCCCGAGCAGCCGCTCGGACTGGCGCGCGGAGGCCGCTCCGCGCACGTACGCCGGCATCCGAGCCCAGTGCACCTGGCACGCGGGATCGTCGGGCGCCCCGGTCTGCGCCCGCAGGAACGCCTGCCGCATACCCTCGCGCGCCCGGTGCAGCAGGACGGCGGTCGCCCCCTCCTTGGTGCCGAGCTGCGGCCCGATCGCCGCCAACGGCTGTCCCTCCGCCTCGGCCAGCCACAGCGCCTTCACCCACCGCTCGGGCAGCTGCTCCAGCACCCGTACGACGAGGTCCACGGAGGACACCCGCTCGGCCGGATCACCGCCCTGCGCGGGCACCTGCACCTGCTCGCCGCCGTGCGGATCCCGCGGAGTCTCGCGTACGGCGGTACCGGCGGCGGTCGCGAGATGGCGGACCGTCGTCATCAGGTACGCGGGGACGTTCTCGATCTCGTGCCCCTGGGCCAGCCGGCGCCAGACCCGGAAGTGAGCCTCGGCGACGAGGTCTTCGGCGGCATGGGCGTTGCGGGTGAGCGAGCGGGCGTACGCGACGAGGCGGGGTTGCTGCTCCTCGTAGACGCGGGCATACGCGGCCGTGGAACCGTCGGGCATGGCGGAACGCTCCAGTTGCTGCCTGCTGGGGGCGGGACGGGGCAGAAGGTTTGTAAGCCTAGATGGCCAAACTTTCAATCAAAGTTTCGCGAGCACCGTAAAGTGACGCACGTCACGCCGGAATCTTCCGTACCGGCGTAATGCGATCGCCACTTGCGTGCTCCAAGAAGTGCAAGGACTCACCGGCACCGCCGCCCGCGCCCGACCCCGACGGAGACCGCTCGTGTACATAGCCCTCGAACAGCCCACCGGCGCCCATCTGCTGACGCCCGACGACGAGGAACTGGCGGTCCCCGTGACCCTCCGCTACAGCTCCGAGGACCCGCTGGCCGTGCACCTCGTCTTCCCCGCCTGGATCTCCCTGGACGAGGAGGAGGTCACCTGGACCTTCGCCCGCGCCCTCCTGGAGGAGGGCCTGGACACCCCGGCCGGCCTCGGTACGGTCCACGTCCGTCCGTACGGCCCGACCGGCACGACGGTGGAGTTCCGCGCCCCGGAGGGCGTGGCGGTCGTCCGCTTCCGGACGTCAGACCTCCGCACGTTCCTCCACCGCTCCTACACCGTCACGGAGCCGGGCGGTGAACCCCTCCGGCCGGCGCTGGACCGGGGACTGGCGACGCTGTTCGGGGCGGCGTGAGGCGTCGGTCGGCCTGCCTGTGACCCTCAGTCTGCCTGGCTGTGCCCCTTGCCGCCGCCACTGGCCTGTCCCTCCGGACGGACTGCGTCCTCGGCCTTCTTCGCCAGGTCGACGTCGAGCTTCCTGAACTCCCGTACGACCGTGTCGGACATGTCGGCCAGGGCGTCCAACTGCTGGCCGATGTCCTCGCGTCCGTCCTCCCAGTTGGACTCGAAGTCACCGAGCGCGTCGTTGACACTGCCGTCGCCGATGTCGTCGCGGTAGGACTCGAAGAGCTTCTTGGTGTGGTTCAGTCGGGACTTGAGTGAGCGCAACTTGCCCCCGTACTCCTCGAGTTCGCTGAGCGGCAGCGCGAGGTCGCTCTTGCCCTTGCCCTTGCCCATGCGTCCGTCCCCCGTTCCGGCGATCTCGTAGTCTGGGCGCCACCGTACAACTCAACGATGTTGGCACGAGCGATCGAAAAGACTTAACGAAACGGGGGAACCGGATCCGTCATGGCCCGCTACATGGAGGCGCTGACCGTCGAGCGCGGAGGTTTCCGGATCAAGGTCCCCGAGTCGTGGTGGGAGTTCGACGTCCGCCCCGAGTCGCGCGACGACTCCATCCGCCTCATGGTGAGCGAACGGGTGCGGCAGCACCCGGAGTTGGCGCCGCACCGGGACACGTACGTCACCTTCCTGCGGAAGGCGGCGGCGGACGCGTGGAAGTCGGGTGCCCTGTACTGCGGTTGCATGGCGGAGAGCTTCGGCGGCGAGACGCCGATCACGGGTTCGGTGACGGTGTCCCTGGTCGGCGGCCGCACGCGTGAGGGCGCACCCCTGTCCACCGACCCCGCCGCGATCGCCGCGGGTCTCGCGCCCAAGGAGGCCAGGAAGGAGGGGGACTCCTGGCGGAAGGTGACGACGGTCGAGATCCCCGGCGTGGGCCCGGCGGCCCGCACCTACGGCATCGAGGACATCGCCGTGCCGGACGACGCCCTCAACCGCACCCTCCGCGCCGTCCTCATGCAGACGTTCATCCCCGTCCCCGGCCAGGAGGGCAAGGTCGCCCTGGTGGCGGGCAGCAGCCAGGTCCTGGACCTGGCCGACTCGTTCTTCGACATCTTCGACGCGATCACGTCGACGTTCCGCTTCACGGGGTGAGCCGGGTTGGGGCGGGTTGTGCCGGTTGAGCCGCGCCAGGAAACCGGGTTGACCGGGATCACGGCCGGACCTCCTTCACCTCGAACGTAAGTGCACGGTAAGTTCGCGTGTGCATACGGGTGTTGACGACGATGTGCGCGTGACGGGGGTTGCGGAATGGCGGGGCAGCGGCCACGGGACTGGTATGTCCTGGACCTGGACAGGGACCCGACACCGGGTGACCCGGACCGCGTACGGACGCTCGCCAGAACGCTGCACGAGTTCGCGGAGGACGTCTCCGGCGCGCTGAAGGTCGTCAAGAGCATGGCGGACGACGACGCGACACTGCAGTGGGCCGGCAAGTCCGCGGACGTCTTCAAGGAGGAGTTCTCCGGCGTCCCGAAGAACCTCAAGAAGCTGAAGAAGTCGTACGAGATGTGCGGCGACGCCCTCGCGGCGTACTGGCCCAAGCTGGAGCGTGCGCAGGCACTGGCGGACAAGGCGCTGGCGAAGGGCCGGGAGGCGCAGCACGACCTGTCCTCGGCCAAGTCCCGTCTGGCGTCCGCCGATTCCTGGGTGACCCGGGCCACGAAGGAGGCCGACAAGTACAAGGACGACCCCACCGGCAGCAGGTCCGCCGCCGACAGGCCCGACGAGTCCAAGGTCCGCGCCGCCACCCGCGACGCCCAGGCCGCGAAGTCCGCCCACACCAAGGCCCAGTCCGCCGTCACCGACGCCCAGGACGCCCTCTCCGCCGCCAAGAAGATGGCCGAGGACGCCCGCAGGATGCGCGAGGACGCGGCCCGCGAGGCGAAACAGAAGATCGACGACGCCTCGGACGCGGGCATCCAGAACCGCTCGTGGTGGGAGGACGTCGGCGACTGGTTCGAGGACAACTGGGACACCATCGTCACGGTCTGCAAGGTGGTCGTGACGGTCGTCGGCATCATCGCGATGATCATCGGAGGCCCGATCCTGGGCGCGATCGTCCTGGTGGCGGCCCTGGTCGTCCTGGCGGACACCCTCTACAAATACTCCAAGGGCCAAGCGTCCCTGTGGGACGTGGGGTTCGCGGCGCTGGACTGCATACCGGGGGGCAAGGGGATCACTTCGCTGGGGAAGCTGGCGAAGGGGATGAGAGCCTTCGGCAAGACCGGGCTGAAGGGCATGGCGCTCGGTGTCCGGGGCTTCGGCAAGACCGCCCGTGTCCTGGGCCGCCAGATGAAGAAGCTCATCACGCGCGGCGACCCGGTCGACCTGGCCACCGGCGAGCTGGTCATGTCGGCGACCGACGTGATGCTGGACGGTGTTCTTCCCCTCGTACTGGAACGCCACCACCGTACGAGCGTCCGCAGTGGCCGCTTGCTGGGGCCTTCCTGGACGTGCACGCTCGATCAGCGTCTGCTGCTCGACGACGGGGGCGTGCGGCTCGCCGTTGACGACGGCATGGTGCTGCACTACCCGGTCCCGGATCCGGACGTTTCCGTACTGCCGGTGGAAGGACCCGCCTGGCCGCTGAGTTGGGACGCGTCCGTCGAAGGCGGACTCGCCGTTCACCATCCGGAGACGGGCCGCACGTTGCGTTTCCGGCCGCTGCCGGACCACGCGTCGGCTGAACTTCCGCTGTCCACGATCAGTGACCGGAACGGCAACACCGTCACCGTGACCTATCGGGCGGACGGAACGCCTGCGGAGATCACCCATCACGGCGGTTACCGCATAGCAGTGACCTGCGAGAATGGCAGAATTACGGAACTGGCCCTGCACAGTCACCCCGAACGGCCGACCCTGGTCCGTTACGGTTACGACGACCACGGCAATCTCTCGGCCGTCCACAACTCCTCTGGGTTGCCCCTGCGGTTCGCCTATGACGACCACCGGCGCCTCACGCGCTGGGAGGACCGGAACCACGTCTGGTATAGCTTCGAGTACGACCGCGGCGGCCGCTGCGTGGCCGGCCACGGCATGGACGGATTCCTCTCCTACACCTTCGCGTACGACGACGAAGCTCACCGCACCGTCGCAGTCGACTCGTTGGGTCACGCCACGCACTACCAGTTCAACGATGCCTACCAACTCATCCAGGAGACCGACGCGTTCGGCCACACGGTCACACAGGAGTGGGATCACCGAGACCGTTTGCTGCGCCGCACAGACCAACTGGGCCGCTCGCTGACCATGGAGTGGGACCAGGCGGGCCGTCTCACCTCCGTCCAGCTGCCCGACGGCTCGGTCTCCACCACTCGCTACAACGACCTCGGCCTGCCGGAGGAGATCACCGAGTACGACGGTGCCGTCCTGCGGCAGGCTTGGGACGAACACGGCAACTGCGTATCACTGACGACCGCCGACGGGGCGACCACCGTCTTCACCCGCGAGCCGACAGGTGCCCTGGCCACGCTGACCGACGCGACGGGCGCCGTCCACCGCTTCACCAACAATCCTGCCGGACAGCCGACTTCCGCCACCGACCCGCTCGGCGCGACCTCCACCTACACCTACGATCCCTTCGGTCGGTGCGTCGCCGTCGTAGACCCGCTGGGTGGCCGGACCCTGCGAACCTTCTCCCCCGAGGGACTCCTGACCTCGCGAACGGGAGCCGACGGCAGCGTGGAGAGCTGGACCTACGACGGCGAGGGCAACCAACTCACCCACACCGACCCCCTGGGCCGCAGGACCACCTTCGCGTACGGCCCCTTCGACCTGCTCACCTCGCGCACGACGCCGGACGGCGTACGCCACACGTTCACCCACGACACGGAGTTGCGGCTGCTCCAGGTGACCGACCCGCGCGGGCTGACGTGGGACTACCACTACGACGCGGTGGGCAACCTGGTCTCCGAGAAGGACTTCGACGGCCGCACGCTCTCCTATACCTACGACCCGGCACGCCAGTTGCTGAGCCGCACCAACGCCTTCGGCCAGATGGCCGAGTTCGGCTACGACGAGGTCGGCAACCAGATCCGGGCGACGCTGGACGGCAGGACGACCACGTACTCCCACGACCGCGCCGGCCGGCTCGTCCAGGCAGTGGGACCGGACGCCACCCTCGTGTACGCATACGACCGGGGCGGCCGTGTCACCGCCGAGGCCGTCGACGGCAGGGTCCTTTCCACGGGCTATGACGTCCTGGGCCGCCCAGTGAGCAGAACCACACCGAGTGGTGCCGTCGCAGCGTACGGGTACGACGCGGCAGGACGTCGTACGGGCCTCCGAACCGCTGATCGCACCCTGGCGTTCGCCTACGACCACCTCGGCCGAGAGACGACCAGGTGGACCGACACCGGCGTCACGTTCGCACTCGCCTGGGATGCCGGGGACCGGCTCACCGCGCAGCAGCTCACCTCGCCCAGCAGTACGAGTCCTCTCCCGCACCGCAGCTACACGTACAGGCCGGACGGCCACGTGACCACGCTCGACGACCGAACGGCAGGACGCCGCACGTTCGAACTCGACGCCGAGGGACGGGTCCTCACCGTACGGGCGGAGGGCTGGACGGAGTCGTACGCCTACGACGAGCAGGGAAACCAGACACGCGCCGCTTGGCCGGACCGCTACTCCACCCAGGAAGGGCGTGGTGAACGCGTTCACCACGGCAACCGCGTCCTGCGCGCCGGAGGCGTCCACTACGAGTACGACGCCGCCGGACGGGTGGTGCTGCGCCGTCGCACACGGCTGTCGCGCAAACCCGACATCTGGCGCTACACCTGGGACGCGGACGACCGGCTCACCTCGGTGGTCACCCCCGACGGCACGGTCTGGCGCTATGCGTACGACCCACTGGGCCGCCGTGTCGCCAAGCGGCGTCTGAGCGCCGACGGGCGGAGTGTGACGGAGGAGACCTGGTTCACCTGGGACGGTCCGCACCTCGTGGAGCAGACCACGGTTCGCGCCGACTCCGCAGAGGTGTCCACCCTGACCTGGGACCGCGACGGTACCCGACCACTGACCCAGACGCAGCGCATGACGCTTGCCGACGCGCCGCAGGACGTCGTCGACGAGCGGTTCTACGCCATCGTCACCGACCTCGTGGGGACTCCGACCGAACTCGTCACGGACGACGGTGACATCGCCTGGCGCTCGGACGCCACGCTCTGGGGCCTGACCGCGCTGGACGGGGCGTACGACACGTCCACCCCCCTACGCTTCCCCGGCCAGTACTTCGACCCAGAGACCCAGCTCCACTACAACTTCTTCCGGTACTACGACCCGGTCGCCGCGGCCTACATCAGCGCGGACCCCCTCGGTCTGGAGGCGGGCCCGAACCCGCGCGCCTACGTACCGAACCCCCTGTCATGGCTCGACTACCTGGGCCTGCTCACCTGCGCCGAGAACGCCGACCTGCTGGCGAAGAACCTGGCGCGGGAGGGACGGGCGAAGAGCGCGGGCGAGGCGGCGGCTCACCTTGTGCCGTCGGGCATGAAACGGAACGGTGCGGCAGACGCTCGGGCTCTGCTGGAGAAATATGGGGTCGATATCAACGATGCCGCGAACGGGGTTCCGCTGGGGCATCCGCGGCCGCACAACTTCACGCATCGCAAGGTGTTCCTTGAGCGTCTCAATACGCATCTTCAGGTCATGACGGAGCGAATGACGAACAAGGGGTACGGAGCGCGTGCCATCCGCGGTGCGCTCCGTCGGGAATTGCGTTCCATCGGACAGCAGGTCCAGGGGGAACTGGCGGGTGGGCAACCGTCGGCGAATGCGGTATGGACGGCACCATGATGGGTGGTACCGGCGCAACAACGGATAAGGATGAGGTCGCAATGGCTGACGCGCCAGAGACGAGTATGTCGGTGTTCCGGCTGCTGCCGAGCTTGAGTGAATACCGACACCTGCAACTCAACAGTTTCGATTCGCGTCAGCTCATGCGCTGGCAGGATGGAGGAAGTGAGGCAGATCGGCTTGCTCAGCTGCGTGCCGGATGGACGGGTGAGAAACGCTGGGCCATGAGCGACTTCCCCTCCGGTTATCCGGGCGCTCCGGTGCTCAGTCGACGTCTCACGGAGGACTTCGGAGAGGATTTGTCGACTGCTGGCAGCCTGGTGCCTGTTGAGATCGATGGTGCGAGGGGCGACGAGTATTTCCTCTACATCGTGGACGCGGTGGTCGACTGTCTGGATCTCCGTAGGTCATCCAAGCCGAAGCGGCTGGATGGCGAAGTCAAGAAGCCGGTGTATCGTCCCGAGGCACTGCCGATGCATCTGCCAGCCTTCCGCTTGCCACAGTTTCCCACCGCCGTCCAGTGGAACAGCTGGGCGGCCGCCCGACTGGTCGAGCTCACCGGCGACCAGATCGAGGCACGTCTCACCTGGTCGCAGGATCCGGCGGCGAAGCCGCACCCCGATCCATGGGGCTTCTGAGGGCCGCGACGAACGCAGTGAAGGATCCGGCGGGGATGGAGAGGACGCCTCGGGAGGGGGCCTTGGAGTCGCGGATGGTTATGTGGTGCGGCGGATTGCCTCACAGCTCTTTCGCGAGGCTGCGGATGAGCGTCCGAAAGCGGCTGAGTTGTGCGTCGGCGTCGACGAACACCGTGCCATCCCCGCGTACACCATGTTGCTTCCAGCGCCGCCCAAACCGTCGAGGTCGAAGGGGAGGACGCGGACAGTGATGTGGTCGGCTTCGGAGAATTCCAGAATGCAGGTGAGTTTGACGAATATGGAACGTGACGTGATGACTGACGAGACCAAGGAGAGCCTGACGGTGTATCGGCTCCTGCCGAGCCTCAGCGAATACCAGGGCCTGCATCCTAATGGTTTCGATATCCTGCGGACCATGCGTTGGCAACGTGTGGGGGATGAAGCGGACCGGCCCACTCGGTTGCGTGCCGAATGGTTGGGCGAGCGATCCTGGTCCAAGAGCGAGTTTCCCTCAGGCAGCCCGAGCGCTCCAGTGCTCAGCCGCCGCCTCGTCGAGAGTCTCGGAGACGGGCTCCTGGCAGCCGGCAGTCTCGTACCGGTCGACATCGACGGTGCGAAGGACGACGACTACTTCCTCTACCTGGTGGAGCAGGTGGTCGACTGTCTGGACCTGCGCAGATCGTCCAAGCCGAAGACGGGGAGCGGCGAGGTCAAGAAGCCGGTGTACCGTCCGGAAGCCCTGCCGGCGCATCTGGCGGCCTTCCGCCTGCCGCAGTTTCCCCGTGCCGTCCAGTGAACGGCTGGGCGACCGACCGGCTCATCGAGCTCACAGGGGACCAGATCGAGGCTCGTCTGACCTGGTCTCAGGACCCGTCGGCGAAGCCTCACCCGGATCCCCGGGGATTCTGAACCGGTCGGGTCAGGCCGACGGACGTGCGGAGTCGGTCTTGAGAGACAAGACGAACGCCGTGAAGGACTTGGTGGGGAAGGAGAGGACGCCTCGGGCAGGGGTCTTGGAATCGCGTATCGCTACTCGTGTGCGCAGGTTCGCAATTTCTACGCAGTCGTTGCCCTCCCCGCCGCCTGAGAAGGACGACTTCCGCCACTGAGCGGGGGTGGTCATGGCTGGGTCCTCACAGTTCCTTGGCCAACCGGTGGATGAGGTCACGCGACCGCTGAGGGTCGAGTGATGCTTCCCTCACCCTACGGAAGAGTTTCCGAAAGTGCTCCAGTTGGGCCTGGGAGTCGACGAAGGCCGTGCCGTGCGGGGCGTCACGAACCACGGTGTCCAGGTGCGGGACGGCTCCTCCGAGGTACACCATCGCGCTTCCGGCGCCGGCGAAGTCGTCAAGGGTGAAAGGGATGACCCGTACGGTCACGTGGCCCGCCTCGGACAACTCCAGGACGCGGGTCAGCTGGGCTCGGAACGCGGGCCGGCCTGCCACCTTGATGCGGAGAGCGGCCTCATGAATGAGGGTCTCGTACGGGATGGGATCGGGACCCTCGATGATGGCCTTCCGCGTCATCCGGTGACTTACCCGGTGCTCCACCTCGCTCTGCGGGAACTCGGGGTTCATGTAGGAGAAAAGGGCCCGCGCATAGGCCTCGGTCTGGAGGAGTCCGGGTAGGTGGTTGACCGCCACGTCGTGGCGGAACCGTGCGTGGTGATCCAACTCGGCGAGGTCGAGGTAGGCGGCGGGCAGGACACCCCTGTATTCCTCCCACCACCCCCGGGTGCGGTCGGCGGCCATGGCGACCAAGGCACGGATCAACTCTTCATTCGAGCAGGCGTAGTTGGCCGCGAGTCGGCGGACGCGCTCCTCGCTGACGCCGGCCAGAAGGATCCTGCGGGTTTCACCCGTACTCTGCAGCACGTTCTGCATATCCCGATTCCGGAACCCCACGACTTCGCGGTACTCAACGGGGACCTGACGTAGATCGAACCGGTCGAGCGGCGTGTGGACACGTTGTTGCGGGCGGAAACGGGTGAGGGGACGTACCTGCTGGTCGTCGAGTCCCAGGGGAAACGGGACGAGGACAAGCGAAGCAGTTGGGCGTACTACCTCACGTACCTGTAAGCGAAGTACCGCTGGGAGCCTGTGTTGATCGTGCTGACCCAGAGCACGTCCACGGCGCGGTGGGCTGCCCGGCCCATCCGCCTGGGGCTGCCGGGGTGGCACTCGCTGACGGTGCGGCCGCTGGTGCTGAGCCCGGAGAACGTGCCGCTGATCGCCGACGAGGCAGATGCTCAGCGCGATGTCTTTCTCGCGGCCTTCTCGACGATGATTCATGGGAAAGGGCCGGGCGCCGCTGCCATACTGAAACCGCTGGCTGCGGCCTTGGCGATCACCGATACCGACAGTGCGGGGATGCTCGCGCAGTTTGTGGAGTCGTGCCTGGTCGACGACCGGGCCAGGCAGATCTGGAAGGAGCTGATGATGCCGGTCAACTACTTCTTCCGGCATGAAGTCGCTGAGAAGACCCGTGAGGAGGGCCGTGAAGAGGGACGGCTCGAAGATCGTGCGTTGATGGTCCTGCGGATCCTTGAGTGGCGGGGCATCGATGTGCCCGATGCCGTCCGTGTGCGGGTGGAAGGGTGCTCCGACATGGACCAGCTCACGGTCTGGGCGAGGCGGGCGGTGCAGGTGAGTGCGGCGGCGCAGCTGTTCGATGCCTGAGCTGTGGCGGACGCGGTGTGGAGACACCGCTCCATGAGGTGACCGAGGCGGCCGACCTCTTCGAAGCCGGCCGCTCGTACGTCAGCGGTTGATCGCCTGGATTTCCTGGACGTTCATGTCCTGGGTGGTGTCGAAGGTGCCGTCGGGGAGGTCGCCCCTCGTGCCGCCCGTGCCCTGCCAGGAGATCTGCCAGGTGATGCTGGCCTTCAGGTGGTAGGGCGTGCCGTTCGTGGCCTTGAGGTACGTGATGCCGCAGGGCGGGGTCTGGTTGGCGTCGCCCGGCTTGTACTCCGTGCCGATCGAGCCGTCGGCGTTGATGGTGCAGTCGCCGGAGGCCGGGAAGGTCGTCGCGTCTCCCGTACCCGGGTCCAGGTGGAGGGCGACCGGCTTGGCGGTCGTTTCGGCCCAGAGGTTGGTGCGGGGCAGCTCCGCGCGGACCTTGACCGCCTGGAAGGTGCCCTTGTCCAGCCAGACCCAAGTGGGCAGGTTGACCGTGGACTTGGCGGTCGGCTTCAGCTCGATCTCGGTGTCGGGGACCTTGATCTGGTTGTAGGCGTAGTCGGCGAGCATCTCCGGCGTGGGAGCGTGGGGCACCTTGGGAACGACGTTGGCGTCCTGCCAGAACATGATGCGGCCGCAGTCCCAGGAGTCCGGGTCGTTCGCGTCCGGTGCGACGCTGCGCCAGAAGTAGCCGTCCTTGCCTATGTTGTAGTTCTTGTAGCCATCGGCGACGCTGTTGGTGTCGTCGAAGTTGTTCTCCGGCTTGCCGTCCTGGTAGTGGTCGGTCCACAGGCCCTTGCCGTACCAGGACTCGTGAATGCCGACGTCACCATTGCCGTCGGTACGGTCCACGAAGTCCTTCAGTTCCTGGCCGGTGAACACGGGCTCGTACCAGCAGGCGGGGGGCTTCCAGCTGACGTCCACGGATGAGATGGCACCGCGCTTGCCGCCGGTGGGGCCGCTGACCTGACGGACCTTGATCGTGGAGTAGGTGGCGGAGGCGTAGATGTCGCTGCCGTTCTTACCGCCGGAGGAGTTGGAGGTGCCGGGGGAGCCGGAGGACGGGGGCGGGGTGTCGTTGGCGTGCGCGGTTCCGGCGCCGATCAGCACAAGGGTGACGCCGGCGGCCGGGAGCAGGCGTCCGAGGAGCGCGAGCCGCGTCACTTCTGGCACTCCTTCGCCCGCTCCGTGACATCCACGACCGATGTCTTCCAGATCTTGGTGGAACCGCTGGGCGGGAAAACGAGCAACTGGTACTTCACATAGCTGTCCGCGTTCTCGTCGGTGTAGAGGATCTTGCCGGTCTTGATCTCCTTGCTGAAGGACTTGCCCTGGTTCCGGCAGAAGGTGACGAGTTCACGCTTGCCGCCGCTCAGTGAGGTGACGTTGGCGTCGTAGTACTTGTCCGTGCCAGTGACCGTCCAACTGCCCTTCACCCAGGCCTGGATCTGCGACTTGGCATACTGTGCGGCCTGGCCGTTCGAGTAGTACTGGTAGGCCGGGTCGTTCGGATCCTGCTGGGCGATGCCGTGCTTCAGGGCCCGGATGAAGTTCTCCGCACCGGCGAGCGCCGCCGCCTGTTTGGCGTCGGACGGCGTCTCGAAGTCGAACACCAGGTGGAAGTCGCTGGGAACGCTGACGTCGGGAGCGTTCGCGTCGGACGCGGAGGCCGAAGCCGACGGGCTGCTGGAGCCCGTGTCTGCTCCCTTGATGTCGTCCGAGGACGACTTGTCGTTTCCGCCGCACCCGGTCAGCAAGAGTGCCGCCGCCACGGTGAGTGCGGCGGTTGTGGTCGTCAGTGCGTGGCGTGCCACGGTGTTCTCCCCCGAAGTCGGCTGTGTGCAACGGGGAACGAAGTTAGCAGGGGCGGGTAAGGGGGCCTTGAGCGGCGGTGGGGGATTGTGTGGGGAATGTGAGGAGTGGGGGTGTCGCGGACGCGAACGGGCCGATGATCCGGGGGAGGGGAGACCGGGGTGGGGACAGGGGCAGGTCTCAGTCCCGTATCCGGGCTGCGGCCTTGTGAATACGAGTCCATAAGATCTCTGTAGGCTCAGTACACCCAGGCAACCCACCCGCGCACCCGCACCCGCACGTCCCGCAGCACGCACAGTCACCGTCCGCACACGACCCCAGGACACCCGCCATGCCACGACGCCGCACCTCCAGCTCGTCCAGCTCGACGGGCAGGTCAACCGGCAACTCGACGGGCAGCCCGGCAGCGAACTCGTCGGCTCCCAGGAACCGGACCCCGCAGCCCGTCCGCATCCGGCGTCGCACCTTCGGGGACTTCGTCAAGGCGTTCTTCGCGTTGCTCGCGCTGCTCGTGCTGGTCGTCGGCGTGCCGGGTGCGCTCGCCGTCACCATCGGGTGGCCGCTGCCCAGCGGGGCGCCCAGCCTCGACTGGCTGCAGCAGGAGATCACCGTCTGGACGTTCATCCACATCCTGACCGTGGTGGTGTGGCTGGCCTGGGCGCAGTTCACCGCCTGCGTGCTGGTGGAGGTGAAGGCCGCGCTCAGCGGGGTCGGCGTGCCCGGGCGGGTGCCGGGGGCCGGCCCGAGTCAGATCCTCGCCCGGCAGCTCGTCGCCGCGCTGCTGCTCGTCGGCGCCACCGCCGCCAGCCTCACCCCGGGGCTGTCGCAGCTCGGCCACAGCCTGGAGGGGAACCAGAAGCCGACCGTGGCCGCCGCGCAGGCGACGCCCGGTATCTTCGCCCAGCAGCAGGAGCAGGCCGCGCACACCGCCGCCGCCCTCGCCGAACAGGCCTCCCACGCACAGGCCGACGTCGGCGCCAACGCCAGGCAGCACGGCGAGACGAAGTACTACCGCATCCAGCCGCCCGAAGGCCGTCACCATGACTCCCTCTGGGAGATCGCGCAGCGGCACCTCGGCGACGGACGCCGGTACAAGGAGATCTACGAGCTCAACAAGGACCGGGTGCAGCCGGACGGTTCCCGGCTGTCCGAGGCCAGTCTGATCCGGCCCGGCTGGATCATGGAGATGCCCGGTGACGCGCACGGCGGCGAGCTCGTCGAGATGCCGGACGCCAACGCGCATGTCTCGCCCGAGGCGCAGCAGCAGATCCACGACTACGCCAAGTCCGGTGCGCACGCGCAGCAGCAGGAAAGCGGTGGTCAGCAGGTCTCGGTGCCCCAGCAGCGGCCCGAAGCACAGCAGCAGGACCATCACCAGCAGCAGGCCACCGCTTCCGAGTCCGGCTCCCACTCCCACTCCGACTCCTTCGGTCTTTCCGAGGCCCTTCTCGGCGCCCCCCTTCTCGCCGCCGGCCTCCTCGGTGCCCTCGGCCGGCGCCGTCGGCAGGCGTTGTGGCAGTCGGCGTTCGGTGCCGTCGGTGGGCGGCGCGGTATGGAGCCGCCCACGCCGACCGGGGACGCCGCCGACGCGCAGGACGCGCTCCTCGTCGGCGCCGACCCCGAGGCCGTACGACTGCTCGACCGCTCCCTGCGCGGGCTGGCCGCACAACTCGCCGGGGAGTCACGGCCGTTGCCGACCGTGTACGCCGCCTGGCTCACCAACGGCGACCTGCATCTGCAGCTCGCCCAGCCCGCCGGGAAGCCGCCCGCGCCCTGGCAGCTCGGGCAGGACCAGACGTTCTGGATGCTGGCCCGCAGCGACGCCGAGCGGTACGAGGACGTCGACACGGCCGCGCCGTACCCCGGCCTCGTCAGCCTCGGGACCATGGACGACTCCCGGCTGCTGCTCAATCTGGAAGCCGTGCCGGGCATCGTCTCGCTGAGCGGGCGCGAGGCCGACCGGGCGGCCGTCTTCGCCTCCGTGGCCGCCGAGTTGGCGACCAACGGATGGTCGGACCGGATGACGATCACGCTCGTCGGCTTCGGGGAGGATCTCACTCCTCTCGCTCCCAACCGGCTCCGTCACCTCGACGGCATCGACGACCTGATCGAGACCATGGAGGCCGAGACCCGGCAGCGGCGCGGGGCCCTCGGGGCTGCCGGCCACGACTCCGTGCTCACCGGGCGTACCGGGCCCGCCCAGCACACCCGTTGGGCGCCGCACCTCGTCCTGCTCGCCGCGCAGCCCTCGCCCGAGGACGCCGTCAAGCTCGCCGAACTCGCCTCCGACGCCAGCCGGTTGGGCATCGGCTACCTGGTCGGCACCGAGACCGGCGATCTGCCCGGCGCCGCCTGGGAGATGGAGATCACCGGCGCGGGCAAGCTGCTCGCCCCGCTCCTCGGGCTCGAACTCGACGCCCAGCTGCTGCCGTCGGCCCAACAGCGGGCCGTCGTCGAGCTGTTCGTCGAGGCGGACCCCGAGCGCGATCCCCAAGGGCCCACGCCCACACCGCCGTTCCTCGTCGACATCAGCGAGCAGGGGCGGCCCGCGGTGTACGCGCGGCTTGTCGGGTCGTACGAGATCATCGGGCTGGAGACCCCGGACGGGGAGCGCAGCGCGCTGCTGCACGAGGCGCTCGCCCTGTTGCTGCTGCACCGCGAGGGCGTCCATCCGCGGGTGCTGGCCTCCGCGTTGTGGCCGCGGGGCGTCACGGAGGACGTGCGGGACGCGTTGCTGGAGCGGCTGCGGGTCTGGCTCGGTACCGATCCGGACGGCAGCCCCCGGCTGTCCGCCGACGCCACCGGGCGGCTCGTGCTCGCCAAGTCCGTCGTGTCCGACCTGGACGTGCTGCGCTCGCTGTACCACGAGGCCACCCAGGGCAAGGGCGTCGACAGCCGTGTCGTACGGGGGCGTCTGCTCACCGACGCGCTGGTCCTGGTCCGCGGTCCGCTGCTCGCCGACCGGCCCGAGGGTCGCTACCGCTGGCTCACCCACGAGATCATCGACGCCCAACTCCCGTTGCTGGTCGCCGACATCGGGCTCGCGCTGTCCGCGTTCCACCTGGAGAAGGACCGCGCGGAGAAGGCCATCGAGGCCCTCGACGCGGCCCTCAACTCCGCGCCCGCGGACGAGCGCCTGTGGAACGAGCTGCTGCGCGCCACCCACGCCACGGGTGACACCGACCGGCTGAAGTCGCTCGCCGCCGACCTCGTCAACCGCAGCGGTGCCCGCGGGCTGCCCGCGCGCACCGAGGCCCTCCTCGACGAACTGCTGCCGTCCTGGCGCACCGGCGTCGCCGCGGTGGGATGAGCGCCGGGGTGAGCACGGGGGCGCTGATCGCCGCTGCCGCGCTGTGGGGCGGGGCGGCGGGGTCGCTGCTGCCGAGGGCCGCGTACCGGTTCTCGGTCCCGTCGGGGGAGAGCTGGCGCGAGACCTGTCCGGGGGAGCACCGCATCGGCGGACGGCTCGGCGGATGGCTCGGCCGGGCCCGCTGCGGGCAGTGCGCGGACGCCGTCGCCGAAGCATCCGCCTGGTCCGGCGGAGCCGTAGAAGAGACTGCCCGGGACGCCGGACCAGGCTCCGCGCACCCCCGACAAGCCGATACAGCTGACGGGGATGCCGATACAGCGGCAGGGGCAGCTCAGACAGCCGCGCCGGCGCCCACGTACGGCCCCCGTACCCCCGCCCTCGTCCTCGCCACCGCCCTCGTCTGTGCCGCCCTCGCCGCCGCCACCGGGACGCGGCCCGAGCTCGCGGTGTGGCTGCTGCTCGCGCCCGTCGGGGTGCTGCTGGCCGTCGTCGACTTCCGGGTGCAGCGGCTGCCGGACCCGCTGACCCTGCCCCTCGCGGCGGCCGCGCTCGTGCTGCTCGGGCTCGTCGCCCTCGTACCGGAGCACGCCGGTGACTGGCCGACCGCGCTGTTCGGCGCCCTCGCGCTCGGCGGCGCCTTCTTCCTGCTGTTCCTCATCAACCCGGGCGGCATGGGCTTCGGGGACGTGAAACTGGCGCTGGGGCTCGGGGCCGTGCTCGGGTGGTACGGGTGGGCGACGGTGATGCTCGGGACCTTCGCCGCGTTCCTGCTCGGCGCGCTGTACGGCGGCGCGCTCGTCGTGGCGCGGCGGGCCGGACGCAAGACGGCGATCGCGTTCGGGCCGTTCCTGATCGCGGGGGCGTTCCTGGGGCTGCTCATCGGGGCGTACGCGGCCTGACGTCGGGGTTGTCGGAGGGCTGGCGTAGGCTGGTTCGGTCCGTGCACCGCGGACGCAGCCGTCCACAACCCTTGACGAAAGGGACGCCCGGTGACCGAGAAGGCCGACCTCCAGTCCGTGCTCGACCGTGCCGCCGCCGGTGGACGCATCACGCCGGAAGAAGCGCTCGACCTCTACCGCGACGCCCCCCTGCACGCGCTGGGCGCGGCCGCCGACGCCGTACGCCGCCGTAAGTACGCGGGCACCGAGCACATCGCGACGTACATCATCGAGCGGAACATCAACTACACGAACGTGTGCGTCACGGCGTGCAAGTTCTGCGCCTTCTACGCCGCCCCCAAGGACACGGACAAGGGCTGGACGCGCGACCTGGACGACATCCTGCGCCGGTGCGCGGAGACCGTCGAGCTGGGCGGCACGCAGATCATGTTCCAGGGCGGCCACCACCCGGACTACGGCGTGGAGTACTACGAGAAGCACTTCAAGGCCATCAAGGACGCCTTCCCGCAGCTGGTCATCCACTCCCTCGGCGCGTCCGAGGTCGAGCACATGGCCCGTATCTCCCAGGTGTCGGTGGAGGAGGCCATCACCCGTATCCACGCGGCCGGCCTCGACTCCTTCGCCGGCGCCGGCGCGGAGCTGCTGCCGGAGCGGCCGCGCAAGGCGATCGCCCCGCTGAAGGAGAGCGGCGAGCGCTGGCTGGAGATCATGGAGACCGCCCACCGGCTGGGCGTGGAGTCCACGTCGACCATGCTGATGGGCACGGGCGAGACCAACGCCGAGCGGATCGAGCACCTGCGGATGATCCGTGACGTGCAGGACCGCACGGGCGGCTTCCGGGCTTTCATCCCGTACACCTACCAGCCCGAGAACAACCACCTGAAGGGCCGTACGCAGGCCACGATCTTCGAGTACCTGCGGATGATCGCCATCGCCCGCCTCTTCCTGGACAACGTCCAGCACATCCAGGGCTCCTGGCTGACCACGGGCAAGGAGGTCGGCCAGCTGTCCCTGCACTACGGCGCCGACGACCTCGGCTCGATCATGCTCGAGGAGAACGTCGTCTCCTCCGCCGGCGCCAAGCACCGCTCCAACCGCCTGGAGATCATCGACCTGATCAGGAAGGCGGGGCGGGTTCCCGCCCAGCGCACGACGACCTACGAGCACATCGTCGTCCACGACGACCCGGCGAACGACCCGGTCGACGAGCGCGTGATGTCCCACATCTCCTCGACGGCGATCGCGGGCGGCACGGCCCACCCCGAGCTGAAGCTCCTCGCCTCCAACTGACCCGCCCGTCTGGACGATTCAGTGCTGACGATTCACGCGGCGGACGAGGTCCGGTACGGCACGGAGACGGTCAAGGGCGGTGCCGTGGCGGTCGAGGGGGGCAGGATCGCCGCGGTGGGTCCGTCGGAGGAGCTGCTGGAGCGGTTCCCCGGGGCGCGGGTGCGCGCGTGGCCGGGGGTGCTGGGGCCGGGCCGCGTCCACGAAGGGCCGCTGCCGGACGCCCCGAGCCCCCGCGAGCGCGTCCACGCGGTCCTGAAGTCGGGAGCGACGGCCGTCCTGCGGGAGTACGTCGACTCGCCCGAACTGCGCGCCGCGGCCGCCCGGAACGAAGTGCTGGTCCTGGCCTCCGCGCAGGCACCGGCGATCACCGTGCACGGCCGGGCGGACCTGGCCGTCTTCGACGGGACCGGCGCCTGCTTGGCGACGGTGTGCGCCGGTCGGCTGGTGCACAGGCGCCGTTAGAGCACTTGGGTCGCCTCAGCCCGCGAAAGCCTTCCCGAAAGCGCCCGAACTCTGCTTCACCCCACTGCAGTCGGTCGCCGCGTCCGAGCCGCCGCCCTTCGCGCACTGCTGGTCCCGGAACGTCGACCACATCGACACCCAGGCGACCCCCTTCTCCTCGGCGAACGTCCGCACCTGCGCCGCGTCGGAGAGGGTGAACGTCTCGCCGGCGACGTCGTTGACCCCGATCATCGAGGTCAGCGCCATGCCCTGCCAGGCACCGGCGGCGGAGAGCCCGAACACCTTCCGCAGCTGCGTGTGCGCGGCCTTCGCCGAGGTCAGCGCGTAGTCCCCCATGTCCCCGGCGTACGACTCGCCGTAGTTCATGGTCATGATGTTGACCGTGGAGACCTGGACGTCGTACTTGTTCGCGGACTCCAGCAACGCCAGGCTGTCGGAGTCCAGTCCGGACGGCATCACGGGGAGTGTGAAGGAGACCTCCAGGTCGGGCCGTTCCTTCTGCAGCGCCGCGATCGCCTGCGACCGCAGTGCGACCGTGTCCGCGTCGGTCAGTTCGTCGCCCTCGATGTCGAAGTCGGCCTGGCTGGAGCCGGCGGCGTCAAGTGCCGTGGCGTAGGCGGCCGTCAGCTTCGAGACGCTGTCGCAGGTCGTCGCCAGCTCCTTGCCGGAGGCTCCGCCGAAGGAGACCCGGACCGTCCCACCGTCCGCCGTGAGCTTCGAGATCCGGGACTTCACCGCCGTGTCCGCGATCGCGTCCTCCCCGTTCCACTTCGGCGTGCAGTCACTGCCGTCGGAGATCACGAAGGCCAGGTTGTACGTCGACGGCGACCCGCTGGAGTCGTTGGCGGAGGCCTCGGTCGCGCTGACGTAGGGGGCGTAGGAGGTGTCGCCGGCCGCCTGTCGGGAGGGCGACGCACTGGTCCGTTTCGACGGTCCGGGTGCCGCGTCCGTCGTACCGCCGGAGCCCGCGGAGCATCCCGCCGTGGCCAGGGCAAACAGACAAGTGAACCCGGCGGCCGGCCTCAGCAAACTCCGCATGGACATGCACCCGCTCTCGTGATTTCCGTCTCAGGTCCGAAACAAAGCCCTATTCAAAAGGAGAACGTCTCACACGAAGCTTGTGCTCACGAACTCGGGAAATCCATGGGGAGTTCATGGGAGACGTGGTATAAAGCGGGCCAACCGGGCGGAACGAAGGGGATGTTCGGCGCACTCCTCCCGAGGTGAACCGCGCAGGCATTCACAGAAACTCTCAGTCGGGGGACAGGGTGGGAGCCTTCTCATATGTGTCTCACAAGAAGTCGAGTATCGATCACATAAAGCCTGCCTAATGTCTGGGGAATGCATTCCGAGCCTGCCATCGAAAACCGCGCGACCACGGGCGGTCGCCGCCGCAAACGCGGCAACGGGTCCGTCGAGGGGCCCGTGTTCGTTGACAACTCCGGACGCCGTTCCAAGCTGCTGAAGCGGTTCGGCCTCCTCGTGGGCGTCCTGTGTCTCGGGTACGCCGTCGTCCTGGGCCTCGCCTTCATGGGCATCGGCACCTCGGTCACCCCCTCCTCGCTGCTGCCCTTCCAAGGCGGCCAGGCGGGCCCGGGCGGCAACGGCCCCGCCGGCTACCGGCAACAGGGCGGCATCGGCAACCAGGGCGCCCGGCCCAGTGACCTCCCCTCGGTGCCGCCGTCCGGCACGCCCACTCCGTCCGCGTCCGCGACGCCCACTGCGTCCCCGTCCGCCACCGCGGCCAACTGACCGGAGCGCACAGCCACATGACCACGACGACGTCCCCACGCGGCCGCCGGCGCGCCCCCACCCGTATCGAACGGGCGGCGGGCAAGGCCGCGGCCCTGCAGAAACCGCGCGTCATCCTCGCGCTGCTGCTCCTGCTCGCGCTGACCAGCATCATGCTGCTCGACGGCTATCTGCGCGCCGAGGTCGGCGGCGACGAGCGGGTGCGCGAGGGAGCGAGTTCCAGCAAGGTGCCGGACAGGATCCTCAACGGCGGCCCGATCCTGACCTTCCGCGGCGGACAGGCCACCACGCTGTCGGTGCCGGACAAGACCATCGCCCTCACCTTCGACGACGGCCCGAACCCGACCTGGACGCCCCAGGTGCTGGCCATCCTGAAGAAGTACGACGTCCCCGGCACGTTCTTCCTGGTCGGCTCTATGGTCTCGCGCTACCCGGGCATCGTGAGGACGATGGTCCGGCAGGGCAACGAGGTCGGCATCCACACCTTCACCCACGTCGACCTCTCCTACCAGAGCGCCACCCGGGTCAACCGTGAGATGACGCAGACCCAGCTCGCGCTGGCGGGTGCGGCCGGCATCACCACCACCCTGTTCCGGGCCCCGTACTCCTCCGAGACCGACGCCATCGACAACTACAGCTGGCCCGTCTACCAGCGGCTCGGCAAGGACGGCTACACCAGCGTCTTCGTCGACACCGACAGCGACGACTGGAAGAAGCCGGGCGTCTCGAAGATCGTCCAGTGGGCGACGCCGAAGAGCGGCAAGGGCGCGTCGGTCCTCATGCACGACGCGGGCGGCGACCGCTCGCAGACGGTCAGGGCGCTGCCCGAGTACATCGAGAAGATGAGGGCGAAGGGCTACACCTTCACCACCATCAGCGGGGTCATCGAAAAGGACAACGCCAAGAACCGGCCCGGGGGGACGACGGTCGCGGGAGGCGCCGAGGGCGCCACGGGGGCGCAGTCCGCGAACGGCCCGGGCACGGCGGCGAACAGCAGCGGCTCGAACGGTGCGAGCCCCTCCCGGCTCCAGGCCGCCCACCGCACCGCGACCGGCACCACCCTGTACGAGGGCAAGGCGCTCGTGTTCGCGGTCGCCGTCGCCGAGTGGACCGTGCCCACGCTGTCCGTGGGACTCGTCATCGTGGGGGTGGCCGTCATGGGCCGCTTCGGGATGATGCTGATCCTCGCCCGGCGCCACTACCGGCAGCGCAACAGACGCCGCTTCGGCTGGGGACCGACGATCACCCGCCCGGTGAGTGTGATCGTCCCGGCGTACAACGAGAAGGAGTGCATCGCCAACACCCTCGCATCGCTGGCGAAGAGCACCCACCCGATCGAGATCATCGTGGTCGACGACGGCTCGACGGACGGCACCTCCGAGATCGCCCGCAACGCCGCCATGGACCTGGGCATGGACAACGTCCGCGTCATCCGCCAGGAGAACGCGGGCAAGCCGGCCGCCCTCAACAACGGTGTGCGCAGCGCCAGTCACGACATCGTCGTGATGATGGACGGTGACACGGTCTTCGAACCGGACACCGTACGGCAGCTGGTGCAGCCCTTCGCCGACCCCGAGGTCGGCGCGGTCGCCGGCAACGCCAAGGTCGGCAACCGCGACACGGTCATCGGGGCCTGGCAGCACATCGAGTACGTCATGGGCTTCAACCTCGACCGGCGGATGTACGACCTGCTGCGCTGCATGCCGACCATCCCGGGCGCGATCGGCGCGTTCCGCCGGGAGGCGGTGCTGGGGGTCGGCGGGATGAGCGAGGACACCCTGGCCGAGGACACGGACATCACCATCGCCATGCACCGCGCTGGCTGGCGGGTCGTCTACCAGGAGCACGCACGCGCGTGGACCGAGGCGCCGGGGTCCCTGAAGCAGCTGTGGTCCCAGCGCTACCGCTGGTCCTACGGCACCATGCAGGCCCTGTGGAAGCACCGCAAGTCCCTGACGGACAAGGGGCCTTCGGGGCGCTTCGGCCGGGTCGGGATGCCGCTGGTGGTGATCTTCCAGATCGTCACGCCGGTCTTCGCCCCGCTGATCGACGTCTTCACCGTCTACTCGATGATCTTCGTCGACTTCCAGGCGGCGCTGTACGCGTGGCTGGCGGTCCTCGGCGTCCAACTGGTCTGCGCGGCCTACGCGTTCCGCCTGGACCGGGAGAAGTACCGCTACCTGCTGATGATGCCGCTCCAGCAACTGGCCTACCGGCAGATGATGTACCTCGTCCTCATCCACTCCTGCATCACCGCCCTGACCGGCGGCCGCCTGCGCTGGCAGAAGCTGAAGCGCACGGGCGAGGTCGGGACGCCGGCGGGGGTGAGCTGATGGGGGCGCACAGCAGGGGTGCGGTCAGGTCGGGTGCGGAGGGTGCCGTCAGACCGGGTGCACCGGCGGACACGGCTCCGTTGCCGCAGGCCGAGTCCCCGCCACCGGCGAAGGCCTCCGGCCGGGACCGTTACTTCGACACCCTCCGGGCCCTCGCGCTGATCCGTGTCGTCACGTACCACACCTTCGGCTGGGCCTGGGCCGGCATGGTCTTCCCCTCCATGGGGATCATGTTCGGCCTGGCCGGCACCCTGATGGCGAAGTCCCTGGAACGCCCGGCCGGCAAGGTGATCAGGAGCCGGCTGCGCAGACTGCTGCCGCCGTTCTGGTTCTGGGGCTTCTTCGTCGTGCTGGCGATGCTCGTGCACGACTGGATGCCGGGCTGGGAGATCGTCTACTGGGTCGTGCCGCTGGGCGATCCGCCGGGCAACGCGTGGGGCGAGCAGGCCTGGGAGATCCTCTGGTACCTGCGGACGTACCTCTGGTTCGTCCTGCTCTCCCCGCTGCTCCTGCGCGTCTTCCGGCTCGCCCCGATCCCCGTCCTGTTCCTGTCCCTCGCCCCGATCCTGGTCCTGAACTTCGTCTGGGCCGGCCCCGACAACCGCTTCGGCAGCGCCCTGTGGGACCTGTCGACGTACCTCTTCTGCTGGATCCTCGGCTTCGCCCACCGCGACGGTGTGCTGCGCCGGCTGCGGCCGGCCCTGGTCGTCGTGCTCTCCCTGACGGCGGTCGGGTACGGCGGCTGGTACGCCTTCGCCCACCAGGCCGACGCCGGCACCTACGACCTCGACGAGATCCCGCTCGCGCAGGCCTTCTGGTCGGCGGGTTACGTCCTGCTGCTGATGTGGGCCAAGGCGTACTTCAGGATCGACTTCGCCTGGCTCACCCGCTTCCGCCGCACCGACCGGCTCGTGACGGTCTTCAACGCGCGTGCCGTGACGATCTACCTCTGGCACGAGATCGCGCTGGTCCTGGCGGTCCCGCTGATCGACCGGTTCTGGAACGTCCCCGCGTTCGAGAAGTGGCTCCCGCTGGACAGCCAGTGGTTCATGTTCGGCATCGGCTGGATCCTGATCGCGGGGTTCGTCCTCGCGTGCGGATGGGTGGAGGACGTGGCCGGGAAGAAGAAGCCGACGCTGCTTCCCTGAGGGCGGGCTGCAAGAATGGCCGCGTGACCCGCGCATCCCTGGACAAGCAGCCGCACGAAGTCGCCTCGATGTTCGACCACGTGGCGGAACGGTACGACCTGACCAACGACGTGCTCTCGCTCGGCCAGGACCGGGCGTGGCGCAGGGAGGTGGCCAGGGCCGTCGACGCGCGACCCGCGCAGAAGATCCTGGACCTGGCCGCCGGTACGGCGACCTCCTCGCTGCCGTTCGCCCGCACGGGCGCGTACGTCGTCCCCTGCGACTTCTCGCTCGGCATGCTCCAGGTCGGCAAGCGCAAGCACCCCTGGCTGCCGCTGACCGCGGGCGACGCGACGAAGCTGCCGTTCAAGGACGACACCTTCGACGCGGTGACCATCTCCTTCGGCCTGCGCAACGTCCAGGACTTCGACGCGGCCCTGCGCGAGATGCACCGGGTGACCAGGCCCGGCGGGCGGGTGGTGATCTGCGAGTTCTCCCACCCGACCTGGGCGCCCTTCCGCACGGTCTACACCGAGTACCTGATGCGGGCCCTGCCTCCGGTCGCCCGCGCGGTCTCCTCCAGCCCCGACGCGTACGTCTACCTCGCCGAGTCCATCCGCGCCTGGCCCGACCAGCCCGCGCTGGCCGGGCACCTGCAGAAGGCCGGCTGGTCGAAGGTGGCCTGGCGCAACCTCACGGGCGGGGTCGTCGCCCTGCACCGCGGCTTCAAGCAGAGCTGACGACGACTTCAGGCGGAGCCCGACGCCTTCAGGCGGAGCCCGACGCCTTCAGGCGGAGCTGACGACGGCGTAGGGGTCGCCCGGCTCGTCCAGTTCGCGCTGCATCCCGCCGGTCGGGGGGCGCGGGATGCGCGGCTCGCGCACGCCTCCGCCGCCCTCGCCCTCACCGAAGTCGAACCACACGTACACCATGGAGTCCCGGGGCACCTCGGCGCCCGGTGCGGGGTACTGGCGGACGACGTACTCGACGGCGGTGAGATGGAAGTCGGGCCGGTCGGGCGCGTTGATGAACAGACCGCGCGACTTCGCCGCCTCGCGCGCGTCCATGGCCATCAGTCCGACGAGCCTCGGAACTCGTACTTCGGGTGTCTTGGGCGTTATGTGCACAGATGTCACCCCCAGCGATACTGGAAGGGTAACCGCGCGGGGGTGCCGACCGGAAGCCTCAAGTATCTTTCCGTAGCCATCCGTTACTTTGAGTAACGTCGCTACAGGTCCAGCCGGAAGCAGAGGGAGTCCTCCGGGAGCCGCGGGTGCGGAAACGTCTGCGCCAGTTCCATCCCGAGGCGCTGGGTGACCGCGATGGACCGTTCGTTTCCGGGTCTGACCATCGCCACCACGCTCGGCACCCCGGCCGCCCTGAGCCGGTCCAGCGTCATCCGCGCCGCCGCGGTCGCGTACCCCTTGCCCCAGAACTCCCGGCCGAGCCGCCAGCCGATCTCGATCTCGCCCGTGGGGCCCCACTCCCGCGGCCAGGGCTGGGCGCCGGTGAACCCGATGACCTCGCCCCGCTCACCGACCATGGTCCACAGACAGAAGCCCAGCTCCGCGTCGTGCCGGCGCTGGCGGGCGGTCAGCTCCTCGTACACCGACAGCTCCGCGGACCTGCCGCCGTGGAACTCCATGACCTCCGGGTCGTCGAAGACCCGGTACCAGGCGATCGCGTCCTCGTCGGTGGGGACGCGCAGGCTCACGACAGGCAGAGCTCGGTTCACGGGGCAGCCCTTCAGCCGGGTGATCAATTCTGCTGAATAGACTGCCCATGTCCAGTGCCGGTCGGCACGCAGATTTCGAACTTGGGGAGATCCCGCCGTGACCGTCGAGACTGAGCCCCTCTCCGAAAACACCGCCGACGTGATCGTCGTCGGCGCGGGGCCGGCCGGCTCCACCACCGCGTACCACCTCGCCAAGGCCGGACTCGACGTGCTCCTGCTGGAGAAGACCGAGTTCCCGCGGGAGAAGGTCTGCGGCGACGGCCTCACCCCGCGCGCGGTCAAGCAGCTCGTGGCCATGGGCATCGACGTCTCCGAGGAGGCCGGCTGGCTACGCAACAAGGGCCTGCGCATCATCGGCGGCGGCGTCCGCCTCCAGCTCGACTGGCCGGATCTGGCCTCCTTCCCGGACTACGGCCTGGTCCGCAAGCGCGACGACTTCGACGAGCAGCTCGCCCGCCAGGCCCAGAAGGCCGGCGCGCGGCTCTTCGAGCGCTGCAACGTCGGCGCCCCGATCACCGACGAGCGCACCGGCCGTATCACCGGCGTCCACGCCAAGCTGGGTGAGGAGAAGCGCGAGGTCACCTTCCACGCGCCGCTCGTGGTGGCCGCCGACGGCAACTCGACCCGGCTGTCCCTGGCGATGGGGCTGCACCGCCGCGAGGACCGCCCGATGGGCGTGGCGGTCCGGACGTACTTCGAGTCGCCCCGGCACGACGACGACTACCTGGAGTCCTGGCTGGAACTGTGGGACCGCCGCGGCGCCCAGGACCGGCTCCTGCCCGGCTACGGCTGGATCTTCGGCATGGGCGACGGCACCTCGAACGTCGGCCTCGGCGTCCTCAACACCTCCGACTCCTTCAAGGACCTCGACTGGCGCGAGGTCCTCAAGGCCTGGTGCGCCTCCATGCCGGAGGACTGGGGCTACACCCCGGACAACATGACCGGCCCGATCCGCGGCGCCGCCCTGCCGATGGCCTTCAACCGCCAGCCCCACTACACGCGCGGGCTGCTGCTCGTCGGCGACGCCGGCGGTCTGGTGAACCCCTTCAACGGCGAGGGCATCGCCTACGCCATGGAGTCCGGCCAGATCGCCGCCGACGTCATCGTCCAGGCCCACGCCCGCGCGACTCCCGCGGGGCGCGAGATGGCGCTCCAGCGTTACCCGCGGGTGCTGAAGGACACCTACGGCGGCTACTACACACTGGGCCGCGCCTTCGTGAAGCTCATCGGCAACCCGAAGGTCATGAAGATCGCGGCCCAGCGCGGTCTGACCCACCCGGTGCTGATGAAGTTCACCCTGAAGATGCTCGCCAACCTCACCGACCCGACGGGCGGCGACGCGATGGACCGCATCATCAACGGGCTGAGCAAGGTGGCCCCGAAGGCGTAGTCCGCGTCGCCGCGGCCGTGGGCGCCTACGGAAGCGGCAAACGAGAACACCGGGCACATACGGATCGCGTCAGGATCCGGGCCCGGGGCTCAACGGCCCCTGGCCCGGACCCGGGTGACGGCACACACTGAGAACAGCCCAGTAACCACCCGGCCCGGAACGCAGGTGTGGCACCCATGAAGACCCCGGCAGGCCTGGAAGTCCTTGTGCTCCTCGCCCTCGTCGTGGCGGTCCTGGTCGGCACGACGGTGTATGCCCGCCGTCGCAGCGACGGCGGGGGTGGCCGGACGGTCGTCCGCTGCCGCGAAGGGCACCTCTACACGACGATCTGGATCCCCGGGGTCTCCTTCAAGTCCGTCCGCCTCGGCCGGTACCGCTGGCAGTACTGCCCCGTCGGCAGGCACTGGACCATGGTCACGCCGGTACAGGACGATGAACTGACGCCCCGCGAGCGGGAACTGGCCGCCGCCCACCACGACCGGCGCGTGCCCTGACCCCGGCTGCCCGGCCGCCCGGCCGCCCGGCGCCGTCCCGTACGGCCGTCAGTCTCGGCTCAGTTCGGCCGTCCTGGCCGCGCGGCGGGCGAACACCTCGTCGCGTCGCTCCGCCATCCGCCTGAGTGCTTCCTTGCGCTCCCGCCCGGAGAGCCGGTCCAGGTAGACCTGGCCGTTCACATGGTCGGTCTCGTGGGCCAGACACCTGGCGAAGTACCCGGTGCCCTCGACGCGCAGGGCCTTGCCGTCCTTGTCGAGGCCGTGCACGACGGCCCGGTCGGGCCGCGGTACGTCCATCCAGCCTCCCGGTACCGACAGGCAGGCCTCGGGCTCGTCGAGCAGGCGCCTGTCGGAGGCGGGGAGGTGTTCCAGCACCGGGTTGACGACGTGCCCGACGTGGCGCACCCCGTCGTCGTCCGGGCAGTCGTACACGAACACCCGCAGATCGACCCCTACCTGGTTCGCCGCCAGTCCGGCCCCGTCCGCGACGTACATGGTCAGGAACATGTCGTTGATCAGCGCCGCGAGATCCGGCCCGAACTCGGTGACGTCCCGGCACGCCTTGTGCAGCACCTCCTCCCCGACCTCGGTGACGCGCCGCACCGTCCCGCGCCGTGCCTCCGGGGCGAGCGGTGGATACGAGTCGACGGGGCGGCCCTGAACGAAAACACTGGGCATCGCGTGGCTCCTTTGTCGTGTCTGCCGTGACGTCCGGCACTCATGACAACAGAACCCACCCAGCAGCCGCAGGCGAACTCCGGCCAGGAAACGGGACCCGAGAGGGTACGACGGAGGGCCGCTGCCCCCGAGCGGCTGCGGCCCTCCATGTCGTGCCGGGAGTCAGAGCACCCGCACCGCGCCGGTCGGCGGGTCGTACGACAGGGGCTTCTCGGCCACACCGGTCGACGGGTTCTGCGCGCCGACGAACATGCCGTCGCCGACGTACACCGCCACGTGGTAGGCGCTGCCCGCGCTGCCCCAGTACAGGATGTCGCCCGGCTGCAGGTTGCTCAGCGAGACCTGGGTGCCGGCCGTCGACTGGTCCTGCGAGACGCGCGGCAGGCTGATGCCGACCTGCTTGAAGGCGGTCTGCACGAGGCCGGAGCAGTCCCAGGAGTTGGGGCCGGTGCCGCCGGAGACGTAGGCGTCGCCGATCTGGGCCTTCACGAAGGCGATGACCGCGGCGGCCGAACCGGTGGCCGTCGAGGAGCTCGTGGAGGCGGTGCTGGTCGTCGTGGCGGCCAGCGTGGTCCGCTCGGCGCTGCGGGACGCGGCCTGCTCGGCGGCGGCCTTGCGGGCGGCCTCCGCCTTCTTCTTGGCCTCCGCCTTCTTCTTGGCCTCCGCCTTCTTCTTGGCCTCGGCGAGGTCCGCCTTGGCCTGCTTCGCGGCCTTCGCGGCGGCCGCGTCACGCTCCGCCTGCAGCTGGTAGTTCGCGGCCGCCTGCTGCGTGGCGTCCGCGGACTGGGCGACCTGAGCGGCCAGGTCGGCCGTCAGAGTGGGCAGTTGCAGGGTCTGCGTCGTCTCGGCGGCGCTCGCCGAGGCCGACGCACCCGCCGCCGCCATGCTGAGGACACCACCGGCAACTCCGGCACGCACCGCGAGACTCGTCGTCGCGTTGCGGCGGGGTTTCCGGTGGCTACGTATGTGAGCGGTGTGGGACATGAGAACAACCGGTATCAGGGGCTCCTCCATACCTTCAAGAAACGTGTGGTGCGCCACAGTTGCTCAATGGACGGCCCAATTTCCCCCTGCGGAGTTCTTTATTGACGCCGTAACGGACATTGTGGACGCCACCCATCAGGCCCGTGATCACGGTGTTTCGTCTATACGCCCGAATTGCCCGGCGCCTACCACCGGTTGGGACCGTTGGCCAAGCCCTCTTCTCAGGGGGCTCTTGTGAATGTGGCGGAGGTCACGCAACGGTCACGAGATCGCCCGCGTCCCGCGCGAAGATCACGACCTGATTGCGGCCGGATCGCGACAGGGACTCGCTCGTGAACGCGTGCACGCGTCCACACCGCACCCCGCACCTCCCTCTGATGTGTGAACGCGATCCTCTATCAGGACATCCGGTCCAGCACCAATTTGCATGCAAGGGAAGTCTCTTGATATTGAGACGCCCCTCCCGAACTGCGCCGACGAGCAGAAATGTCACCTCTGGTGATCAGTCGGACGCCTCTCGTGCGAAGATCACCGCTCATCCGACTTCATGATCCTTCGTCAGGTGGTGGAGATCACAAAGCTTGTGCAATACCCCGTGTCGCAGATCACAGAGCGTCGGGCATAAGATGCGTGGCAGTTGGGCTTGTGACCTGCTTCACATGTTCTCGATCTTCGCCGGGACGCAGCGGGGTGAGAGAGACGTATGAGGCCGGTGTGAGTCCGATGCCATCGCCAGCAGTCAGTGCCGACTGAGAGGAGCGAGGAGCGGTGAACGCCTATGCGCCCATCCTCGTACTGGGAGCCCTCGGGGCAGGCTTTGCGATCTTCTCCGTGGTCATGGCCACGCTGATCGGTCCGAAGCGGTACAACCGGGCCAAGCTCGAGGCCTACGAGTGCGGTATCGAGCCGACCCCCACGCCGGCCGGCGGCGGGCGCTTCCCCATCAAGTACTACCTGACGGCGATGCTCTTCATCGTCTTCGACATCGAGATCGTCTTCCTCTACCCCTGGGCCGTCACCTTCGACGCCCTGGGGATCTTCGGGCTCGTGGAGATGCTGCTCTTCGTGCTCACCGTCTTCGTCGCGTACGCGTACGTATGGCGGCGCGGCGGCCTGGAATGGGACTGAGGGGCCTTTAACGACATGGGACTCGAAGAAAAGCTGCCGAGCGGCTTCCTGCTGACCACCGTCGAGCAGGCCGCGGGCTGGGTGCGCAAGTCGTCCGTCTTCCCGGCCACCTTCGGCCTGGCCTGCTGCGCCATCGAGATGATGACGACCGGCGCCGGACGCTACGACCTGGCGCGCTTCGGCATGGAGGTCTTCCGCGGTTCGCCCCGCCAGGCGGACCTGATGATCGTCGCGGGCCGGGTCAGCCAGAAGATGGCGCCGGTGCTCAGGCAGGTCTACGACCAGATGCCGAACCCCAAGTGGGTGATCTCCATGGGGGTCTGCGCCTCCTCGGGCGGCATGTTCAACAACTACGCGATCGTCCAGGGCGTCGACCACATCGTCCCGGTCGACATCTATCTCCCCGGCTGCCCGCCGCGGCCCGAGATGCTGATGGACGCCATCCTCAAGCTGCACCACAAGATCCAGACCTCCAAGCTCGGCGTGAACGCCGAGGAGGCGGCCCGCGAGGCGGAGGAAGCGGCGCTCAAGGCCCTGCCCACGATCGAGATGAAGGGGCTGCTGCGGTGAGCGACGCGAACGGCACCGGCGCGAACGGTTCCGCGAACGGGGTGAACCCCGAGAAGGACCTCGGCGCCTCCAACCTCCCCGGCCAGCGCGGCGAGGGCGGCGAGGAGATCCGCGTCCAGCGCGGCATGTTCGGCGCCGGCAATGGCGGCGACACCTCCGGCTACGGCGGCCTGGTCCGCTCGGTCCGTCTCCCGGGACCGGCGGCCCGCCCCTACGGCGGTTGGTTCGACGAGGTCGCCGACGAACTGGAGGGCGCCCTGGAGGAACAGGGACTGCTCCCCGACAACGCCATCGAGAAGACGGTCGTCGACCGCGGCGAACTCACCTTCCACATCGAGCGCGAGCACCTGCTGCGCGTCGCCCGCACCCTGCGCGACGACCCGGCCCTGCGCTTCGAGCTGTGCACCGGCGTCAGCGGCGTCCACTACCTCCACGACAAGGGCCGCGAGCTGCACGCCGTCTACCACCTGCGCTCGATCACCCACAACCGGCTGATCCGCCTCGAGGTCAGCGCCCCGGACGCGGACCCGCACATCCCGTCCCTGGTCTCCGTGTACCCGACCAACGACTGGCACGAGCGCGAGACCTACGACTTCTTCGGGATCGTCTTCGACGGTCACCCGGCCCTGACCCGGATCATGATGCCGGACGACTGGCAGGGCCATCCGCAGCGCAAGGACTACCCCCTCGGCGGCATCCCCGTCGAGTACAAGGGCGCCCAGATCCCGGCTCCGGACCAGCGGAGGTCGTACTCGTGAGCACTTCGCACGCATCCGCCGCCTCGGCGCGCGAGACCACCGAGGGCACCGTCTACACGGTCACCGGTGGCGACTGGGACGAGGTCGTCCAGTCCGCCGCCCGCGCCGACGACGAACGCATCGTCGTCAACATGGGCCCCCAGCACCCCTCCACCCACGGAGTGCTGCGCCTGATCCTGGAGATCGACGGCGAGACGGTCACCGAGGCCCGCTGCGGCATCGGCTACCTCCACACCGGCATCGAGAAGAACCTCGAGTTCCGCACGTGGACGCAGGGCACCACGTTCGTGACGCGCATGGACTACCTGACGTCCTTCTTCAACGAGACCTCCTACTGTCTCGCCGTCGAGAAGCT
This sequence comes from Streptomyces gilvus, assembly GCF_022513565.1. GTDB lineage: Bacteria > Actinomycetota > Actinomycetes > Streptomycetales > Streptomycetaceae > Streptomyces > Streptomyces gilvus. Next base: position 78,676 of record NZ_JAKWBE010000025.1, on the reverse strand, counting down.
CCTCGGCATCGAGGATCAGATCACCGAGCGCGCCAAGATCATCCGGGTGCTCCTGATGGAGCTGAACCGGCTCTCCTCGCACCTGGTGTGCATCGCCACCGGCGGTATGGAGCTCGGCGCCACCACGATCATGATCTACGGATTCCGTGATCGTGAAATGATTCTCGACATCTACGAGCTCATCACGGGCCTGCGCATGAACCACGCGTACATCCGGCCCGGCGGACTCGCCCAGGACCTGCCGCCCGGCGCGGTGGACCACATCCGCGAGTTCGTGAAGAAGATGAGGAAGAACCTCCCGGAGTACGACAAGCTCGCCACCGGGAACCCCATCTTCAAGGCCCGTATGCAGGACGTCGGCTACCTCGACCTGGCCGGCTGCATGGCCCTCGGCGCGACGGGACCGATCCTGCGCTCCACCGGCCTGCCGCACGACCTGCGCAAGGCACAGCCCTACTGCGGCTACGAGACCTACGACTTCGAGATCCCGACCGCCGACACCTGCGACTCCTACGGGCGCTTCCTGGTCCGCCTGGAGGAGATGCGCCAGTCGCTGGGGATCATCGAGCAGTGCCTGGACCGGCTGCAGCCCGGGCCGGTCATGGTCGCCGACAAGAAGATCGCCTGGCCCGCCCAGCTCGCCCTGGGACCGGACGGGCTCGGCAACTCCCTCGACCACATCAAGAAGATCATGGGCACCTCCATGGAGGCCCTGATCCACCACTTCAAGCTGGTCACGGAGGGCTTCCGCGTCCCGCCGGGACAGGCGTACGCGGCCGTCGAGTCACCCAAGGGCGAACTCGGGGTGCACGCCGTGTCCGACGGCGGCACCCGCCCCTTCCGGGTCCACTTCCGCGACCCGTCCTTCACCAACCTGCAGGCCATGGCGGCGATGTGCGAGGGCGGCCAGGTCGCCGACGTCATCGTCGCCGTCGCGTCCATCGACCCCGTGATGGGAGGCGTCGACCGGTGACCACCAGTTCTTCCGAGCGGGGCGTCAGCCTGGGCATGCCCGAACTGCCCGCGCCCGCCTACCCGGACGACGTCCGAGCCCGGCTGGAGACGGACGCGCGCGAGATCGTCGCCCGCTACCCCGACTCCCGCTCGGCCCTGCTGCCGTTGCTGCATCTCGTGCAGTCGGCGGAGGGCCATGTCACGCGCACCGGGATGCAGTTCTGCGCGGACGTGCTGGATCTGACCACGGCCGAGGTCACCGCCGTCGCGACCTTCTACACGATGTACCGGCGCAAGCCGAGCGGTGACTACCAGGTGGGCGTCTGCACCAACACGCTGTGTGCGGTGATGGGCGGCGACGCGATCTTCGAGGAGCTGCAGGAGCACCTCGGGGTCGGCAACGGCGAGACCACCGAGGACGGCAAGGTCACCCTGGAGCACATCGAGTGCAACGCGGCCTGCGACTTCGCGCCGGTGGTGATGGTCAACTGGGAGTTCTTCGACAACCAGTCCCCGGCCAGCGCCAAGCGCCTCGTCGACGACCTGCGCGCGGGACGGGAGGTCGAGCCCACGCGCGGGGCGCGCCTGTGCACCTTCAAGGAGACCGCGCGGATCCTGGCCGGCTTCCCCGACGAGCGGCCAGGGGCCGTCGAGGCAAGCGGCAGTGCGGGACCGGCGTCGCTGGTGGGCCTCCGCCTGGCAAGGGGAGAGACCGCACCCGCGCGCGTGGTCCATCCACGGGACGGCGGACCGCACGACGAGCAGGACAGGGCCGTGCACGAGCCCTCTCCGAGCGAGCACCTCAGCTCACACGACGCGCCACAGGACACGTCGGCCTCCGACCCCGCCCACCCGGCAGGGCCTGCCGCCGAGGAGGGGGAGTGATGACCTTGGCACCCGAACTCAAAGACACCAGCCCCGAGAAGCTGCTCGCACCCGTGCTGTCGGCCTTCTGGGACGAGGACAAGTCCTGGACGCTGGACGTCTACCGAAGGCACGAGGGCTACGAGGGGCTCCGCAAGGCGCTCGCCATGTCGCCGGACGACCTGATCGCGTACGTCAAGGACTCCGGTCTGCGCGGCCGCGGTGGCGCGGGATTCCCGACGGGAATGAAATGGCAGTTCATTCCCCAGGGTGATGGAAAGCCACACTATCTAGTTGTCAACGCCGACGAATCGGAGCCAGGGACGTGCAAGGACATCCCGCTCCTCTTCGCGAACCCGCACAGCCTCATCGAGGGCATTGTCATCGCGTGTTATGCCATCAGGTCGTCGCATGCCTTCATCTATCTGCGTGGTGAAGTCGTCCCCGTTCTGCGGCGGTTGCACGAGGCCGTGCGCGAGGCCTACGCGGCGGGCTACCTCGGCGAGAACATCCTGGGCAGCGGGCTGAACCTGGAACTCACCGTGCACGCCGGCGCCGGCGCGTACATCTGCGGTGAGGAGACCGCACTGCTCGACTCGCTCGAAGGCCGCCGTGGTCAACCGCGGCTCCGTCCCCCCTTCCCTGCGGTGGCGGGCCTCTATGCGTGCCCGACTGTTGTGAACAACGTCGAGTCGATCGCGTCGGTTCCCGCGATTCTGCATCGGGGCAAAGAATGGTTCCGGTCGATGGGCAGCGAGAAGTCCCCGGGCTTCACGCTCTACTCGCTCAGCGGCCATGTCGCGAGCCCCGGCCAGTACGAGGCCCCGCTCGGCATCACGCTCCGCCAGCTGCTCGAGATGAGCGGCGGGATGCGGCCGGGGCACCGGCTGAAGTTCTGGACGCCGGGCGGTTCCTCGACGCCGATGTTCACCGACGAGCACCTCGACGTGCCCCTCGACTACGAGGGCGTGGGCGCCGCCGGCTCGATGCTCGGCACCAAGGCCCTGCAGTGCTTCGACGAGACGACCTGCGTGGTCCGCGCCGTCACCCGCTGGACCGAGTTCTACGCCCACGAGTCCTGCGGCAAGTGCACACCGTGCCGTGAAGGCACCTACTGGCTCGTGCAGTTGCTGCGCGACATCGAGGCCGGCAAGGGCACCATGTCCGACCTCGACAAGCTGAACGACATCGCCGACAACATCAACGGCAAGTCGTTCTGCGCCCTCGGCGACGGCGCCGCCTCGCCGATCTTCTCCTCGCTCAAGTACTTCCGCGAGGAGTACGAGCAGCACATCACCGGCCGGGGCTGCCCCTTCGACCCGGCGAAGTCGACGGCCTGGGCCGACCGCCCGGAGGTGAACGCATGACCGTGACCACCAGCGCTCCCTCGGGAGGGGGAGAGGCGGCGGTCCCGCCGGAAGATCTCGTGACGCTGACCATCGACGGCGCCGAGATCAGCGTGCCCAAGGGCACCCTGGTCATCCGGGCCGCCGAACAGCTCGGCATCGAGATCCCCCGCTTCTGCGACCACCCCCTCCTCGACCCGGCCGGCGCCTGCCGCCAGTGCATCGTCGAGGTCGAGGGCCAGCGCAAGCCGATGGCGTCCTGCACCATCACGTGCACCGACGGCATGGTCGTCAAGACGCACCTCACCTCACCGGTCGCCGAGAAGGCCCAGCACGGGGTGATGGAGCTGCTGCTCATCAACCACCCCCTGGACTGCCCGGTCTGCGACAAGGGCGGCGAGTGCCCGCTGCAGAACCAGGCCATGTCGCACGGCCAGGCCGAGTCGCGGTTCGAGGGCAGGAAGCGGACGTACGAGAAGCCCGTCCCCATCTCCACGCAGGTGCTGCTCGACCGTGAGCGGTGCGTGCTGTGCGCCCGCTGCACCCGCTTCTCCAACCAGGTCGCGGGCGACCCGATGATCGAGCTGCTGGAACGCGGCGCGCTGCAGCAGGTCGGCACCGGCGAGGGCGACCCCTTCGAGTCGTACTTCTCCGGCAACACCATCCAGATCTGCCCGGTCGGCGCGCTGACCTCGGCGGCGTACCGATTCCGCTCCCGCCCCTTCGACCTGGTCTCCTCGCCGTCGGTCTGCGAGCACTGCTCCGGCGGCTGCGCCACCCGCACCGACCACCGGCGCGGCAAGGTCATGCGGCGCCTCGCCGCCAACGACCCCGAGGTCAACGAGGAGTGGATCTGCGACAAGGGCCGCTTCGCGTTCCGGTACGCGCAGCAGCGCGACCGGCTCGAGACGCCGCTGGTGCGCAACGCCGAGGGCGACCTCGAACCGGCCTCCTGGCCGGAGGCGCTGCAGATCGCGGCCCAGGGCCTGCTCGCCTCGCGCGGCCGCACCGGCGTCCTCACCGGCGGCCGCCTCACCGTCGAGGACGCCTACGCGTACAGCAAGTTCGCGCGCGTGGCGCTCGACACGAACGACATCGACTTCCGCGCGCGCGTGCACAGCAGCGAGGAAGCCGACTTCCTGGCGGCCCGGATCGCCGGGCACGGCCGTGACCTCGACGGTACGGGCGTCACGTACACCTCCCTGGAGGAGGCGCCGGCCGTCCTGCTGGTCGGGTTCGAGGCCGAGGAGGAGGCGCCCGGCGTCTTCCTGAGGCTGCGCAAGGCCTGGCGCAGGCACGGGCAGAAGGTGTTCTCGCTGGCCACGCACACCACGCGCGGCCTGGAGAAGGCGGGCGGCACCCTGCTTCCCGCGGCGCCGGGCACCGAGACCGAATGGCTGGACGCGCTCGCGAGCGGGGTCGGCCTGGACGGCGACGGTTCGACGGCCGCGGAGGCGCTGCGCGGCGAGGGCGCGGTCATCGTCGTCGGCGAGCGGCTGGCAGCCGTCGCGGGCGGCCTTACCGCCGCCGAACGGGCCGCCTCCGCCACCGGCGCCCAGCTGGTGTGGATCCCGCGGCGCGCGGGAGAGCGCGGCGCCGTCGAGGCGGGCGCGCTGCCGTCGCTGCTGCCCGGCGGACGCCCGGCGACCGACCCACGCGCGCGTGAAGAGGTCGCCGCGGCCTGGGGGCTCGCCGAACTCCCGCACCGCTACGGCCGCGACACCAGCCAGATCGTCGAGGCCGCGGCCAGCGGCGAACTGCAGGCCCTGCTGGTCGCGGGCGTCGAGATCACCGACCTGCCCGACCCGGCACGCGCACGTGAAGCCCTTCACGAGGCCGGGTTCGTGGTGTCGCTGGAGCTGCGGCCCAGCGAGGTCAGCGAACACGCCAGCGTCGTCCTGCCGGTCGCCGCGGTCGCCGAGAAGCCGGGCACCTTCCTCAACTGGGAAGGCCGCGTGCGCTTCTTCGAGGCCGCGCTCAAGCCCGACCAGATGACCCGGCGTCTCGCGCCGAGCGACGCGCGCGTGCTGCAGATGCTGGCCGACGCCATGGACGTCCACCTGGGCCTGCCGGATCTGCGCACCATCCGCGCGGAGATCGACCGGCTCGGCCCCTGGGACGGCCCGCGCGGCGGCGGATCCCTGGAGAGCGGGGGCGTACTGCCGCGGCCGGCGGCCGGAGAGGCCGTGCTCGCCGGCCACCGTCTCCTGCTCGACCTCGGCGTCCTCCAGCAGGGCGACGAGGCGCTCGCCGGAACCCGGCACGCCGCCCACGCGCGTGTGTCGGCCGCGACGGCTGCCGAGGCGGGCGTCAAGGACGGCGGCGTCCTCGCCGTGACCGGTCCCGCCGGAACGACCGAACTGCCCCTGCGGATCACGGAGATGCCCGACCGGGTGGTCTGGCTTCCACTGAACTCCGCCGGCAGCGGCGTCGCCTCCGACACCGGGGCGCTGCCCGGCGCCCTCGTCCGCATCGGCCCGGCGACGTCCGTCGGCGAGGCCCCGAAGGAGGTGGAGGCATGAGCCCGTACCTCGCCGCTGAAGACCTCTCGATGTTCGGCCGCGACCCCTGGTGGCTGGTCGTCGTCAAGGCCGTCTTCTGCTTCGCCTTCCTGATGGTGACCGTGCTGTTCTCCATCGTGTGGGAGCGCAAGGTCGTCGCCTGGATGCAGTTGCGCATCGGCCCCAACCGGCACGGCCCCTGGGGCATGCTCCAGTCGCTCGCCGACGGCATCAAGCTGATGCTGAAGGAAGACGTCATCGTCAAGCGCGCCGACAAGGTCGTCTACGTCCTCGCGCCGATCGTCGCGGCCATCCCGGCCTTCATGGCGATCGCGGTGATCCCCTTCGGCCCGGCCGGCAACGAGATCTCGATCTTCGGCCACCGCACCACGATGCAGCTCACCGACCTGCCGATCGCGATGCTCTACATCCTCGCGGTCGCCTCGGTCGGCATCTACGGCATCGTGCTCGCGGGCTGGAGCTCCGGATCCACCTACCCGCTGCTGGGCGGTCTGCGCTCCTGCGCGCAGATGATCTCCTACGAGATCGCCATGGGCGCCGCCTTCGCCTCGGTGTTCCTCTACTCGGGCTCGATGTCGACCTCGACGATCGTCGAACAGCAGCACGACCGCTGGTACATCCTGCTGCTGCCGGTCTCCTTCATCCTCTACATCGTCACCATGGTCGGCGAGACCAACCGCGCCCCCTTCGACATGCCGGAGTCCGAGGGCGACCTGGTCGGCGGCTTCAACACCGAGTACTCGTCGATCAAGTTCGCGATGTTCATGCTCGCCGAGTACGTCAACATGGTGACCGTCTCGGCCGTGTCGACCACGCTCTTCCTCGGCGGCTGGCGCGCCCCCTGGCCGATCAGCACCTTCTGGGAGGGCGCCAACCACGGCTGGTGGCCGCTGCTCTGGTTCGTGATCAAGGTGCAGCTGCTGCTGTTCTTCTTCATCTGGCTGCGCGGCACGCTCCCGCGGGTCCGCTACGACCAGCTGATGAAGCTCGGCTGGAAGGTCCTCATCCCCGTCTCGGTGGTCTGGCTGATGCTGGTCGCGACCGTGCGGGCGCTGAGGAACGAGAACTACGACTTCGCCGACATCGCCCTCTACATCGCCGGCGGCGTCCTCGCCCTGCTGCTCCTGTCCTTCATCGTCGACATGTTCCGCGAGAAGGCCAGGGAGAGCGAACAGCCCGCCGCGCAACCCGCCGGATTCGACCCCATGGCGGGCGGATTCCCCGTACCGCCACTGCCCGGACAGGAGCTTCCGCCCGTGCCGAGGCGCAGCCCGCGCCGGGAGCGGGAGCTCATTGTCAGTGGTGGGTCGGATACTGCCAGTGACGGATCTTCGGATGGAAAGGAGGCGTCCGATGGCTGAGGAGCCGAAGGAGACCAAGCCCGGTTTCATGAACCCTGTCGCCGGCTTCGGCGTGACCTTCAAGGCCATGTTCAAGAAGCGGCTGACCGAGCAGTACCCGGAGCAGAAGAAGACCACCGCTCCGCGGTTCCACGGACGGCACCAGCTCAACCGCCATCCGGACGGCCTGGAGAAGTGCGTCGGCTGCGAGCTGTGCGCCTGGGCCTGCCCCGCCGACGCCATCTACGTGGAGGGCGCCGACAACACGGACGAGGAGCGCTACTCGCCCGGCGAGCGGTACGGGCGCGTGTACCAGATCAACTACGCCCGCTGCATCCTGTGCGGCCTGTGCATCGAGGCGTGCCCCACCCGCGCGCTCACGATGACCAACGAGTTCGAACTGGCCGACTCCAGTCGCGCCAACCTCATCTACACCAAGGAGCAGTTGCTCGCCGGTCTGGAAGAGGGCATGGTCGACTCCCCGCACGCGATCTACCCGGGGACCGACGAACAGGACTACTACCGGGGCCTGGTGACCGAGGCCGCGCCGGGCACGGTGCGGCAGGTGGCGCTGTCCAAGGGCGAGGTCCCGCAGGAGGCCGCCTCCACCTTCGGCGAGGAAGAGCCCGCGTCGGAGAAGGTGATCGGCCGATGAGCCCGCTGCAGCTCGCCGCCTACTCCACCTCCACCGGAGAGGCCTTCCAGTTCTGGGTCCTCGGCACCGTCGCCGTGATCGGCGCCCTGTCCACCGTCTTCATGAAGAAGGCCGTGCACAGCGCGCTGTCCCTCGCCGGCACCATGATCGTCCTGGCGGTCTTCTACCTCGCCAACGGCGCCTACTTCCTGGGGATCGTGCAGATCGTCGTCTACACCGGGGCGATCATGATGCTGTTCCTCTTCGTGGTGATGCTCGTCGGCGTGACGGCCGCGGACTCGCTGAAGGAGACCATCAAGGGCCAGCGCTGGCTGGCCCTTCTGTGCGGCCTCGGCTTCGGCATCCTGCTGCTCGCCGGGATCGGCAACGCCTCCCTCAAGCAGTTCGACGGCCTGGCCGAGGCGAACGCGAACGGCAACGTGCAGGGCCTCGCCGCCCTGATCTTCACCAAGTACGTCTTCGCCTTCGAGATCACCGGCGCCCTGCTCATCACGGCCGCCGTCGGCGCCATGGTGCTCACCCACCGCGAGCGCACCGAACGCGCCAAGACCCAGCGCGAGCTGTCCGAAGAGCGCGTGCGCGAGGGCAAGCACGTGCCGCCGCTGCCGGCCCCCGGTGTGTACGCCCGGCACAACGCGGTCGACATCGCGGGTCTGCTCCCCGACGGCACCCCGTCGGAGCTCACGGTCAGCAAGACGCTGCGCGACCGCGGCCAGATCCGTGACGTGTCCGCCGAGGCGCTCAACGACCTGCGGGCGCTGGAGCAGCGCGCGCAGGAGCGCCTGGAGCGCACCGAGATCGAACCGGCCACCTTCAAGCGGGAGGAGGCGTCGAAGTGAACCCGGTCAACTACCTTTATCTCTCTGCCCTGTTGTTCACGATCGGTGCCACCGGCGTGCTGATCAGGCGCAACGCCATCGTGGTGTTCATGTGCATCGAGCTGATGCTGAACGCCTGCAACCTGGCGTTCGTCACCTTCTCCCGGATGCACGGCAACCTCGACGGCCAGGTCATCGCGTTCTTCACGATGGTCGTCGCCGCAGCGGAGGTCGTGGTCGGGCTCGCGATCATCGTGTCCCTGTTCCGTTCCCGCCACTCGGCCTCGGTCGACGACGCCAGCCTGATGAAGCTCTGAGGGGTCGCTGAATCGTGGAGAACCTGATTGCGCTGCTGGTGGCGGCGCCACTGCTCGGAGCGGCCGTACTGCTGTGCGGCGGCCGGCGGCTCGATGCCGTCGGCCACTGGATCGGCGTCCTGATGTCGACCGCCTCCTTCGTGTTCGCCGTCATCCTCTTCGCCGACCTGCTCGGCAAGGACGCCGAACACCGCACCCTCATGCAGCACCTGTGGACGTGGATCCCCGTCGAGAGCTTCCAGGCGGACGTCACCTTCCGCCTCGACCAGCTCTCGATCACGTTCGTCCTGCTGATCACCGGCGTCGGCTCGCTGATCCACCTGTACTCGGTCGGGTACATGGAGCACGACGAGCGCCGCCGCCGCTTCTTCGGCTATCTGAACCTCTTCCTCGCGGCGATGCTGCTCCTGGTCATCGCCGACAACTACCTGCTGCTGTACGTCGGCTGGGAGGGCGTCGGCCTCGCCTCGTACCTCCTCATCGGCTTCTGGCAGCACAAGCCCAGCGCGGCGACGGCGGCGAAGAAGGCCTTCCTGGTCAACCGCGTCGGCGACATGGGCCTGTCCATCGCGATCATGCTGATGTTCACGACGTTCGGCACCTTCGCCTTCGGACCCGTCTTCAGCCACGCGGGGGACGCCTCGGAGGGCAAGCTCACCGCCATCGCCCTGATGCTCCTGCTCGCCGCCTGCGGCAAGTCCGCCCAGGTGCCGCTGCAGTCCTGGCTCGGGGACGCGATGGAGGGCCCGACCCCGGTCTCGGCCCTCATCCACGCGGCGACGATGGTGACCGCGGGCGTCTACCTGATCGTGCGCTCCGCGTCGATCTTCAACGGCGCGCCGGACGCGCAGACGGCGGTCACCGTGGTCGGAGCCGTCACGCTCCTGTTCGGTGCGATCGTCGGTTGCGCGAAGGACGACATCAAGAAGGCGCTGGCCGGCTCGACCATGTCGCAGATCGGCTACATGGTGCTGGCGGCGGGTCTCGGCCCCATCGGCTACGTCTTCGCGATCATGCACCTGGTGACGCACGGCTTCTTCAAGGCCGGGCTCTTCCTCGGTGCCGGTTCGGTCATGCACGGCATGAACGACGAGGTCGACATGCGCAAGTACGGCGGCCTCCGCAAGTACATGCCGATCACCTTCATCACCTTCGGCCTCGGCTACCTCGCGATCATCGGCTTCCCGTTCCTGTCCGGCTTCTACTCCAAGGACAAGATCATCGAGGCCGCCTTCGCCAAGGGCGGCACCGAGGGCTGGATCCTGGGCACCTGCGCCCTGGTGGGCGCCGCCATCACCGCGTTCTACATGACGCGCGTGATGCTGATGACGTTCTTCGGAGAGGAGCGCTGGAAGAACCAGCCCACCCGCTCGCCCGAGGCGCCGAGCGCGGAGCCCGCCGCCGAGCACCGCGGCGAGCACGCCGAGCCGCACCCGCACGAGTCCCCGAAGGTCATGACGATCCCGATGATCGTGCTGGCTTTCGGCTCGGTCTTCGCCGGCGGGTTCTTCGGCATCGGCGACCGCTTCCTGCACTGGCTGGAGCCCGTCACCGGCCACAGCGAGGGCGACTCCCCGCTCAGCGCGGGGGCCGTCACCGGCGCGACGATGGTCTGCCTGGTCATCGGCGTCGGCATCGCGTACGCCATGTACGGCCGCCGCCCGGTGCCGTCCGTCGCCCCGCGCGGGTCGCTGCTCACCCGGGCCGCCCGGCGCGACCTGCTGCAGGACGACTTCAACCACGTCGTCCTGGTCCGCGGCGGCGAGCACCTCACCCGCTCCCTGGTGTACGTCGACCACACCCTGGTCGACGGCGTCGTCAACGGCACGGCGGCCTCGGTCGGGGGCCTGTCCGGACGGATGCGCAGGCTGCAGAACGGCTTCGCGCGCTCCTACGCGGTCTCGATGTTCGGCGGCGCGGCGATCCTCGTCGCCGCGACCCTGCTGATGAGGGCGGTCTGATACCGATGTCCTTTCCTCTGCTGACAGCGACGGCGGTGCTCCCGGCGATCGGCGCGATCGCCACAGCCGCCGTACCGGCCGCGCGGCGCACCGCCGCCAAGTGGCTGGCGCTGACCGTCTCGCTCGCCACCCTCGCCCTGGCCATCACCGTCCTGGTCCGCTTCGACCCCGACGGCGGCCGTTACCAGCTCACCGAATCCCACGCCTGGATCAAGGACTTCGGGGTCCGGTACGAACTCGGCGTGGACGGCATCGCGGTGGCGCTGATCGCGCTGACCGCCCTGCTGATCCCGTTCATCATCCTCGCGGGCTGGCACGACGCCGACCCGCTGGAGACCGGAAGCCGCCGCTGGCGTCCCACACAGGGCTTCTTCGCCCTGATCCTGGGCGTCGAGGCGATGGTGATCATCTCCTTCGAGGCCACGGACGTCTTTCTCTTCTACATCTTCTTCGAAGCCATGCTCATCCCGATGTACTTCCTCATCGGCGGCTTCGGGGACCGTGCCCACGAGCACGGCGAGGAGGCGGCGTCCACGCAACGGTCCTACGCGGCCGTGAAGTTCCTCCTCTACAACCTGGTCGGCGGCCTCATCATGCTGGCCGCGGTGATCGGCCTGTACGTGGTCGCCGGGAACTTCAGCCTCCAGGAGATCGCCCAGGCCCGCGCGAACGGCTCGCTCCACATGGCGACCAGCACCGAACGCTGGCTGTTCCTCGGTTTCTTCTTCGCCTTCGCGGTGAAGGCGCCGCTGTGGCCGCTGCACACCTGGCTGCCCAACGCCATGCAGGAGTCCACCGCCCCGGTCGCCGTCCTCATCACGGCGGTCGTCGACAAGGTGGGCACCTTCGCGATGCTCCGCTTCTGCCTCCAGCTCTTCCCGGAGGCCAGCAAGTGGGCGACCCCCGTGATCCTCGTCCTGGCGCTCATCAGCATCGTCTACGGCGCGCTGCTCGCGGTCGGCCAGCGGGACATCAAGCGCCTGGTGGCGTACGCGTCGATCTCGCACTTCGGCTTCATCATCATGGGCATCTTCGCGATGACCAGCCAGGGCCAGTCCGGCGCGACGCTCTACATGGTCAACCACGGGATCTCCACGGCCGCGTGGATGCTGCTGGCCGGGTTCCTCATCTCCCGGCGCGGCTCGCGGCTCATCGCCGACTACGGCGGGGTGCAGAAGGTCGCCCCGGTGCTCGCCGGCACGTTCCTGATCGGCACGCTGGCCACGCTCTCCCTGCCGGGGCTCGCGCCCTTCGTGAGCGAGTTCCTCGTCCTGGTCGGCACGTTCACGCGTTACCCGGCGATCGGCATCATCGGCACCTTCGGCATCGTCCTCGCCGCGCTGTACGCCCTCGTCCTCTACCAGCGGACGATGACGGGCCCGGTGAAACCGGAGGTCTCCGCGATGCCCGACCTCAGAGCCCGTGAGCTGGTGGTCGTCGCTCCGCTGATCGTTCTGCTGGTCTTCCTGGGCGTCTACCCGAAGCCGGTGACGGACATCGTCAACCCGGCCGTGAAGTCGACCCTGTCCGACGTACACAAGAAGGACCCCAAGCCCGAGGTGGAGGCGGTGGCCAAGTGAGCGCAGCAGCCGTCCACAGCCTGTGGACAACGGCGGCCACGGCGGCCGAACCGATCTCGAAGATCAACGCGCCGAAGATCGAGTACGGGCAGTTGTCGCCCACCCTGATCGTCGTGGGCGCGGCGATCGTCGGGGTACTGATCGAGGCGTTCGTGCCGCGCAAATCGCGTTACTACGCCCAGGTGTTCGTCTCCGCCGTCGCGCTCGTCGCCGCCTTCGCGGCGGTCGTGGCGCTCGCGGCCGACGGATACGGCACCACCAAGGCGCACATCGCGGCGATGGGCGCGATCGCGGTCGACGGACCGTCCCTGTTCCTGCAGGGCACGATCCTGCTGGCCGGCCTGGTCGGCCTGTTCACCTTCGCCGAGCGGCGCCTGGATCCGGCGGCGCACGGCAACCGGGTCGACTCCTTCGCCGCGCAGGCCGCGTCCGTGCCGGGCAGCGACAGCGAGAAGGCGGCCGTGAAGGCCGGGTTCACCACCACCGAGGTGTTCCCGCTGCTGCTGTTCGCGGTCTCCGGAATGCTGGTCTTCCCCTCGGCCAACGACCTGCTGACCCTCTTCGTGGCCCTGGAGGTCTTCTCCCTCCCGCTCTACCTGCTGTGCGCCCTGGCCCGCCGCAAGCGGCTCATGTCGCAGGAGGCCGCGGTCAAGTACTTCCTGCTCGGCGCCTTCGCCTCGGCGTTCACGCTGTTCGGCATCGCGCTGCTGTACGGGTACGCGGGCTCGGTGTCGTACGGGACGATCGCGCGGGTCGTCGACGGCACGGTCACCAACGTCGACCCGGCGCTCGCGGACACCATGGGCAACGACGCGCTGCTGCTGGTCGGCGGCGCGATGATCGTCATGGGGCTGCTGTTCAAGGTGGGCGCCGTCCCGTTCCACATGTGGACGCCGGACGTCTACCAGGGCGCGCCGACCCCGGTGACCGGGTTCATGGCGGCGGCGACGAAGGTGGCGGCCTTCGGCGCGCTGCTGCGTCTGCTGTACGTCGTCCTGCCCGGCCTGCGCTGGGACTGGCGGCCGGTCATGTGGGCCGTCGCGATCGTCACCATGCTGGGCGGTGCGATCGTCGCGATCACCCAGACGGACATCAAGCGGCTGCTGGCGTACTCGTCGATCGCGCACGCGGGATTCATCCTCGCGGGTGTCATCGCGACCTCGAAGGACGGCGTCTCGTCCGTCCTCTTCTACCTGGCCGCGTACTCCTTCGTGACCATCGGCGCCTTCGCCGTCGTCACCCTGGTGCGCGACGCGGGCGGCGAGGCCACCCATCTGTCCAAGTGGGCCGGACTCGGCCGCCGTTCACCGCTGGTGGCGGCCGTGTTCGCGGTGTTCCTGCTGGCCTTCGCCGGCATCCCGCTGACCTCCGGCTTCGCCGGGAAGTTCGCCGTGTTCAAGGCGGCGGCGGAGGGCGGGGCGGCTCCGCTGGTCGTGATCGGTGTGATCTCGTCCGCGGTCGCGGCCTTCTTCTACATCCGCGTGATCGTGCTGATGTTCTTCAGCGAGCCCAGGCCCGAGGGTCCCACGGTCGCCGTGCCGTCCCCGCTGACGATGACCGCCATCGGGCTCGGTGTGGTGGTCACGCTGGTCCTCGGTATCGCACCGCAGTACTTCCTGGACCTGGCGAGCCAGGCGGGAGTGTTCGTGCGCTGATCTGCCATGCGAGGGCGTGGGCCCCGGATCCCTTTCGCGGGAGCCGGGGCCCTTTGCCGTGCGCGGTCAGGCCGTCGGGCAGGTCACGTCGGGGTTCATCGGTGCGAACAGCCCCTCGGGGTTCGGCTGGTAGATCCAGGCGTGAAGAGTGAAGTAGCCCGGGCGTTGGTCCCGCTGGAAGGTCTGGCCGAACAGGGTCGGTGTGGCCTGCCCCGTGTCCTTGACGATCCACTCCACCGCGACGAGCCGGCGTGCGCTGCCGGTGCCCGGTCCCGCGTAGAGCAGAGCCGCCGGTGTGGCCGGATCGAGTGAACCGACGTACTGCGCATTGACGTAGTGGTAACCCGCGCCGCCCTCGGCCGAAGCGACGCAGTCGTCGGTGGGGAGGTATCCGCCGGCCTCGGCGAACGGCTCGTACGCGTACTGCGCCGTCGTTGTGTACGTCAGGGCCAGGCCGGGCCAGGCGGACAGGTCGGGATCGGGGTCGGCCTGCGCGGGAACGGCCGCGAGGAAGAAGGACGCGGCCGTCGCCACGGCGAGGACGGCTCTGCGGGGCCGAAAGGACATGCTGACACTCCTCTTGAGGTTCGGCGGAGCGGGCCCCCGGTCCCGCCCGAGCAGCTTGTCCCCCGTGGTGTGCGCACGCCACGTGACGACGTCCGTTCGAATGACCACCGAACGTCACCAGGGAGAGCCTGTGGACAACTCCATGACTGTCGGTCCCGGCCCCTATCGTGGAGGCAGTGGTCGAGGGACGACGTACGGGGGACAGGACTATGGGCGGGATGGGCGGGATCAGCGCGATGCCAAGGGTGACCGGGACGGCAGGGGCGACTGAGAGCGAGGCGCTGGCCACGCTGCACCGGGTCTTCGGGTACGAGGCCTTCCGCGGCGAGCAGGAGGCGGTGATCGAGCATGTGGTGGCCGGCGGCGACGCCGTGGTCCTCATGCCGACCGGTGGCGGCAAGTCGCTCTGCTACCAGATCCCGGCCCTGGTCAGGCCCGGTACGGGCGTGGTGGTCTCCCCGCTCATCGCGCTGATGCAGGACCAGGTGGACGCGCTGCGGGCGCTCGGCGTGCGCGCCGGGTTCATGAACTCCACGCAGGACTTCGACGAGCGCAGGGTGGTGGAGGCCGAGTTCCTGGCCGGGGAGCTGGACCTGCTGTACCTGGCGCCGGAGCGGCTCCGGCTCGACTCCACCCTCGATCTCCTCTCCCGCGGCAAGATCTCCGTCTTCGCGATCGACGAGGCGCACTGCGTGTCCCAGTGGGGCCACGACTTCCGCCCCGACTACCTGGCCCTGTCCCTGCTCGGCGAGCGCTGGCCGGACGTGCCGCGCATCGCGCTCACGGCCACGGCCACGCACGCGACGCACCAGGAGATCACCGAGCGGCTGCACATGCCGACGGCCCGGCACTTCGTGGCGAGCTTCGACCGGCCCAACATCCAGTACCGGATCGTGCCCAAGGCCGACCCCAAGAAGCAGCTGCTGGGCTTCCTCAGAGAGGAGCACGCGGGCGACGCGGGCATCGTGTACTGCCTGTCGCGCAAGTCCGTGGAGGCGACGGCGGAGTTCCTCAGCCGCAACGGCATCGAGGCGGTCCCGTACCACGCCGGCCTGGACGCGGGCACGCGCGCGGCGCACCAGGCCCGGTTCCTGCGGGAGGAGGGTCTGGTCGTGGTGGCGACCATCGCCTTCGGCATGGGCATCGACAAGCCGGACGTCCGCTTCGTCGCCCACCTCGACCTGCCCAAGTCGGTCGAGGGCTACTACCAGGAGACGGGCCGCGCGGGCCGCGACGGTCTGCCGTCGACGGCCTGGATGGCGTACGGCCTCAACGACGTCATACAGCAGCGCAAGCTGATCCAGCTCGGCGAGGGCGACGAGGCGTTCCGGCGGCGGGCCGCCGCCCACCTGGACTCGATGCTGGCGCTGTGCGAGACGGCCCGGTGCCGGCGCGGACAGCTGCTGAACTACTTCGGTCAGGAACCCGCCCCGGCCGGCTGCGGCAACTGCGACACCTGCCTGACCCCGCCCGAGACCTGGGACGGCACGGTCGCCGCGCAGAAGGTGCTGTCGACGGTGGTGCGGCTGCAGCGGGAGCGTGGGCAGAAGTTCGGCGCGGTGCAGATCATCGACATCCTCCTGGGCAAGCGCACCGGCAAGGTCATCCAGTTCGACCACGACCAGCTGTCCGTGTTCGGCATCGGCGAGGAGCTGACCGAGGGCGAATGGCGGGGCGTCATACGGCAGTTGCTGGCCCAGGGACTGCTCGCGGTCGAGGGCGAGTACGGCACGCTGGTGCTGACCGAGGCCAGCGGATCGGTGCTGCGGCGCGAGCGGGAGGTGCCGCTGCGCAAGGAGCCGAAGAAGCCGGCGACCTCGCGGTCGGCGTCCTCGTCCACCGGGCGCGGCGAGCGCAAGGCCAAGGCCGCCGCGGTGGAGCTGCCCGAGGCACTGCAGCCGGCGTTCGAGGCCCTGCGCGCCTGGCGCGCCGAGCAGGCCCGGGAGCAGGGCGTCCCGGCGTACGTCATCTTCCACGACGCGACGCTGCGGGAGATCGCCCTGGCCTGGCCGACGTCGGTACGGCAGCTCGGCGGCATCAGCGGCGTCGGTGAGAAGAAGCTGACGACGTACGGGGAGGGTGTGCTGGCGGTACTGGCCTCACTGGGCGATGCCCCGGGTGCGGCTCCGGCGACGGACGGTCAGCAGGCGACGGACGGCCAGGCGACGGACGACAAGCCGGCGGCGGACGACAGACAGACGCACGACGACTGGCCCGAGATGGACACGGAGCCGGAGCCGGACGACTGGATATAGGCGGCCGGGGTGCCGTGGGCTGCCGCCAGGTGACCGTCACAGCGCCCGCGCCGCGTACGCCCTGACGTCCGCGTCGGTGTCCGTCGTGGCCGTGGCGAGGGCCGCGTGGGCGTCGGCGGTGTCGTTGTGCCGGGTCAGGGCCAGTACGGCGGCCTTGCGGACGTCGGCGTTCGGGTCGGCGAGTGCCTTCGCCAGGGCGGGGACGGCCACGTCGGACTCGGCGGCGGACAGCGCGGTCGCGGCGCCCGACCGGACCTGCCACGCGGAGGCGGACAGGGCGGCGACGGCACGTGCGGCCAACGGCGGCGGACACCCGGTCGTACCGAGCGCCCCGTAGGCGGCCCCCTGGACCAGCGCGTCGGGGTCCTGGGCGAGGTCGGCGAGGGCGGCGAGGATGGTGGCCGACGGGCTGCCGGGCACGGTGTCGTCGGAATCGACGGTCCCTGCCGCGTCCTCCGCCCACACCGTCGCCAGTGCCCTGGCGAAGGTCACCCGGACCTCGCGGGACGGGTCGGCGGTGGCGGCCCGGGCCAGTTCCGTGGCGGCGTCGACCGAGACCAGGGCGCGGACGGCCTCGATGCGGACCGGGATCTCCGTGTCGGTCAACGCCCCGGCGAACAGCTCCGCGTCACCCAGGCGCAGGGCGCGCAGGACGTCCAGAGCGGCGGCACGGACGACCGGGTCGGCCACGGTCAGCGCGGCGGCGAGGCCGTCCCGGAGAGCGGCCTCCGCGGGCAGTGTCTCGACGAGTTCGCGGAGTGAGGCGGCGGCCGCGGCCCGCACCTCGGCGGCGCTGTCGCGCAGAGCCTCGGCGAGGGCGGGGCCCGTCCCCGGCGGCACCGTCTCCGTGAGGACGGCGACGGCCTCACGGCGGACGGCGGGCGCCGGGTCGGTCAAGTAGGGCCGCAGAGCGTCGAGTTCGGGTTCCTCCTCGGCGAGGGCGACGAGTTCGAGGAGGCGTGCCGAGGCCCGCTCGGGGTCATCGGGGGACGCGACGTCGGAGGCGGGGGCCGGCGGCGCCACCGACACGCCGCCAGTGACCGCACCCGCCGCCACCGGCACGTCACCTGTGACCGAGCCCGTCGCCACCGGTGCCACGTCCCGTGACCCGGCCGTGGCGACCTGCTCGGCGTGGACCTCGCCGAGGTGGCGGGAGGGGCCGCCCACCGGCGTGAACTCGTCGATGGGCACGAGGTAGGGAGCCACGGGACGGGCCGTGAACTCCATCGCACCGGAGGGGGACTTGTGGAGATCGAGATGGTGGAACCAGGAGGTGTCGTCGCGATGAGGATGGTCCAGGCGGTCGTGGTACAGGCCCCAGCGGGACTCCGTGCGGGCCAGCGACGCGCGCGCGGCCATCTCCGCGCAGTCGCGGATGAAGGTGACCTCGGCGCACCGCATCAGCTCGTGCGGGGTCCGTGCACCCATCGCCGCGATGTCGTCGCGCATCCGCTCGAAGGCCTCGAGGGCGAGCGAGAGCCGGGCACCCGACTTCGGCGGCGCCACGTAGTCGTTCACGAAGCGGCGCAGCTTGTACTCGACCTGGGTCTGCGGCGGGCCGTCCGGATTGCGCAGCGGGCGGTAGATCAGCTCGTGCGCCTCACGCAACTGGTCGGCGGACAACTCCCCTTCGTACGGGGAGTACTGGGCCGCGTCCGCCCCCGCGAGGTCACCGAAGACGAACGCGCCGATCATGTAGTTGTGCGGCACGCAGGCCAGGTCACCGGCGGCGTACAGCCGCGGCACGGTCGTCCGGGCGTGGTCGTCCACCCGTACCCCCGAGGCCGAGTGGCCGCCGCACAGGCCGATCTCGGAGATGTGCATCTCCACGTCGTGGGTGCGGTAGTCGTGGCCGCGGCCGGAGTGGAAGGTCCCGCGCGTGGGCCGCTCCGTGGAGTGCAGGATCGACTCCAGGGCGGAGATCGACTCCTCCGGGAGATGACTCAGCTTCAGGTACACCGGCCCCCGGTCGGACGCGACCTCCGCCGCGAACTCGGCCATCATCTGGCCGGACCAGTAGTCGGAGTCGACGAAGCGTTCGCCGTGCCGGTTGACCTGGTAGCCGCCGAAGGGGTTGGCGACGTAGGCGCAGGCGGGGCCGTTGTAGTCCTTGATCAGCGGGTTGATCTGGAAGCACTCGATGCCGGTGAGCTCGGCGCCCGCGTGGTACGCCATCGCGTAGCCGTCGCCCGCGTTGGTCGGGTTCTCGTAGGTGCCGTACAGGTAGCCGGAGGCGGGGAGTCCGAGGCGGCCGCAGGCGCCGGTCGCCAGGATCACCGCGCCGGCGCGCACCACGACGAACGCGCCCGTACGCGTGTTGAAGCCGACCGCCCCCACGGCCCGCCCGTCCTCGGGGGACGTCAGCACGCGCACCGGCATCACGCGGTTCTCGATGCGGATCCTCTCCCGCATCTCGCGCCGCCGCAGCTGCCGGTACAGGACCTTCTTGACGTCCTTGCCCTCGGGCATCGGCAGCACGTAGGAGCCGGAGCGGTGCACCTGGCGGACCGCGTAGTCGCTGTGCTCGTCCTTCTCGAACTTCACGCCGTACGACTCGAGCCGCTGCACCATGGCGAAGCCGCGGGTGGCGGTCTGGCGGACGGTGGACTGGTCCACGATGCCGTCGTTGGCGCGGGTGATCTCGGCCACGTAGTCGTCGGGCTCGGCGCGGCCGGGGATGACCGCGTTGTTGACGCCGTCCATGCCCATGGCGAGCGCGCCGGAGTGGCGGACGTGGGCCTTCTCCAGCAGCAGCACGTTCGCGCCGTGCTCGGCGGCAGTCAGCGCGGCCATGGTGCCGGCGGTGCCGCCGCCGACGACGAGGACGTCGCAGGAGATCTCCTCCGCCTCGTCGAGGGCGGGGATCTGCAGAGGGGTGTCCACCAGAGTGCCTTTCACCATACGAGTCACCGTCCGGGAAACCGTCCGAGTGCCGGTCCGGGTCACGTTCCGAGCGAGGAGAGGACGTCGCGGCGCAGGGCCACGCGTGCGGGGTCGTCGTGCACCGTGCGGTCACGCGGGCGCGGCACCTCACGCACGGCTGTCAGCCGGCCGTTGCCGAGCAGGGCCACGCGGTCACCGAGGAAGAGCGCCTCGTCCACGTCGTGGGTGACGAAGACGACGGTCGCGCCCGTGCCGCCGAGCACATCCACCAGCAGGTCCTGCATGCCGGCGCGGGTCTGGGCGTCGAGGGCGCCGAAGGGTTCGTCCATGAGGACGGCGCGGGGCGCCCCCGCGAGCGCGCGGGCCAGCTGGGCGCGCTGGCGCTGCCCGCCGGAGACGCGGTGCGGCAACTGCCGTGCGTGCGCGGCGAGTCCGACGCGGTCGAGCCAGGCGTCGGCCTGGGACCGGCGTTCGGTGCGGGACAGGCCCTTGATGGCGAGCGGGAGTTCGACGTTGGCGCGCAGGGTGCGCCAGGGCAGGAGGGCGTCCTCCTGGAAGACCAGGGCGCGGTCGGCGGCGGGACCGGTCAGCGGGCCGCCGTCCTGGGTGATCTCGCCGGCGAGCAGCGGCAGCAGCCCGGCCAGGGTGCGCAGCAGCGTCGACTTGCCGCAGCCGGAGGCGCCGACGACGGTGAGGATCTCGCCGGGGGCGATGTCCAGGTCGACGTCCGACAGGACGGCGGCGTCCGGACGGCCGAGGGCGGCGTGCCGGAGGGCGAGGCGCGTGCCCCGTACCGCGCCCGGCGCTTGCCCCTCCCTCTCCGGGAGGAGAGGGCGCGAGGCTTCGGGGCCGGTCACCTCCGGGGTGGTCACTTCCGTGTCAGACGAGGTGCTCATCGCGTGTCTCCTCGGTCGACGGGGCGGTCTCGGTCTTCGTGACCGCGGCGGCGGGGGACACCGGGACGGTCGCTCGGGGGCGTACGCCGGGGACGTAGGAGGTCCGCGGCAGCCACCGGGTGAGACGGCGGCCGAGCAGTTCCACGGCCGTGGAGGTGAGCCAGCCGAGTACGCCGATCGTGACCATGCCGACGAAGACGCCCGCGTAGTTGACGACCGTGTAGTCCTGCCAGGTGCGGTAGCCGACGCCGTACTGGCCGGAGATCATCTCGGCGGAGATCACGCAGATCCACGAGACGCCGATGCCGACCGACAGTCCGCCGAAGATGCCGGGCAGCGCGCCCGGCAGCACGACCGAGCCGAGGACCCGCCGCCGGCCGCCGCCCATGGTGAGCACCGCCTCCTCCCACACGGGCGTCAGCGCGCGGACCGCGTGCCGGGTGGAGACCAGGACCGGGAAGAAGGCGGCCGTGCAGGTGATGAAGACGATGCCCTGCTCGTTGGAGGGGAAGAGGAGGATCGCGACCGGGACCAGGGCGATCGCCGGAATCGGGCGGACGACCTCCAGCAACGGACCGAGCACGTCCTCGGCGAGGCGGGAGCGCGCCACGAGTACGCCCGTCGCCACACCCAGGACGGCGGCGAGGAGGAAGCCGGTGAGGATACGGGTCAGGCTGTCGGTGAGGTCCGTCCAGTAGTCGAGACCGGACAGCCGGTCGGCGAAGGCCCGGGCCACGTCGGCGACCGTCGGGAACTGCGAGAAACGCAGCCACAGATCGACGTTCAAGCTGGTCAGCAGCTGCCAGACCCCGAGGGCGACGGTGAGGGAGGTCACCCTCAGCGCATAGCGGGCGAGGGGCCGCCGGCTCACGACGCCCGCCCCAGCGCGTCCGCGTACGTCACGACCCGTGCGCCTCCGTGTGCGGCGACGTACGCCCGCGCCGTCTCCGGGGCCAGGAAGGGCAGGAGCTGCTTGCCGTCGGTCACCCAGATCGCCTTGTCGGCGAACCAGAGGGTGCCGGTGGTCGCGTCGGGGACGTAGGCGGCGCGGATGCCGTCCTTGTGCCGGGCCACGTAACTCAGCAGCTGGTCGGGCGTCTTGGAGCTCAGTGTCTTTTCGGCGCCCTTGGGCCAGACCTCGCCGGTCGCCGCCGGGGGCGCCGCGGCGAGCTGCTGGGCGTAGTCCGCGCCGAGGGCCTTCTTGACGTACTGGTCGTCGACGAAGGCGTCCACGTCGATGTCCCCGGTCAGCTTGGCCGACTTCAGGACCGAGACGTCCTGCTTCAGCGCGGAGACCAACTGCGGCTTGATCGCCGGGTCGAAGGTGGAGATGCCGTGGGCGCCGTTGTAGAGGTAGACGACCTCGGGCGGCAGTCCGGTGGCCTTGGCGACCGACTCGGCGGCGGCGACCGGGTGGGCGTCGAGGTAGTCGGTGGCCTCCGACTGGGCCTTGAGGAAGGCCTCCAGGACGGCCGGCCGCTGCTTGGCGAAGTCCTCGCGGGCGGTGACACCGTGGAAGGTGGGGAGGTTCAGCTCGGCGCCGTCGTACAGGGCCTTCGCCTTGCCCTGGAAGGCGAGCAGTCCGGGCCAGGCGACGAACTGGGACAGTGCGTCCGCACTGCCCGCCGACAGGGCCGAAGCGCCCACCGCGGGCTGCTGGTTGAGCTTCTCGATGCCCTTGTCCGGGTCGATGCCGGCCCGTTGCAGGGCCCGTACGAGCGTGCCGTCGGCCGCGGAGCCGACGCTGGTGGAGACCTTCTTGCCCTTGAGGTCGGCGAGGGAGGCCAGTTTGGAGTCGGGGGAGGTGACGATCGTGTTGAGGCCGCCGCGCAGGTTGTAGCCGGTGACGGCGACCAGGAGGGTCGGCCTGCCGAGCTGCTTGCCCCGGGCCGCGTTGATGAGCAGGGGGAAGTCGCCCATCGAGCCGATGTCGATCTTCCCCGCGGTCATCTGCGCGGTGATGGGGGCGCCGGTGGCGTAGTCCTGCCAGTCGACCTTGTAGGTGTGACCGTCGTTGAGGGCGTTGAGGTCGCGCTCGAAGTAGCCGAGGGAGCGCAGGAGGGTGCCCGCGGTGACCGTGTTGATGGTCTTGGACTGGTAGCCGACGGTGATGGTGACGTTCTTGCCGTCACCGGCCTCGGCACTGCCGCCGCAGGCGGTCAGGGGGAGCAACAGCAGGGCCGCGGCCACGAGAAGGGTGGTGCGCTTCACGAGTGGGTTCGCAAGTACGGTGCGTTTCACGGGAGTTCGGGCCTCTCACCGGAGCAGATAGGGCATGTTGACCGTCACGGCTCCGGTGGGACAGCGGGCCGCGCACGGGCCGCAGTACCAGCACTCGTCGACGTGCATGTACGCCTTGCCGCTGCTGTCGTCGATGGCGAGGGAGTCCAGCGGGCACATGTCCACGCAGAGGGTGCAGCCGTCGATGCACTTCGACTCGTCGATGGTCACGGGCACGTCGGCCCGCTGGGGCGCCAAAGGCATGGCTGTCTCCAGGAAACGGGTCAGGAAAGGGATGAGCGGTAAGGGGACTGGCAGAAGGGGGGACTGGCAGGAGGCGACTGGCAGGAGGCGACTGGCAGGACGGGAACTAGAGGGAGCGGTGCAGCAGGCCGCTCATGGTGATGCGGTCGCCGCGGAAGCGGATGAACTCCAGGTCGACCGGGCGGCCGTCGGCGAGGTGCGTGAGCCGGTCCAGCATGAGGACGGCCGCGCCGCGCGGTGCTTCGAGCACGGCGGCGGAGTGGGCGTCCGCGTTGACCGCCTCCAGGGTGATCTCGGCGTGGCCGAGCCGCCGGCCGGTGATGGCCTCGATGAGGCGGAAGACGTCGGTGTTCTCCAGGTCGGCGCCGAGCAGGGCGGTGCCGATGTCGAGCGGGATGTAGGTCAGGTCGAGGGAGAGGGGGATGCCGTTGAGTCTGCGCAGGCGTTCGATGTAGAGGACGTCGGCGCCGGCGGGGACCCGCAGGCGTTCGGCGACCGGGGCGGGCGCGGGGGCGGGGCCCATCGTGCGGACCTCGTTGGTGACCCGGCCGTGCTCGTGGAGGGTCTCGGCGAGGCCCATCAGCCGGTCGAGACCGTGCGGGTACTTCCGCCCCACTACGACGGTGCCGACCCCGGGCTGACGCTCGACGAGTCCCTCGGCCCTCAGCAGGTCCAGGGCCTGGCGGACGGTGTTGCGGGTGGCGCGGTAGTCCGCCGCGAGGGTCGTCTCGTGCGGCAGCGTGCCGTCCGGGAAGCCGCCGGCCAGCAGCTGCTGACGGAGCAGGTCGGCGAGCTGCCGTGCCTGGTCGGCGCGCAGCCGGCGCCGCGCACGGTGGGCTGCGACGGTGGTCGCGCCCTGTCCGGCGTAGTCTCGGATGCGGTCGCTCGGTGGCATGTCTCGAACCATACCGAGCAGGTAGGGAATGAAGTGTTGCGCCAGTGTTGCGCCACCTGTCGACCCGTCAGGCAAGGCACTGACCTGCGGAAACGGCTGGTGTGGGGCAAGATCTGCCAGTCAGGACAAGGCGGTCAGTCCGGGAGCGAACGTGATCAGCAGCGGCAGCAGCGGCACGAGCGCGGCCACTGTCGCCGTCAGCGCCCGGTGCCGCCGCCCCAGCCTCAGCGGCGGCTCCAGCAGCCGGTCCACCCGCTCGCCCAGCAGCCGGTGGCTGGAGGCGCAGGACAGCACCCCGCGGTGCTGGTTCAGCTCGATCAGTGCCAGCGCGGTCGTCAGGTGCCCGCACCGCCGTGACGCGGTGTCGTCCGCCGCCAGTTCCACCAGCCGGTGTGTCTGGTCGCAGAAGTGGGCGAACAGCGGCACCCGGGGAAACCCGGTGGCCAGCGCGGTCGACAGATGCAGCAGCCAGTCGTGGTGGGCCCGCGCGTGGTCCCGCTCGTGCGTGAGTACGGCGTCCAGCTGGTGGTCGGTGAGCCGGTGCAGCGCGCCCGTCGTCACGACGAGCTGCGGCGGGTGCCCCGGCATCCACCAGGCGTCGGGGTACTCGTCCTCCAGCACCAGCAGCGGCCCGCGCGCCGCCGCCTCGAGGCCGGCCGGCAGCTCGGGCGCCCGCTCGCGCAGATGCGCCCGGGTCACCCCGCGCCGCCGCCGCGCCTCGACCAGTTCGCGGCCGAGCATCGCGGTCGTCCAGGCGGCACCGCAGGCCAGCAGCACCGTGAGGGCGGCGGCCCACACGGGCGCGACGGACAGGTCGTAGGCGGCGGTGACCGCCGGTGGCGCGGGCGCGAAGAGCTGGGCGCGCACCGTGCCGAACACGGCCGCCGCGCCGAGCAGCAGCGCCGCCAGGCAGCACATCAGGACCGTGGCCACCAGGCACTGCCACACCCACAGCGCGACCACGGGCTCCCGCTCGGGCCAGCCGGCCCGCACCAGGGCACGCGGGACCGGCACGGCGGCCGTCAGGGCCACGACACTCAGCAGGAGCAGGCAGAAGGTCATGCCACGGGCTCCGGATCCTGGTCGGAGGAAAGGGGCGAGGGCGGGGCAACCGGCTCGGCGCGCAAGTCGCCCGCCGCCAGTATGACGGCGAAGGACGCCGGAGTCAGGAGACAAGAGCGACCCACTACGTCCCGTGCAGTCACCGTCACACCCCAACTCCCCGCCAGGCTCCGAAGATCCTCCCCTCGCCGAGCGGTCCCTCACCCACGACCGGCCTGTTCACAGGCTCCCTCGGCCGCATCACCCCGCCACGATCCGCCCCGTCACCTCGCCCAGACCCAGCCGCACCCCGTCCGGCCCCGGCGCCCACGCCGAGAGCGTCACCACGTCCCCGTCCTCCAGGAACGTCCGCTTGCCCTCCGGAAGTTCCAGCGGATCCCGTCCGTTCCAGGTCAGCTCCAGCAGCGACCCGCGCTGCGCCGGCTCCGGCCCGCTCACCGTGCCCGACCCGTAGAGGTCGCCCGTCCGCAGGGAGGCCCCGTTCACGGTCATGTGGGCCAGCTGCTGCGCGGCCGTCCAGTACATGGTGGAGAAGGGCGGCTCGGAGACGACATGGCCGTTGATCGCGACGGAGATCCGCAGGTCGTAGCCCCCGGGCTCGGCGTCCGGACCCGAGTCGTCCAGATACGGCAGCAACGCGTGCGTGCGCCGCGGCGGCGCCACACGCGCGTGCTCCAGCGCCTCCAGCGGAGTGATCCACGCGGACACCGAGGTGGCGAAGGACTTGCCGAGGAACGGGCCGAGCGGGACGTACTCCCAGGCCTGGACGTCCCGCGCCGACCAGTCGTTGAGCAGGCACAGCCCGAACACGTGCTCAGGGAACTCCGCGAGTCCCACGGGCGTTCCCATGGCGGACGGCACACCCACCACGAATCCCACCTCGGCCTCGATGTCGAGGCGGACCGACGGCCCGAAGACCGGCTCCGCGTCCCCCGGAGCCTTCCGCTGGCCCGAGGGCCGTACGACATCGGTGCCGGAGACCACCACGGTGCCCGACCGTCCGTGATAGCCGATCGGGAGGTGCTTCCAGTTCGGCGTCAGCGAGTCCGCCGCGTCGGGGCGGAAGATCTGGCCGACGTTCCGCGCGTGATTCTCGGAGGCGTAGAAGTCGACGTAGTCCGCGACCTCGAAGGGGAGGTGCAGGGCCACCGAGGACAGAGGGTGCAGGAAGCCCGCGATCGCCTCCTGACGCGCCGGCACGGTCACCCACTCCGTCAGCGCGCGCCGCACGTCCGACCAGACGGTGCTACCCGCGGCGAGCAGCGGGTTCAGCGAGGGCTGCGCCAGGAGCGAGGCGTACGGCGAGCCGAGCGCCCGCGCCGCCGCGCCCGCGTCCAGGACATGGTCGCCGAGCCGGACGCCGACGCCTCGCCGAGCCGAACCGGCGGGCGAGAACACGCCGTACGGAAGGTTGTGCGGACCGAAGGGATCGCCTTCGGGAACATCGAAGGGGGGCATGGGGTGCTGCCTCACTTTCGTGCGTTTCTGCTGGCCGTGCCACACGTTACGGCCGGGGCCGCCCTCTTGGGCAGTGTCTAAAGAGTTTGCAATGTCCGAATTGGCCTTGTCGGAGTGGGCAATTCCGGCTTAGCGTCCTTTGGGGGACACGGACGGGGTGGGTCCGGTCCGTAGGGGGGACACGTGGGGGGACCCGTGGCCAGGAGCACGAGCAGTGTGCCGTTCCAGGCGGACCGTGACGTGCCGGGCCTGATCGTCAAGTTCGGCGACTATCCGTTGCACCACGGCGGCGTGGGCGCGATCCGCAGTCTGGGCCGGCTGGGCATCCCCATGTACGCGATCACCGAGGACCCCTACACACCCGCCGCCTCCTCGCGTTATCTCAAGCGGGCCTTCGTCTGGCCGACCACCGGCACGGAGGACCCGGGCCACCTGGTGGAGGGCCTGCTGCGCATCGGGCGGCGCATCGGCCGCCCCACCGTCCTGGTGCCCACCGACGAGGAGGCCGCCGTCCTGATCGCCGAGCACCAGGGCGACCTCGCGGGCCGTTTCCTCTTCCCACGCGTGGAGCCCGACCTGCCGCGCCGCCTGGCGAGCAAGCAGGGCCTGCACGAGCTGTGCGTGGAGCACGGCATCCCCAGCCCGACGGCAGCGTTCCCGGGGTCGTACGACGACATCGTGGCCTTCGCCGAGAAGGCCCGCTTCCCGGTGGTGGCCAAGAACCGCGAGGCGTTCCTGCGGCGCAGGCGGCCCGCGGTGAACGGCACGACACGCATCCGCACCCGCGAGGGCCTGCTGCGGCTCGCCCGCGACTGGGGCCAGCGGCCCGGGGTGATCCTCCAGGAGTACCTGCCCAGGGAGGACGCAGAGGACTGGATCGTGCACGCCTACTTCGACCAGGACTCCACCCCGCTCGCCATGTTCACCGGCGTGAAGGTGCGCTCCTGGCCGCCGCACGCCGGAATGACGGCGAACGCGTACGTCGTCGACAACCCGGAACTCGCGGACATCGCCGCGCGTTTCATCAAACAGATCGGCTTCACCGGCATCATCGACCTCGACCTGCGCTTCGACCGGCGCGACGGTCAGTACAAGCTCCTCGACTTCAACCCGCGCGTGGGCGCCCAGTTCCGGCTCTTCGAGAACGAGTCGGGGGTGGACGTCGTCCGCGCCATGCATCTGGACCTGACCGGCCGCACCGTCCCGGAGGGGGAACAGCGAGCCGGTCACCGGTACATCGTGGAGAACATCGACCTGCCCGCCCTGCTCGCCTACCGCCGCAGCGGCTACACGACGCCGCACGCGCCGGCCCGTGCGAGCGGGACGGAGCTGGCCTGGCTCGCGGGTGACGACCCGCTGCCGTTCCTCACGATGCTCGCACGCTTCGCGCGGCCGGGCGCGAAGCACCTGTATCAGCTGTGGCGGACCAACCGCCGCGGCGGCACCACCAGTTCGGAGGGCTAGCCGACCGGTCAGCCGTCCGAGCCGAACCACACGAAGTGGCGAAATCAGCGTCCTGGGGAGGGACTTCGTGATTCAACCGGTTGCGATCATCGGCGCCGGGCCGTTCGGCCTGTCCACCGCCGCCCATCTGCGCGCACGCGGCATCCCGGTCCGCGTCTTCGGCGAGCCCATGGTCAGCTGGCGCGACCACATGCCCGCCCGGATGCTCCTGAAGTCGACGCCCGTGGCCTCCAGCCTGGACGCGCCGCAGCAGGGGCACACCCTCGCCGACTACTGCGACGCCGCCGGCGTCAAGCGGCTGGTGACGGACGAGGACATCATCCCGGTCGAGACCTTCATCGCCTACGGCGAGTGGTTCCAGCAGAAGCTGGTGCCCCAGCTGGAGCAGGTGCGGGTGGTCTCGGTCGACCGGGCGAGCGGCGGCGGCTTCGAACTGAAACTGGACTCCGGCGAGTTGTTCACCGCCCGCGCGGTCGTCGTGGCGACCGGCCTGCACGGCCTCGCCCACCTCCCCGCGGAACTGGCCGCGGCGCCGGACGGCCCCAGCCCCACGGGCCCGGTCTCCCACAGCTCCCAGCACCACGACCTCACGCGCTACGCCGGCAAGGACCTGATCGTGGTCGGCGCCGGCCAGTCGGCGCTGGAGACGGCGGTGCTGGCGGCGGAGGCGGGCGCCCAGGTGAGGGTGGTCTCCCGCGGCCGAGGCAAGGTCGCCTTCGGGGCACCGCCCTGGGACCAGCCCAGGCTGCGCCCCGAGTCGCCCTTCGGCCGTGCCTGGTCGCTGTGGGCACTGAGCTACTACCCGCACCCCTACCGCCGTCTGCCGGCCGGGGCGCGCCACTACCTCGTCCGCCGGGTCCTCGGCCCGCTCGGCGCGTGGTGGCTGCGCGACCGCTTCGAGGGCAAGGTGCAGGTCACCGAGGTCGACGGGATCGTGGCGACCCACGAGGACGGTGGCAGCCCGACGCTCACGGTGCGCACCTTCGGCGGTCAGACCGAGAAGCTGGCGGCGGACCACGTCATCGCGGCGACCGGCTACCGCGTGGACATCGCGGCGATGGACTTCCTCGGGCCCGAGCTGCGCACCCGTGTCGCCGTCAGCCGCGGCGCGCCCCGGCTGGGCGCCGGGTACGTGTCCTCGGTCCCCGGCCTGTACTTCACCGGCCTGCCGGCCGCGGCCTCGTACGGACCGGTGATGCGCTTCGTGTGCGGCACGGAGTTCGCCTCCCCGCGGCTGGCGAGGCACCTGGCGGCAGCACACGGCTGAACCGCCCACCGCCCACCGCCCACCGCCCACCGCCCACCGCCCACCGCCCACCGCCGACCGGCGAGGAGCGCGTGCGCCCGGCGCTCCTCGCGAGTTCGCCTACACCCGCCGACGACAAGGGAGTTGAGCGACACCTGCCGGGCATACGGGAGTTGACGCAGGGGCGGGGGAGAACGGACCGGTCGACCGGTTCGCGATGAGTCGGTGCGACGTGCGCTCCGTATTCTCTGATCATGGCCGCACCCACCGCATTTGCACTCATCGCCACCGACCTGGACGGCACCCTGCTCCGAGGTGACGACACCCTCTCCGACCGGACTCTCGCCGCCCTCGCGCGCGTGGCCGGCGCCGGTGTCCGGCACCTCGTGGTGACCGGCCGGCCGGCTCCCAGAGTGCGGCCGCTCCTCGACGACCTGGGCGGTCGGGGGCTCGCGGTGTGCGGTCAGGGCGCGCAGGTGTACGACCACCGCGCGGACCGTCTGCTGTGGTCCGTCACGCTGGACCGGGAGCTGGCCGAGACGGCGCTCGGCAAGATCGAGGCCGAGGTGGGCCAGGTGTACGCGGCCGTCGACCAGGACGGCGTCGACGGCCTCACACTCATCGAACCCGGGTACCTCATGCCGCACCCCACCCTGCCCGCCGTACGGGTCGGCCGGCGCGACGACCTGTGGTGCGAGCCCATCAGCAAGGTGCTGCTGCGCCATCCGGACCTGTCCGACGACGAGTTGGCGGCGACGGCGCGCTCGGTGGTCGGCTCGCTGGCCACCGTCACCATGTCGGGCCCGGGGACCGTGGAACTCCAGCCGTGCGGCATCACCAAGGCCACCGGCCTCGCGCTGGCCGCCGAACACCTGGGGCTCGGCCCGCGGCAGACCATCGCCTTCGGTGACATGCCCAACGACATCCCGATGTTCGACTGGGCCGCCCACGGCGTCGCCATGGCCAACGCCCATCCCGAACTCAAGGCGGTGGCCGACGAGATCACCCTGTCGAACGAGGACGACGGCATCGCCGTCGTCCTCGAGAGACTGTTCTGACCGGTCGGCTCAGTAGGCGCCGTACACGTTGTCGATCGAACCGTAGCGCGCGGCCGCGTAGTTGCAGGCGGCGGTGATGTTGGCGACCGGGTCGTAGGGGTCCCAGGAGGTGCCGGAGACGTGGTAGGCGGTGAAGGTCGGGTCGATGACCTGCAGCAGACCCTTGGACGGGGTGCCCGCGAGCGCGTTGGAGTCCCAGTTGTTGATCGCGTACGGGTTGCCCGAGGACTCACGGATCACGTTGCGGTAGATGCCGTTGTAGGTGCCCGGGATCCCGTGCTGCGCCATGACGTGGAGGGAGGCCCGGATCCAGCCGTCGAGGTTGTTGGCGTAGCCCAGCGAGGTGGCGGTGGCCACGGTGGGGGTGGCGGCGGAGGCGCTGGTCGCGCCCATGATCGGCAGGGCGAGGACGGCGGCACCCGTGCCGAGGACGGCGAGCTTGCGGACGATGCGGGAGCTTCTGGTACTGCGGTGCTGAGCGGCAGCGGACATGACGAGGTTCCTCTCCGTCGCCTGCGAGGTGAGCTGTCGGGTTCGGGCGGGAGATGCCCGGCCGCACCGCCGTACGGCGACACGACTTCACCCCGAGCCGGCCGGATGCCCTTCGACGTCCGGATCGGCGAACTACCTGGTTCCCCCGCTCCTGCCGTGCGTTCTCGGTTGGTGGAACGGGCGGCGGCAGGATTAGGCGTCCGCCCGACAGGCCGGGAACGTATGCGAGAGCACATGTCCGGAACAAGTCCCGGATTCACACATCACCCCTGTTGACCTTGGTCTGAGGCATATGGGGTGCTTGATCCTTTGCGTCTGCCAAGCCTCAACTCGGGCGTGGGCAAAGGCGGATCGGGAGAAATGCACCGGAATGCGGATCATGCTCAGGCGTGAGCCAAGTCACTGGTATAGACAAGAAAGGCAAAACGGGCAATGCCCTCAACTCGTAGTCAAACAGCCGCTCATGGGGCAGATCGTGGCGATCGCCCGTTCCGCCATTGGTGAGCGTGTCACCGCAGAGGAGCGTCAGACGGCCTGGCCGCCGAGGAATGCATGGTCGTCACCGGGGAAAGGTTGACTGCCGGGCTCGGCGTCGGTTCCTGTTCGGGACAGGCGCCACGGCTCCTCTTCGCGTCGGGTGCGCGAGTCGGTAAAAATCAGTTGATATCAGTTGATCAAAAACATACCGGCCGTGATCCGATACCGCCCGGCCTGGACGGGTGGGCGGCATCGGTGATCGAAAGGGGACCGGATACGCTGACTTGAGTGATGGCAGCGACCTATCGACAAACCGTGTAACCGCCAGTAGACACCAGCAGACAGGAGACCCCTCGTGACCGTCGTCGGGCCGTTCGGGCTGAGCGTGCGGGACCAGGCTCTGGAAGCCGATGTCCAGGCCGGACTGTCGGCCGTCGAGGAGGGGCTGCTAGAAGCCACCAAGAGTGAGGTCCCCTTCATCACGGAGGCCGCCCAGCACCTGGTGCGGGCGGGTGGAAAGCGCTTCAGGCCGCTGCTCGTGATGCTCGCCGCCCAGTTCGGCGACCCCTACGCGCCCGGAGTCGTGCCGTCCGCCGTGGTCGTGGAGCTGACCCACCTCGCCACGCTGTACCACGACGACGTCATGGACGAGGCGGCGGTGCGCCGCGGTGTGGACAGCGCGAACACCCGCTGGGGCAACTCGGTGGCGGTGCTGACCGGCGACTTCCTCTTCGCGCGTGCCTCGCACATCCTGGCCGACCTCGGACCGGAGGCCGTGCGGGTGCAGGCCGAGGCGTTCGAACGCCTGGTCACCGGGCAGATCCTGGAGACCGCGGGCCCGCAGGACGGACGCGACCCGGTCGACCACTACCTGGACGTGCTCGGCGGCAAGACGGGGTCGCTGGTGGCCGTGTCCTGCCGGTTCGGCGCGATGATGTCGGGCGCCGACGAGACGGTCGTGGACGTGCTCACCCAGTACGGGGAGCGGCTCGGGGTCGCCTTCCAGCTCGCCGACGACGTCCTGGACATCGCGTCCGACTCGCACGAGTCGGGGAAGACGCCGGGGACGGACCTGCGCGAGGGTATCCCGACCCTGCCGGTGCTGCGGCTGCGCGAGCGCGCGGCGCGGCTCGGGCTGGCCGAGGACATCGCCCTGTGCGAGCTGCTGGACTCCGACCTGACCGACGACGACCGGCACGCGGAGGCGCTGGCCGGGCTGCGGGCGCACCCCGCCCTGGAGCAGGCGCGGCGCGACACCGTGCGGTACGCGGAGGAGGCGCGCTCGGCGCTCGCGCCGCTGAAGGAGTGCGACGCGAAGCTGGCGCTGATGGAGATGTGTGACGCGGTGGTGCACCGCGCGGGCTGATCTGCCCACGCCGCCTCACCAGGGGGAATGCCCCTTTGGGTGCGGCAGGGGATCCGTCCCCTGCACCGCCGTCGGCCCGGAAGGGCCTCGTTCCCCGGATGCCGTACGGGCTACAACGGACGGACTGAGCCGGCCCTTCCCGGTGATGTGACGTGCATCACATGCTTGGACTGAGTCCAGTCTCAGATCGCTTCCGTACTCATACCCAGCAGGCCGACGCAGGGGGTGTCGGCCGGTCCACGGGGAGAAAACTGCATCATGGGCAAGAACACGACGTTCTCGAAGCGCCGTAAGAGCCTGATCGTCACCGCCCTCGCGGTGGCCACCGCCGGCGGTGTCGCCGCCGCCACGATTCCCGCCTCCGCCACCACGGGCACCCGCGCCGACCACGCGGGGTCCACCGCGACCCTGCTCGCCACCAGCCTGCGCGGCGCCAACGAGGTGCCGGTGCAGGGTGGCCCGGCGGTGGGGGACAAGGACGGCGCCGCGCTGGAGTTCGTCAAGGTCCAGGGCGACAAGGTGTCCGTCGCCGTGACCTGGCGCGGCACCGGCAGGCCGACCATGCTCCACATCCACCAGGGCGCCAAGGGCACCAACGGCGGCGTCAAGATCGACTTCAGCAGGCTCATCGCCAAGAAGGCCAAGGGCCACCACCTCACCGGCACCGTCACGGTCGACGACCCGGCACTGCTCGAGGCGTTGACCTCCGACCCCGGCTCGTTCTACGCCAACCTGCACACGTCCCAGTTCCCGGGCGGCGCCGTCCGCGGTCAGCTCCACAAGGTCACCGTCGCCGCCTTCGACTTCCGCGACGCCCTGCACAACTTCCAGGCGTCCGTGGTCAAGGGCAAGCAGATCTACGAGTGCAAGCCGGCCGACGGCGGCGGGTACGCCTTCGCCCAGCGGGACGTCAGCGCCCTGCTCGGCGGCGGCATCAGGCACTCCTTCGTGGCGCCCAACTCCGGTACCCCGCAGTGGGTCGCGCCCGACGGCAGCGCGGTGACCGGGGCCGTCCTGACCAAGACCCCGAACGGGAACGGCAACATCCCCGAACTCGACCTGAAGGCCGCGCAGTCCGGCAAGCACCGGGGCCTGCTCGCCGGCACCGCGGAGATCCTGCGGCTCAACACGGTCGGCGGAGTCGCTCCCTCCGGCAGCTGCACGCCGGGCGACATCGTCGGGGTCCCGTACCACGCGGACTACGTCTTCCTGCGGCGCTGACCCGCCGGTTGAGGCACTTCCCAGGGCGGCGCCCTCCCCGTCGCACCCGTACCCCTACGGGTCGGGGGAGGCGTCGCCCTCTCGTGTCATACCCCAGGAGTACATGGAGTTGCCTCCGAGGTTTGACGCTTCTCCCCCGTCGATTTGGTCAACTGGAAACCACGGAAAACACCACTCCTCACCGATTCGGGTGAGAATGGCGGCTCGGGGTGGAAGACGAGTGCTCACAGGCAAGTTGGAAGCCGCCGCCGACGACGGAGGTAGCGCACACATGGCACCGTACGAATCCGACGACAGCACGATCGCCGGCGAGGCCGACGACCTGCGCGCGGGCAGGCGCAAGGCCGCGCGGTACGTCGTCCCGGTCGCGGTGGTGGGGGTGGCGGCGGCGACCATCGGGCTCGTCCCGGCGCTCGCCGACTCCGGTGACCCCAACCTGCCCAAGATCAGCGCACAGCAACTCCTCGACAAGATCGCCAAGTCGGACGTGCAGCAGCTGTCCGGCACGGTGAAGGTCACCACGGATCTGGGCCTGCCGAACCTGGGCGGCTTGGAGAGCAGCCTGACCTCCGCTGCCGGACGCGGATCCGGTGACGGGTCCTCAGCCGACCCCACGTCCAAGCTCACCGAACTCGCCTCCGGCACGCACACCCTGCGCGTGGCGGCGGACGGCCCGGACCGGCAGAAGCTGTCCCTCCTGGAGAACGCGGCGGAGTACAGCCTCATCCACAACGGCAAGGACGTGTGGGGCTACGACAGCCAGTCGAACGAGGTCTACCACTCCACCGCCCCCGACGACGGCGCCGCCCGGAAGAAGCAGGAGCAGCCGCCCGCCACGCCCGACCAGCTCACCAAGGACGCCCTGAAGGCCGTCGACGACACCACTTCCGTGACCGTCCAGGGCACCGCCCAGGTCGCGGGCCGGGACGCCTACCGGCTGGTCGTCAAGCCGAAGGACTCGGGTTCGACGGTCGGTCAGATCACCGTGGCCGTGGACGCGAAGACCGGTCTGCCGCTGAAGTTCACCCTGACCCCGGCGAGCGGCGGCGCCGCCGTCGTCGACGCCGGCTTCACCCAGATCAGTTTCGCCAAGCCGGCCGCGTCGACCTTCGACTTCAAGGCTCCCAAGGGCGCGAAGGTCACCGAGGGCGACCAGGGCGAGCACGCGCACGGAAAGGCCAAGGGCGGCCTTAAGGGCGTTCCGAAGGGTGACGACCGGCACGGCACCCCCGGCAAGGACTCCGGCAAGGGGCCCGACGGGATGAAGGTCCTGGGCAAGGGCTGGGACTCCATCGCCACCTTCGACACCGGCGGCAAGGGCGTGCCCTCCGGCGCCGAGGCCGGCGGCCAGTTCGGCAGCTTCCTCGACTCCCTCGGCGACAAGGTCACGGGCAAGTTCGGTTCGGGCACGGTCTTCAAGACCCGCCTGATCAACGCCCTGATCACCGACGACGGCAAGGTCTACGTCGGCGCGGTCAGCAAGGACGCGTTGGTGAAGGCGGCGAACGCTGGGTAGCCGGGAACCTTGCGCGGCGGCCGTTCGTCATCACGGTGAGTAGTCGCCGCGCCACGCGGTACGAGCACGAATCGAGGGAGCCGATGGACGAGTCGTTCGCCCCGGAGCCGGACCGCGCTGCGCCGGGTGACAGTGTCATCGCCACCCATGCGCTCACCAAGCGCTACCGCGGCGGGCAGCTCGCCGTCGACGGCCTCGACCTGACCGTCCCGGCGGGCAGCGTCTTCGGCTTCCTCGGTCCGAACGGCTCGGGCAAGACCACCACCATCCGCATGCTGATGGGCCTGATCGAACCGACCTCGGGCACCGCCCGGGTGCTCGGCCGCCCCATGCCGAGGAGCTCGCGCGCCGTCCTCCCGCACGTCGGCGCGCTCATCGAGGGCCCCGCCCTGTACGGCTTCCTCTCCGGCCGCGACAA
This sequence comes from Streptomyces gilvus, assembly GCF_022513565.1. Lineage (GTDB taxonomy): Bacteria > Actinomycetota > Actinomycetes > Streptomycetales > Streptomycetaceae > Streptomyces > Streptomyces gilvus. Next base: position 42,906 of record NZ_JAKWBE010000025.1, on the reverse strand, counting down.
CCTGATCCGTTACGACGCCGCCGACCCGACCGCCGACCCGCGCACCCGGCGTGCCCGCGTCGCGGCGGCGCTGGAGCGGGTGGGACTCATGGCGGCGGCCGGCAAGAAGGCCAAGGCCTACTCGCTCGGCATGAAGCAGCGGCTCGGCCTCGCCGCCGCACTGCTGCAACCGCGCAGACTCCTGGTGCTGGACGAGCCGACCAACGGCCTCGATCCCCAGGGCATGCGGGAAATCCGCTCCCTGGTCCGGGAGTTGGCCTCCGACGGCACCACCGTCTTCCTCTCCTCCCACCTCCTCGACGAGATCGAGCAGGTCTGCACCCACGCGGCGGTGATGGCACAGGGCCGCCTCATCACCCAGGGCGCGGTCTCCGACCTGGCGGCGGGCGCGCGCGGCCGACTGGTCGTCACGACTCCGGACGCCGGGGACGCGGCCCGCGTGCTGAAGGAACAGGGCGCCGCCGATGTCGTCGTCACCGAGGACCGGGTGACCGCGGAGCCCCCGGACCGGGATTTGGCCGAGGTGAACGCCGCGCTGGTGACGGCGGGTGTGCGCGTACGCGGCTTCGGAGTGGAGCGGGCCTCGCTGGAGGACGCGTTCGTGGCGCTGACGGGGGAGGGCTTCGATGTCGCGGGCTGAGACGGCGGTCCCACGGGAGTTGGGCGAGCTGCGCACGCCGAGCCCGCTGTGGACCTTCGGCCTGCTGCGCAGCGAGTTGGTCACCACCTTCCGCCGCTGGCGCACCCTCGCCCTGCTCGCCGTCCTCGCGGCCGTCCCGATCCTCGTCGGCGTCGCCGTCAAGATCGAGACGAGCGACGGCTCCTCGGCCGGTCCCGGCCGCGGTGGCGGAGGGGGCGGCCCGGCGTTCATCGCCCAGATCACCAACAACGGCCTGTTCCTGGTCTTCACGGCCCTCGCGGCGACGCTGCCGTTCTTCCTCCCGATGGCGGTCGGGGTCGTCGCGGGAGACGCGATAGCGGGGGAGGCCAACGCCGGCACCCTGCGCTACCTCCTGGTCGCCCCGGCCGGCCGCACCCGGCTGCTGCTCACCAAGTACGCGACGGTGCTGGCCTTCTGCCTGGTCGCCACCCTCGTGGTCGCGGCCTCGGCACTCGCCGTCGGAGCCGTCCTGTTCCCGCTCGGCGATCTGACGACCATCTCCGGCACCCGGATCAGCTTCGCCGACGGTCTGGGCCGGTCCCTGCTGATCGCCCTGGTCGTCGCGGCCTCGCTCATCGGCATAGCCGCGCTCGGCCTGTTCATCTCGACGCTGACCAACAGCGGCATCGCCGCGATGGCGACGACCGTCGGACTGCTGATCACCGTCCAGATCCTCGACCAGATACCCCAACTGCACGCCCTGCAGCCGTACTTCTTCTCCCACTACTGGCTGTCCTTCGCCGACCTGATGCGCGACCCGGTCTACTGGGACGACCTGACGAAGAACCTCGGACTGCAGGCCCTGTACGCGGCGGTGTTCGGCTCGGCGGCCTGGGCGCGGTTCACGGCGCGGGACATCACGGCGTAGCTCAGGCGGCGGCCCGGGTCTCGTGGGGGAAGCGGGCGAGCGGCGGCTCCTGCGCGAAGAAGGTCTTGGCGCGGGCGAGGGCAGCGGTGTCGTGGAGCACGTCGCCGCGTCGGCTGCCGTTGCCGAGCAGCACTCCGCCGAACCGCATGCCGAGATAGGCGGCCGAGTTGTTCAGTGTGCCGATCAGCGGGTCGGCGACGGACGGCTCGCTGTCGGCGAGCGCGGCGACACCCCAGAGTGTGCGGCCGGCCATGGCCGCCTTGAAGTCGAGACCGGGGGTGCGCAGCCAGCCCGACCAGTAGTCCAGGTAGCGCTTGGTCAGACCGGAGACCGAGTACCAGTACAGCGGGGAGGCGATCACGATGTCGGTGGCAGCCAGCGTCGCGTCGAGAAGGAGGGCCGGGGCAGTGCCGGCGGGCGGGTGGACATGGTCACTGTCGCGTCGCAGGTCCACGAAGTCGGGCAGGGGCTGCTCGGCCAGGGAGATCCACTGCTGCCCGACATCGGCGGGCAACTGCTCGGCGGCCCGGCGGGCGAGGAGTTCGGTGTTGCCGTCGGCGCGGCTGCTGCCGAGCACGAAAAGGAAGCGACGGGTCATGAGGTCCCCCAGAGGAAAGCGGTGTGCGACGATTACTCGCACGTGCATTATATGCATACGCAAGTAGCTGTCCATGGGGTGGCGGGGCGACGCCCGGAGGGCGCGGGTGGGGTGTGGCTGATCGCGCCCACGCGGCGGTAGCCCCCAGTGGGCGGGACTCAGCCGCGCCGTCCGGCCGCCGCCCCCGTCAGCCGGGCCAGCGTCTCCGTCTCGCGGGGCGGGCGGCCGCCGAGGTCGCCGAGCCGCCAGTCGGGGACCCAGGGGACGCGGTAGACGTCGATGACCTGCTCCAGCAGCCGGATCTGCCGGTCGAGCGGGCGCGGCAGCCGGCCCGGCGCGTCCGCCACCAGGACGAGGGCGTCCAGGTCGAGCCCCTGGGGCGCCTGGCCGCGCCGGAACACCTCCAGGGCGCGCAGGGCCGCGGCAAGTCCGGAGGCATGGGTGCGCGCGACGAGCAGGACGGAGCGCGGGTCGTCCGGTCCGGGCCACTCCCGGCCGCAGTCATGACCGCCGTACACAGCGGCGAGGGTGGAGACGCCGGCGCCGCCGTGGGTGCCGACCCAGGAGTAGCGCCGGGCGGTGGCGACGGCGTGCGCGGGCTCCTGGGGGCCGGGCTCCGACGGGGCGACCGGTCCGCGGAGCCAGATCTCCGGTCCCTGCTGCATGTCCGTGCGCATGCCCGCTCTCCTTCCTCGCCAAGCCCATGGATCCGCGCGGTGCCGGGCGGCCCGCGAACAGCGCCGATCGCTGGGACGAGTCTGTGACGCGACGGTGACGTGAGAACCGGCAGCGACCGGAGAGACTCGACAGTACGTGAACGACCGGATCTTGACGCCGGGGTGGCGGGACCCGACGGCGGGAGGGAGCACCATGGAACCCGAACGCGCCGTCCGCTCCACTTCCGACGCATCCGAGTGAGGGAACCGATGTCTCGACTCAGCCGCGAGAAGAAGCGGGAACAGAAGGGGGCCGCGCTCCCCGCGGCCCTGGTGGCGGCACCGATCGACGTCCGGGTCCCCGCGGGCGGTCCGGGAGCGGGGAGTGCCTCGATCGGCGGCGTTCCGGTCGTTCCGGCGGCCGGTGAGGAGATCCAGCAGGCCGTCCTCGACCACCTCCACCGCATCGCCCTCGCCACGGGTCACCCCGTCCGGGCCACGATTCACGACGAGCGCATCGGCTGCGTCGTACACCTCCAGGTGGCGGCCGACGGTTCGAGCACGTTCACGGGGGAGCCGGTACGGATGCCTCCGGCGGTCGAGCGGGGGGAGCGAGCGGGGGGTGAGGCCCGGCACCGGGAGGACGTGGTGCCGTCGGCTTCTGCGGTACGGGAGTCGGTCCCGGCGACGGCGGGCGGTGGAGGTCTGCCGGGGGACGCGGCGGCGAAGGAGCACCCTGCGGAACCGTCCGATCCCCGGTCCGGGCTCACGCCGTACCGCGACAAGCCCACCCACCTGCTGCGACCCGCCTCGGAGCCCGTACGGGACGCCGCCCCGACCTTCCCGCTGCGGGCGGTGTCAGAGCCGCTGCCTCGCGGCGGGGATGCCGCGAGCGTCGCGGAGCCGCGGCCCTTCGGGGAGGACGCCGCGAGCGACTCGGAGTCGTCGGCCTTCGGCGGGAACGCCGCGAGGGTCGCGGAGCCGCGGTCTTCCGGCGGGGATGCCGCGAGCGTCGCGGAGCCGCGGCCCTTCGGGGAGGACGCCGCGAGCGACTCGGAGTCGTCGGCCTTCGGCGGGAACGCCGCGAGGGTCGCGGAGCCGCGGTCTTCCGGCGGGAACGCCGCGAGCGTCGCGGAGTCGCGGCCCTTCGGCGGGAATGCCGCGAGCGGCTCGGAGCCGCTGCGTCTCGGCGGGGACCTTCCGAGTGAGTCCGTGCCGACGTTCACTCTGCGAGCGCTGCCGGAGCCGCCTCAGGACCGCGCACCCGGCACGGTCGCACCGCCGACGGGACAGTTCGGTCCGCCGCCACCCATGGACGCGATCCCGCGGCACACGGTCGCCGGGGCCGACCAGGCGCCCAGGGCCGACCAGGCCCTCGGAGCCGATCAGGCCCTCGGAACAAGGGCCGACCGAGCCGCCGTACCCCCGCACATCGCCGATCCCCACCCGCTCCCCGCGAGCCCCTCAGCAGCCCCGGCCCCCAGTCCCCTCCCCGCGCCCTCCTCCGCCCTCGCCCCCAACCCCCTCGCCATCCCGCCCCTCGACCCCGGTCCCGAGCCCACCCCGACCCCCGCCCGTGGCTTCGATGCCGTGGCCGAGGCTGTGCTCGGGGACGAGCCGTCCACGGCCACCGGGGTTCTCGCGGAGCCGATGACACGGATCAACGAGGCCGTGAAGGCGGGGCGGATAGCGGAGGCGGACGGGTTGGCGGCGGGAGCCGTCGGGGAGGCCATGGCGGTGCTCGGGCCGGAACACGGCGAGGTGCTGAAGCTGCGCGAACTGACCGCCTACATCGCCTACTTGGCGGGCGACCCGGTGCGTGCCTTCCGGCTGTCCCTCGATCTGGCCCGGACCTACCGACGCAAGGGTGACGCGGAGGGGGCGTACGGCAACGTCCAGAGCGGCGCCTCTGCCTGGCGTGCCGTACGCGACCCGCACCAGGGGCTGGAGCTGGGGCGTGACCTGATCGGCCTGTGGACGGAGCTGACGGCTGAGGACGGGCCGGCCGCCGACGACATCGAGGAACTGGAGTCGGCCCGCGCCCGCATGGGCCGACTCACGGAACGCGCCCGCAAGTCGGCCCGGTGACGACGGGAACAAGCCGGACTTGCACGCCCCCCGAGACGCCGCAAGAGGGCCGCGCGTTCACGCCATCGACACGCCGTAACAGGAGCCGCATCCACGCCCCGCCCCCACCCCGCCGCCAGCAACTCGCGTAACTACGAAGCCAGCTCCCACACCGCGTACGCGATCGCGTCGCTGTTGCGGTTCAGGGCCGTGTCGTTGATGTTGGACGCCGTGTCGCAGGACCGGTGGTAGCAGCGGTCGAACGCCTGCCCGGACGTCCCGCCCCACTTGGTCGCCTGGGCCGCCGTCTTGATGTAGTCGGCGCCGCTGAACAGCCCGCCGACCGGCACACCCGCGTTCTTGAACGGGGCGTGGTCGGAGCGGCCGTCGCCCTCGGTCTCCGGCTCCGTGGCGACACCGAGCCCGGTGAAGTAGTTCTGGAAGGTCTTCTCGATCGCCGGGTCGTCGTCGTAGACGAAGTAGCCGGGGTTGGGCGAGCCGATCATGTCGAAGTTGAGGTAGCCGCTGATCTTCGAACGGTCGGAGGGGGAGAGGTTGTTGACGTAGTACCGCGAGCCGACCATGCCCAGTTCCTCGGCACCCCACCAGGCGAAACGCAGATGCCTGGCCGGGTGGTAGCCCGTGCGGGACACGGCGAGCGCGGTCTCCAGGATGGCGGCCGAACCGGAGCCGTTGTCGTTGATGCCGGGCCCGGCGCTGACGCTGTCGAGGTGGGAGCCCACCATCACGACCCGGCCGGTGTCCCCGCCCGGCCAGTCGGCGACGAGGTTGTAGCCGGTGCGCCCGGAGGACGTGAACTGCTGGACGGCGGTGGTGAATCCGGCCGCGTCCAGCTTGGCCTTCACATAGTCGATCGAGGCCTTGTAGCCGGCGCTGCCGTGCGCGCGGTTGCCGTTGTTGGCGGTGGCGATGGACTGGAGCTGGGCGAGATGGGCCTTGACGCCCGCGACCGGGATGTCCGGCGCGGCGGCCGCCGTGGGGGCGGACCCGGGCGCAGCGCCGGCTATCGATCCACCAGTCAGGAGCATGACAGCCGAGACGGTGACGGCCGTCGCCGCACGCCCGGAAACGGAGAGCTTCATGTGGGGGCTCCGCATTCCTCGTTCCACGGGAGCACCGGGTTCACCGGGGCCCCATGGGGTGAATTGGGTCTCCGGATGGTGAAGCCTTTACCAACGGCCCGTCAAGGGTGCTATCTGGACAGGGAGTTCGCATACCGGAACAACCCTGCCCGCATCGGCCTGGTCGGATGTCACCGCCGCCAGTCATCGCGCGCTCAGGCGTCCACCGGAGCCGATCGTCGCGTGGTCAGGCGTCCACCGGAGCCGATCGCCGAGCGGTCAGGCGTCCACCGGAGCCGACGGTGCCACCTCGACCCGCGGCGCCTCCACCAGCCGCCGCCTCGTCTCCCGCGCCGCCCGCCACGCGTCGAAGGTGAGCAGGCACAGGGCGCCCCACACCAGCGCGAACCCGGCCCACCGCTCGACCGGCATCGCCTCGTGGAAGTAGGCGACCCCCAGCAGGAACTGGAACACCGGCGCCAGATACTGCAGCAGCCCCAGGGTCGACAACGGCACCCGGATCGCCGCCGCGCCGAAGCACACGAGCGGCAGCGCGGTCACCACGCCGGTCGCCGCGAGCAGCGCCCCGTGCCCGGGCCCCTCGGTCGTGAACGTGGAGTCACCGCGCGAGGTCAGCCACAGCAGATAACCGACGGCCGGCAGGAACTGGATCGCGGTCTCCGCGGCCAGCGACTCGATCCCGCCCAGATTCACCTTCTTCTTCACAAGCCCGTACGTGGCGAAGGAGAAGGCCAGCGTCAGCGAGATCCACGGCGGCTGGCCGTACCCGACGGTCAGCACGATCACCGCCGCGAGGCCGATCCCGACCGCCGCCCACTGCACGGGCCGCAGCCGTTCCTTCAGGAGCAGCACGCCCATGGCGATGGTGACCAGCGGGTTGATGAAGTACCCGAGCGAGGCCTCGACGACATGGCCGCTGTTGACGGCCCAGATGTACACGCCCCAGTTGACGGTGATGACCGCCGCCGCCACGGCGACCAGCGCCAGCCGCCGCGGCTGCCGCAGCAGCTCACCGGCCCAGGCCCAGCGCCGTACGTAGACAAGGGCGACGGCGACGAAGACCAGCGACCACACCATGCGGTGGGCGAGGATCTCGACCGCGCCGGCGGGCTTGAGGAGGGGCCAGAAGAGGGGCACCAGGCCCCACATCCCGTACGCCGCGAAGCCGTTCAGCAGACCTGTGCGCCGCTCGCCCTTCGACTTCCCGCTCACGGGCACCTCCTCATCGACGAAACCCGTCCCGCTCACCCTGCCGCTCGACGCGCTCGCGCCGTCGCACAGGTGTGCAGGCAAGAAGGTAACGCCGAAGACCCCCGCCTGTCATGCCCGTATCGCTATACGGTCATGACAGGCGGGGGTGGTGCGTCCGAGGGCCCGACGGGGGAGTACGGCCCTCGGACCTCCGGGGAGGTCAGCCCTTGAGCGCGGCCGTGATCGCGTCGGCGATCGTGCTGGTCGGACGCCCGGCGAGCCGCGAGAGGTCACCGCTGTCGACGACCAGCTCGCCCTTCTCGATCGAGGCGTCGACGCCCGCGAAGACGGCGGCGAACGACTCGGGCAGCCCGGCGCCGGTCAGGATGCCGGTGTAGGCCTCGACGGAGACGGGGTTGTAGACGATCTCCTTGCCGGTCTGCTTGCTCAGTTCGGCCGCGTACTCGGCGAAGCTCCACGCCTCGTCGCCACCGAGCTCGTACGTCTTGTTCTCGTGGCCCTCGCCGGTCAGTACGGCGACCGCGGCGGCCGCGTAGTCGGCGCGGGAGGCGGAGGAGACGCGGCCGTCACCGGCGGCCTGGACAACGGCGTTGTACTCCAGCACCGGGGCGAGGTTCTCGGTGTAGTTCTCGTGGTACCAGCCGTTGCGCAGCAGGACGTACGGCACGCCGGAGCCGACCAGGATCTCCTCGGTGCCGCGGTGGTCGTCGGCGAGGGCGGCCTTCAGGGAGCCCGGGGCGCTGGTGTAGGCGAGCAGGGCGACGCCGGCGGCCTTGGCGGCCTCGATGACGACCCGGTGCTGGCCGACGCGGTCGCCGCCGGCGTCGCTGCTGCTGATGAGCAGCACCTTGTCGCCGGCGGAGAAGACGTGGTCGTAGGTCTCGGGGGCGTTGTAGTCGGCGACCGCGAGCTTCACGCCGCGCTCGGCGAGGTCGGCGGCCTTGGCCTCGTTGCGCACGACGGCGGTGACCTGCTCGGCCGGGACCTTCTCCAGCAGCTGCTCGATGACGTGGCGGCCGAGGTGTCCGGTGGCTCCGGTGACGACGATGCTCATGATGTGCGATCTCCTTGTGGGGTGCTGTTGCCACTAACTCTAGGGGGAGCGCTAACTCCGCGAAAGTACCCACTTTGAAGTAAGGTACTGGCATGGCCGTAAGTACAGTGGACTCCAAAGCCGCCCAGTACGACACCGGCGAGGCGATGTGCCCGTACCGCCTCGTCCTGGAACACGTCACCAGCCGATGGGGCGTCCTCGTCCTGATCGAGCTCCTCGACCGTCCGTACCGCTTCAGCGAACTGCGCCGGGCGATCGGCCGCGTCAGCGAGAAGATGCTGACCCAGACCCTCCAGACCCTGGAACGCGACGGCCTGGTCCACCGCGACGCCAAGCCGGTCATCCCACCCCGGGTCGACTACTCCCTGACCGACCTCGGCCGCGAGGCGGCGGAACAGGTGAGGGGGCTGGCGGTGTGGACCCAGGAGCGGCTGGGAGAGGTGCTGGAGGCGCGGGAGGTGTACGACGCACGGAAGAGCGGCTCTGAGCAGGAATGACACGGCCGCACGCGCCGCGTTGAACGTATGGTGAAGGCGCTCGCTGGGCACATTGACGTCAGGGTGTTGGTTGGCATGTGTGATACGTCCTTCCATGCGCCCCCTTTCCGCCTCCCGCGCCGACTTGAGCCGCCCGGCATGCTGGGGGCGAAGCGCTGCGCCCACCAGCGCGCCGGTCCTCGTGCCGTCCACGAGGCCACCGACCGGCGGTCGGACGCCTGACTCGGGGGTTTCCGCCTTGGCCACAGAGAACCCGGATGCACGAAGGATCGATCCTGCAGAGGAGAACGGGCGCCAGGAGGAACTCCTGGCGGGGCTGCTCCGGCAGTTGACAGCCCTGACCGAGGAGATCCGCAACGCGAATCTGATCCAGTTGCACCGCATCATGGCGGAGCAGACCGGACGGGCCCTCGTGGATCCCGCGCTGGCGGAGGCCATGAGTACGCTGCCCGGCCTGTCGGAGAGCAAGCGCCGGCAGGTGCTCTTCGTCAACGCCCACTACAGCGCCATCATGCTCAACCACCGCCTGGGGTCCATCGACTGGGACGAACTGATCGGGCACATGAGGGTCTGGTGCGTGAACCGCGTTTTCCAGGAGTACTGGGAGATGACGGGCGACCACCGCAAGAGTCTGCCGCGGGAGTCACTGGAGTCGCGGGTGGGGCGAGTTGTCGACGCCATGATGGAGGAGCTCGCCGATGGCCGTGAGGAGTGGTGGGTCGTAGGTCCGTCCGAGTGAAGTAGGTTTGCCGCCCGTGGCCTGAGGGGAGCCTGATAAGTTTTGCCGGGCGACGCTTCAACTTCCCATCCCAGGGCCGGTCTTCGTTGCACTCGGCCATAGACAGAGGGCACCTGCGTGTACAGCGAACTCCCCGCCGCCCGTATCGTCCGCCGTCTCGGGGACTCGCCCCGCCAACGAGGCAGCCTGTCGGGCGAGACGTGTCCCGACCTGTTCGAGTTGAGCGACGGGAGCTTCGCCGTCATCGGGACCGACCGGACCGACGAACTCGACGCGATGCTGCCCGCGGACGCCGCCCGGGCCGACTACGAGCGGATCGTCGTCATCACCCGTGACACTCTGCTGCGGGCCAAGAGGGACATCCCCGACGCCTGACCCGGCAGACGCCGAGGGCCCGGATGCCGTACGGAGCATCCGGGCCCTGCGTGCCTCACGGCGGCGGTCGTCAGCCGACCACCGTCCAGGTGTCGCCGCCCGCCAGCAGCGTGGCCAGGTCGCCCTTGCCGTTCTGTTCGACGGCGGTGTCCAGCTGGTCGGCCATCTGGGTGTCGTACACCGGCCGGTCCACCGAGCGCAGGACGCCGATCGGCGTGTGGTGCAGGGTGTCCGGGTCGGCCAGGCGGGAGAGGGCGAAGGCCGTGGTGGGGGACGCCGCGTGGGCGTCGTGGACCAGGATCTGGGACTCGTTGTCCGGCGTTACGTCGACCACCTTCAGATCCCCGGTGACCGCGTCGCGGACGACGCCCCGCGAACGGTCCGCCCCGAAGCGGATCGGCTCACCGTGTTCGAGCCGGATCACCGCCTCCTCCGCCTGCTGCTTGTCCTTGAGTGCGTCGAAGGCGCCGTCGTTGAAGATGTTGCAGTTCTGGTAGATCTCGATCAGCGCCGTACCCGGGTGGGCCGCGGCCTGGCGCAGGACCTCGGTGAGGTGCTTGCGGTCGGAGTCGATGGTGCGGGCGACGAAGGACGCCTCCGCGCCGAGGGCGAGGGAGACGGGGTTGAAGGGGGCGTCCAGCGAGCCCATCGGCGTCGACTTCGTGATCTTCCCGACCTCGGAGGTCGGGGAGTACTGGCCCTTGGTCAGGCCGTAGATCCGGTTGTTGAACAGCAGGATCTTCAGGTTCACATTCCGGCGCAGGGCGTGGATCAGATGGTTTCCGCCGATCGACAGCGCGTCGCCGTCGCCCGTGACCACCCACACCGACAGATCCCGCCGCGAGGCCGCGAGCCCCGTCGCGATCGCCGGCGCACGGCCGTGGATGGAGTGCATGCCGTACGTGTTCATGTAGTACGGGAAGCGGGACGAGCAGCCGATGCCCGAGACGAAGACGATGTTCTCCTTGGCCAGGCCCAGCTCCGGCATGAAGCCCTGGACGGCCGCCAGGATCGCGTAGTCACCGCAGCCGGGGCACCAGCGCACTTCCTGATCGGACTTGAAGTCCTTCATGGACTGCCGGGCCGCGGCCTTGGGGACGAGGGTGAGCGCCTCGATCGTGCCCGTGCCTTCCGTGGACGTCTCAGCCATCGATGGCCTCCTTGAGAGCCGTGGCGAGCTGCTCAGCCTTGAACGGCATACCGTTCACCTGGTTGTACGAGTGGGCGTCGACCAGGTACTTCGCCCGGATCAGCGTGGCGAGCTGACCGAGGTTCATCTCGGGGATCACCACCTTCTCGTAACGCCCGAGCACCGCGCCCAGATTCCGCGGGAAGGGGTTGAGGTGGCGCAGATGCGCCTGCGCGATCGACTCGCCGGCCGCCCGCAGCCGCCGTACCGCCGCCGTGATCGGTCCGTAGGTCGAGCCCCAGCCGAGCACCAGGGTGCGTGCCTCGTGCGGGTCGTCGACCTCCAGGTCGGGGACGTCGATGCCGTCGATCTTGGCCTGCCGGGTGCGGACCATGAAGTCGTGGTTGGCGGGGTCGTAGGAGATGTTGCCCGTGCCGTCCTGCTTCTCGATGCCGCCGATGCGGTGCTCCAGGCCGGGCGTGCCGGGGACGGCCCAGGGGCGGGCGAGGGTCTGCGGGTCGCGCTTGTAGGGCCAGAAGACCTCGCTGCCGTCCGCCAGCGTGTGGTTGGGGCCCTGCGCGAACTGCACCGTCAGATCCGGGAGTTCGTCCAGTTCCGGGATGCGCCAGGGCTCGGAGCCGTTGGCCAGGTAGCCGTCGGACAGCAGCATCACGGGGGTTCTGTACGTCAGCGCGATACGGGCGGCCTCCAGGGCCGCGTCGAAGCAGTCGGCCGGCGTGCACGGGGCGATCACCGGGACCGGCGCCTCGCCGTTGCGGCCGTACATCGCCTGCAGCAGATCGGCCTGCTCGGTCTTGGTCGGCAGGCCCGTGGACGGACCGCCGCGCTGGATGTCGATGACCAGCAACGGCAGCTCCAGGGAGACCGCCAGACCGATGGTCTCGCTCTTGAGCGCCACACCCGGACCGGACGTCGTCGTCACGCCCAGCGAGCCGCCGAAGGCCGCGCCCAGGGCCGCGCCGATGCCCGCGATCTCGTCCTCGGCCTGGAAGGTGCGCACGCCGAAGTTCTTGTGCCGGCTCAGCTCGTGCAGGATGTCCGAGGCCGGAGTGATCGGGTACGAGCCCAGGAACAGCGGCAGATCCGCCTGGCGCGAGGCCGCGATCAGTCCGTAGGCGAGCGCGAGGTTGCCGGAGATGTTGCGGTACAGGCCCGGCGGGAACGCGGTCGTCGCCGGGGCGATCTCGTAGGAGACCGCGAAGTCCTCGGTCGTCTCGCCGAAGTTCCAGCCCGCGCGGTAGGCCGCCAGGTTCGCCTCGGCGATCTGGGGCTTCTTCGCGAACTTCGTCCGCAGGAACTTCTCCGTGCCCTCGGTCGGCCGGTGGTACATCCAGCTCAGCAGCCCCAGCGCGAACATGTTCTTGCTGCGCTCGGCCTCTTTCCGGCTGAGGTCGAAGTCCTTGAGGGCCTCCACCGTCAGCGTGGTCAGCGGCACCTCGTGCAGGCTGTAGCCGTCCAGCGAGCCGTCCTCCAGCGGGGAGACGTCGTAGCCGACCTTCTGCATCGCCCGCTTGGTGAACTCGTCCGTGTTGACGATGATCTCCGCGCCGCGCGGCAGATCGCCGATGTTCGCCTTCAGCGCGGCCGGGTTCATCGCGACGAGCACGTTCGGCGCGTCGCCCGGAGTGAGGATGTCGTGGTCGGCGAAGTGGAGCTGGAAGGACGACACACCCGGGAGGGTTCCGGCGGGGGCGCGGATCTCGGCGGGGAAGTTCGGAAGGGTGGAGAGGTCGTTTCCGAAGGACGCCGTCTCCGAGGTGAAGCGGTCACCGGTGAGCTGCATCCCGTCACCCGAGTCTCCCGCGAACCGGATGATCACCCGGTCCAGCCGGCGGACGTCCTTCGTCCCCGCCGGCCTGCGCTGCTCTCCTACGACGGCTCCGTCCGCCGTGTCCGCTTCTGCCTGCTCCGCTGTCCTGCTGACCTGGCTGGTCACTGAACTGGACCTCCCTCGAGGCGGCTGTCGGGGACCGGCCTTCCCGCAGGCCATCCCAGGATCAACCCTACGTCCGTTAGGGTCGCCTTCCCTCGGCCATTCGCATGATGGACATGATTCTGAGACGGTCCGACGCCCTGAATTGTCATGATCCCTCGCCCCCCGGCGCTTGCTCTGAAGACGCTCCCCGCGATTCTTCGGTTCTGGGGCTGGACGGACGCCGGCCTGACGGCCGAGCGCGCGGCCACCGGTCCGGTGTCAGCCGGTCATGAGTTGAGGTAGGTGAGGACCGCGAGAACACGCCGGTGATCCCCGTCACTCTGCGACAGCCCGAGCTTCAGGAAGATGTTGCTGACGTGCTTCTCCACGGCGCCGTCGCTGACCACGAGCTGCCGGGCGATCGCGGAGTTCGTCCGTCCCTCGGCCATCAGTCCCAGCACCTCCCGTTCCCGCGGCGTGAGCCCGGCCAGCACGTCCTGCTTACGGCTGCGTCCGAGCAGCTGCGCGACCACCTCCGGGTCCAGCGCGGTACCGCCCCGGGCCACCCGCACCACCGCGTCCACGAACTCACGCACCTCGGCCACCCGGTCCTTGAGCAGATAGCCGACGCCGTGACTGGACCCGGCGAGCAGCTCGGTGGCGTACCGCTCCTCCACGTACTGCGACAGTACGAGTACCCCGAGACCGGGATGTGCCTTCCGCAGTTGTACGGCGGCGCGCACCCCTTCGTCGGTGTGCGTCGGCGGCATCCGCACGTCCGCGACCACCACGTCCGGCAGCTCGCCCTGCCCGTCGAGCTCCGTGATGGTCTTGATCAGCGCCTCCCCGTCCCCGACCCCGGCGACGACGTCGTGCCCCCGGTCGGTCAGCAGCCGCGTCAGCCCCTCCCGAAGGAGCACCGAATCCTCGGCGATGACCACCCGCACCCTGTCCTCCACGATGTCCGGCCCCCCACGCCCTGTTCCGTCTGCCAGTAGTCCAGCATTCCAGCATCCGGACCCGGAGGGGCCCCGGCAACGCGATTCCCGGGCCAATCAGCGGGAACAGCCGCACGGCAGGACCGGTTCCGGCCTGCCGTGCGCGTGATCACGATCATCGGGCGTACTTCGGGGTGGGGCATACGGGTCGGGCGGGTGGGGATCGGGTGTACGGGAATCAGGCGTACGGAATCGCGCGTACGGGACGCGTCACCCCAGCGAGCGCTCCCCCCGCCACGGCAGCTCCGCCGTCACCCGGGTCGGCCCGCCCGTCGGGGAGTCCACCACCAGGATCCCGTCCACCGCGTCCAGGCGTTCCGCGAGCCCGGCCAGGCCCGAGCCGGAGGAGGCGTCGGCGCCGCCCACGCCGTTGTCGACGACCTGCACCATCAGCCGGCCCTCGACCCGCCACACGTCCACCGCTGCCCAGGTGGCCCGGGAGTGCTTGCTGATGTTCTGCAGCAGCTCCGACACCGTGAAGTAGGCGATCCCCTCGATCGCGGGCGCCGGCCGCTCGGCCAGATCCACCTCCACCTGCACCGGCACCGTGCAGCGGGAGGCGACGGCGGACAGCGCCGCGTCCAGTCCCCGGTCGGTGAGTACGGCGGGATGGATGCCCCGCGCCAGGTCCCGCAGCTCCTGCAGCGCCGTCTTCACCTCGCCGTGCGCCTCGTCCACCATCCGCGCCGCCGCCCGCGGATCCTCCGCCAGCTTCTCCTTCGCCAGCCCCAGATCCATCGCCAGCGCCACCAGCCGCGCCTGCGCCCCGTCGTGCAGGTCCCGCTCGATCCGCCGCAGGTCGGCCGCCGCCGTGTCCACCACGACCCCCCGGTCCGACTCCAGCTCCACCACCCGCGCCGACAGCCGCGACGGCCCCAGCAGCCCGTGCACCATGACCCGGTCCACCAAGGTCAGCGCCCGCACGATCCACGGCGTGGCCAGCGTGAACAACAGCCCCACCAACGCCGTGACGGTGATCTCGAACGCGTTGTCGAGGTAGACCGAGTGGTGCGCGTCGCCGTACAGCTGGAGCCCGCCCTGACCGGCGTACACCGGGAAGACCCAGAACCACAGCGGGTACGTCAGCAGCGCCCACCCGTACGCCCAGAAGTTCACCGCGACCACGAACGAGAACACCGACCAGGGGAACTGCAGCAGCGCGTACAGCAGCGTCCGCCACGAGGTGCCGCTCTTCAGCACGGCCCCCATCCAGGCCATCACCCCGGGCTTCCTCATCCGCAGCGGCTCCGGGTCCCCGACCTCCAGCCCCAACATGCCGCGCGCCCGTGCCCGCTCCAGCGCCCCGAACCCCCGGCAGCCGGCCAGCCCCGCCGCCAGCACCGGGATGCCGAGGAACGTCACCAGCAGACCGGCGCCGAGCGCCACCATCGTCACGGCGTACGTGAAGAGCATGATCCCGATCGGCAGGCTCAGCAGCACATATCCGAACTCCCGCCAGCTGCGCGCCTCGAACGGCGCCCGCAGCCCGGCCGGCAGCCGGCGCCGGCGCGGCTCGGCGAGCCCGAACCCGCTGTCGTACCCGTGCCCGTAGCCCTGTCCGTACTCCGTGGCCATCGGCGTCGTCCGTTCTACTCGTCCGTTCCTCGTGCGGCTTCTCCCGCCCTACCTCCACCCTGCTGCGCCGCAGGTCCACGGACCATGGAGTCCGTCGGCATCTTCGGCGGGGGGTTTTCCCTACCCCCCGGCCCTGGAACGGTCGCGCCAGGGCAGTTCCGCCGTCACGACGGTCGGCCCGCCCTGCGGCGAGTCGACGACGAACAGCCCGTCGACCGCGTCCAGTCGCTCGGCCAGCCCCTGCATACCGGTACCGCCGTCCAGCCGCGCACCGCCCCGGCCGTCGTCCTCGACCTGGATGAGCAGCCGGTTCTCCGCCCGCCACACCTCGACGACCGCGTTCCGTGCCCCGCTGTGCTTGCTGATGTTCTGCAGCAGCTCCGAGACGGTGAAGTAGGCGATGCCCTCGATGGCCGCGGCCGGCCGGGACTCCAGATCCACCGTCACCTTGACGGGCACGGTGCAGCGGGAGGCGACGGCGGACAGCGCCGCGTCCAGTCCCCGGTCGGTGAGTACGGCGGGATGGATGCCCCGCGCCAGGTCCCGCAGTTCCTGCAGCGCGAGCTTCACCTCGCCGTGCGCCTCGGCGACCATCTCCGCCGCCGAGTCGGGGTCCTCCAGGAGCTTCTCCTTCGCCAGGCCCAGCCCCATCGCCAGATTGACCAGCCGCGCCTGCGCCCCGTCATGCAGGTCGCGCTCGATGCGCCGCAGATCCGCGTTGGCCGTGTCCACCACGACCCCGCGGTCCGACTCCAGCTCGGCGATGCGCCGCTCCAGCTCGTCGGACGGCGACAGCAGCCCGCGCACCATCGCCCGGTCCGCGTTGGCCAGCCCTCGCGCGATGAACGGCAGCACCGGCCACAGCACGAACAACGAGGTCAGCGTGGTGACGAAGGTGAGGATGCCCCACGGCAGCCGGATGAAGTCGTACAGCACCGTGCGCCAGGCGACCGGGTCCTTCACCGCCATCCACAGCCAGGGCAGGAAACCGCCCGCCGCCGCACGCCGGGGCAGCGGACTCGGCTCGTCGACACGCACCCCGAGCAGCCGCCTGGCCCGCGCCCGTTCCCAGCGACCCCAGCGCCGCGCCCCCATCAGCCCGGCCGCCAGCAACGGGAACCCGATCACCGTCACCGTCAGCCAGAAACCGGTCCACAGCACCGTCACGACGTAGACGAACCCGAACACCGCCAGCGGAAGGTTCGCCAGCAGATGCGCGATCTCCTTCCAGGTGTGCCCTTCGTAGGCGAGACGGGCGGGCGGCAGACGGTCGTCGGCGCCTTCCGGGGCCCGGGCCGGGCGCGAGAATCCTTCGGTCATATGGGCTAGCGTGCCGCGCGCCGGGCGCCCGCGCCATGAGGTCGGCCGCCCCCGTCCGCTGGGGAAAACCCCACCTCGGCATCACGTGCCGATCTCAAGGCCTGACGGGCTGCTTACCGTCCCTTTATCAGGGCCTAGACTCCCTGCGTACAGATCGTCGAACAGCAGCGAGTGAAGCGAGTGAGGGGACGGACGTGCGGGAACCGACCGTCGTCATCGCGGCGGGCTACTTCCGGTCGTACTCGGTCGTCGGACTGCTCGCCGTGGTCGGCGTGCTCTTCGTGGCCGTCGCCTTCGGCGCGGGCCGCCTGCTGCGGCCGGTGGTCCCCACCCCGGAGAAGCTCCTGACGTACGAGTGCGGGGTCGACCCCGTCGGCGAGGGCTGGGCCCACACCCAGGTCCGCTACTACGTCTACGCCTTCCTGTACGTCGTCTTCGCCGTCGACTCGATCTTCCTGTTCCCCTGGGCTACGGTCTTCGCCGCCCCGGGTTACGGCGCGACGACCCTGGTCGAGATGTTCATCTTCCTCGGCTTCCTGGCCGTGGGGCTGCTGTACGCATACAAGAAGGGCGTTCTGGCATGGACGTGAGGCCAGACACCGACGTCACCGCCGCCGAGGGGCAGCCGCCGGTTCTGCCACCGGAGCAGCGGTTGCCGGAGCAGCCGGTTCTGTTGCCGGAGCCGAAGCGGCTCGGCGCTCTCGCGCGCCTCGCGCCCGAGCCGATGAAGGTGATCCTCAACTGGGGCCGCCGCTACTCCCTCTGGGTCTTCAACTTCGGCCTGGCCTGCTGCGCGATCGAGTTCATCGCCGCGTCGATGGCCCGCCACGACTTCATCCGCCTCGGCGTGATCCCCTTCGCCCCGGGCCCGCGCCAGGCCGACCTGATGGTCGTCTCGGGCACGGTCACGGACAAGATGGCCCCGGCTGTGAAGCGCCTGTACGAACAGATGCCGGAACCGAAGTACGTCATCTCCTTCGGCGCCTGCTCCAACTGCGGCGGCCCCTACTGGGACTCCTACTCCGTCACCAAGGGCGTCGACCAGATCATCCCGGTCGACGTCTACGTCCCCGGCTGCCCACCCCGCCCCGAAGCCCTCCTCCAGGGCATCCTCAAACTCCAGGAGAAGATCGCCAGGGAGTCCCTGGGCGAACGGTACGGCGCGGTCGACACGGGTGGCCGGGCGTCGGTGGGGGCGCTGCAGAGCGGGTTGGTGAGGGGGCCGGCTTCTGGCACACGGGCCTCATCAGAGGCCGGGACTTCGTCTTCGGAGGCCGGTGTTTCCGATGCCGACGCCGACGCCGATTCCGCTGCCGATGACTCTCCGGCTTCCGACCCTCCCGCTGCAGAGGAGGGCCGATGAACACGGTCGGCTGGCTTCCCGCCCCGGTCGAGGAACTGTTCGGTACGGAGGCCACGGCGGACCTGTCCTATGACGTCCTGACCGTGGACGTACCGCCCGCCTCCTGGCTCACCGCGCTGGCGGTGGCCCGTGACCAACTGGCCTGCACCTACTTCGACTGGCTGAGCGCGGTCGACGAACCCGGCACGGGCTTCCGTGTCTCCGCACACGTCGTGGCCCTCGCCCCGGTCCGCCGCCTCCTCCTGCGTACGACGGTCCCGCACGAGGCGCCTGCGCTCCCGAGCGCGGTGAACCTCTACGCGGGCGCCGCATGGCACGAACGCGAGACCCACGAAATGTTCGGCGTGACCTTCGAAGGCCACCCGGCACTGGACCACCTCCTCCTCCCGGAGACCTTCGAGGGCCACCCCCTCCGCAAGGACTTCGTCCTCGCCGCCCGAGTCGCCAAGGCCTGGCCCGGCGCCAAGGAGCCCGGCGAATCCGACCACGGCGGCCCCAAACGTCGCCAGATGCTCCCCCCGGGCGTCCCCGACCCCAACGAGTGGGGCCCCCTGAAGGGCCAACTCCCCCCGGCCCCGTCCCGCCCCACCCGAGCAGCGGGCCGCACGGCAGCGGACCGGACTGCGCCAGACCGCCCGACCCGTACCGCAGCCGACCGCCCGCCCCGCCGAACCCGCTCGGCATCCGAAGGCTCCGCCAGCCAGACAAACACCCCCACGGAGAAGCCCGAGCCTCCAACGCCGGCACCCAACCCTCCGACGTCCGCCACACGCCGCACCCGCACGACAGCCGAGGGCTCGGCGAGCCAGACGCCAGGCGCGTCGGGGGCAGGCCCGCGGCGTGCGCGTTCGGCGGCTGAGGGCTCGGCGAGCCAGACGAGGACGTCGGAGGGGGCAGAGTCCCGGCGTGCGCGTTCGGCGGCTGAAGGTTCGGCGAGTCAGGCCGAGACGGTGGTCGGCAAGACCCCCGCTGCAGATGCCCCGTCGACCACCACACCCCGGCGTGCGCGTTCGGCGGCTGAAGGTTCGGCGAGTCAGGCCGAGACGGTGGTCGGCAAGACCCCCGCTGCAGATGCCCCGTCGACCACCACACCCCGGCGTACCCGCTCGGCGACCGACGGTTCCGTGAGTCAGACGGCGGCGGGCACCCAGAGCGCGGCGGAGGGGTCAGCGCCTCGGGCTGAGGACGTGACGCCTGCCGCCGAGCCCGCAACCCCCGCAGCCGAGGCCGCCGAGCCCGCAGCCGAGGCCGCCGAGCCTGCAGCCGAGGCCGCCGAGCCCGCAGCCGGGGCTGCCGAGTCCCCGACCGGCGCCTCGGAGCCCCCTGCCTCTGAGCCCCCCGCCCCAGCGGCGCCCACCGCCCCCCGGCGGTCGCGGAGTTCGAGCCAGGGCTCGGCGAGCCAGCGGGGCTCGGCGTCGACCGACCAGGGCGCCCGGTCACGGCCCACCTCGACCACACCCGAACCGAAGGCGCCCACGGCCCCGCGCAGCCCGGACGCTCCCTGGCACCACGCCCGCCCAGCCTTCGACGACCCCGCCCCATCCGCCCGCCCGGCCCCCAAGCCCCGGCCGCAGGAGGGGGCCGACCAGCCGACCCCCGCTCCGGCACCGGAGCCGACCACCCCCGAGCAGACCGGACAGAACAGGCCCGCGTCACAAGAACCCGCCCGCGACACCCCCAGCCCCGACACCCCCAGCCCCGAAGACCCCGCAGGAGGCACGCAGTGAACGGCGCTCTCGACGTCGCCCTGCGACTCCTGGTCGTGTTCGTCGTCTTTCTCACCTTCCCCCTGATCGTCGGTCAGACCGAGCACAAGGTGATGGCCCACATGCAGGGCCGCCTCGGCCCGATGTACGCGGGCGGATTCCACGGCTGGGCCCAACTCGTCGCCGACGGCGTGAAGTTCGCCCAGAAGGAAGACGTCGTACCGGCCGGCGCCGACCGCCGCGTGTTCCAGCTCGCCCCCGCCGTCGCCCTCCTCCCGTACCTCGTCGTCCTCCTCGCCATCCCCATCGGCCCCGGCGAGGGCGCCGTCGGCCAGGTCCTGGACGCCGGCATCTTCTTCGTCCTCGCGGTGATGGGCGTCGGCGTCCTCGGCTCCCTCATGGCCGGCTGGGCCTCCGCCAACAAGTTCTCCCTCCTCGGCGGCCTCCGCACCGCCGCCCAGCTCCTCGCCTACGAGCTCCCGATGCTCCTCGCCGCTGCCTCCGTCGCGATGGCGGCCGGCACCGTCTCCCTCCCCGGCATCCTCGACGCGTTCCACTGGTGGTGGCTGCCCTGGCAGATCGTCGGCGCCGTCGTCTTCTTCGTCGCCGGACTCGCCGAACTCCAGCGGCCGCCCTTCGACATGCCCGTGGCCGACTCGGAGATCATCTTCGGCGCCTACACCGAGTACACCGGCCTCCGCTTCGCCCTGTTCCTCCTCGCCGAGTACGCCGGGATCATCGTCCTGTGCGGCCTGACCACCGTCCTCTTCCTCGGCGGCTGGCACGGCCCCTGGGGCGCCGACGGCCTCGGCTGGGTGTGGACCCTGTTGAAGACGGCCGTCCTCGCCTTCGTCGTGATCTGGCTCCGCGTCACCTACCCCCGCCTGCGCGAGGACCAGCTCCAGAAACTCTCCTGGACTCTCCTCGTCCCCCTCTCCCTCGCTCAGATCGCCCTCACCGGCATCGTCAAGGTGGTGATCCAGTAGCCATGGCCGAGCCCGTCCCGTCCACCCGGCGTGGCGTTGCCCCGCCGGCCCGGCCCCGCTTCCCCGGCTCCGGCCTGGCCAAGGGCCTGGCCGTCACCCTCCGCACGATGACGAAGAAGACCGTCACCGAGCAGTACCCCGACGTCCAGCCCGACCTTCCGCCCCGCACCCGAGGCGTGATCGGCCTGTTCGAGGAGAACTGCACGGTCTGCATGCTGTGCGCCCGGGAGTGCCCGGACTGGTGCATCTACATCGACTCCCACAAGGAGACCGTCCCGCCGGCCGCCCCCGGCGGACGCGAGCGCAGCCGCAACGTCCTGGACCGCTTCGCCATCGACTTCTCCCTGTGCATGTACTGCGGTATCTGCATCGAGGTCTGTCCTTTCGACGCCCTGTTCTGGTCACCGGAGTTCGAGTACGCCGAGACCGACATCCACGAACTCACCCACGAACGCGACAAGCTCCGCGAGTGGATGTGGACGGTCCCGGCCCCGCCCGCTCTCGATCCCGGCGCGGAGGAGCCGAAGGAGATCGCCGCCGCCCGCAAGACCGCCGAGAAACTGGCGGCGGCGCAGACGGAGCCGACCGAGCCGCAGGGACCGACCGAGCCGCAGGGAGAACAGCCGTGACCCTCTCCGCCGCGGAACACGGCTTCCTCTCCCCGACCGGAGTCGAGATCGCCTTCCTCCTCGTCGGCCTGGTCACCTTCGGCGCCGCGCTCGTCACCGTCACCACCCGACAGCTGGTGCACGCCGCCCTCTGGCTGGTGGTCACCCTGGGTGGTCTGGCCGTCGAATACCTCCTGCTCACCGCCGAGTTCATCGCCTGGGTGCAGGTCCTCATCTATGTCGGTTCCGTCGTCGTGCTCCTCCTCTTCGGTCTCATGCTCACGAAGGCCCCCATCGGCCGATCGCCGGACGCCGACTCCGGAAACCGCTGGGCCGCCCTCACCGTGGCCGTCGCCGCGGCTGCCGCCCTGGTCTGGGTCGTCGTCGACGCCTTCCGCACGACCTGGGTCGACCTGGACGGCCCCGCCTCCGGATCCACGGCCGTGACCGGCGCCAGCCTGTTCCAGAACTGGGTCCTTCCCTTCGAGGCCCTCTCCGTCCTCCTCCTCGCCGCACTGGTCGGCGCCATCGTCCTGTCCCGCAAGGCGAAGGCCGAGTCGAGCTCTCCCCCTGTGAACTCCCGGGCCGTGACCGGTGGTTCCCCATCCGTCCCGGATTCCCGGAATCACCCGATCGGGGGACAGGCCCCCGCCGGGCAGTCGAAGTCCGCCGTGCAGCAGAGCCCGGCCGAGCAGGAAGGCGCCCGCTGATGCACCTCGCCTATCCCGCCGTGCTGGCCGCCCTCCTCTTCTGCACGGGCCTGTACGGAGTCCTCGCCCGCCGCAACGCGATCCTCGTGCTCATGTCGGTCGAGCTGATGCTCAACGCCGTCAACCTGAACCTGGTCGCCTTCGACGTCTGGCTCAGCCGGACCACCCGGGACACCCTGCACTCCGGTCAGGCCCTGACCCTGTTCACCATCGCCATCGCCGCCGCCGAGATCGGCATCGGCCTGGCGATCGTCCTCGCCGTCTACCGCAACCGCGGCACCTCGGACATCGACAAGCTCCGGGACACCGCCGAGGGCCACGAGACCGACGGCCCCGACAGTGACGCCCTCGCGGCCGAGCAGGCCGGCCGGGCCGGGAAGACCGAGGCCACCGCGTGACCACGACCACCCTCGCCGTCCTCGTCCCCCTCCTGCCCTTCCTGGGGGCGGTCGCAGGCCTGCTGCTGGGCCGTACGACTCCCGGCTTCGTCCGGCCGCTGGCCGTTGTGCCGACCCTCGCGGCCCTCGTCCTCGCCGTCCTCGTCGCGGCGGACCAAGGCGGCGGACGGGCCGTCGACGCGGCCACCGAGCTGACCCCCACCGGCTCCGTCCCGATCGAGCTCTCCCTCCACCTCGACGGCTTCGCCGCTCTCGTCGCCGTCCTGGTCGGCGTGGTCGCGACCTGCGTGCAGATCTACTCCACGGGCTACCTCCGCGACGACCCGCGCTACCCCTCGTACGCCGCTCTCGTCTCGCTGTTCACCTCCGCGATGCTGCTCGTCGTCTACTCCGGCGACCTGATCGTGCTGCTGGTCGGCTGGGAGATCATGGGCATCTGCTCCTACTTCCTCGTCGGCCACTACTGGGAGACCCCGGAGGCCCGTGCCGCCTCCATCAAGGCCTTCCTGGTGACCAAGCTCGGTGATGTCCCCTTCCTGATCGGTCTGTTCGCGCTCGCCACCGAGACCGGCTCCTTCCGCATCACCAAGGTCCTCGGCGCCGTCGCGCACGGCGGACTCGGCCACCCGACCGTCATCGCCCTGCTGCTTTTGGCAGGCGTGGCGGGCAAGTCGGCGCAGTTCCCGCTGCACAGCTGGCTTCCCGACGCGATGGCGGGCCCGACGCCCGTCTCCGCACTGATCCACGCGGCGACCATGGTGGCCGCCGGTGTCTACTTCGTCGCCCGTCTCCTCCCCGTGTTCGAGGCCAGCCGGGCCGCGATGGTCGTCCTCGCCGTCATGGCCGCCGTCACGATGCTCGGCTCCGGTCTCGCCGCGCTCGCCCAGGACGACATCAAGCGGGTCCTCGCCTACTCGACCATCGGCCAGCTCGGCTACATGACCGGCGCCCTCGCCGTCGGCGAGCGCGGGGCCGCCGTCTTCCACCTCCTCACGCACGGCGCCTTCAAGGCACTGCTGTTCCTGGCCGCCGGCGTCGTCATCCATGCCGCCGGCACCAACTCGCTGGCCGCGATGTCCCGCGTGAGCAACCTGCGCGACCGCGTCCCAGACGCCTTCTGGACCATGACCGTGGCGCTGCTCGCGCTCGCCGCGATCCCGCCCTTCAGCGGCTTCTTCTCCAAGGAGTCCGTCCTGGGCGCCGCCGAGCACGTCGTCACCGGCCACACCGAGCACGTCCCCGCAGCCTCCGGCTGGATCACCCTCGTCGCCGGTCTGCTCACGGCCCTGCTCACCGCCGCGTACGCGACGCGCCTGTGGCTGCTGGCCTTCCACGGCCGAGGCGCCGAGGCCCCCGACCACGGCAGGCAACCCCTCACCATGACCGTCGTGCTGTGGGTGCTCGCCGTGCCGTCCCTCGCGCTGGGCGGGTTCACCTTCCGCCTGCTGCCGGACTGGTTCGACGGCCACGACCTCACCCCGACCCTGACCACCTCCGTCGTCGGCACGGGACTGGCCCTGGCCGGCGTCATCGTCACCTACGCGGCCTGGCGCCACACCACCGCCCTCGCCGCCCGCGTTCCGCTGGGAGCGGTCGCGGCCCACCCCGAGGGCGACGCCGGGCTGGTAGAGGCCGAGGCGATCGCCAGCCACGCGCCCGCGTACGGGGGAGTGGCCCACGCGCCCGATCCCGCCGACCCCGGACGGCTGCTGCTCGGTCCCCTGCACCGGCACGCGGCCGTCGGCTTCCACCTCGACGCCGTGTACGCGACCCTCTTCGTCCGCCCGGTCCAGGCCGGAGCGAGCCTCGTGCGGTTCCTGGACCGCGAGGTCGTCGAGACATACGTACGCGGTGCGGGCGCCCTGCCCCGGCTGCTCGGAGCCGCCGTACGCCGTGCCCAGACCGGCAATGTGCAGACCTATGTGAGCGCGCTGCTCGCCGGCACCGTCGTCCTCGCGGTCGCCGTTCTCCTCGTCGCCACGGGAGCGTGAGCAGGCGTGATCGATATCAACGAGTCCGTGATGCAGTTCCTTCTGGCGTTCGTCGTCGTCGCCCCGCTCCTCGGCGCGGTCGCGGCTCTCCTGCCCGCACCGCCCGGACTGAAGGGGAAGTCGCCCGGGCAGGCCGTGCTCCGGCACGGCGTCACCGTGACCGGCGCGGTCCTCATCGCGACGATCGTCCTCGCGCTCGGCTTCGACCACGACCACCCGTCGAAGATGCAGGCCACGACCGACATCAGCTGGATCCCCGCACTCGATGTGCGCATCCACCTCGGCATCGACGGCATCTCCCTCCCCCTTCTGGTCCTGACCGCGCTGCTGACCTTCCTCTGCGCGCTCTACTCGTACTTCAAGATGCCCGCGGGCCCGACCCCGAAGGCCTTCGTCGCCCTGCTGCTCGTCCTCGAGTCCGGCACGCTCGCGACCTTCGCCGTCCTCGATCTGCTGCTGTTCTTCCTGGCGTTCGAGATGGTGCTCATCCCGATGTACTTCCTCATCGCCCGCTGGGGCGGCGAGGGCAGGACCCGGGCCGCCTGGCGGTTCATCCTCTACACACTGCTCGGTTCGGTCGTCATGCTGCTCGGCCTGCTCCTGATCGGGATCAAGGCCGGCACCTTCGACATGGTGGCACTCGCCACTGACAACGGCCGGTCACTCACCACATCCGTGCAGGTCATCGCCGTTCTGGCGATCGGGATCGGGCTCGCGGTCAAGACACCGATGTGGCCGCTGCACAGCTGGCTGCCCGACGCCCACACCGCCGCCCCGACCGTCGGTTCGGTCCTGCTGGCCGGTGTCCTGCTGAAGATGGGTACGTACGGGTTCGTCCGGATCCTCCTCCCGATCGCGCCGGACGGCTTCCACACCTTCGCCCCCTATCTCGCCGCCTTCGCCGTCGTCGGCATCATCTACGGATCCCTGGCCTGCCTGGCCCTCGCCAAGCAGGGCGCCAAGGGCGACCTCAAGCGGCTCATCGCCTATTCCTCCGTCGGCCACATGGGCTTCGTCCTGCTCGGCATCGCGACCATGACCCCGACCGGCGTCAACGGCGCCCTGTTCGCCAACATCGCCCACGGCCTCATCACCGGCCTGCTGTTCTTCCTGGTCGGAGGGCTCAAGGACCGCACCGGCACGACCGACCTCGACACCCTCGCCGAGGAGAGCGGCGCCGCGCTCTACGGCAAGGCCCCCCGCCTCGGCGGCCTCCTCGCGTTCGCCGCGGTCGCCTCGCTCGGCCTGCCGGGACTGGCCGGGTTCTGGGGCGAGATGCTGGCCCTGTTCGGCGCCTTCAAGCCGGCCGCGGACCTCAGCCGCCCCGCCTTCCTCACCTTCATGGCGATCGCCGCCTTCGGCACCCTCCTCACCGCCGCGTACATGCTCGTCGTCGTCCGCCGCGTCTGCATGGGCGCCGTACCGCAGGAAGCGCCGGAACTCGCCGACGTCCACACGTACGAGTTCGCGGCCTGGACTCCGCTCGTCGCCCTCACCGTCGTCGCCGGGCTGTGGCCCAGGGCCCTTCTCGGCCTGACCGACCCGGCCGTGCAACAGCTCCTCGCAGGAGGCACCCGATGAGCGCCCTGGCCGCGAACCTCGTCCAGTCCGTCGACTGGCTCGCCATCGCGCCCCCCACCATCGCGGCGGCCGTCGGACTCGTCGTCCTCGTCGCCGACCTGTTCGTGCCCGAGGCACGCAAACCGCTCCTCGGCTGGGTCTCCGTCGCAGGCCTCGCCGCAGCCGCAGTGATGCTCCTGCCGCTGCTGGACGGCGACCGTGCCACCTTCTGCGTGAACGGCACGCACGCGTGCAGCTACACCGCGGACCGCTTCACCCTGGTCATCCAGTTCCTGGTCCTCGGCGGAGCCCTCCTGGCCGCCCTGCTGTCGGTCACCACCCTCAAGGACGCGGACAGACAACTCCCCGAAGGGGAGTACTGGTTCCTCCTGCTGTCCTCCGCAGCCGGCGCCGCCCTCCTGCCCGCCTCCCGCGACCTCGCGACCCTCGTCGTCGCCCTGGAGGTCGCCTCCCTGCCGGCCTTCGCCCTCGTCGGCATCCGGCACGGCGACAAGAAGTCCTCGGAAGCCGCCCTGAAGTTCTTCCTGTCGTCGGTCACCGCGACCGCCGTCAGCCTCATGGGCATCAGCTTCGTGTACGCCTCCACCGGCACCCTCTACCTCACCCAGGTCGCCGACCGCATCCAGCACGTCGACGGCCAGCTCCACACCCTCGCCCAGACCGGCGTCGTCCTCACCCTCGTCGGCTTCGCCTTCAAGACCGCCGCCGTACCCTTCCACTTCTGGGTCCCCGACACCTATGTAGGAGCCCCGCTCCCGATCGCCGCCTACCTGTCGGTCGTCGGCAAGGCGGTCGGCTTCACCGGCCTGATCCTCGTCACAGTGGTCGCCTTCCCGTCGTACGCCGACGTCTGGGGTCCCGCACTCGCCGCCCTGGCCGCCCTCACCATGACCGTCGGCAACGTCGGCGCCCTGCGCCAGCAGGCCACGCGCGCGTACAGCGCCGTACGCCTCCTCGCCTGGTCCTCGGTCGGCCAGGCCGGCTACCTCCTCGTACCGATCGCCGCGGCCGCCTACTCGAACGACGCCGAACGCTCCATCGGCTCCACGGTCGCCTACGCCCTCATGTACGCAGCCGTGAACCTCGGCGCCTTCGCCGTGGCCGCACTGGTGGGCCGCACCAGGACCGCCAACCGCATCACCGACTACCGCGGCCTCTACGCCACGAACCCGTTCGCCGCCCTCCTCCTGGCCTTCTTCCTGCTCTGCCTCGCCGGACTGCCCCCGGGCATCATCGGCCTGTTCGCCAAGGTCACCGTCTTCTCCGCCGCCGTGAACGCGGGCCTGGGCTGGCTGGCCGTCGTCATGGCCGCCAACGTCGTGATCGCCCTCTTCTACTACCTGCAGTGGACGGCCCTGCTGTTCCGTGCCCCCGAGGGCGAGCCCGTCAGACACCGCCTCCCGGCGCCCCTCACCGCCGCGATCACCCTCACCGGCGTCCTCGGCATCGCCCTCTCCGGAGCCCCCCAACTGGTCCTGCGATTCGCCGGCACCGGCCTCTTCTGAACCTCCGCCGGGCCCGTCACCCGCACGGCCGAGGCATGCCGCCGTACGCACAAGGGAACTAGTGACCCGCGCCTGGCGTTGAGCTGGGCGGGAGGATCCACTGGACGTGTCACCACGGGCCAGTGGCGTCAACGACAGCAAGCACGATCCGCAAGCAAAGGGTTCCCCTGCTGCACGACTTGGAGGGCGTACCGTGCACCGCCGGCACAACGGGCTAAGGACCGCAGTACTCCTCGGAGGACTGTCCGCCCTCATCATCGTCATCGGCAGCTTCTTCGGCCGCATGGGGCTCGTCGTAGCGGTTCTCGTCGCGCTGGGCACGAACGCGTACGCGTACTGGAACAGCGACAAACTGGCTCTACGCGCGATGCGCGCGCGCCCGGTGAGCGAGTTCGAGGCCCCTGCCCTCTACCGCATGGTCCGCGACCTCTCCACCCAGGCCCGCCAGCCCATGCCGCGCCTGTACATCTCCCCGACGGAGGCCCCCAACGCCTTCGCCACGGGCCGCAACCCCCGCAACGCCGCCGTGTGCTGCACGGAAGGCATCATGCGCCTCCTGGACGAGCGCGAACTGCGCGGAGTCATCGGCCACGAGCTCAGCCACGTCTACAACCGGGACATCCTCATCTCGTCGGTCGCCGGAGCCCTCGCCTCGGTGATCATGTTCCTGGTCAACTTCGCCTGGCTGATCCCGATCGGCCGTTCGGACGACGACGACGGCCCCGGCATCCTCGGCATGCTGCTCATCATGATCCTGGGCCCGCTCGCGGCCACCCTCATC
Organism: Streptomyces gilvus; assembly: GCF_022513565.1. Lineage (GTDB taxonomy): Bacteria > Actinomycetota > Actinomycetes > Streptomycetales > Streptomycetaceae > Streptomyces > Streptomyces gilvus. The sequence continues at coordinate 14,489 of NZ_JAKWBE010000025.1, read as the reverse complement.
CAGCTGGCGATCAGCCGCTCACGCGAGTACGAGGCCGACGCCTCCGGCGCCCAGCTGACCGGTGACCCGCTCGCCCTCGCCAGCGCGCTGCGCAAGCTGGAGACGGGCACTCAGCAGCTGCCGCTGCCGCCCGAGCCGCGCATCGAGACCGCGAGTCATATGATGATCGCGAACCCCTTCCGTCCTGGTCAGGGACTCTCCAAGATGTTCTCGACACATCCGCCGATGGCGGACCGCATCGCCCGCCTCGAGAAGATGGCAGGTCGCCCCCAGTGAAAACCATCCTGAACGTCATCTGGCTGGTCCTCAGCGGCTTCTGGCTGTTCCTCGGTTACGTGGCCGCGGGACTCCTGCTCTGCATCACGATCATCGGCATTCCCTTTGGAATCGCCGCGTTCCGTATCGGCGTCTACGCCCTGTGGCCCTTCGGGTACACCACGGTCGAGCGCCGTGACGCCGGTGCGCCCTCATGCGTGGGCAACGTCCTGTGGCTGGTCCTCGCGGGCTGGTGGCTGGCGCTGACGCACATCGTCACCGGCATCGCGCTGTGCATCACGATCATCGGCATCCCGTTCGGCATCGCCAATTTCAAGCTGATCCCGGTTTCCCTGCTGCCGCTCGGCCGCGAGATCGTACGCACGGACGAGCCCTTCGCGACCCGCTGATCGCCTCGCCCCTTTCGGCAACACGGCACACCCCTGCTCCTCCTACCCGCGGCCCGAACGGAAGACCGGCGGCTTCGCCGGACCCCCGCCCGGGCCGCCGCGTTTTCCACAGCCGATTTTTTCCACAATCCCGAGGTTTTCCACAATCCCGAGGTTGTCCACAGGCCCGCCCGATTGTCAGTGGCGGCTTGCATCATGAACCCATGACCGAGAACGAGCAGTTGCTGGCACGGGTGGCCGCCAAGGCACGCAACACCCGCCCCTGGGGCTGGCCTTCCCTCCCCGAGCCCGCCGACGAGGCGACGCTGGCCCGCGCCGAGGCCGCCCTGGGCTTCCCCCTTCCTCACTGCTCTCCGACCTGTACCTGCGGATAGGGGACGGCGGATTCGGCCCGGAATACGGCCTGTTGCCCCTGCTCGACAGTTCGCCGGCCGGTGAGCCCGCCGCCGTGGTGCAGTACCTGGCCAACCGCGACAGCGGCCGCAAGGACCCCGACTGGCCCTGGCCCGAGGGCATCCTGCCGATATCCCACTGGGGATGCGCCATGTACGCCTGCGTGGACTGCCGCTCCCCGCAAGCCACGGTCCTGCTGTTCGAGCCCAACCCGGGCGACCCCGACCATGCCTGGTTCGTGGACACCCCTGACCTCGCGGACTGGCTGAGGGCCTGGGTCGACGGCACAGGCTGGTACGACGTGATGGACGACGAGTTCCAGATGCCTGCCTGGACCGACTTCCGCATACGTACGGCGGCGCAGGCGCCGACCTCCTGACGCCGCCCCCGCACTCGACGACCGCCTACGTCTCGCGCCGCCCCGTCACCCGCCGACGCATCCCGTACGCCAGCGCACCCACCGCCAACACCGCCGCGCCCACGACCGTCGAGACGCCCGGCAGCGAGAACGCCAGTACCACGCAGCCGACGAGTCCCACCGCCGGCAACAGGCGCGCCTTCGGGGCCGGATCGAGGGTCCAGGCGGAGGCGTTGGCCACGGCGTAGTACGCCAGCACACCGAAGGAGGAGAACCCGATCGCGCCCCGGACATCCACCGTGGCGGCCAGGACGGTGACGACCGCGCCGACAGCCAGTTCGGCCCGGTGGGGCACCTGGAAGCGCGGATGCACGGCCGACAGCGCGCCGGGCAGATGCCGGTCCCGTGCCATCGCCAGCGTCGTCCGTGAGACACCCAGGATCAGGGCGAGCAGCGAACCCAGCGCGGCCACCGCGGCACCCACCCGCACGACCGGGACCATCCCCGGCACCCCGGCAGCCCGCACCGCCTCGGCCAGCGGGGCCTCCGCCCGCCCGAGACCATCCGCCCCCAGCACCGAAAGGACGGCCACCGCCACACACACGTAGACCGCGAGCGCGATGCCCAGAGCCACCGGGATGGCTCGGGGGATGGTGCGCGCAGGATCCCGTACCTCCTCACCGAGGGTCGCGATGCGGGCGTATCCCGCGAACGCGAAGAACAGCAGACCGGCCGCCTGCAGCACCCCGCCCACACCGCCCGACGTCCCGACGCTCAGGCGCGCGGCCTCGGACGTCCCCGACCCCAGGCACACGACCACCACGGAAGCGAGGACCGCCAGCACCACCGCCACGATCGCCCGCGTCAGCCAGGCGGACTTCTGGATGCCGCCGTAGTTCACCGCCGTCAGCGCCACCACGGCGGCGACCGCCACGGCATGAGTCTGCGCAGGCCAGACGTAGGCGCCCACGGTCAGCGCCATCGCCGCACAGGAGGCCGTTTTCCCGACGACGAACGACCAGCCCGCGAGATAACCCCAGAACGCACCCAGCCGCTCGCGCCCGTACACATACGTGCCGCCGGAGGCCGGATACCGCGCGGCCAGCCGCGCCGACGAGGTGGCGTTGCAGTACGCGACCACGGCGGCGACCGCCAGGCCGACCAGCAGCCCCGAACCTGCGGCGCGTGCCGCCGGCCCGAGAGCGGCGAAGATGCCCGCCCCGACCATCGAGCCGAGCCCGATGACCACGGCGTCCCCGACACCCAGGGTGCGGCGTAGCTCGGACGCGGCGCCGGAATGCGTCATGTCCGGCACCCTACTGATCGCCGCAACCGAGGAGTGCCGCCGTGACGTCCTCTATCCCAACAGAGCACGAACAGGCGCGCGACGAGCCGGTCGTACGGACCGACCGGCACCCGGCCCGCGCGCCACGGACGCACGACGCGCGGCGCACAGCAGGTCCGCACCGAAATCACACCGTACGGACAGTGCAAGCACAGTGCGGAGGGGCAGGTTCACGGCATGACGATCATCAGCTGGATCATTCTGGGGCTGTTGGCCGGGGCCATCGCCAAGTTCCTGCTGCCGGGCCGCGACCCGGGCGGCTTCATCGGCACGACGCTCATCGGTATCGCGGGCGCCTTCATCGGCGGCTGGATCTCGGCCCGCTGGCTGGACCATCCGATCACCAAGAACTTCTACGACGGCGCCACCTGGGCAGCGGCGATCGGCGGCTCGCTGGTCCTGCTGATCGTCTACCGCATCCTGTTCGGCAACTCGCGCGACTGAGCACCACCGAGTACACCCCCGGACCGCAGCCAGCAGGGGAGAAGGGTGGGCACCGACGGGTGCCCACCCTTCTCGTACGCCGGAGAAGTCAGCGACTGCCTGATGTCGCCGACGTCACCTGTCCCACCGGTGTCACCGGTAGTTCACGAACTGGAGCGCGAAGTCGAAGTCCTTGCCCTTCAGAAGGGCGATGACGGCCTGCAGATCGTCCCGGCTCTTGGAGCTGACCCGCAGCTCGTCCCCCTGGACCTGGGCCTTCACGCCCTTCGGACCCTCATCGCGGATGATCTTCGCCACCTTCTTCGCGTTCTCCTGGGAGATGCCCTCCTCGATCGACGCGAAGATCTTGTACTCCTTGCCCGAGAGCTGGGGCTCGCCCGCGTCCAGCGCCTTCAGGGAGATCCCGCGCTTGATCAGCTTGGACTGGAAGACGTCGAGGACGGCCTTGACCCGGTCCTCTGAGTTCGCCTCCATGAGGATCTTGTCACCGGACCACGAGATCGAGGCTCCCACGCCCTTGAAGTCGTAGCGCTGCGAGATCTCCTTGGCGGCCTGGTTGAGGGCGTTGTCGACCTCCTGCCGCTCGACCTTCGAGACGATGTCGAAACTGGAGTCGGCCATGTCCTGTGGCTCCTTGTATCGGGGTAGGTGTGGGGTGCGGATCGGCGGGCGTGGGGGTGACCGCCGAGCCCGGCGTGTTGCCCGGGCTGCATCCGCACAAGCCTAGCCACCCCTGGTCCTCCGAGCGCAGATCAATCGGGTGGCGAAGCACCCCTCGGCATCGGGTATTGTTTACGTCGTTGCCACGGAGCACCGCCGAAAAGCGGTTCGAACGGCAGCAACCCCGGCGGTGTGCCCGAGCGGCCAAAGGGAGCAGACTGTAAATCTGCCGGTTCTACCTTCCCAGGTTCGAATCCTGGCGCCGCCACGCTGAGAGAGACCCCCTCCATTCTGCGGAGACGCAGAGCGGAGGGGGTCTTTGCGTGCAGGCGGTGGGTGTGGACGGCGGATGTGGGCTGCGCGGGCCGGGCTGACCGCCCCGCCCGGTGGGCGGCCGGGCAGTCCCGGTCGGCCACCCTCGCCCGCCCGCTTTCGCCCGCCCACCTCCGCCCGCCCACCCTCGCCCGCCCACCTCCCCCCTCCCTGAACTACTCCGGGCTGTGCGTGAGTTCGATGTCGTGTTCGTCGGCGTCGCTTCCCGAGACCGTCACCGTCGCCGCGCGCGGCGGGTACCCCGTCGCGATGACCGTGTACGCGCCGCTGTCCAGGTCGGAGAAGGCGTAGGCGCCGTCCAGGTCGGTGCGGGTCGTGGCGATCACGTTGCCCGCCGCGTCGACGAGGGTCACGCGGGCGTCGCTCAACGGGGCGCCGCCTCCGCGGACCGTGCCCCGGACGTGGGCGCCCGGCCGGAGTTCCACCTCGACCCGCGTGGCGCCCGTGGAGCCGATCTCGACGGGCAGGGCCAGCGGCCGGTGCTTGGGGGAGTTGACGGCCAGGGTCACCGTTCCCGGCACCAGGTCGGTGACCGTGAACTCGCCCAGCACGTCCGTCCGTCCGGTGGCCAGCACCTCCCCGCGCACATCCGTCACGATGACCACCGCGTCGGCGACGGGCGCCCCGCTGTCCGCGGACCGCACCAGACCGGCGAGTCCACTGGTGCCGCTCAGCAGGACGTCGTACGACACCGGGACGTCCGTGACGACGAGCGTCGAGGCCTGAGGCTGGAACCCCTCGGCGGAAGCGATCAGCACGTACGAGCCGGCGCTGGGCGCCTCGACGCCGTACGAACCGTCCTGCCGCGAGACCGACCGGCTCAGTTGTTCGCCGCCGAGGGAGATCAGGGTGACCGCGGCGGTGGCCACCGGTACGCGCTCGGTGGCGAAGACGTGCCCGGTCACGGGGATCCCGCCGGCGTTCGGGCGGGCGAGCGGGCCGAGGCCGTCCCCGGTGCCCGAGTCCGACGGGACTCGACCGAGCGTGTCCATGCCGGCGCCGCCCACCGACGAGTCGTACGCTGCCGCACCGACGACCGCGCCTGCCGGGCTCGGTGCCGCCACCACTGCGGCGCCCGCAGCCGCCGTAGCTCCACTGCCCGACGCACCCTCGACCGACGTCCCGCCGCCAGAAGCCGTAGCCACGTGCCGCGGAATGAACGAAGCCACCGCGAACGCCAGCAGAGCGGCGCCGCCGCCCACCGCGAGGACCGTCTTGAAGCCGTTCTCGGAGGGGACGGAGAGGGGGCCCAGGCGGGTGGTCATCTGGGAGAGGATGACGCCGGCGACGGCACTGGCGGTCGAGGTGCCGATGGACCGCATCAGTGTGTTGAGGCTGTTGGCCGCGCCGGACTGCGAGGGCGGCACGGCGCCCATGATGAGCGAGGGCATCGCGCCGTACGTGAAGCCGATACCGGAACCGATGACGCAGGAGACCAGTACGAACTGCCAGACCTCCGACATGAGCAGGATCTGCAGGCCGTAGCCGGCCGCGACGATCAGGGACCCGAGCATCAGGCTCGCCTTCGGGCCCTTCGCCTTGGAGAGGGCGGCGGAGACCGGCGCCACCGCCATCATCACCAGACCCGACGGGGCCATGACCAGACCGGCGGTGAGCAGCGACTTGCCCAGGCCGTAGCCGGTCGCCTCAGGCAACTGCAGCAGCTGCGGAAGCACCAGGGACATCGCAAACATGCCGAAGCCGAGGGCGACCGAGGCGAGGTTGGTGACGAGCACCTGGCGGCGCGCGGTGGTGCGCAGGTCGACCAGCGGCTGCTCGGCCCGCAACTCGTACCAGCCCCACAGCAGCAGTACGACGACGGACGCGCCGAACAGGCCGAGCGTGGTGCCGCTGTCCCAGCCCCAGTCGCCGCCCTTGGAGATGGGGAGAAGGAGACAGACCAGGCCGGCGGCCATTCCGACGCCCCCCACGACGTCGAAGCGACCGCCCGTGCGCACCTTGGACTCCGGCACCACGAACAGAACCAGCAGCAGCGCCAGGACCCCCATCCCGGCCGAGCTCCAGAACAGCACGTGCCAGTCGAAGTTGTCGGCGATCAGCGCGGCCGCGGGCAGTCCGAGCGCCGCGCCCACACCGAGCGAGGCACTCATCATCGCGGTGGCCGAACCGAGGCGTTCCGCGGGAAGTTCGTCCCGCATGATGCTGATGCCGAGCGGGATGACACCGCCGGCCGCGCCCTGCAGCGCCCGCCCGATGATCATCGGGGTCAGCGAGTCGCTGAGCGCGGCCGTCACCGAACCCGCGACCAGCAGCACCAGGCTCGTCAGAAGCAGGCGGCGCTTGCCGTACATGTCGCCGAGCCGCCCCATCATCGGGACGGCGACGGCCGCGGCGAGCAGCGTGGCCGTGACGGCCCAGGCGGTGTCGGACGCCGGGGCGTTCAGGAGCTTCGGCAGCTCCGGGACGATCGGGATGACCAGGGTCTGCATCAGCGAGACCACGATCCCGCCGAGTGCCAGGACCGCTACGACGGCTTTGGCCCGCGGCGCTGCGGACACCACCCCGTCGTCGGCGGGTCGGGGGAGTGCGTGGGACATGGTCGGGCCTCCGTGGGCGACGTTGGGCATCGGGCGTGCACGACCCGACAACGCTAAGTCAGTTGATTGACTTAAGCAAGAAGGGGTCAGGCGGGCACGGCAGTCGGATTTCGTGAGGGCCCAGTGGAGGACCGACGGGAGACCCGGCGGAGGAGACCCCCAAGGGATCCCGGTCCGCGAGCGGGGTCGGAATGCGGGTATGTACGGCCCATGGGCCGCACCGATTACTTCCACGACCCGGACGCCCCGCCGGCCACCTCCGTGGTGCCCGCCGTCGTCGCCTTCGTACGGGACGACGCCGGGCGCATCCTCCTGGTCCAGCGCGCCGACAACGGCCGCTGGGCGCTGCCCGGAGGCGGCCACGACCTCGGCGAGTCCATCAGCGACACGGTCGTGCGCGAGGTGTGGGAGGAGACCGGGATCCAGGTCGAGGTCGTCGACCTGTCCGGCATCTACACCGACCCCGGGCACGTCATGCGGTACGACGACGGGGAGGTCCGTCAGCAGTTCAGCCTCTGCTTCCGGGCCCGCCCCACGGGCGGCGAACTGCGCACCAGCAGCGAGACCACCCAGGTCCGCTGGGTCGACCCGGACGCCCTCTGCGAACTCGACATCCACCCGACCATGCGCCTGCGCATCACCCACGCGGCGGACCGGACGCGCACGTCCCCCTACATCGGCTGACGATCAACTCGGCGGGGACCGGGGCACACTGACCCCATGTCCACTCGTCGCAGACACTGCCCCGAATGCCGGCGCGAGATCGCCGTCGTCGCCGGCCGGTTCGCCCGGCACGACCCGCCCGGCACCCGCGGGACCGGCGGACTGGTCTCCTGCCCCGGCTCGCGCCGACCGGCCCAACCGGACGCCGCCCAACCGTCGTTGGACGGCTACGTCATCCCCGAGATGCCCGGCCAACTGCCCCTGTTCTGAGCCACATCTGATCGTTTACGACCGCCTGCTCGGCCGGGACCTCCCGCGTCCGCCATCCTCAATTCCCGGCGACCGACTTCACCGCCACCGAGACCGGCGTCGCCCCGCCGACCAGCTCCAGGGTCAGCCCCGCCGTCGCGGGAGTATCCACCAACTCCGCCAGTACGGCGGCCACATCGTCGCGCGGGATCGCACCGCGGCCCGTGTCCGCCTCCAGCCGTACGAGACCGGTGCCGGCGTCGTTCGTCAGCGAACCGGGGCGCAGGATCGTCCAGTCGAGCGCGTCCAGACTCCGGACATACGCGTCCGCCGCGCCCTTCGCCCGCAGATACACGTCGAACACGTCGTCCCCTCGGTGCGCCGGATCGGCTCCCATGGACGAAACGATCACATGCCGTCGTACGCCCGCCCGAACCGCCGCGTCCGCGAACAGGACCGCCGCCCCCTTGTCCACGGTGTCCTTACGGGCCACTCCGCTGCCGGGACCTGCGCCCGCCGCGAAGACCGCCGCGTCGGCGCCGCGCAGGCACTCGGCGACCTCCTCGACCGAGGCCGACTCCAGATCCAGCAGCACCGGTTCGGCGCCGGCCGCTCGCAGGTCGTCGCCCTGCTCGGCGTGCCGGATGATCCCCGCGACCTCGTCTCCGCGCGCGGCGAGCAGCCGCTCCAACCGCAGCGCGATCTGACCATGACCTCCAGCGATGACAATGCGCATGTCTCCGACCGTACGCCCGGACGGCCGCATCCGCCGCACGACTTGAGCCACGCCCCAGGGCGCACGCCCGCAGCGCAGGCGCGGGGCCGAGGGGGCTGGGAGTACAGGGGGCCATCCAGGCGCGTGGCGGGCGCGCGGGTGAGGCGTACGAGCGGGCATTGTGCCCGCCAGGCGGGCGAGCTGATGCGTGTGCGCCGGGTGCGCACCGGTTCGGATTGCGCGCGCCCAGCACACGGTCCTGTCGCGTGTGCGCCGGGCGCCTGAGCTCAGCGCCGCGTGCGCCTGGCGCGTACGCGGACAGCGTGCGCTCGGAGCGCGTGAGCTGTGGCTGCCCGCGCCCTGTCGGCGAGGGCAGGCGGGGGTGCCGCCCGCGAACGCTCAAGCCGCACGCGGCTCACAGCGCTGACACCCACGCCGGGGGCGTGTGCTGACAGCACGCAGACCCACATCGCACACCCCAGCCCGCCATGCACGCCCCGAGCGCGCCCCCACTTCGTGCGCCCCCAATGCACACGCACGCTCCGGCGTACGCCCGTCAGCGCAACATCCAGTGCCCCACAACCCCCGGCAATCCGGGGGCAGGCTCCTGCGGCTGCCCCGTTCCCAGCACGCCCTCCCGGCCGCCCCTCCCAGCAGCCCCCTCCCGGCTGTCCGCCCCCTCATGACAACCCACGCCCCTGCCGAGGCAACCCCAACTCCACCGCGGCGGCGGAGCTGCAGTACTCCCGTACCGCGCTGGTGCGGGCCACCACGCGCCCCCGGTGCACCACGATCCGGCTGTACGCGAGGGACAGGGCACCGGGCAGCGAGTCCCCCCTCACCGCCAGCAGTTCGGCCGGGAATCCGGCCTCCACGCGGACCTCGGGCAGGCCCAGGACCGCACGCGCCGACGAGCTGATCGCGTCGTACGCGTCCTCGGGGCGCAGGCCATAACGAGAGGACAGCAGGTACGCGGCCTCCAGGGGATCACCGCGGCCGACCGGATTCGACACGTCCCGCAACGCGCCGCTGCCCGCCGCGACGCGCACCCCGGCAGCGCGCAGCAGCCGTACCGGAGCCGTGCCGCGGTGGTCGGTGGCACCGCAGCCGCCCTGGGGGAGGCACACCACCGCCACCCCGGCGGCGGCGAGCTGGTCGGCGGTGCGGGTGGCCGCCTCAGTGGGGAGACGGGCCAGGGCGCCGCACGGCCCGAGGGTCACGCCCGGCCGTAGCCCCCCGGCCATCGCGGCGAGACGGGCGAGGCGGGCCGGGTCGGCGGCGTCGGTGTGCAGGTCCACGGGACAGCCGTGCTCGGAGGCGACTTCCAGGACCGCCTCCACATACCCCGTCGGATCCGGGTCCAGGTCCGGGCAGCCGCCCACCACGGACGCCCCCATCTTCACGGCGTCCCGCAGCACGGCCAGTCCGTCGGCCCCGGCGACCCCGGTCAGCAGCCGCGGCATCGCCACGGCGCTCAGTTCCGTCAGCCCGCGCAGCGAACGCCGGGCCTGCAGTACGGCGGCCAGCGCGCCGAGACCCTGCACGTCACCCACGCGCACGTGTGCCCGCGACGCGGTCGCCCCGTGCCCGAGCTGCAGCAACGCGGCCTCGGTGGCCCGGCGTTGGACGTCCTGGGGGTCGTGGGAGGCAGGGCCGTCCCCGTCGGCCGAGAGGGCGGTGTCGCCGTGGATGTGCGGTTCGGCGGGGGCCGGCAGGAGCAGATAGCCGCTGAGATCCACACGCGCACCACACGCGCGCGTACCGCCCACCGCCAGGCTCCCCGCCGTACCGACCGCCTCGATCCGCCCACCGCCGAGCCGTACGTCCACGGTGCGCCCATCGGTCAGCCGCGCCCCGGACAACAGGAGCGCCCCCGAATCACTCGGCCCCGAGGAACCCAAGGGCCCTGATGCACCAGACGACGAAGACGAAGACGACGACGAAGAAGACGACGAGTGGGGCGGCTGCGGCTGGCTGTCGGGCATCGCGCTCCAGGGGCTCGGGACTGCGCTGGGGGACGCAAGATCACGCAGAGTGAGTCGAGCCTAGGGTGGCGATCCGCCCATGACGGGGAGGAGCGCAATAGTCGTACTGGTGTGGTCCGCCGTACGAAAGAGGCCTGGAGAGGCTGGTGGGAGGGCGGTCGGACGGGCCGCGGCGCACCCCACCCCCACCGACCGGACAGGCCGGTACGGGGGCCGCGAAACGGATTTGGGTGAACGGCGGCGGACCGTGTAATGTCTTCATCGCTCGCCCCAATAGCTCAGTCGGCAGAGCGTCTCCATGGTAAGGAGAAGGTCTACGGTTCGATTCCGTATTGGGGCTCTGGTGTGTGAGGTTCCCGTCGCGAGGCGGGAACGGATCGCATCGCAGCGGTGTAGCTCAGTCGGTAGAGCAAGCGGCTCATAATCGCTGTGTCACCGGTTCAAGTCCGGTCACCGCTACTGACAGTAGCCGATTGCGGGGTCGGTCCTTCGATCGGCTATTCTTCTATGCGTTAAACCGTCCCATCCGTTCGTCAAGGAGCACTCACGTGGCTGCCACCGACGTCCGCCCGAAGATCACGCTGGCCTGCGTGGAGTGCAAGGAGCGGAACTACATCACCAAGAAGAACCGGCGCAACAACCCGGACCGTCTTGAGATGAAGAAGCACTGCCCGCGTTGCAACGCGCACACCGCGCACCGCGAGACGCGATAAATCAGGCTCGTTCGCGAGGCCGCCCCCAATAGTCGGGGGCGGCCTCGCGTCGTTTGAGCCTCGGTTACCGACCGGTTCCGACTGGTCACAAGCCACCGGCCATAGGCCACAGACCACCGGCCACAGACCACCGGCCACAGACCACCGGCCACCGGCCGCCGAGCCACCCCGCACACACCAGGCAGACATCAGCAGGAGGTAGCGAGCCATGGCGCTCGACCAGTCCTTCGTGGGGCGGAGCTACCCGCCCACCACCCCCTATGAGGTGGGCCGGGAGAAGATCCGCGAGTTCGCCGAGGCGGTGGGGGACACCAACCCCGCGTACACGGACCCGGAGGCGGCCAAGGCGCTCGGTCACCCCGACGTCATCGCCCCACCGACCTTCGTGTTCTCCATCACCTTCAAGGCCGCCGGACAGGTCGTCCAGGACCCCCAACTCGGCCTGGACTACAGCCGCGTGGTGCACGGCGACCAGAAGTTCTCCTACGTCCGCCCGGTGCGGGCCGGCGACCGGCTCACGGTCACCTCCACCATCGAGGCGATCAAGTCCCTGGCCGGCAACGACATCCTCGACATCCGGGGCGAGGTCCACGACGAGGCGGGCGAGCACGTGGTGACCGCATGGACGAAGCTGGTCGCGCGCGCGGCAGAGGAGGCGTGAGCATGACGGCGAAGATCGCATACGACGACGTCGAGGTCGGCACCGAACTGCCCGCCCAGTCCTTCCCCGTGACCCGTGCCGCGCTCGTCCAGTACGCGGGCGCCTCCGGGGACTTCAACCCGATCCACTGGAACGAGAAGTTCGCCAAGGAGGTGGGCCTGCCGGACGTCATCGCGCACGGCATGTTCACGATGGCCGAGGCGATCCGGGTGGTCACCGACTGGGCCGGCGACCCGGGCGCGGTCGTCGAGTACGGCGTCCGCTTCACCAAGCCCGTCGTCGTCCCCAACGACGACCAGGGCGCCCTGATCGAGGTCAGCGCCAAGGTGGCCGCCAAGCTCGACGACAACACCGTCCGCGTGGACCTCACCGCGACCAGCGCCGGCCAGAAGGTGCTGGGCATGTCACGGGCGGTCGTACGCCTGGCATGAGACACACGTGCGTGCCGCACACGCGCGTGCCACACGTGCGTGCCACACGTGCGTGCCGCACAGCGCGGGCCGCACACGCGCGTGGCGCGAGTAAGGGGCGCCTCCAACGGAGGACGCCCCGTCCCCCCTTGACGTAGTTAGTGATTGAGTACTAACTTACTCCTCATGGCAAGGATGAGCGCAGAAGAGCGACGCGAGAGCGTCATCCGCGCGGCGACCGCCGAGTTCGCCCGCGGGGGCTACTACGGCACCTCGACCGAGGCGATCGCCAAGCGGGTGGGCGTCTCGCAGCCGTACCTCTTCCGGCTCTTCCCGGGCAAGAAGGCGATCTTCCTCGCGACCGCCCAGCGCTGCGTGGAGGACACCATTCGCACGTTCGAGGAGGCGGCCAAGGGGCTGGAGGGCGAGGAAGCCGTCCGGGCCATGGCCAACGCGTACACGAAGGTCATCGCCGAGCGGCCCGAGATGCTGCTGATGCAGATGCAGATGTACGTCACGGTGGCCGCCGCCGAGCAGGCCGGCGACCACGAGCTCGGCGAGGAAGTGCGAGCGGGCTGGATGCGCCTGTGGGACACGGTTCACGTGCCGCTGGGCGCGGACGTCGGCGAGACGACGACGTTCCTGGCGTACGGCATGCTCATCAACTGCCTGGTGGCCATGGGTTTCCCGCCCGAGCACAGGGTATGGGAGGGCCTCTACCCGGAGGCCCAGCTCAAGGGCCGCCTGGAGAAGTAGACCAAGCGGAAGGCGCGTACGAACGCGCATTCCCCTACCCGCAAAACTTAGTGATCAATAACTAATCAAAAAACCGGCACCACCCAACCACAGCCCTCTGGGGGAGCGATGTCAGAGCAGCACACCGCAACACCGCACCATCGCGGGGGAACCGTCTGGGCCCTCGTCATCACCAGCGTCGCCGGATTCATGGCGGCCCTCGACAACCTGGTGGTCACCACCGCCCTCCCCTCGATCCGCAAGGACCTCGGCGGAGCCCTGGGCGACCTGGAGTGGACGGTCAGCGCCTACACCCTCACCTTCGCCGTCCTCCTCATGTTCGGCGCGGCCCTGGGCGACCGCTTCGGCAGGCGCCGTATGTTCCTCGTCGGCCTCACCGTCTTCACCGGCGCCTCCGCCGCGGCCGCCATGGCCACCGGCATCGACTCCCTGATCGCGGCCCGCGCCGTCCAGGGCGTCGGCGCGGCGATCATGATGCCGCTCACCCTCACCCTGCTCACCGCCGCCGTCCCGGCCGCCAGGCGTGGCATGGCCTACGGCATCTGGGGTGCCGTCAACGGCCTCGCCGTGGCCTCCGGCCCCCTCATCGGCGGCAGCCTCACCGAGCATGTCTCCTGGCACTGGATCTTCTGGCTCAACGTCCCGCTGGGCATCGCGGTCCTGCCCCTGGCCCGCCTCCGCCTGAACGAGTCGTACGGCACCGGTGCCCCCCTCGACATCCCCGGCACCCTCCTCGCCAGCGGCGGCCTCTTCGGCATCGTCTACGGCCTGGTCCGCGGCCCGGCGGACGGCTGGACCAGCTTCCTCGTCCTCACCGGCCTCTTCGCCGGCGCCGCGCTCCTGACCGCCTTCGTCCTCTACAGCCTGCGCGCCAAGAACCCGATGCTCCCGATGCGACTGTTCCGCTCCCGGGCCTTCTCCGGCATCAACGCGGCCAGTCTCCTGATGTTCCTCGGCATGTTCGGCTCGATCTTCCTGCTCAGCCAGTTCATGCAGGGTGTGCTCGGCTACTCGCCCACCGAGGCGGGACTGCGGATGCTGCCCTGGACCGGCATGCCGATGCTGGTGGCGCCCATCGCCGGCATCCTCTCGGACCGCATCGGCGGCCGCCCCGTAGTGGCGACGGGCCTCTTCCTCCAGGCTCTCGGCCTCGGCTGGATGGCGACCGTAGTGACGCCGGGCGTCTCCTACGCCACGCAACTGCCCGCCCTGATCGTCAGCGGCATCGGCATGGGCCTCTTCTTCGCCCCCGCCTCCAACCTGGTCATGTCCAGCGTCCGCCCCAGGGAACAGGGCGTGGCCTCCGGCGCGAACAACGCCCTGCGCGAAGTGGGCGGCGCGCTGGGCATCGCCATCATGTCCTCGATCTTCTCGTCGCAGGGCGGCTACGCCACCGCCCAGACCTTCGTCGACGGCCTGCAGCCGGCCCTGGTCACCGGCTCGGCAGTCGTGGCCGCAGCGGCCGTGGCGACCCTGCTGATCCCGAGGAGGAGCACGGCGAAGACCACGACCTCCTCGAAGAAAGCAACTCCGGAGCTGGAAACGGTCTGACCCGAGAGCCGCCGATGGCCCCGTCCCAAG
>NZ_JAKWBE010000024.1 GCF_022513565.1 Streptomyces gilvus | reverse complement strand
CTCAAGAAAGATCGAGGCTAGTGGGAGGTGTCGTCGGCTTGGGCCTGGTGACGGCGTTGTTCATTCGCCCCACCTCTGCTGCGGCGAATGCTCCCGTCCCGCATGACGCTGCCGAAGCCGTTGTGTCAGCCGCACCCTGATCCGCTCTCCCCAGAAAGACACGCCATGACTGCTCCCATCCACCGCCCGTCTGTCCTGTTCGTCTGCGTCCAGAATGCCGGGCGTTCCCAGATGGCTGCGGCCTTCCTCGCACACCTGGCGGGCGATCGCGTCGAGGTTCGCTCCGCTGGCTCCACACCTGCCGACACCGTCAATCCGGCCGTGGTGGAGGCGATGAAGGAAGTCGGCATCGACATCTCCGCCGAGACGCCGAAGGTGCTCACGGTGGATGCCGTCCAGGCGTCGGACGTCGTGATCACGATGGGCTGCGGTGACACCTGCCCGGTCTTCCCGGGCAAGCGATACCTCGACTGGCAGCTCGATGACCCGGCCGGGCAAGGGGTGGATGCTGTGCGCCCGATCCGGGACGAGATTGAGCGGCGGATTCGCGTGCTGGTGAACGAGTTGGTGGACTGACGTCACCGAACCGTCGTTGCGACGCCCCCCCGCCCACAGTTGGATGCTTGAGGGGTCGGACCAGCCGCTTGCGTCACCGCACTGGTCGGCTCTGATACCGGGCGTGTGAGCTGTCGCATGACGTGGGCCCCCTTCGCCGCAGCAGCAGGGGCGTCGTTGCGGCGAACGGGGCTCAACCGTTGGAGTCAACGGTTTGCCTGATGTGCCACAACTCCGTAATGGCATCCTGCCTGGTTAATGGCGACCTGCGTGACCGGATTCGGAAAACTGGTGGCGCGCTGACCAAGAAGCTAGCAATAATCCGAGCATGATGTCACGAGATGTCCAAATTGAGAGTGTAGCGTCAGTCATCGATCAAGCGGCGGAGGCCTCGTCGATGTTTGAGGCTGTTCGAGCTTTGCGTACCTCCCTACTCAGTGGCACACCAAGTGATGTACCGGTAGATGAAATCACCGATCTTCCAACAAAGGCGACCCTTTGGGCTTTCGAGTACAAGATTTCAGTTGAACGTGACCACAATCGCCAAAGAGCAGTCGTAGAGCCGCGATTCCGTGGGACTTCGGGAGAAACAGATCCACCGGAGATCACTGCTGTTGCCGAAGAGGTTGTCGAGGTGTGGCATGCGTTGACGTCAAAAGTCAGTGCTCCTTGGGGGTTGGCACGTCTTCGGCACCTACTATTTGAACGACGCTTCGGAAGGGTGCATGAGCATGCGATCGCTGCAGCTGAAAGCTACCTAGCGGCTGCGAAGAATTGGGAGGTAGGTCTTGATCGAGCGAAGTTCTTGGGGATTGGGTTGAGGGTTGCCCGCTCGGTGAATGCGAAAGGGCAAGCGGACCAGATTGTTAATCAACTATTGGACGACGCCCGCCAGGAACTTACTGAAGACGACCTACGTCCTGGTGTATTCATGCGCGTGATGGAATCGATTCTCGCAGAACGCAATCCTCCAGGCGGAGTAGATGATCTGCTGGAGGATGCGTTTGCTAAATATGCCGACCCCTTCATTCGTGACAGCATTTTGAGGCTCCAGATCGCTAGGACCTCTGATGGGGAAGTGAAGAAGGCGCTCTGGGGGAAGCTGGTGGAGGTATGGAACGCAGCGGCAAACAACTCTCAGGGACTCGTTCGTGCTACTCATCTAAAGAAAGCGCTCGAATGTGCTGAGACTAGCCAGGAGCGCGAGCTGGTAGAGCGTGCCGCTGCAAACTTGCAGGGACTTCGCAAGGAAGACTTGGGGTTGGCGACCTTTACCGCGTCTACCGTAATTGATGACGCGGAGATTGAGCGTTTGCTCGCGCCCATCAGTGGAGCCGGTAACTGGCAGCATGCCTTGGTTGGCCTATATCAGTTTTATGGTCCAGCAACCGGAGACTTGGCACAGAACAGGGCTAGAGTGGATCAATATGCCCGCGAATTTGTGCTCAGTGGACTGCTTTCTAAAGAGCTGCTTGGGGGTGATGGGTTGCCGCGATATCGCCCTCAATCGGATGAAGATCGTGATGCCATGGCCCTTGCAGAGCAGGAATCTTACAACGTCCAGATCTTCGCCCCGATATTGGCCATGGCTCTTTCTAGGGTAGCTGACACATACGGAATTCCTAGCGAAGGCGAGCTGGCGGAATTCTTTGCTCAAGCACCCCTCACTGACGAAGATCTGGCCCAAGCGCTAGCCCGATCCTTCATTCGCTATTGGGTGGGCGATGCTGAAGGGGCAGCATTCACAATCATTCCAAGAATTGAAACCATTGTGCGGAATCTTGTGGTTGCCATGGATCGAGGGGTTTATCGACTTCAACGTGACCAAAAGCCTGGGCAATATCCCGGATTGGGATATATGCTTGACATCTTGAAATCTCATGGCATGGACGAGTCGTGGCATCGATGTGTGCTGACCGTGTGCGCTAACCCGGCGGGTGGTTGGAATATCAGAAACGAGATCGCGCATGGGTTTGTTGCCAATTTGGGGATGCCGGTCGCTGCCATTGTATTGCAACTTGCGATTTATCTTTGGTCGCTGAATGGTAGCCCGGACACTGCTGCTGACGATTGAGGGCAGAGGAGTCGGAACGGCAGAGCCGTCACCGCTGCTCGTGCTTGAGTGCCACGACCTGCTCGTGGAAGTCGCGTAGGTGCCCGAGTCGGGTGGCTTCCTCGGTCTCGCCGGCGCGGGCTGCGATTGGGTCTGTCGGGAGCCGGTGCTGATTTCCATTGTTGCTGCAAGGAGCGGAACTACCCGCCTGAACGGCTCACGTGTGGGTACGGTCCCACCGTGTCTGGCGTGCGTCGGGTTGGTCACCCGTAGGAGCGCGCCGGTTGATCGCGCGCGACTAGGGGAGCTGGTACGGGCATGGCGGTTGACGCTGCTCGCACGGAAGAGGGGTTCACGTCGGCGAGGGCTACGCGGGTCATGCGTGCTGCGTGCCGGGCGGCGGATCTTGATGACAGAGGCGCGGAGTTGATCCGGCTTGGGGAGAACGCGCTGTTTCGGCTGGCGTCAGTGCCGGTGATCGTTCGCGTGGCGCGGGGAGAAGAGTGGCTGCCCAAAGCGCGCGTTGAGGTCGCTGTGTCGCGGTGGCTGGCGGTGGAGGGGTTCCCTGCGGCTCGGATCGTCGAGGACCTGGAGCAGCCGCTCTTGATCGATGGGCACCCCGTGACCTTCTGGCGTCTGATCGCCGAAGGAGATCGCAAAGCAACGTACGGTGAGCTGGGTGGGGTCCTGCGGGACTTGCACTCGTTAAAGGTGCCGGACGGTCTCGCGCTTCCTTCGTTCTCCCCCTTCGACAAGCAAGAGCTGCGGCTCAACAGGGCCGTGATCCCGGACGATGACAAGGTCTTCTTGCGGAAGCGGTGGCGTGAACTGCAGGACAGGTACGCCGAGTTGCGGTTCGAGACGCCCAAGGGGCCTGTGCACGGGGATGCCCACGTGCAGAATCTCATGGTGGACGATCAGGATCGGGTGGTCCTGATCGACTTCGAGGCCTTCTGCTACGACCACCCTGAGTGGGATCTCATGGTTACGGCCGTTGAGCACCACAGCCTTGGGTGGCAGACCGATGAGCAGTACGCCGACTTCGTGGCGGCGTATGGGCGGGACCTGTACGACTGGCCTGGCTACGAGACGCTGCGGGGTATCCAAGAGTTCGGGATGACGACGTGGCTCATGCAGAACGTGCAGGAGGATGAGGAGACTGCGGCCGAGTACCGCCGGCGCATCGCCGGTCTGCGGAACGATGATGCGCCTCGGGACTGGCGGCCCTGGTAGCTGTTACTCGTCGTCCTCGTCCAGGCGGGTGAGCGCCTCGTGTACCCGCTCGTTGAAGGCGGCCACGACGGGGTTCGCCGCGTGCACGCTTACCTCGGCCTGGAAGTCCGTCACGTAGCGCTGGAAGCGGGTGGACTGGAGGGAGTCGCCGCCGTCGACTGCGAGGCTCGCGGTGGTGACGGCGGCTTCCAGCTCTCCGTTGAGTAGCTGGCTTTGGGCGAGAACCATGCGGCAGAAGCCGAGGGTGCGGGCGTACTTGGGGTCGGTGCTGTCGACGGCTCGTTGGGCCTGTACGACGGCTTCGCGCCGCATTTTGAGGTCGCGGAAGCAGTGGCAGAGTTCGCCCATGAGTTCTGCTTCGTCGAAGTAACCGAGCCATGCCGGATCTTCGGCTGTGTCGACCTGTTCGAAGTGGCGTTCGGCTTCGTTCATCGCGCGGCCTGCTCCGTTGTGGTCGCCTGCGTTGGACAGGGCGCGTGCCTCCATGGCTGAGTAGTTCGCCATGGCGCGTGGCGTGGCTCGGCCCTTGGCGCCCTCGACGGCTGCGCGGGCTAGCTGGATGGCCTGGGCGTGGTTGCCGAGGTAGTTGGCCTGGTGGCTGAGGTTGCCGAGTATGCGGGCGCCGAACATGCGGTCGTCGATGACCTGGGACAGGCGCAGTGTCGATGTCAGGTAGCGGTGGGCAAGCTGGTGGTTGCCGACGTCGTAAGCGGTCCATGCCAATAACTGGGAGATCTCCGCGGCGGCGCCGAATAAGGCGGTTCCGACCTTTTCGCTGTAGCTCGCGTCCAGCAGGGGCAGGACGTCTTCTCGGAAGTAGTGGCGAAGTGCCTTGTGTCCGTGGCCTCCGCCGTACTTGAAGTCGAGCTGCATGAACAAGCCTGCCGCTTCCTTGATGGCGCGGACGTCGCGCATGCCGACTCGGCGGTGCGCGGGCTTGTCGGCCTGGATGCCATCAGGACGGCCGATCATCCATGACAGTACGGCTGAGTTGAGGTCGCCGTCCGCGACGATCAGATGGTCTACGGCGGGGGCGTCGGCGGTCTGGTGGGTGAGACCGTCGAGCATGGACAGGACGTCGGGAAGGGTGCCCGGGTAGCCGATCGGTGCGGGTGCCGCAGCCTGGGTGTGGTCGAAGAAACCGAGATCGCCGGGTGTGATGCGGTGCCCAAGCTTGGTGGTGAGTACGTCTGCCATGAGCGCCGCTGTCTGGGGTCTGATGCCTGCGCCGGCTCGCCATCGCTGCACGGAAATGTGTGTCGTTCCTGCGCCTTGGTCGAGCCCGCGTCGGGTGGCCTCGTCGGACATGCGTTTCGCAAGGCCCTTGTTCGAGACCTTTGCCTCGTCCATGACGGCGATCAGTTGCGCGTTTGGCTCTCGGCTCATGCTCCCCTGCCAACCCGAGAATGACGGCGAGTGTTCATCCTGTCACAGCAGTATCGCGCGGGGGGTTCATTCGTGAACCCCCTTTGCCTTTGCCGGTGTTCACGTGAACCCCCTGGTGAACGCTCCCGGCTGCGCCTTCCGCGCCGTTCACTGGTCGGCACAGATCGACGGGCTACGGAGCCTGTCAGTGTTCGGGAGGAACGCGGTGGAAGCACGACAGAGCAAACACGCAGCGAACACCCCGGCAGTGTGCGTCTCGCGTCGCTCGATCTTTGATCCGGCGAACGGGCATTTCCGTTGTCTTACGGTCTATGCCGAATCGCCGGACTGTGCCAAAGCCGCGCGGGATGTGGTCGGTTCCTATCTCCAGACCTGGGGTCTGGTGCACGCGGTAGATGCCACACAGCTCGTCGTGTCGGAACTGGTCGGCAACGTCGTGCATCACGCGGTGCCTGACGACTGTCTTGCACGGCCCGGCGCTGGACGGCGCATCGATGTGTGCCTGATGACGTGGCCTGAGGTGCTGGTCCTGGGCGTCACGGATGAGGACTCGACTCCGCCTGATCTCCCTTCGGGCGATTTTGTCTCGCCTGGGCTGGCGGGTGACTTCATCGAGGCACTGTTGCCGGACCGGGGGCGCGGGCTGCTCATCGCTCAGCGGCTGGCGGAGTCGGTGTGGTGGACGCCCGGTACCAGGGGCGGCAAGACAGTGTGGTGCCGCTTCGATCTCGATCAGCTGAGGGCCGAGTACGCGCCCTGACTGAGACACCGGGGCGCCGCCCTTTTCACTCCTCCGCGATCAGGGGTGGGCGGCGTATCCGGTTACCGGCCGGAGTCTGACCACCCCGGCCAAGGGGCGCGGCCTCTCGAACACCGGGGGCTCCCCTCCCGGAGAGGCCGCGCTTCATAACCCCATACCGAGACCGGGCCACCCCGTCAGCCCTGGAAAGCGAAGGGTGGCCCGGCTGGGAACGCGACGGTTCCCGGTGCCTGATGGTACCGGGGCCGTCGCGCTGCGTTTGGCCCCGGGTCCAAGGAAGTTGACGATCCGTTACCTAGATCAGGGCAGAGGTGGACAAGGTGGCTGGCTTCGGTGAGGACTGGCTGAATGACGGTCTCGATGTGGCGGGCTTCGACGCTGGTCTGTGGGTGTCCGGCGTGGACTACATCGCGGGGTGGCGCGAGGCACGTGAGGCTGCGGACCGGCTGAACCGGGCGCTCCTGGGAGTGGGCTTCGAGTTGTCGGCCGTGCGGGCGGTGGCGTCGACGGATGGGGACGGGCGCGGGGTCGTGCGCCTGGTGGGCTGGCCCGGTGCGGTTGACCGGCTTGCTGGGCTCCTGGAGGAATGCGCGCATGGTGACGGTGGTGCAGAGTGAGGGGCTTTTCCGCTGGTGAGTGGTGCGGGTGGGCACGTCGCCGGCCGGAGAGACTTTGGGCGGGAGCTGCCATGGGGCGAGTGAACAGGGGGCCTTACGCTCGCCAGCGGATCGGGCAGTCCTTGGACCTGCCCGCAATAGCCCGATCGGCCCCCTGTTCTTCGAGGCTCGCCCCATGGTGGCTGCCTAAAGTCTCGGAGGCCGTCGACCCCCAGCCCACCACGCCCCGGCCCGTGACGGCCGGTCGTCGCCTCGACTCCTTGGGCGTGTTGCGGTCGGGGGCGTGGGCCGTCCGGACGGGATCGGCGGCCACGCCGCACGCCCGGCCGGGGCGGCCGGGCGCCCCGGCGCGCCGCAGGCGCGCCCTTGAGGAAGTGAAGGCTGTTTCGACCGATTGCCGTGGCAGCTCAGGTCCGGGTGCGTCGAGTGGGCTGCTTGTCGGCGGTGATCCGGTAGACGAGTTCGGCGCGGTCGGCGCCGAAGCGGAGCTCTTCGAGGAACAGCGGGCGGTCGTCGGTGCCGTGTGCGGTGCGGGTCACGTGCAGGACCGGGGTCGCGTCGGGGAGCTTGAGCGCGGTGCGCTCGTCGGGCAGGGGCATGCGGGCGCGGACGGTCTCCGTCCATGCCAACTGGTGTCCGGCCTGGGTGAGCACCCAGTAGATCGCCGCGGCGGGCTTGCACGGTTCCTCACCGAGCAACGGAACGGCCTCGGCGACCTCGAACGGGATCAGCGTGCGGTGCATGGCACGCGTCCCGCTGCTGGGGTCGATGAGCAGCCGGTCACAGCCGAACAGGGCTTCCTCCTCGTCGAGGCGGAGGAGTCGGCCGGTGTCCTTGGTGGTGTGCGTGCGGTAGGTAGTCGGCTCCTCGGCCTCCTGCCAGATGTCCCCGTTGGGCATGACGAACTTGCCCTCCGCCGTGCGGCTCACCCGGCGCTCGATGGTGAGGTGGGGCTGTCCGCTGGAGCGGACGAAGCTGCCCTTGCCGTGCCGTACGTCGATGAGTCCCTCCGCGCGCAGAGCCGAGATGGCGTTGCGGACCGTCGGGCGAGAGACGCCGTAGCGGGCCATGAGCTGCGCTTCGGACGGCAACAGCGAGTCGGGCGCGAACTCACCCGACAGGATCGCTTCCCGGATCGCGGCGGCCACCTGCTGGTAGAGGGCTCCGGGGCGCTGGATCTCCGACATCTCGTCATCTCCGGGTGAGGTCGTAGGCACGTCGCACGCGCGACATCACTCGTCAGCATAAGTAGTTGCGCTGTCGCCGTACAGCACTTCATAGTCGTAACTCGTAAGGACAAGTGACGTCAGCATGAGAACTGGCGGCCCAACCGGCCAAGGAGGCCAACGAAATGCAGTCCATTCCCGTGGACACGGCGCGACTGGGCGTACTGCGGTGCGCCATCGCGCCCGAAGCAAAGCTCACCAACCCCGAGACACAGGAGGTGAAGAGGGACCGGGACGGCAACCCGGTCTGGACCGTCGCTGTGACCGTGCGGCAGGACGGCCGCCGCATCTCGGTCATCGAGATCGCTGTCAGCGGTCAGCCCAAAGGTATCGAGGAAGGACAGATCGTCCGCGTTACCGGCCTGACCGCGTTCATGTGGTCGATGGGCGACCGGCACGGCGTCAGCTTCCGCGCCGACGCCATCACCCCCGTGCACGGTCCCGCGCACGCCAAGGGCGGTGACGCGTGATGGGATCCATCCTGCTCGCCTTCGCGCTCGCCGTGCTGGCCTGGGTGCTCGTCGTCGGTGACCTGGTGCGCCGGCATCGCCCTGCCTGGCACTGGTACCTGATCGGCTACCCCCTCACTGCATGCCGGGTGCTCGCGACCTGGCGCAGAGTCGCCGTGCTCAACGACCTCGCCGTCTCCCGACGCCCGTCACGGGGGCTGCTCGGGGACCTGGTCGTCAAGGGCGATCCGCTGCGCCCGGTAGCTCCGCGGATCTCCTTCCCCCGCGCCACCCGCATGGGCCTGACAGTGGCCGTGCGGCTGCACGCGGGTCAGACCCCGGTGACGTACATGAAGGCGGCGGAAGCGTTCGTGCACGCGTGGAAGGTCCACGCGGTCCGCGTCACCTCGCCCGAACGCGGGCTCGTCCTGCTGACCGCGATGGCCAGCGATCCGCTGCAACAGCCCGGCTTAGCCACCGCCCCCGCCGAACTGCTGTCCGCGCTCATCGGCGCCTTGGAGACCGGCGGTGCCTGGGTGATGAACCTGCGGCTGGTGCCGCACTGGCTGATCGCCGGGGCCACCCGGTCCGGCAAGTCCACCCTGCTGGCCCGACTGATCACACAGCTGGCAACTCAGCCGGTCGCTCTGGTCGGCATTGACTGTAAGGGGGGCATGGAACTCGGCCTGTTCGCCGGACGGTTGAGCGCACTGGCCACGTGCAGGCGTGAGGCGGTCGCCGTCCTGTCCGCCCTGGTGGTCGACATGCAGGACCGCATGACCGTCTGCCGGTCAGCCGGCGTGCGCTCGATCTGGGAGCTCCCGGACAAGCTCCGGCCGGTCCCGGTCGTCGTGATCGTCGACGAGATCGCCGAACTGTACCTGTCGGACGGCACCCGCGAGAGCAAGGCGGAGGCGGAGCAGTGCTCCACGCTGCTGCTGCGGATCGGGCAGCTCGGGGCCGCGCTCGGCCTGCACCTGGTCGTCGCCGGACAACGCGTCGGCTCCGACCTCGGCCCCGGTGTCACCGCCCTGCGGGCGCAGCTCGGCGGCCGGATCTGCCACCGCGTCAACGATCCCGGCACGGCAGAGATGACCTTGGGCGACCTGAACAAGGACGCCGTGGCGGTCGCCCAGTCGATCACTGCACAGGAACGCGGCGTGGCCGTCTGCACGGGGCCGGACGGCGGCTGGAGCCGTGCCCGCTCCCACCTCACCCCGACCGAGGAAGCCGTAGCGACGGCCCGCAAGTACGCGGCCCTCACCCCCCAACTGCCCGCCCTCGCCGTGCTGGAAGGAGAGAGCAAGTGATCAGCGAAGGTACAGCGTTCACGTTCGCGGTGATCTTCGGGATCATCACCGTCCTCCTCGTCCGCTCCCGCGATGTCCGCGCCTGGGAAGCGGTCTGCGTCGGCCTCTTCGGCGTCTACCTCGGCCAGACCCCCGTGGTCTTCACCATCCACGGCCTCGTGACCTGGCTCATCAGCGGCTTCTCCCACTCCTGAGCAGAAAGGAACGCACGCCATGCCCATGCCCCGCGTGAGGTGCCCGAACTGCAAGGGCGACGGAGCACGCAAGACCTGGACCGGACGACTGCGGCGCTGCCGCGTATGCCGGGGTACCGGAACCATCCGCTGACCACCCCCCCACCGACCGGACCACCGAGAGGACAACCCCATGGACAACGGCGCACCACCACCCACCCACCGTGCCGCTTCGGCGGCCCACCTTGGAAGGTCACCACCATCACCCCGCAGTCCGAGACCACCTCGGCTGACCGGCGCGCCGCCCTCGACCGCGCGGCGCGCCTGCGTCAGCTTCCGGAAGCAGACCGCGACGCAATCCGCATCGCCCAAGATCCGCGGTTCCCTCGCTGGCTGGATCAGATCACCGCAACCGGCGGATGCTCCCACCCCGTGCACCTTTCCGGTTTCACAACCACCCTCGACGGCACAACCGGCGAGATCCTGACCCACTACGACACCCGCACCGAACCTGGCGAACGCCTCCTCGTCCGTTGCCGCAACCGGCGGGCGACCGTGTGCCCGGCCTGCTCGCGCCTCCATGCCGGAGACACCTTCCACCTGGTCCGTGCGGGTCTCCTCGGCGGCAAGAGCGTCCCCGCCACGGTCCGCTACCGCCCCCGGCTCTTCATCACCCTCACCGCCCCGTCCTTCGGGGCCGTCCACCGAAGCGGGGAGGCGTGCCGTCCCCGACGCGACGGCGGAAGGTGCGAACACGGACGTCCCCTCGGCTGCGGCACCGTCCACGCCCCGGACGCTCCGGTCGTCGGCCAACCGCTGTGCGCCGACTGCTACGACTACACCGCCCACGTGCTGTGGCACGCACACGCCTCCAAGCTGTGGGACCGATTCGTCATCGACGTCCGGCGGCGCCTCGCCTCCTCCGTCGGCCTCGTACAGTCCCACTTCGCCCAGCACGCCCGACTCTCCTTCGCCCGTGTCGCCGAGTACCAGAAACGGGCGGCCGTCCACGTTCACGCTGTCGTCCGCCTCGACGGTCCGGACGGGCCCGGCGACGAACCCCCGGCCTGGGGCACGGCAGAACTACTCACCGACGCCGTGCGCGCCGCCGCCGAACGGGTCCTGGTCCACACTCCCTGCAGCCTGGCCGTGGGTGAGCTGGCCTTGCGCTGGGGCGTCCAGCTCGACGCGCGGACCCTGCACGCTCACGGAGATGGTCCCGACGATGACGCGGTGGCCGCATACGTGGCCAAGTACGTCACCAAGGGAGCAAGCGAGACAGGCGCCGGCACTGACCACCCGGTCTCGACCAGCGACGACATCGACTCGGTACCCGTCACCGAACACGTCCGCACCCTTATGCGAACCTGCTGGCGCCTCGGCGGCCTCCCCGAGTACGAACCCCTCCGCCTCCGCGCCTGGACCCACACCCTCGGCTACCGGGGCCACATCCTCACCAAGTCCCGCGCCTACTCCACGACCTACGCGGCCCTCCGCGCCGAACGTGCGCTCCGCATGGGCCACACCGACACGCCCGACGTCGTGACCGAACGGCAATGGCGCTACGTCGGCTCCGGCCACAGTCCCGGCGCCGCCCTCATAGCTGCGGGCGTCGCCGACGACATCACGGAGTCCCGTCGGCTCGCCAAGGAAGCGGCAAAGGGGGAGCGGGGCCGATGAGCGTCCTCCCCCTCCGTGAACTGACGGAGCCCGCGGCCTCGTTACTGCCGCAGAGCGGCACGAAAGAGCCGTCCAGTCTGATTGAGAGCGAGATCGTCATTGTCGACGCAGACGGGACGGAAGAGCCATTCGATCCAGCGTCGTGGTTCGAGTGAGCAAGAGGCCGCCTGCCCGTGTATCTCGGGAAGGCGGCCGTGTTCATCGTGGCGGCGGAGCCGCTTCAGAAGACCTTCGCGAAGTCGTCTTCCTTGATGATCAGACGCTCTCGGACGTCCTTGGGGATCATGAGTTTCATGCGGATGTGCGGAGCGCGGACCCCCTTCACCTTGGTACGCGTGATCTTGCACTTCACGCCGACCCGAAGGAGGTCCGCTCCCATGGCCTCCATCCCGCCTTCTTCCCAGCGCTCCCGGAAGGTCTTGCCGTTGTGGACATTCACCCAACGATCTTGGGTCGTCTCCGGGTCGATGGCTTCAAGTTCGGCAATCAGTTTGTCCAAGGTCTTCTCGGCCTGCTCCTTGGTGAACCGCGTCTTGGCGAACCGGCCTCCGGGCTCCAACTCCTTCATGTAGTAGGCGATCGAGCCTTCTAGGCGCTCGACCTCCCTGCGTGCCTCGGCCCCCTTGGCGTACTCCCGCGTCTGAACCGGCTCGTCTCCGAGGACGGACAACACGTCGGCAACAAGCTGCTCGTAGACCGCCATGGGGTTGGGCGCGCCACGTCCACCGCTCTTGCACTCCTGACAACGCAGGTACGGGTAGACCCCGAAGTTGTTCCTGGTGACCCGTACGTACATGTTGGTCTCGCAGTCGGCGCAGATGAGCACACCGAGGAACTTGGTCGCTCCACTCGGCTGACGAGCTGGCTGCTTCTTCATCCGCTTGTCGAGGGCTGCACCGAGGCTGTTGAACTCCTCCTCCGTGAAGATGGGTTCTGCGACCTTGATGGGCTTGCCGTCAGTGCCCAGGATCAGTTTCGATCGGCGTTGCCCTCCGTTCTTCAGCTCCTCGACGCGGTACCCCAAAAGAGCGGGGTTCCTGAGCCTGCGCAGCAGAGTGGCGACGGTGAGGCCGGGGCCGCACATCCCTGATCGAACGAGCACCATGACCATGCGTCTGGCGGACACTCCACGGATCGCCATACGGCGTGCCCAGTGGAGAGCGCGGTACGCCGTTGGGTCGTGGACCAGGGTGACTTTCCCGTTCTCGTCCACGTCTGTCATGTAACCGTAGGCGGGCTTACCGATGAGCCATTCCTGTTGGGTCTTCGCGTAGTCCCAGAGGCTTGCCACGCGGGTGCTGGTATTCGCAGCCTCGATCTCGGCGATGCCGCCGATGATGGTGACCATGATCTTCCCGGCCGTGGTGGTCAGGTCGATGCTGTCGTTCTTGGAGATCAGGTTCTTTTCGTACTTCAGGCACCAGTCGATCATGGTGGCCAAGTCGGAGAGTCGACGCACGAAGCGGTCCAGCTTCCAGAACATGAGCACGTCGAACTCGGGCACGCGGTTGTTCAGCCAGTCGCCAAGCTGCTTGCGCTTCCACGGCGGAACCTTCGTCGCACTGACGTTGAGATCGCTGGCGACGCCAACGACCCGGCACCCCTTCTCCCTTGCCAGCATCCGGAGATCGAGTTCCTGGCGTACGGGCGAAGTGGTGTCCTCAGTGAGCACGGAGAGCCGGACGGATAACAGGGCCCTCGGCGCGTCCTTGGGCAGCAACGCCTCTGCCCTCTTCAGCTCTTCCAACAAGGCCAGATCGTTGGCGGTCCACTCTGCCTCGACGTCGTACGCCTTCTGCTCGGTGGTGGTGCGACTGCGTGAGTGTTTTGGCATGGCAGCAAGGCTAGAGCTGGTTTTGCACCAGTGTCCATATGGCCGCAGATGGACACCCATATCCAGGTGGGCCCGACGGGCAAGAAGCTGCTGCCGTTGACGGTCAAGAACTCGGGTCCTGCGGCTGCTTCGAGCGGTCACACGCACTGACGCGAGCGGGGCACTCGCTCCGCGAGAGCCTTGGCGTTATGGGGGATGCGTCGGCTGGGCAGGACGTCCGGCGGTTTCTGGCGTCGATCCGTGTCGGTGACGTCTGCCGTGGGGCGGTCGCTGCGGTTGCTCGGTCCACACATGGAACGGGGAGGCTCGGCTGTCCCTGCGGGCGATGCAGCCGGACCCCTTCCTGGTGTTCGTCGAGGGCATCGTGGTGGGACGAAGGCCGCGTGGGCGGGTGACGAAGCTGGTCCCGTTCGGTGTCTTCGTGGAGGTCGCCGACGGCATCGAGGGCCTGGTGCATCTGTCCGAGCTGAGCGCGGTGCCCGTGGCGGCGCCGGAGGACGTCGTACAGGTCGGCCATCAGCTGACGGTTGTCGTCACGGATGCCGACCGGGAGCGACGCCGACTGTCGCTCTCTCGGCGACAAGCTTGAGTGGTTGCGGTCAGACCGTGGCCGGACGGTCGGGTGATTGACCCGTCGATTTCGGCCAACCGCCCTATGACAGTACGAGATTCATGCTGTCGGTGCGCCACGCCTTTGGTGCGTACATTCGGGTGGTCTCCGGTCCTCGCCTGCCTGCCGGACGGCGGCGCCGTCGGGGTGGCCTCGTAACCTCGCAGCCACACCCATCCGTCCTCAGCATTCCACGAGATGTGACCACGTGAAACGTAGGAAATTGTGGGCAGGGTTCGCCGGACTGGCGGCAGTTGTGATCGCCGGGGTGACCACCTGGACGATTCAATCCGAGTCTGCCGCACCTCCGGATTCCCGGGCGCCGTCAGTGGTCAGGGCGAGTCAGAACCCCGACGTGCTGCTGGAGACCGCCCTGCTGCAGATGCAGAAGTTCCACGACGCCGAAGGGGCGACCCGTACCTACCGGCGCATTCTGAAACTGGACCCGCACAACAAAATCGCCTGGTACAACCTGGGAGTCCTCGCACAGCAGAACGACAATACGGCCGACGCTCGTGAGGCCTACGAAAATGCCCTGAAGGTGGACCCGCACTACGCGTCGGCTCTGCTCAACGAGGCGATTCTGCTGAGGCCGAGCGAGCCGGACAGGGCCATCGGGCTTCTTGAGCGGGCCATTGCCGCCGAACCCGGGGCGGCCACCGCGCATTTGCAGCTCGCGCAGATCCTGGCGGAAAGGAACCGAGACGCCGAGGCCGCGGCCGAATTCCGCCGCGCTGTCGAGGCCGACCCCTCCCTGCGTTCCCAAGTACCGGAAGATTTCCAGGATTCCGTCGGCTCCTCCCCGACATCGAGCCAAGAACGGAGCACCCGATGACATCGACCGCGCGACCGAGGTTCTCCGTCTTCACCCCGAGCCACCAGCCCCGTTATCTCGATGAGTGCCTGGCGTCCCTGCAGGCGCAGACCTGTTCGGACTGGGAGTGGATCGTCCTGCTCAACAACGGCGCCCGGTGGCTGCCCGAGCGAGCCGACGACCGGATCCGTGTGGAGATCGCGGACGACCTCCGCGGTGTGGGAGCGGCGAAGCGCAGGGCCTGTGAACTGGCACGCGGCGAGATCCTCGTGGAACTCGACCACGACGACCTCCTGGCGAGCACATGCCTGACGGAACTCGGCGAGGCGTTCGACGCGCATCCCGAGGCCGTCTTCGTCTACAGCAACACCGCGCAGATCACCGAGGAGGGGAAGCGGGACG
This sequence comes from Streptomyces gilvus, assembly GCF_022513565.1. Lineage (GTDB taxonomy): Bacteria > Actinomycetota > Actinomycetes > Streptomycetales > Streptomycetaceae > Streptomyces > Streptomyces gilvus. The sequence goes on along the minus strand of NZ_JAKWBE010000024.1, from coordinate 122,413 downwards.
ACAGCCGTTTCGACGAGACGTGCGGCTGGCAGTACGAGGAGGTGAGCGTCGACGGCCGCAAGCTGCTCCAGCTCATCTCCCTGGCCCCGACACCGCACAACATCTCGTACATCTGGTACGCGCCCAACCATGTGCGCGCGTTCCGCAAGGCGAGTTACGAAGAGGCCGGCGGGTACGACGCCGCGCGTACCGTCCTGGACGACCAGGACCTGATGTGCCGTCTGTTCCACATCGGCGACTTCCACCACATCAACCGCTGTCTGTACCTGCAGCGGGTGCACTCCGCGAACACCCAGCGGGACCCGGAGACCAACGCGCACATCCAGCGGGAGACGGTCGCCCTGTACGACAAGTACATCGAGGCCAACGCCCTCGCCTGGACGCACCGGCGCGGGCTGCTCGCGCTGGATCTCGGTACGGCCCACCGGAAGCCGCCCGGTTATCTCGGGGTGGATCAGCACCCGGGGGAGGGTGTCGACATCGTCGCGCCCCTGCCCGGGAAGCTGGATCTGCCCGACGGCTCCGTCGGCCTGATCCGGGCGGTGGAGTTCCTGGAGCGCGTGCCGGCGAAGGTACCGCTCATCAACGAGCTGTACCGGCTGCTGGCGCCGGGCGGCATGCTCCTCACCACGACGCCCAGTTCGGACGGCCGTGGCGCCTACCAGAACCCGACTCACGTCGCCTACTACAACGAGAACTCGTTCTGGTACTACACCGACAACGAGTACCGTGCCTTCGTGCCCGACATCGAGGCCCGGTTCCAGTCGTCGCGGCTGGTCACCTACTTCCCGAGCGAGTGGCATTCCGACAACAAGATCTCGTACGTGGTCGCCAACCTCATCGCGATGAAGGACGGCTCCGCGCGGTGCGGCGGACCGCTGCTGGTCTGAGCGCTGCGTGACGAGGCGCCCGGCGGTTCTCCGGATACCGCCGGGCGCCTCGTCGCGTTCCGAGCCGTTCGTCGCGGCTCGGCCCCAGATCCTCGAACTGCCCGGGAAAGCGGACGGTGCCCCGAGACCGAAGTCTCGGGGCACCGTGGCCGAGTCCCAGGGTGAGCGGAGAGGCGATACCTCAACGCCGCTCGGGTGGAATCATCCCGGGACTACTGCGCACACCGCGTAGGCGGTGAGGGAGGTACCCGGGGGAAGGAGGGTGACGGAGGTCTGCCACTCGTCGGGGCTGTTGTCGACCGGGATGTTCTGCGTCACGTTGACGGTGGGCAGCCCTCCGGTGGTGTTGAACCCGCCGCCCGTGATTTCGTCGTTGCCCACGCACGAGGCGGTGGCGGTCGCACCGATGCCGGTGCCGGGAACCGGGGTACCCACGACGACGTAGGTGTTGACCGGGGCAGCCTGGGGACCCTGCGCGCCCTGGGCACCCTGGGGGCCCTGCGCACCCTGGGGACCCTGGACACCCTGCGCACCCTGGACACCCTGCGCACCCTGCGGGCCCTGGACACCGGGGGCGCCCTGGGGACCCTGCGGGCCCTGGAAGCCCTGCGGACCCCGGGGACCCTGCGGGCCCTGTGGACCGCGGGGGCCCTGCGGACCCTGGTGGCCACGGGGACCCTGGGGGCCCCGGTCGCCCCTCGGGCCCCGGTCGCCCTTCGGGCCCTTGTCGTGGCCGTGGTTGGTGCTGACGGCCCCCTTCGGACCGGGCAGCGCCACAGCGCTGTCGGCGCCGGACCGGTGGATCGCGTCGGCGACGGCCACCGTGCTCGGGACCACGTTGAGTGCGACGGCAAGGGCGCCCGCCGTAACCAGCGTGACCGACTTGACGCGTGAACTTCGGATCGTTCTACGGCTCACAGAGAACCTTCCTCACGAACTGGGGGAAACAGACAAGCGCGCGCACCTGGTGCGCTCCGTTCGCATGCGTTCACGTCGCCTGCGACTACGGACAGACGCATCCTTAACCGTGGGTGATGGTTCCCTTACGTTCCGTTCCGTGTCCTGAGTGCGAAATCACCCGAGCGGCCGTCCGGCGGGCCACACGCTCACGGAGGGACACCGCATCCGTGGTGGCTCCGGGCGCGTCTACGCAGGTATGGATCTGGAGAAGCGGGCGCCGCAGCCTCGGCAACCCGAAGGCTGCCTCGTGGTGGCGCTTCGGGTTCCGGTGCGGATCGTCGTGTTCGTGCTGGTCGTGCCCGTGCGGATGGTGTGGGACGCGCTCGTCGTCGCCGGAAGGTTTCTGCGGGACACGGTGCTGCGGCCGGTCGGACGGGTGCTGGAGTGGGTCGGGCGGGCCCTCTTCGTATGGCCGTTCGTGGGGCTGTGGCGGTACGTCGTCGTGCCGGTCGGGCGGGTGCTCGGGTGGCTCGGGAACGTCATCGTCGTCGTGCCCGCGGTGTGGCTCGGTCGGTACGTGGTGGTTCCCGTCGGGCGGGCCGTGCGGGACGCCCTGGCGTGGGTGTACGCGCGCGTGCTGCTGCCGGTGCTGGCGCCGCTGGGACGGGCGCTCGTGTGGTTGGCCGCCGGGCTCGTACGAGGGCTGGGGCTGGTGGTCTCGGGGGTCGGGACCGTTCTGTACTGGGTCGGCCGGGTGCTCGTCGTGCTGCCCGCCCTCGCGCTGTGGCGCTGGGTGCTCGCTCCCGTGGGCCGGGTCCTCGCCGTCGTCGGGCGTGAGGTGGCGGACGCGCTGGGGCACGCCTGGCGGGTCGCGGGGCGCGTCTCGCTCGCCGTGGGGCGGGCGCTCGGGACCGTCTTCCGGTGGATCTTCGTGGAGCCCGTGCGATGGTTCTGGCGGACCGTGCTCACCCCCGTCGGACACGTCGTACGGGACGTCGTGCTGCGGCCCGTCGCCGCCGTGGCCCGCGGTGTGGGACGGGTGGCACGCGAGGCGCTGGCCTCCGCCCGCGAGTCGGTACGGCAGGCCCGGGCCGACGTCCGGCGGATGCTGTTCGGTGAGCCCGAGCGCGTCCCCGCCGGGGACCGGCGGGAACCTCTGGCCGCCGAGACACGTACTCTAGGTAGCAGTACGACCGCTCTCACGAAGGACTGAACGACACTGGGCAAGCGACAGCCCGAAGGCCCGCCGCCCGCACCCGCGGTGCAGCGCATCCGACTGCGCTACACCAAGCGCGGCCGCCTCCGGTTCACCAGCCACCGTGACTTCCAGCGCGCCTTCGAGCGTGCGTTGCGCCGTGCCGAGGTGCCGATGGCGTACTCGGCGGGGTTCACGCCGCATCCGAAGGTGTCGTACGCCAATGCCGCACCCACCGGCACGGGCAGTGAGGCGGAGTACCTGGAGATCGCCCTCACCAAGGCGCGGGACCCGGAGAAGCTCAGGGTCCTGCTCGACGAGTCGCTGCCCGCCGGGCTCGACGTCGTCGACGCCGTCGAGGCGCGGACCTCCGGTCTCGCCGACCGGCTGACCGCTTCCGTATGGGAGCTCAGGCTGGACGGCGTACGGCCGGAGGAGGCCGAGGGGGCCGTCACCGCCTTCAACGCCGCCGGGACCGTCGAGGTCCGGCGGACGACGAAGAACGGTGTGCGGACCTTCGACGCCCGCTCCGCGGTCGTACACCTCGAAACGCACAGTGATCCGGCCGATAGGCCGACCGACCAGCCCTGTGCGATACTGCGGCTGGTTGTTCGGCACGTGACGCCTGCCGTACGACCCGACGACGTCCTGTCCGGTCTCCGCGCCGTGGCCGACCTGGCGCCGCCGGTCCCCGCAGCGGTGACCAGGCTGGCGCAGGGGCTGCTCGATGAAGAGACCGGCACGGTGACCGACCCGCTCGCGCCCGACCGCGAGGCGGCGACGGCCCTGGTGGCCGGTTCCGCTGCCGCCGCGAAGGCGCCGGCGTAAGGAAGGTTCCGCGAAGGACGGACGTCGTAGCGCCGCCCTCGTACTCGGGAGCCACCTGGGTCGGGCAGCGCACCGACCAGAAGACTTTCGCCAGGCCGTACCCAACAGGGTGTACGGAACCGGCGAGACAGGACACAGAGAGCTCCCGTGTGGCGCCCGCGCCCCGGACGGCGGCACCGCGCACCGCGCGAGCCGCGGACGTCAGCGGCGGTCGAGTCATCGACGCCGGACCAGGCGCGGCGCCCGGGAGCCTGACGGGAGACAAGCCCGCATGCTCGAACCGACCGAACCCACTGAGGGTTCCGAAGAACTGAACACTCCCAGCGACACCCTGCCGCCGCGTCGTCGGCGCCGTGCCGCTTCGCGTCCCGCGGGACCGCCGGTCGCGGCCGCCGGGACGCCGGAGGAGATCACCACGCCGGCCATACCGGCCGACAGCGCCGAGAACTCCGTGACCGATGAGGCCGAAGAGGCCGAAGAGATCAAGGATGTCCCGGAGGGCGAAGAGGTCGTGGAGACCGCTGAGGCTTCCGGCACCGACGTGACCGCAGAGGAGCCCGAGGCTCCCGCGCCCGCCGCGCGTACGCGCCGTCGTGCGACCCGCCGGGCTTCCGCGCCTGCCGGGGCTCCCGCGTCCGCCGAAGCCGCCGAGGTCACCGAGACCGTGGCGCCCGCCGCTCCGGCGCCCGCGGCGCAGGAGACCGAGGCCGTCGCCTCCGCCGAGGACGCGGCTCCGCCGCGCACGCGTCGCCGTGCCACGCGCCGCGTGTCCGCGCCCGCCGGGGCGCCGACGGCCGCGGAGACGGCCGAGACCGAGGTGCCGGCGGCTTCCGCCGAGGCCGCGCAGGACAGCGAGCCCGTGGAGGCGCCTGCCGCTGCCGAGGCCGCCGAGACGGCCACGGAGGACGAGGCGCCGCGCCGTGCCCGCCGCCGGGCCACTCGCCGTGTGTCCGCGCCTGTCGCCGACACGCCCGTCGCCGATGGTGCGGACGCCGATACGGCCCCTGCCGCCGAGAGCGCTGACAGCCCGGTCGCCGCGGACACCGCCGGTGGGGACACCGCGGGCTCCGCCGCCCCCGAGGCCCCCGCTGCTGCCGCCGAGGCATCCGCCTCGGGTACTGCCGAAGTCCCCGCCGCCCAGGCCGACGACGACGCCTCCCCGCGCCGGGCTCGGCGTCGGGTGGTTCGGCGGGCCGCCGGTGGGTTCTCCGAGCCTGCCCGAGCCGGTGAGACCGGTGAGGACGAGGGGCCGCGCAGGCCCGCTCGGCCCGCCGTGGCCGTGTTCCAGGCGCCCGTGTTCACCGAACCGCAGTTCCAGACCCCGCAGCGGGCCGCCGCCGCCGCTGCCGCTGAGGCCGCCGAGGCCGTAGAAGAGATCGAGAAGGTCGAGGAGCTTCCCGAGGAGCAGCCCGCCGGTGCGCGCCGTCGGCGTCGCCGCCGGGGTGAGACCGCCGAGGTCGAGACGCCGGCCGTCGTCGAGGACGACGAGGCGGAGGAGGCCGAGGATTCGGCCGAGGGCGCCGCTGACGGTGACGGCGACGACACCGAGGAGACCGGGTCGCGGCGCCGTCGTCGGCGCGGTGGCCGCCGTCGCCGTCGTGGCGAGTCCGCCGAGGCCGGGGGCGAGGACGAGTCGGAGGAGTCCGACGAGCTCGTCGCCGAGCAGGCCGCGCAGGACGGAGAGGACACCGCCGAGCAGGAGGAAGAGGACGACGACGAGGCCCATGACGAGGCCGGCGGGTCCAGCTCCAGCAGCCGGCGCCGCCGTCGTCGCCGCCGTCGCGCCGGTGACTCCTCCGTCGACACCGAGCCCGGCGAGGGCGACCCCGAGCGCACCGTCGTGAAGGTCCGCGAGCCCCGTAAGCCCTCGGAGCCGTCCGACGAGGTGCAGTCGATCAAGGGTTCGACCCGGCTCGAGGCCAAGAAGCAGCGGCGTCGCGAAGGGCGTGAGCAGGGGCGCCGGCGCGTCCCGATCATCACCGAGGCCGAGTTCCTGGCCCGCCGTGAGGCCGTCGAGCGGGTGATGGTCGTCCGGCAGAGCGGTGAGCGCACGCAGATCGGCGTCCTGGAGGACGGCGTGCTCGTCGAGCACTACGTCAACAAGGAGCAGTCGACCTCGTACGTCGGCAACGTGTACCTGGGCAAGGTGCAGAACGTGCTGCCGTCGATGGAGGCCGCCTTCATCGACATCGGCAAGGGCCGCAACGCGGTGCTCTACGCCGGTGAGGTCAACTTCGAGGCGCTGGGCATGGCCAACGGGCCGCGCCGCATCGAGTCCGCCCTGAAGTCCGGGCAGTCCGTGCTCGTGCAGGTCACCAAGGACCCGATCGGGCACAAGGGCGCGCGTCTGACCAGCCAGGTCTCCCTGCCGGGCCGCTACCTCGTGTACGTCCCCGAGGGCTCGATGACCGGCATCAGCCGCAAGCTTCCCGACACCGAGCGGGCGCGTCTGAAGACCATCCTCAAGAAGATCGTCCCCGAGGACGCGGGCGTCATCGTGCGCACCGCCGCCGAGGGCGCGAGCGAGGACGAGCTGCGCCGTGACGTCGAGCGGCTGCAGGCGCAGTGGGAGGACATCCAGAAGAAGTCGAAGAACGGCAACGCCCCGACGCTGCTGTACGGCGAGCCGGACATGACCGTCCGGGTCGTGCGCGACATCTTCAACGAGGACTTCACCAAGGTCGTCGTCAGCGGCGACGAAGCCTGGGAGACCATCCACGGCTACGTCTCGCACGTCGCGCCCGACCTCGCCGAGCGGCTGTCGAAGTGGACCAGTGAGGTCGACGTCTTCGCCACCTACCGGATCGACGAGCAGCTCGCCAAGGCCCTGGACCGCAAGGTCTGGCTGCCCAGTGGCGGTTCGCTGGTGATCGACCGGACCGAGGCGATGGTCGTCGTCGACGTCAACACCGGCAAGTTCACCGGCCAGGGCGGCAACCTGGAGGAGACGGTCACCAGGAACAACCTGGAGGCGGCCGAGGAGATCGTGCGCCAGCTGCGGCTGCGCGACCTCGGCGGCATCATCGTGATCGACTTCATCGACATGGTGCTGGAGTCCAACCGGGACCTGGTGCTGCGGCGCCTGCTGGAGTGCCTGGGCCGGGACCGTACGAAGCACCAGGTCGCGGAGGTGACCTCGCTGGGGCTCGTGCAGATGACCCGCAAGCGGGTCGGGCAGGGGCTGCTGGAGTCCTTCTCCGAGACCTGCGTGCACTGCAACGGCCGCGGTGTCATCGTCCACATGGAGCAGCCGACTGCCGCCGGTGGCGGCGGCAAGCGCAAGAAGCGCGGACGGGGCGGCGACGGGCACGAGCAGGAGCACGTGCACGAGACCGCCGCGGTGGCCGTGGAGAGCGGCGAGGCCGTCGAGCCGGAGATCGAGACCGCGGCGGAGATCGCCGCCGAGGCCGCCGAGCCGGTCGCGCTGCCCGCGCCGGTCTTCGAGCCGGACGAGGAGCTGTACAGCAGCGTCGCCGAGGCGGAGGCCGCGGTGTCCCGTGGCGGCCGCACCCGGCGCCGGGCGAGCCGACGGGCCTCGGCCCCGGCGGGCGCGCCGCAGGGCCGGACCCGCCCGGAGACGGAGCGGTCCGACACGGCCGCCGGGCGCACCGACGCCGCCACCGCCGGGTTCGACGCAGTCAAGGCCGCGTCCGACACCGAGGTGGCCGAGGTGCCCACCGCCCAGGTCGTGCCCGCCGAGGTGGAGGCCGAGCGGCCCGTGCAGCCGGAGACGGCCGCCGAGGCGCAGGCCCGGCCCGCCGCCGCGGAGGACCCGGTGGTCGGCGCCGAGCCGGCCGAGGAGGCCGCGCCCAAGGGCCGTACCCGCCGTCGCGCCACCCGCAAGGTGTCGGCGCCCGCCGGTTCGCCGGCCGGGGCCGAGGCGGCGGTGGTGACCGTCAGTGAGACCGTGGCCGCACCCGCGGCCGAGGCTCCCGCGGCTGCCGAGCCGGAGGCCGAGCCGCCCGCCGAGAGTGCCGCTCCGGCCCGTCCGCGGCGTCGTGCGGTGCGCAAGGAGACCGCGCCCACCGCGTCCGAGGAGGCGGCCGTCGTGGTCGTCCCGTCGGCCACGGAGGCGGCCCCGGCCGTCGGGGAGGGCGTCGAGGAGACGGCTCCGGCCAAGAAGACGGCCCGTAAGACGGCCAAGAAGGCCACCGCGAAGAAGGCCGCCACCAAGAAGACGGTGGCCAAGAAGACGGCTGCGAAGAAGACCGCCGCCAAGAAGACGACCGCCAAGAAGGCGGCGAAGAAGACGGCGGCCGCCGAACAGCAGCCGGTGTCGTCCGTCTCCACGGCGGCGGACGAGGGCTGACGGCCCGGCCCGCCGACAACGTGATCCGCCCCCGGTCCGACGACCGGGGGCGGATCGGGTTCGTGCGGCGTCGGACACCCCGGCCGGCACCCACGGTGAACCGCAGGCGTGCAGGCAAGGTTATGATGCTGCTCAAAGTTAACCGTAAATTCAGACAAGTTGGGCTTTTCGTCCCAGCGAAGATGCAGTGATGGGGACCAATACGTGAAGGCTCTCGTGCTATCCGGGGGAGCGGGTACCCGTCTCCGTCCGATCACCCACACCTCCGCCAAGCAGCTGGTGCCCGTCGCCAACAAGCCGGTGCTGTTCTACGGCCTGGAGGCCATCGCCGAGGCCGGCATCCGCGAGGTCGGCATCGTCGTCGGCGACACCGCGGACGAGATCCGCGAGGCGGTGGGGGACGGTTCCCAGTTCGGGATCGAGGTCACCTACATCCCCCAGGAAGCACCGCTGGGCCTCGCGCACGCCGTGCTCATCGCCAAGGACTTCCTGGGCGACGACGACTTCGTCATGTACCTCGGCGACAACTTCATCGTCGGCGGCATCACCGGTCTGGTGGAGGAGTTCCGCGCCGAGCGGCCGGACGCCCAGATCCTGCTCACCCAGGTGCCCAACCCCACCTCCTTCGGTGTCGCCGAGCTCGACGCCGACGGCCGGGTCGTGGGCCTGGAGGAGAAGCCGAAGGTGCCCAAGAGCGATCTGGCGCTCGTCGGCGTCTACCTCTTCACCCCGGCCATCCACGAGGCCGTCCGCTCCATCGAGCCCTCCTGGCGCGGCGAGCTGGAGATCACCCACGCCATCCAGTGGCTGATCGACGACAAGCGTGACGTGCGCTCCACCACGATCTCGGGCTACTGGAAGGACACCGGCAACGTCACCGACATGCTGGAGGTCAACCGCTCGGTCCTGGAGACCGTGGAGCCGGTGACCGAGGGCACGGTGAGCGAGGACAGCGAGATCATCGGCCGGGTGCGCGTCGAGGCCGGCGCGCGCGTCAGCGGCAGCCGGATCGTGGGCCCCGTCATCGTCGGCGCCGGTACGGTGGTGGAGAACGCGTACATCGGCCCCTTCACCTCCGTGTCCGAGGACTGCCGGATCGAGGACAGCGAAATCGAGTACTCCATCGTGCTGCGCGGCTCGTCCGTGACCGGCGTGCGCCGGGTGGAGGCCTCGCTCATCGGGCGGGACGTCGAGGTGACGCCCGCTCCCCGTAACCCTTCGGCCCACCGGCTCGTGCTCGGTGATCACAGCAAGGTGCAGATCTCTTCATGACATCCCCCGCCACCCGGATCCTGGTGACCGGCGGTGCCGGTTTCATCGGCTCGCACTACGTCCGTACGCTGCTCGGCCCCGAGGGCCCCGGTGACGTCGCGATCACCGTGCTGGACAAGCTGACGTACGCCGGCAACCCGGCCAACCTCGACGAGGTGCGCGAGCACCCCGGCTTCTCCTTCGTGCAGGGCGACATCTGCGACGTCGAGCTCGTCGGCAAGCTGATGGCCGAGCACGACCAGGTGGTGCACTTCGCCGCCGAGTCGCACGTGGACCGCTCCATCGACGGCGGCGCGGAGTTCGTCCGGACGAACGTGGTCGGCACGCACACGCTGATCGACGCCGCGCACCGGGCCGGGATCAAGACCTTCGTGCACATCTCCACCGACGAGGTCTACGGCTCCATCGACGAGGGCTCCTGGCCCGAGACGCACCCGCTGCAGCCCAACTCGCCGTACTCCTCGGCGAAGGCCTCCAGCGACCTGATCGCGCTGTCGTACCACCGCACCCACGGCCTGGACGTGCGGGTGACCCGCTGCTCCAACAACTACGGGCACCACCACTTCCCGGAGAAGGTCATCCCGCTGTTCGTGACCAACCTCCTCGACGGCAAGAAGGTCCCGCTGTACGGCGACGGCGGCAACGTCCGCGACTGGCTGCACATCGACGACCACGTCCAGGGCATCGAGCTGGTGCGCACCAAGGGCCGCGCCGGTGAGGTCTACAACATCGGCGGCGGCACCGAGCTGTCCAACCGCGAGCTGACCGAGCTGCTGCTGAAGGCGTGCGGCGCGGACTGGGACACCAGCGTCGAGTACGTCCAGGACCGCAAGGGCCACGACCGCCGCTACTCGGTCGACTGCACGAAGATCCGTGAGGAGCTCGGCTACGAGCCCCGCAAGAGCTTCGAGCAGGGCCTCTCGGAGACCGTGCAGTGGTACCGCGACAACCGCGCCTGGTGGGAGCCGCTGAAGGAGCGGGCGGCCCTGTGAGCGGCGACCGCACCTGGCTGGTCACGGGCGCGGGCGGGATGCTGGGCCAGGACGTCCTGGCCCGGCTGGCCGAGGCCGGGGAGACGGCCGTCGCGCTGGACCGCGCGGCCCTGGACCTCACCGACGCCGACGCCGTCGGCCGGGCCCTGGAGGAGCACCGGCCCGCCGTCGTCGTCAACTGCGCGGCCTGGACGGCCGTCGACGACGCCGAGACCCGTGAGGACGAGGCGCTGCGGATCAACGGCGACGGCCCCCGCCACCTCGCCGAGGCCTGCGCCCGCACCGGGGCCGTGCTGCTGCACGTCTCCACGGACTACGTCTTCGCCGGCGACGCCGACAAGCCGTACGCCGAGGACGCCCCCACCGCCCCGCGCAGCGCCTACGGCCGCACCAAGCTGGCCGGCGAGCAGGCCGTGCTGGACAGCCTGCCGGAGCGCGGCTACGTGGTCCGCACCGCGTGGCTGTACGGCGCCGGCGGCCCCAACTTCGTCCGTACGATGATCAAGCTGGAGGGCGTCAAGGACACCCTCGACGTCGTCGACGACCAGCGCGGGCAGCCCACCTGGAGCGCGGACCTCGCCGGGCTGCTGTACGAGCTGGGCCGCGCCGCCCTGGCCGGCGGCGCGCCGGCCGGGGTCTACCACGGCACCAGCTCCGGCGAGACCACGTGGTTCGGGTTCACCCGGGCCATCTTCGAGCAGCTCGGCGCCGACCCCGAGCGGGTCCGTCCGACCACCAGCGAGGCCTTCGTACGCCCGGCCCCCCGGCCGGCCTACAGCGTGCTGGGCCACGACCGGTGGGCCGCGGCCGGCATCACGCCGATCCGTGACTGGCGGGAGGCGCTGACCGAGGCGTTCCCCGCGCTGCTCAAGGCCGAGCGGGGCTGATCCCCGCCGGTTCCCGTGCAACCTCGGGCCGCCGTCGGCGGTCCGAGTGGGCATGAAGAGAGCGCTTGGCGCGGTCGCCGTCCTGCTTCTCCTGCTGTCCGCCTGCGGTTCCGGCGGCCATGAGGAAGCACCGGCCCGTCATCCGGGGGTCCGGTCCGACTTCGACGGGGACGGGTACGGCGATCTCGTCGTCGGTGACACGACCGCGACCGTGCACGGAAAGTACGCCGCCGGATACGCGGCCGTCCTGCGCGGGTCCGCGCACGGCCCCCGGATCCGCAAGCCCCAGGTCGTCACCCAGGACGACCTGGGCTTCGGCAAGGCGGGCGAAGGCGGCGCCTTCGGCAGCGCGGGCACCACGGTGACCGCCGACCTCGACGGTGACGGGCGGGCCGACCTCGTCACCCAGGCGGGCCGCAGGACGCTCTTCGTCGTCTGGGGGAGCGACAAGGGGCTGTCCGGTGCCGCGGCGGCCCGGCTGACCGGCTCGGCACCCCTCGCGGGGGACGTGAACGGCGACGGACACACCGATCTGGTCGTCGGCGTCGGTGAGGTCGACGACAACGCCGTACGGATCCTGCTGGGCCCCTTCAGCCGCGAGGGCACACCGCGCCGTACCGTCTCCCTCGACCTGACGCCTCCGAGCGGTTCCCGCTACGCCGTCTCGGTGCCCGCCGCCCTCGGGGACGTCACGGGCGACGGCAAGGACGACCTGCTGGTCAGCTGGTCCATTCTCGCGGACTACGCGCCCGTGGCCCGCGCCACCGTCCTGTACCGGGGGAGCGCCGACGGGAACCTGGTCGAGGGGCCCCGACTGCCGGACGGCTTCTACGGTTCGTCCCTGCGGACGGCGGACGTGAACCACGACGGCTACGACGACGTCGTGGCGGGGCTTCCCTGCGAGATGCTCGGCGACGAGATGGTCCCGGAAGGGGGCAGCCGGCTGTCCGTCCTGTACGGAGGGACGCTGAAGACGTCGCGCATCACCGAGAACACCGCCGGTCTGCCGGTCGGCGGCCCCTTCATGCCGTGCACGTTCGGCGCCGCACCGGCGGTCGGGGACGCGGACGGCGACGGATACGCCGACGTGGTCTTCTCGGTCCGGCCCCGGACCGGGTCGGCGGAGGTCGTCCTGCTGAGGGGGAGCGCCGAGGGGCTGACCACCGAGGGGGCGCGGGCCGTGCCCGGCGACTTCGGCGTCCTGCTCGACACCACCGGTGACAAGGCGGCCGAGCTGGTGACCGACGACCTGGGACGGATCCGCGTGTGGCGCGGCGGATCCCGGCTGCTCGCGTTCACCGCCTCCGGCCTCGGTCTCGGGCCTGGGATATCGGGCGGGGGACGCGGCTTCCGGCCCGTCGGCTGACACGCGCAGGGGGCCTCGCGGACGGATCCGCGAGGCCCCCTGGGTGGCCGCCTCAGCCGCGCAGTTGCGCGTAGTAGGCCTGGCAGTCCTCGTACGACGGCAGCAGGCCCTGGGCCTCCGCCTCGGCCAGGGTCGGCGCCGCGGCGTCCTTGTCGGACAGGACCGGCGTCAGACCGGACGGCCACTCGATGCCGAGTTCCGCGTCGAGCGGGTGGATGCCGTGCTCGCGCTGCGGGGCGTACCCCTCGGAGCACAGGTAGACGACCGTCGCGTCGTCGGTCAGCGCCATGAAGGCGTGCCCGAGCCCCTCGGAGAGGTACACCGAGTGGTGGTCCACGTCGTCCAGCCGCACCGCTTCCCACTGCCTGTACGTCGGTGAGCCGACGCGGATGTCGACGATGACGTCGAGCACGGCGCCGCGTACGCACTTGACGTACTTCGCCTGGCTGGGCGGCACGTCCGCGAAGTGGATGCCGCGCAGCGTGCCGCGGCTGGAGACCGAGCAGTTGGCCTGGGCCAGGTTCAGCGGGTGGCCCAGGGCCTTCTCGAACTCGCCCCCCTTGAACCACTCGTGGAAGCTCCCGCGGGCGTCCGGAAAGATCTTCGGTTCGAGTATCCAGGCGCCGGCGATGCCGAGCTCCCGCATGGTGATCACATCCTCTTGCTTGTTCGCCGGGTCGAGACCGTGACGCCGGTCAGCCGACCAGCTTCTTCGCCAGTCCCCGGATCTTCTTGCGGGCCGGCGAGGGCAGCCGGCGCACCACGGGGCCGCCGACGGCGCTCAGCCTGCGGCGGACGTTCTCCTTGCGCCGCTTGGCCAGCGCCGCGCGCACGAGCTCGGGGTCCACGACCGGCAGATCGCTGCTGATCTGCACCTTGCCGTTGCCGCGGACGGTCACCTCGCACAGGTCGAGCGCGTCGTGCTTGTCCCCGTCCAGCTTCGCCGAGAGCTTCCACTCCCCGGCGGGGACGCCCGCCGCCCGCTCGGGCAGCACGATGTGCCCGCGTTCCGCGACCGGGCGGACCTCGCCGGGCAGCGTGTAGGAACGGCCGCTGTCGGAGGTCAGGACCAGGTCCGTCTTGTACGGGGCGGTCACCGCGCGGGCGAACAGGTCGAGGCGGAGCTCCGGCCGCTCGCCGGGCATCCGCCGCACGGGACGGTTCTCCAGGTACGTGGCCAGCCGCTTGCTGCGGCGGTCCACGTCGAGGGTGAGGTTGCCGTGCGGGTCGGTGAAGTACGGGATGACCGCGCGGGAGGGGGAGCCGAGCAGCGCCGGGCGGCAGTCCTGGTCGACGTGGGGCGCGCGGTCGGCGCCGAGGCGGGCCTTGCGGACCACGCCGAGGCCGCGGACGGGCACCCAGATGTCCCAGAAGCCGCGGGAGACCGGACCGCGGCCCTTGACGCCCTGGGGGCTGACCTGGCCGGTGCCGCGCAGCACGACCTCGCACACACCGTCGCCGAGGTCCCGCACGGCGGCGGTGTACTTCGCGGCGCACGGCCACTCGACCGCGGTCTCCCGGTTGCGCAGCGACATCTCGGCCTTGAAGCCGTCCAACTCGTCGGTGACGTCGACCAGTTCGCCCTTCCCGAGGTAGTCCTCGGTGAGGTCGGGGTGCAGGTGGAGCCGGTCGTCGCGGCGCAGCAGCCGCAGGGGCTCGGCGTCGTCGCCGACGACCAGGCGGGCGCTGACGGTGACGTCGAGCTTGCCGTCGGACCGCCAGTCGACGCCCTCCAGGCGGGCCGCGCCCTTGATGGAGCTCATCAGCCGGGCGAAGCGCACCAGGCCCTGCCGGTCGTCGCGGCGCAGCAGGGTGGAACGGACGCGGGCGAGCGCCCCGAGCCCGTTGTGCACACCGTCGGTCATGTAGGTCTCGGCCAGCGGCTTCACGGCGTCGACCATCTCGTCGAGGTAGGCCTCGTCGTACTTCAGGACGCTGGGCTCGCTGAGCCGGCCGAGCATCTCCACCCGGTAGAAGCGCCGCAGCAGCAGGTCGCGGAAGTCGCCGGGCTCGGTGTTGGCGACGACGACGTCGAGGACCTCGCGGAGGTTGCCGTAGTAGCCGGAGGGGACGATGCGGGCCGAGCCGGCGTTGTTGCCGTCGTCGCGCTTCGAGTAGTAGTAGCAGGTGTAGCTGCCGAGGATGGAGACGACCTTCGCGGGGAAGTAGGCCTCCATCATGTACAGCTGGTCCTCGAGGCGCCGCTTGCCCTCGGGGTAGGCGATCCTGTTCTCGCGCAGGAACTCCGTGCGGAACATCTTGTGCGGGGTGAGGCTGTCATACAGCGGGGCGTTGTGGATGGTGCACTTCTCGCGGTCCGCGCGGAAGACACCGTGCGGGACGCCGCGGAAGTTGCTGGCCACCTTGCCGATGACGATGTCCGAGCCGTTGCGGTGGCCCATGTCGTAGAGCCGGCGCAGGGCGTCGGAGGCGAGGTAGTCGTCCTGGTCGAGGAACTGGACGTACTCGCCCTTCGCCTCGCCCACGCCGATGTTCCGGGGCTTACCGGGCCAGCCGGAGTTCGGGATGCTTATGACCCGGAAGTGCGGGTGCTCCTTCGCGAGGGCCTCGAGCTTCTCCGGGGTGTCGTCGGTCGAGCCGTCGTTCACGAACAGGACTTCGAACTCGTCGGCGGGCAGGGTCTGCCGCACCAACGAGTCAATGCAGGGCTGGATGTACTTCCCCGGGTTGTACACCGGGATGATGACGCTCACCTTGATCGACATCTGCTGTACCTGTCTCCTGTCCGGAAGCCCTGCGTCGTGTGGCCACGGTGTGTACGGCCAGTGGCCTGTGGGTGTATGTGGGGTCACAGCGTAACGGCAGCCGATCCGGGTAGACGCGGCGCCTTCCGGCCCCCCGGACCGCCGTCCTCCCGCCCTGTCCGGACCTGGTTTGACCGGCTCAGGCGGGTCCCCGTACTCTTGACCGTCGGCGTGTCTGTGGACAAGGCCACGCCACATCCCCGTAA
Organism: Streptomyces gilvus; assembly: GCF_022513565.1. Classification (GTDB taxonomy): domain Bacteria; phylum Actinomycetota; class Actinomycetes; order Streptomycetales; family Streptomycetaceae; genus Streptomyces; species Streptomyces gilvus. The sequence goes on along the minus strand of NZ_JAKWBE010000024.1, from coordinate 106,803 downwards.
ACCTCTTCCTCTGTAGCACAGAGTGCCGCGGAGAGGCTGTCCGCGCGCCGGACGGCTGGACTGCGGGGGTGCCGTTCCCGAGCGAGAGAGTGAGATCCGCGTGTACGCCATCGTGCGCAGCGGTGGCCGCCAGCACAAGGTTGCTGTCGGCGACATCGTTGAGGTTGACAAGATTTCCACCGCCAAGGTTGGCGACACGGTCGAGCTCTCGACCCTGCTCGTTGTCGACGGCGACGCCGTGACCAGCGACCCGTGGGTGCTGGCCGGCATCAAGGTCCAGGCCGAGGTCGTGGACCACCACAAGGGCCAGAAGATCGACATTCTGCGCTACAAGAACAAGACGGGTTACCGCCGTCGCCAGGGCCACCGCCAGCAGTACACGGCGATCAAGGTCACTGAGATCCCCACGGCTGCGAAGTAAGGGACTGAGGAGAGATGGCACACAAGAAGGGCGCATCGTCCACCCGGAACGGTCGCGACTCGAACGCCCAGCGGCTCGGCGTGAAGCGCTTCGGCGGTCAGGTCGTCAACGCGGGTGAGATCCTGGTCCGCCAGCGCGGCACCCACTTCCACCCCGGCGCCGGCGTCGGCCGTGGCGGCGACGACACGCTGTTCGCGCTGCAGGCCGGTGCGGTGGAGTTCGGTACCCACCGTGGCCGCAAGGTCGTGAACATCGTTCCGGTCGCCTGAGTTCAGGCTCAAGCACCGACCGAACGCTTCGCGAGGCGGACCTCACTTCCCGTGCGGGAAGGCGGGTCCGCCTTTCGCGTGTTACGCAAGAGACATCCCCGTTCTTCTGGAGGCACCCCCCATGACCACCTTCGTGGACCGCGTCGAGCTGCACGTCGCCGCGGGTAACGGAGGCCACGGCTGTGCCTCCGTCCACCGTGAGAAGTTCAAGCCGCTCGGCGGACCCGACGGCGGCAACGGCGGACGCGGCGGCGATGTGATCCTCACCGTCGACCAGTCCGTCACCACGCTGCTGGACTACCACCACTCCCCGCACCGCAAGGCCACCAACGGCAAGCCCGGCGAGGGCGGCAACCGCTCCGGCAAGGACGGCCAGGACCTGGTGCTGCCGGTCCCGGACGGCACCGTCGTCCTCGACAAGGCGGGCAACGTGCTGGCCGACCTGGTCGGCCACGGCACCTCCTACGTCGCCGCCCAGGGCGGGCGCGGCGGGCTCGGCAACGCGGCGCTGGCGTCGGCCAGGCGGAAGGCGCCGGGGTTCGCGCTGCTCGGCGAGCCGGGGGACCTGCAGGACATCGTCCTGGAGCTGAAGACCGTCGCGGACGTGGCGCTGGTCGGCTACCCGAGCGCGGGCAAGTCCTCGCTGATCTCGGTGCTGAGCGCGGCCAAGCCGAAGATCGCGGACTACCCCTTCACCACGCTGGTCCCCAACCTCGGTGTGGTGACGGCCGGTTCGACCGTCTACACCATCGCGGACGTGCCGGGACTGATCCCAGGAGCCAGCCAGGGCAAGGGTCTCGGCCTCGAGTTCCTGCGCCACGTCGAGCGGTGCAGCGTACTCGTGCACGTCCTGGACACCGCGACGCTGGAGTCCGACCGTGACCCCGTCTCCGACCTCGATGTCATCGAGGAGGAGCTGAAGCAGTACGGCGGGCTCGACCGGCGCCCGCGGATCGTCGTCCTCAACAAGACCGACGTACCGGACGGCAAGGACCTCGCGGAGATGGTGCGGCCGGATCTGGAGGCCCGCGGATACCGGGTTTTCGAGGTGTCCGCGGTCGCCCATCTCGGGCTGCGGGAGCTGTCGTTCGCGCTCGCGGACCTGGTGGCGAAGGCGCGGGCCGCGAAGCCCAAGGAGGAGGCGACGCGCATCGTCATCCGCCCGAAGGCCGTCGACGACACCGGTTTCACCGTCACGCGCGAGGACGAGGGCCTGTTCCGGGTGCGGGGCGAGAAGCCCGAACGCTGGGTGCGGCAGACCGACTTCAACAACGACGAGGCCGTGGGCTACCTCGCGGACCGGCTCAACCGGCTCGGTGTCGAGGAGGAGTTGATGAAGGCCGGGGCCCGCGCGGGCGACGGCGTCGCCATCGGCCCCGAGGACAACGCGGTCGTCTTCGACTGGGAGCCGTCGATGACGGCCGGGGCGGAGATGCTGGGCCGGCGTGGCGAGGACCACCGCTTCGAGGCCCCGAGGCCCGCGGCGCAGCGTCGCCGGGACCGGGAGGCGGAACGGGAATTCGACGACTTCGAGCCGTTCTGAGCGAGCCTCCGTTCTGAGCGAAGCCTCCCTTCTGAGCGGAGCCTGCGCGACCGGGGCCAGGGACGTATCCGCGTCCCTGGCCCCTTTCCGGTAAGCCTCGCCGAGACCGAAATGCTGCGGAATCTTGACAAGGAATTCCGCGGCAATGGCCTTCGGCGCGGGCGGTAATCCAGGCTCGTACGAAACGGCGCGCCGGAGGGCCGGATCACCTGTATGGGCGTACCGGACCTCGCAGATGTGAGGGAGTTGTGCGCCGGGGTACCCGTCTGTGCCGTCACTCACAGCAATTTCACGAGTGCACTCGGCGGGGTTCCGGCGGTCACCAGCAGTGCCAGGTGAATGCCAGGTAGCGCGTACATATGCGGTGAAGGACACTCACCTTGCACAGCGGTAACCGCAAGTGGGACCATTTCCCCGTTCCCTGTCGCCCCAAGGTAGGTCCTCTGTGTCCCAGCACATAGCCAAGCCCCGTACCACCGCAGTGATCCTGGCCGGCGGTACCGGCCAGCGGGTGGGTCTGTCGATCCCCAAGCAGCTGCTGAAGATCGCCGGCAAGGCAGTCATCGAGCACACCCTGACCACCTTCGAGAAGGCGGACTCGATCGACGACATCATCGTGCTGATGGCGCCGGGCTACGTGCCCGACGTCGAGAAGATCGTCGCCAAGGCCGGGTTCACCAAGGTCAAGAAGATCATCGAGGGCGGTTCCACGCGGAACGAGACCACCGAGCGCGCCATCGAGGCCCTCGGCGAGGGTCTGGCGCAGGGCGAGGACCTCAACGTCCTCTTCCACGACGCCGTACGCCCCCTGCTGTCGCAGCGCGTCATCGACGACTGCGTGGCGGCGCTGGAGCGCTACGAGGCCGTCGACGTGGCCATCCCGTCCGCGGACACCATCATCGTCACCCGCACCCACGGCCAGGACGGCGAGTTCATCACGGAGATCCCGGACCGCTCCCGGCTGCGCCGCGGCCAGACCCCGCAGGCCTTCAAGCTGTCCACGATCCGCCGCGCCTACGAGGTCGCCGCCGGCGACCCCAACTTCCAGGCCACGGACGACTGCACGGTCGTGCTCAAGTACCTGCCGGACGTGCCGATCCACGTCGTCGCGGGCGACGAGTACAACATGAAGGTCACCCAGCCGGTCGACGTCTTCATCGCCGACAAGCTCTTCCAGCTCGCCTCCACGGCGGCCCCCGAGCAGAACGGCGACGAGGCGTACCGCGAGCTGCTCACCGGCAAGACCGTCGTCGTCTTCGGCGGCTCCTACGGCATCGGCAAGGACATCTCCGAACTCGCCGCGTCCTACGGTGCCAGCGTCTACCCGCTGGGCCGCTCCACCACCGGCACCCACGTCGAGAACCCGGAGGAGGTCGACGACGCGCTGTCCAAGGCGTACGCGGAGACCGGCCGGATCGACTACGTCGTCAACACCGCCGGTGTGCTGCGCATCGGCAAGCTCGCCGAGACCGACAACGCGACCATCGAGGAAGCGCTGAAGGTCAACTACCTGGCGCCGGTGCAGATCGCACGTTCGAGCTACAAGTACCTCGCCGAGACCAAGGGCCAGCTGCTGCTGTACACCTCCAGCAGCTACACCCGGGGCCGCGCCGAGTACAGCCTGTACTCCTCGACCAAGGCCGCGATGGTGAACCTGACCCAGGCCCTGTCCGACGAGTGGGCCGGCGACGGTGTCCGCGTCAACTGCATCAACCCGGAGCGCACCGCCACGCCGATGCGCACCAAGGCCTTCGGCCAGGAGCCCGCGGGCTCGCTGCTGTCCTCCGAGGCGGTGGCGCGCACCTCGCTGGACGTGCTGCTGTCCGAGCTCACCGGCCATGTCATCGACGTACGCCAGCAGGACCCGACGGCGGGCGCCGCCGAGGCCACCGGCTTCGAGCAGGCGCTGGCCTCGGTGTTGGACCGTCAGGACGGCGTGTAATAATCGACCACAATTAGCCTTCCGTTATTCAGGCCTCTGCTTTCCGGCGTTAATGCAGTGCATTGACCGGCGTTCGCAGGGGCCTGAATCCGTAAAGAACAAAACCGGCACTCCCCCTCCCAGAGCAGGTTTTACGTGATATCCACCGCTATTCGCGTCGCCCGGGTGGGCAGCGCGTCGGAGCTGGCCGCGGCGGTCCTGATGATGCTGGGCTTCCCGGCGATCATGGTGGCCGCGCTCATCCCGAGCGTCTACGCCTTCGCGGCAGCCGCCGCCGTGACGTACCTGGCCGACCACTACCTGCACCGCAAGGGCAGCTACCTGATCAACCGGCTGAGCAAGGTGAGAGCCGGTCTCTCGATCCGCTTCCTGATCCGGGAGCTGCTGCTGATCCTGCTGCTGGCCCGGCTGGACCTCGCGAACAACCTGATCTACTACGGCGCGATCGGCTGCTTCATCGCGTTCTACGGCCTCCAGGCGCCGCACGGCGCCGTGGTCACGCTGATCCGCAACCGCCGCCGGATGCCGGTCGCCACCCGCAACGTCGACCTGAAGTCGCGGATCAACATCCCGGACGCGCCGCCGCTGGGCCTGCTCGACCGGTCGGCCGAGAAGATGCTCCACCTCGACCTCGCGGCCGTCGTCGGCATACTGGTCTCCGCCGAGGCGGGCTCCTCCGTGGCCGGCTTCATCGGCATCGGCCTCACCCTCGGCCTGGGCAGCCTGTACGTCCTGGCGCTCCTGCCGTACGTCCGCGGCGGCAAGATCCCGCCGAACGCCGACAAGGTCCTGGTGGCCGTCGACGACTGGCTGCGCGCGTACAAGCCGGAGACGGTGCTGTACTTCTCCGGCTCCAAGGACTCCGCCTACCAGGTCAACATGTGGCTGGAGACCATGGAGCAGCTGGAGTCCCGGCCGCTGATCATCCTGCGCGAGCGGATCATCCTGCAGAACCTCGCGCCCACCACGGTCCCCGTCATCTGCGTGCCCGGAGGGGTGCACCTGATGAACATGGACCTCTCCACCGTGCGGGTGGCGCTGTACGCCGCGAACGTGGGCAAGAACATCCACCTGCTGCGCGTGCCCACCATGAAGCACGTCTTCATCGGCCACGGCGACAGCGACAAGCTGGCCAGCGTCAACCCGTTCAGCAAGGCCTACGACGAGGTGTGGACCGCAGGCCGCGCGGGCCGCGACCGCTACGCCATCGCCGACGTCGGCGTCCGCGACGAGGACATCGTCGAGGTCGGCCGCCCGCAGCTCGCGCCGATCCAGGGCTGGGAGGGCGTGCCGGAGGGACGCGTCCCGACCGTGCTGTACGCCCCCACCTGGGAGGGCTGGGACGGCGACCCGGGCAACACCTCGATCATGCTCGCTGGCGAGAACATCGTGAAGAAGCTGGTCAAGGCCGACCCGCCGGTGCGTGTCCTGTACAAGCCGCACCCCTTCACGGGCACGGTCCTGCCGAAGGCCGCCGCCGCCCACCAGCGCATCGTCGCCCTGGTGGAGAAGGCCGCCGCCGAGCGCGCCGCCGACTCCCGCTTCACCGCCGACACCGCCGGGCAGGAGAAGGCGAAGGCCGACCTCGTCCGCATCGAGGCCCGGATCGCCGAACTGGTCGGCGCCGGCGGCGAGAAGGCCGACGAGGCCGAGGCCACCCGGGACGGCGTCGTGGACGTCGCCAGGTACGAGGAGGTCGCCCGGCTGCGCGGCGAGTGGAACGAGGCCTACTGGCGCTCCTTCCCGGCGTGGGAGCACCGCGTCATCGAGGGTGCCGAGCCGCGCCTGTTCGACTGCTTCAACGTCTCCGACGCGATGGTCTCCGACATCTCCTCCGTCGTCTCCGACTTCATCGCGAGCGGCAAGCCGTACGCCGTCACCGACTCCGCCGAGCTGGGCGCGGAGGAGTTCAAGCGGCAGAACACCGCCGTGCGCGCCGCGGTGATCCTCAACAACAAGGCCGCCCAGATGGGCGAGCTGCTGGCCGCCGTACGCGATCCGAAGGCCGACCCGCTGGCCGAGGACCGCAAGGAACTCAAGCGGTACCTCCTCGGCCCGGACGAGCCCACCTCCATCGAGCAGTTCAACACCGCGGTGAAGGAGCTGGCCCTCAAGGCCGACAGCCGCAACCTCGGCCAGGAGTCCCGCGCCTCCGCGGCCGGAACCCCCGGCGCCGACGAACTCTCCGACGCGCTGTCCGCCCCACAGCCGGCCCCGCAGCCGCCGACCGTGTGAAACAGGTGAGAAGGGCCCGGTTTTCGAGGAGTGATCCTCGAAAACCGGGCCCTCCTTACGTATGTCCAGGCAACCGCCCCGAGGGGCCGTCCGTCCAGAAGGTGGCGAACGGGCCGACCGAGGGGGAACTTCCTGTGACAAGGGGGAAACGTGACCGTGGCGCAGCCTGATGTGAGCGTCGTCATCGGGGCCTACGAGGCGATGCCCTACCTGGTCGAGTGCCTGGCGTCCGTCGAGGCCCAGACCATCGGGGCCGAGCGGATCGAGGTCATCGCGGTCGACGACGGCTCGACGGACGGGACGGGGGAATACCTGGAGCGGTTCGCCGAGCGCGCGGCCATGCCGGTCACCGTGATCCGTCAGGACAACTCCGGCGGCCCGAGCGGCCCGCGCAACGTCGGTCTCGGCAAGGCCGCCGGGCGGTACGTGTTCTTCCTGGACGCCGACGACCGGCTCGGCCCGGAGGCGCTCGAGCGGATGGTCGCGGCGGCCGACCGCAACGGCACGGACGTGGTGCTCGGCAGGATCGAGGGCGTCGACCGGGCGGCGCCGCGGATCGCGTGGCAGACGCTGGAGCGCACCGACGTCTTCTCCTCCAGCATCAAGTTCACCCTGAGCGCGCAGAAGCTCTTCCGCCGCGCGCTTCTCGAACGGCACGGGATGAGCTTCGACGAGTCCCTGTGGACCGGCGAGGACGCGCTGTTCACCATGGAGGCGTATCTGCGCGCCGACGGCGTCTCCGTGGTCGGCGACCACACCTGCTACTACCTGGTGGGCCGCGCCGACGGCAAACACGTGACGAAGACCGGGAGTTACACCCTGCGCTTCGACTCCGCGCGGGCCCTGATGAACCTGATCGCCGAGTTCGTGCCCGCGGGGGAGCGGCGTGACGCGCTCATGGTGCGGCCCTTCCTGGTCACGCTGCTGCCGCAGTTCGGGCCGAAGTTCCTCAAGGACAGCGAGCAGGTCCGCCGGCACAAGTTCGAGCTGGCCGAGCCGCTGATGAAGCAGTTCTGGACCAGCACGGTCGCCGGGCGCCTCAAGGTCGAGGAGCGCATACGGCTGCACCTCGTCGCCGAGCGGCAGCCCGAACTCCTCGCCGGGTTCCTGGAGTTCCTGAAGGCGAAGAAGCAGCCGGAGGCGGTCCTCGAACGCAGGGGCCACCACGTCTACTTCGCCTACCCCTACTTCCGTGACGCCTCGCTCGCCGTCCCCGACTCCCTCTACCGCGCAGCCCCCCGCGAGGCACGGGCCGTACCCGGATACCGCGAACACACCGCGACCTCCGTCCTGCGCCGGGCGGTCGGCAGGGCCCGCCGGGCGATGAGCCCCCGGCCCGCCCCGGCCGGCACCCCCCGAACCCCGACGCCGGACGGCACGGCGACGGCGGCCTGAGACCGGTCGACCGCTGTCCGGGGACTGGACCGGCGCGCGGTGTGCGGCCCCCTTCGCGTAGATTGCGTGGCGGGGAGACCCGAGCGCGTGAGGGGACGGACAAGCAGGTGGCAGGGGTAAGGCAGGACGTGGCTCAGGCCCGCAGGATCGTCGTCAAGGTGGGCTCCTCGTCCCTGACCACCGCCTCCGGCGGCCTGGACGCCGACCGGGTGGACGCGCTCGTCGACGTCCTGGCCAAGAGCCGCAGCGGAGGGGAGAAGGAGATCGTCCTGGTCTCCTCCGGCGCCATCGCCGCCGGCCTCGCCCCCCTCGGCCTGCGCCGCCGCCCCCGCGACCTGGCCCGCCAGCAGGCCGCCGCCAGCGTCGGCCAGGGCCTGCTGGTCGCCCGCTACACCGCCTCCTTCGCCCGCTACGGCGTCCGCGTCGGCCAGGTCCTGCTCACCAGCGACGACATGAGCCGCCGCGCCCACCACCGCAACGCCTCCCGCACCCTCGACAAGCTCCTCGCGATGGGCGCGTTCCCGGTCGTCAACGAGAACGACACCGTCGCCACCGACGAGATCCGCTTCGGCGACAACGACCGCCTCGCGGCCCTGGTGGCGCACCTCGTCCACGCCGACCTGCTGGTCCTGCTCTCCGACGTCGACGGCGTCTACGACGGCGACCCGGGCCGGCCCGGCACCTCGCGGATAGCGGAGGTACGGGGCCCGGAGGACCTCGCCGGAGTGGAGATCGGCAGCGCGGGCAAGGCGGGCGTCGGCACCGGCGGCATGGTCACCAAGATCGAGGCGGCCGGCATCGCCGCCGCGGCCGGCATCCCCGTGGTCCTCACCAGTGCCGTGCACGCCGCCGAGGCGCTGTCCGGCGGGGACACCGGGACCCACTTCCACATCACCGGCAAGCGCTCCGCGGACCGTCTGCTGTGGCTCCAGCACGCCTCCACCCCGCAGGGCTCGCTCACCCTGGACGACGGCGCCGTACGGGCGGTCGTCGAGCGCCGCAAGTCGCTGCTGCCGGCCGGGATCGCCGCCGTCGAGGGCGAGTTCGTCGCCGGGGACCCCGTGGAGCTGCGCGACGCCCGGGGACGCGCGGTGGCCCGCGGGCTCGTCAACTTCGACGCCAAGGAGATCCCCCAGCTGCTCGGCCGCTCCACCCGGGAGCTCGCCCGCGAACTGGGCGCCGCGTACGAGCGCGAGGTCGTACACAGGGACGATCTGGTGCTCCTGCACCCGTAAATAGCCCGAAACGTCCTTTCCCCGGTGGTGGACGTTCCGCAAAAGCGTCACGTGGCGGCTCCCGGCCTGCTCAACTTTGTCCCAGGGACACCTTCCGCACGAGCACTGCCCGACCCTGGGAAAAGGAGGCCGTCGTGAGACGAGTGCGCCCTGGGACGACGTCCCGCGGTGGCACCGGCGGTGCCGGGGGCGCCTCCTCCCGCGCGGCCGGCGAGGAGCGGGCCCTGACCAGCGTGGCGGCCGGCGATCGGTACGAGGAACCGGCCGATCTGCCGCGCCTGTGGCATGTCACGCTCAGCGTCTCCGGCGTCGAGGCCCCCCTGGCGGAGGTCCGGCGCGGCCTGGAGCAGCTCGCCCACGACCACCCCTTCCTCCTGACCAGCAGATATGCCAACGACCACGCGGAGATCCGGTACTGGGAGGAGGCCCGCGACCTGCACGACGCGGCCGCGGTCGCCCTGCGGCTGTGGGGCGAGCACCGCCGCACCGCCCAGCTGCCGCCCTGGGAGATCGTCGGCCTGGAGGTCATCGACCGCGAGACCTACCACCAGCGCCTCGCCGAGGGCTACGGCCCGCCGCCCGCCACCCCTGTCGGAGTTCACCCCTTTTGAGACCGTCTCGGGGTTTGGGATGAGCGGTGGACGGGCCCGTCCGGCGCACTACCCTTCCCTCATGACCACGCTTTCGCCGTACGACTCCATGTCCCCGGTCACCCAGGCCGCCTACCGCGCCAAGGCCGCCGCCGCCGACCTCGCCCCGCTGCCGCGCGCGGTCAAGGACGACGCGCTGGGCGCGATCGCGGACGCCCTGGAGGTCCGTACGAGCGAGATCGTCGAGGCCAACGCCAAGGACATCGCCAAGGCCCGCGAGGCCGGCACCAGCGAGGCCATCATCGACCGTCTCACGCTCACCCCGGAGCGGGTGCGGGCCATCGCCTCCGACGTGCGCGACGTCATCGCGCTGCCCGACCCGGTCGGCGAGGTCGTCCGCGGCTCGACCCTGCCCAACGGCATCGACCTGCGCCAGGTCCGGGTGCCCCTCGGCGTCGTCGGCATCATCTACGAGGCCCGCCCCAATGTCACCGTGGACGCCGCCGCCCTGTGCCTGAAGTCCGGCAACGCGGTCCTGCTGCGCGGCTCGGCCTCCGCGTACGAGTCGAACACCGCCCTGGTGCGGGTCCTGCGCGACGCCGTGGGCGGGGCGGGGCTGCCCGCCGACGCCATCCAGCTCGTGCCCGGCGAGAGCCGCGAGAGCGTCCGCGAACTGATGCGCGCCCGGGGCCTGGTCGACGTCCTCATCCCGCGCGGCGGCGCCTCGCTGATCCAGACCGTGGTCGCCGAGTCCACCGTCCCCGTCATCGAGACCGGCACCGGCAACTGCCACGTCTACGTCGACGCCCGGGCGGACCTCGACATGGCGGTCGACATCCTGATCAACTCCAAGGCCCAGCGGCCCAGCGTCTGCAACGCCGCCGAGACCCTGCTGGTCCACCAGGACATCGCCCCCGAGTTCCTGCCGCGCGCCCTCGACGCCCTCGCGGAGGCCGGGGTGACCGTGCACGCCGACCCGCGGGTGCTGGCGTACGCGAAGGACACCAAGGCCACCGTCGTCGAGGCCACCCCGGACGACTGGGACACCGAGTACCTGTCCTACGACATCGCCGCCGCCGTGGTGGACTCCCTCGACAAGGCCGTCGAGCACATCCGGCTGTGGTCGTCCGGTCACACCGAGGCGATCGTGACGACCTCGCAGCAGGCCGCCCGCCGCTTCACCCAGCTGGTCGACTCCACCACCGTCGCCGTGAACGCCTCGACCCGCTTCACCGACGGCGGCCAGTTCGGCTTCGGCGCGGAGATCGGCATCTCCACGCAGAAGCTGCACGCCCGCGGCCCCATGGGCCTGCCGGAGCTGACCAGCACCAAGTACATCGTCACCGGCGACGGGCACATCCGCCGCTGAGCGGGCGGGCGGCCACCGTGGGGGCATATGCGCCCGGCACGCGCCCGCGCCGCGTGAGAGGCGTCTCACCCAGCGGATGAATTTCCCTACCGTCTGCCCAAATTGACCCCTCAGGTCTACTCTGGATCCGTGCCGGAGGACGTGGGGGGCACGCCGTTCCCTGACGGCTGGGAGCCCGACGACGACCACGACCGCGGGGTGTCGGACGAAGAGTTCGCCTCCGTGGTCTTCGACGAGGCCTTCGTACGGGCGGCCGTGGTGCACGAGCCGACCGCCGTCGAACGCCTCCTGGCCGCCGCCCAGGCCAGAGCCGAGGCCTCCGAGGCGGAGGCCCGCCGCGCCCACGCGCGCGGGGAGCGCTACGAGGACGGGTACGACCCCTCCGGTTTCGGCCATGATCCCGACTTCGACGACCTGGACGACACCGACGTCCTCGAAGGCCGCTACGGCGCCCCGGGGACGTACGGCAAGAAGGTCAACTGGCACCGCCCGGTCGCCTGGATGCTGGCCATCGTGATGGGCATCGGCATGGTCGCGCTGGCCTTCACCGCGGTCTACCGGGGCGCCTCCTCCAGCAACCGGGACCAGGTCCCGCCGCCCGCCTCGACGGGCCTGGAACAGGGCAGCGCGGCCCCGCCCTCCGCTTCCGCCGACACCTCCCCGCCCGCGGTCTCGGTGATCCCGCGCACCCCCTGAGCGGCCGCTTCGCGGGCTCGGCCGGTTCTGGTGAGAACCTGTCAGAAGTTGTCGTGCACCAGGGCGTTTACCGGGGCTTCCGGAGACCTACCCTGAAGGTATGGGCGGGCCTGGAGACCCACCTGAGGGGACACCCGAGGGCGGCCCCGGAGGTGGAGAGGACGAGTACCGATCCGTCGTCTTCGACGAGTCGTTCGTCCGCGCTGCCCGCCTCCAGGAGTTCTCCGCGCAGGAGCGCATGGCCGACCACGCGCCCGCCGTACGGCGCCGCCCGCCCCTTCACCGGGGCCTGTCCCGGCAGGCCCTGATCCTGGTTCTGCTGATCGCCGTCGCCTTCGGGACGGCGATCTACATGGGTGTACGGCACCCCTACCCGACGCCCGCCGACCGCCAGCTCGTAGAGCCCCTGCGGATGACGGTCATCCCGCTCTCCCCGCAGGGCAAGGTGCCCGGGGCGGCCGATCCCGAGTACCTGTTCGCCCACAGCCCCGCCGCGCAGTTCCGGGTCGGCGCCGAGGGCATACCGCTGCCGGCCACGCGGCGCACCGCGCACTTCTCCGACAGCCAGGTGGTCGCCGCGCTGACCACCGCGAAGGACTACATCGTCCGCTCCTCGCTCTACCCCGAGGTGATCGGCGGCCAGGACGTCCGCTCGGTGCGCGTCATGCTCGACGGCGACCAGCTCGACCAGTTCGACCAGAGCTTCGCCCGCCCGACCGCCGACGGGCGCCATCAGCCGACCGGATGGCTGGTCCGCTTCGACCAGACCCGCGCCGAGCTCGCCGACCCCCGCATCCGCGTCGAGGGCAGCCTGCAGGCCGCCGAGACCGACTCCGCCACCCTCGAGGTGACCGCCGACCACACCTTCGTCTACGCGCTGAAGCCGACCGGCTCCGCAGCGAAGGCCCCGGCGTCCCTGTTCACCGTCCGGCGCGAGCTGCACTTCCGCTTCGACCGCGACGACCTGCGGCTGCACCAGGCCCAGCTGACCGTCTCCTACGTCCAGGCCGGGCCCCTGTCCTGCGCCGAGGACTCCACCAACCACTTCCACCCGCTGCTGGCCGGCCAGACCGCGAAGTCGGGCGGCCCGGCCGGCACGGACCCGTACGCGACGGGCGGCGCGACGGCGCTGTGCGGCACGCTCGCGACGAGCGCGCAGCCCAAGCTCTGAGCGAGGCGTGAGCGGCCGAGGGGACGTCCCCGCCCCGGTCGGCCCCCGGTCCGGTCCCGTCAGTCCTCGGTGCGCGGCGGAGTGTCCGTCGGCGGCTCGTCCTGCGGCCGGTCCTCGCCCGGTGCCGGGCTCGTGAAGCCGTCGAAGCCGCGCCGGACGCGGCCGCCCAGGCCCCCCGCCCCGCCGGCGATGTCGCTGACCAGCTTCATCAGCGGGTCCTTGGAGCTCTTCACATTGCCGGCGTAGCTCGCCGCCGACTCACGGAAGGAGTCGGAGACCGAGGTGTCCTTGTCCTCGCTGCGCCGCGGGTAGTGGCCGTCCATGATCCGCTGGTAGTCCCGGGTCTCGGACCACTTCTTCAGCTCGGCCGCCCGGATGGTGGTGAAGGGGTGGGAGCGCGGCAGCAGGTTCAGGATCTTCAGCACCGAGTCGCGCAGATCGCCGCCCGCCTCGTACTCGTCGGCCTGCTTCAGGAACGCGTCCACGTTCATCTCGTGCAGGTGGTTGCCGCCCGCGATCTTCATCAGACCGCGCATCGAGGCCTTCAGGTCCTGGCCCACCAGCAGCCCCGCCCGGTCGGCGGACAGCTCCGACTTGCGGAACCACTCCCGCAGCGCCGTCACGATGGCCATGATCGCCAGCGTGCCCAGCGGGATCCACGCGACCCGGATGGCCAGGTTCGTCAGGAACAGCAGGATCGTGCGGTACACCGCGTGCCCGGACAGCGCGTGGCCCACCTCGTGGCCGATGACCGCCCGCATCTCCTCCTCGTCGAGCAGCTCGACGAGCCCGGTGGTGACGACGATGATCGGCTCGTCCAGGCCGATGCACATCGCGTTCGGCTGCGGGTCCTGGTTGACGTACATCGGCGGGACCTTCTCCAGGTCCAGGATGTAACAGGCGTCCCGCAGCATGTCGTTGAGGTGGGCGAACTGCTGGTCGGACACGCGCACCGAGTCGGACAGGAACAGCAGCCTCAGACTGCGCTCGGGCAGCAGCCCGCTGAGCGCCTTGAAGACCGTGTCGAAGCCGCTCAGCTTGCGCAGCGCCACCAGCGCGCTGCGGTCCGCCGGGTGCTCGTACGCACGGGAGGAGATTCCCGGGAAGCGCCGGCGCTGCCTGCTCGGTACGTGCTCGTGTCCGTTGTGCTCGTGGCCGTCGTCGGACATGTCTTCCCCCACATGCGTGTAGTGGCCCTTTGCGGACCCTTGTGCGGCCCTTTGCGCCCCCGAAGCAAGGCCCAGCCTAGGCGGAGTTACCGTGGACGGGCACCACACCGAAGGAGAGTCCCGCACCATGGAGCACATCCCAGCAGCCGCCTGGCTCGCCGCGGCCGCCAGCGCCCCCCAGCACCAGGGATCGGGGTATCTGCTCCGGGTCGTACTGGTGGTGATGATCCTGGGCTGCGCGTTCACCGGGTGGTTCCTGCTGCGGGGCTACAAGCGGAAAGACGACTGAGGACCGCCCGGAGTTCCCCGCCGGGGGAGACGGAGGAGTCGGCGTGATCGCCGCCACTGCCCCCGCTTACCATGGGCCGACATCTTTATCCCCGCCTACCGGATAGGTCCCGCCGAAGATGAGCCTCCACACCACCGCCGCGCACCTGGTCACCCTGGCCGAAGCCGAAGGCGGCAACCACGACAGCCTCAACCCCGCGGTCACCGGCGGCGGCGCCCTCGTCGTCCTGCTGCTCCTGCTGTGGATCACCACCCGCTTCAACCGCGACCGCTGAACCCCCTGTCCCCCCGAAGCGGGGCATCCCGGGCATCCGCCGAACGAGGCGCTCAGGCCGGGCCGGTAGGGTCTGCACGCATGGGAGAGCAGGACATGCCTACCGGTCCGGCGAAGGACACGTCGAGCGGCACCGCGACCCGGCGGCTGAGCGGACCGGGCAACGGACCGTCGAACCCCGGCAAGCGCCGCCTCGGGGTCATGGGCGGAACGTTCGACCCGATCCACCACGGGCACCTCGTGGCGGCCAGTGAGGTCGCCGCGCAGTTCCACCTGGACGAGGTGGTGTTCGTCCCCACCGGCCAGCCCTGGCAGAAGAGCCACCGCACGGTCTCCCCGGCCGAGGACCGCTATCTGATGACGGTCATCGCCACCGCCGAGAACCCGCAGTTCTCGGTGAGCCGCATCGACATCGACCGCGGCGGCCCGACCTACACCGTGGACACCCTGCGCGACCTGCGGGCCCTCAACCCCGACACCGACCTGTTCTTCATCACCGGCGCCGACGCCCTCGGCCAGATCCTCACCTGGCGCGACTCGGAGGAACTGTTCTCCCTCGCGCACTTCATCGGCTGCACCCGCCCCGGCCACCACCTCACCGACCACGGCCTCCCGGAGGGCGGCGTCTCGCTGGTGGAGGTTCCCGCGCTGGCCATCTCCTCCACGGACTGCCGTGCGAGAGTCGCCAAGGGCGACCCCATCTGGTACATGGTGCCGGACGGCGTCGTGCGCTACATCGACAAGCGCGAGCTGTACCGCGGCGAGTGAACCGAGAGGGGCACCGGTGAACGACCGATACGACGCGGGCTACGGCGGCGACCAGGACAACCAGTACGAGCTCGTGGGCTACGACGAGTACGGCCGGCCCGTGTACCAGCAGGTCGCCCCGCAGCAGGCGCCCCAGCAGCCCTACGACCCGTACGCGCAGCAACAGGACTACGGCTACGACCCGTACGCCACCGGCCCGCAGCAGCAGCCCCCCGCGTACGACCCCTACGGCACCGGCCGGCAGCCGTACGCCCCGTCCTACGACCCGTACGGCGCCGGTACGGCCCAACCGGCCGCGCCCGCCGCCCCGTACGACCCCTACGGGCACAGCGCGAGGAGCGGGCAGCAGCCGCGGGTCGCCGAGCAGACCGCCCACGTCCCGCAGCAGGCCGGTCCCGCGGAACCCGAACGGGACGACACCGAGGACTCCGCCAGGGCCGAACGGGACTACCGCACCGAGCAGTTCGCCTTCGTCGAGCAGCCCGACGGTGACTCCGAGGACGTCATCGACTGGCTGAACTTCACCGAGAACCGCACCGAGCGCCGCGAGGAGGCCAAGCGCCGCGCCCGCAGCCGGCTCGTCGCCCTCGTGGTGGTCCTGGCCCTGGTCGCGGTCGGCGGCGTCGGCTACCTCTGGTACGCCGGGAAGCTGCCCGGGCTGTCCGATTCCGGCGCCAAGAAGGGCACCGCGACGGCAGCGGGCGCCCAGAACCGTGACGTGATCGTCGTCCACCTGCACGACACCGCGAAGGGCGGCACCTCCACGGCGCTGCTCGTCGACAACACCACCACCAAGCAGGGCACCACCGTGCTGCTGCCCAACTCCCTCTCCCTGACGGACGACACGGGCAACGCGACCACGCTCGCCAAGTCCGTCGAGGACGACGGCTCCTCCGGCACCCGCGACGCCCTCGACACGGTCCTGGGCACCAACATCGAGGGCACCTGGCGGCTCGACACGCCCTATCTGCAGAACCTGGTCGACCTCGTCGGCAACATCGACATCGACACCAATGCGGACGTGCCCGACCCGAGCGCCAAGAAGAAGGGCAGCACACCCCTCGTCCACCGGGGCAAGGACCAGACCCTCAGCGGCAGGATGGCCGTCGCCTACGCCACCTACCGCGCCTCCGGGGAGGCCGAGAACGCCCAGCTGGAGCGGTTCGGCCAGGTCATGCAGGGCGTGCTGCGCAAGATGTCCTCCGACCCGACGGGCGCCACGACGACCGTCCAGACCCTCGCGCAGATCCTCGACCCGTCGCTGACCGAAAAGGACCTCGGCGCCTTCCTCGCCAAGCTCGCCGACCTCGCCAAGGAGGGCGACTACAAGACCGCCCTGCTGCCCGTGCAGAACGACGGCACGCTCAGCGCCCAGGCGAGCGCCAGTGTGGTCAAGGACGTCCTCGGCGGCACCGCCAAGAGCCCCGACCAGGGCTCCGCCGTCCGGGTCTCCGTGCAGAACGCCAGCGGCGTGAAGGACAACACCGAGAAGACCCGTGTGACGCTCGTCAACGGCGGCTTCACCTTCATCGACGGCGGCACCTCCGCCACCGCCGCCACGTCCAAGGTCGTCTACTCCGACGCCGCCGACAAGGACAACGCCACCGAGGTCGCCAAGACCCTGGGACTGCCCCCCAGCTCCGTGACCAAGGGCCAGGCCGGCGCGAACGCCGACGTCTCGGTGGTCCTCGGCAAGGACTACAAGCCGTCGTCGGCCTCCTAGTGACCGGGCGGGCGCCCCACGTGATCCTTTAATCACGTGGGGTGCGCCCGGCGGTCCGTGAGACCCTTGGTGTCAAGTGACCGCCGACCGAAAGCCACGTAGTGACCGCCACTGACCGCTCCATCGAACTCATCCACACCGCCGCCCAGGCGGCCGCCGACAAGCTCGCGCACGACGTCATCGCCTACGACGTCAGCGACGTCCTGTCGATCACGGACGCCTTCCTGCTGGCCTCCGCGCCCAACGACCGCCAGGTCAAGTCGATCGTCGACGAGATCGAGGAGCGGCTGCAGAAGGAACTCGGCGCCAAGCCGGTGCGCCGCGAGGGCGACCGCGAGGCCCGCTGGGTGCTGCTCGACTACGTCGACATCGTCGTCCACGTCCAGCACAGCGAGGAGCGTGTCTTCTACGCTCTGGAGCGGCTGTGGAAGGACTGCCCCGAGCTGGAGCTGCCCGCCGACGCCAAGGCCACCCGCGGCAAGGGCGAGGAGCACGCCAAGCTGCAGGCTGCCGAGGAGGCGGCCGACCTCGGCGGTGAGTGGTGATGAGCGCCACCGGTGAGGTGTCCGCCGGCCGTCCAGGCCGGGGCCGCCGCGTCATCCTGTGGCGCCACGGCCAGACCTCGTGGAACGTGGAGCGCCGCTTCCAGGGCAGCACGGACGTGCCGCTGACCGAGTCCGGGCTGGCCCAGGCCCGCCGGGCCGCCCGGCTGCTCGTCGCCCTCGCCCCGGACGCGATCGTCGCCTCCGACCTCCAGCGCGCGGCGCACACGGCGGCCGAGCTCGCCGCGCTCACCGGCCTGGACGTCACCCACGACGAGGGCCTGCGCGAGACCTACGCGGGCGTCTGGCAGGGGCTCACGCACGAGGAGATCATCGAGCGGTACGGCGAGCAGTACGCCGCGTGGAAGCGCGGTGAGCCGGTCCGCCGGGGCGGCGGCGAGCTGGAGACGGAGGTGGCCGACCGGGCCGCCCCCGTGGTGCTCCGGCACGCCGAGAAGCTCCCCGACGACGGCACGCTGGTCGTGGTCAGCCACGGCGGGACGATCCGCACCACCATCGGCCGCCTGCTCGGTCTGGAGTCCCACCACTGGGAGAGCCTCGGCGGTCTCTCCAACTGCAGCTGGTCGGTCCTGGGCGAGGGCGCCCGCGGCTGGCGGTTGCTCGAGCACAACGCAGGCACCCTGCCGGAACCGGTGCTCGGCGACGACGACTGAGCGGATTTCACTTTCCGGCAGGTCGCAGGCTAAAGTTCTTCTTGTTCGCCCCGCCGAGCGGGAAGAACAAGGGAACACGGGGCTATAGCTCAGTTGGTAGAGCGCCTGCATGGCATGCAGGAGGTCAGGAGTTCAATTCTCCTTAGCTCCACACCTTGATCCCGCCTCCGTCAGGAGGCGGGATTTTTCATGGGCCACAGCCGCCCGCTGCGCTCCCGGAGCAGCCCCACCTTCGCCCGCGCTTCCTCGTCCTCCGGCGTGTAGACCACGATGCGGCACTCCGGCATCCCGTCGATCTGCAGCGACTGCGAGGCCATCCGCAGTTCGCCCACCGCCTCATGACGGAACGTCTTCACGCGCGGCCCCGGAGGTATCACCTCGCCGCTCGCCCACAGCCGCGCGAAGTACGGGCTGGCCTCCGACAGTCCGCTGATGAACCCCTCCCAGGCCGGCTCGCCCACATGGCGGCCGTACCAGGACCGCAGGGTCGCCACCATCAGCGGCAGCTCGCGGTCGCGGTACACCACCGGGCAGGCCTCCTCGGGAAGCGTGAACAGCGTCCACAGCACGTTCGGTACGCCGATCCGGACCGTTTCCGGCACCAGGAACAGGGCGCGGTAGGCGGCGTTGGTGGCCAGGACGTCGTACCGCGAGCTGTAGACCACCGCCATGAGCGGGTCGAGGGCGTCGATGATGTTCTGCACCTCCGGGCCGACGGACCGCGTCAACCGCTCCGGGACCGGTTCGAAGGGCACCTCCGCGAGCCGGTACAGATGCTCCCGCTCGGGCGGGTCCAGCCGCAGGGTGCGCGCCACCGCGTCCAGGACCTGCGCGGAGGCGTTGATCGGGCGGCCCTGCTCCAGCCAGGTGTACCAGGTCACGCCGACGCCGGAGAGCTGGGCGACCTCCTCGCGGCGCAGGCCCGGGGTGCGGCGCCGGAACCCCGGGGGCATGCCGACGTCCGCCGGAGTCACCCGGGCCCGCCTCGTGCGCAGGAAGGCGGCCAGCTCCGGCCGCCTGCGATGTGTCGTCGTCATCGTCACGTCCCCCGTCACGTCCCCGTCGTACATCCATCCTCAATGCCGGGCTTGTCCGCTGCCAGGTGCTGTCAGTACCAGCATCGGCGGGCTCTCGGCACCCGTATCGAAGTCTCGTCAGGCTCGACGGCATGACGACGACCACGCCCGGGACGGGGCCGGGTTCCGTATCGGTTCCACGCCCCGCACCCAGTAAAGCCCCCGCCACTGACAACCGGTCCCGGCAGCTGCTCGCGCTGGTGCTCGCCGCACAGTTCATGGCCCTGCTCGACGTGTTCATCGTGAACGTCGCGGCCCCCACCATCGGCACCGAACTCCACGCCTCCGGCTCCGACTTGCAACTCGTCGTCGCCGGCTACGCCATCACGTACTCGGTGCTGCTGATCACCGGCGCCCGACTCGGCGACCGGCTGGGGCACGGCCGGGTCCATCTCGCCGGGCTCGCCCTGTTCACCGCCGCCTCGCTGGCGTGCGGACTGGCCCGGGGGGCGACCGAACTCATCGTGTTCCGGCTGGTGCAGGGCGCCGGATCGGCCGTGATGATCCCGCAGGTGCTCAGCCTGATCCAGCGCACCTTCACCGGCGAGGCCCGGGCCCGGGCGCTCGGCGCCTACTCGGCCGTCATCGCCGTCGGCGCCGCCGCCGGCCAGGTCGTCGGCGGACTCCTGGTCAGCGCCGACCTGTTCGGCACGAGCTGGCGGCCGGTGTTCCTGGTGAACGTGCCCGTGGGCCTGGTCCTGCTGGCGGTCGGAAGCCGGGTCCTGCCGGCCAGGGAGGCGGCCGCACCGGAGCGGGCGCGCGGCCTCGACCTGCCGGGTCTGCTGCTGCTCGGCGCGGCCGTGTCGCTGTTCGCGGTGCCGCTGGTGCTCGGCCAGGAGCAGGGCTGGCCGCTGTGGTCCTGGCTCTCCCTGGCCTGCGCGGTGCTCCTCTTCGCGCTGTTCAGCCGGTACGAGTCCGGCCTGGCCCGGCGCGGCGGCGCCCCGCTCATCGCCCCACGGGTGCTGCGGCAGCCCGGCATGGGCCTGGCGGTGTTCCGCATCCTGGCGGTCATGGCCGTCAACGGCGGCTTCCTGTTCGCGCTCACCCTGCACGTCCAGGGCGGCCTCGGCTACAGCGCCCTGCGCGCGGGCCTCGGCTTCGCGCCGACGGCGGTCGTCTTCGGCGTCGTGGGACTGACCTGGCGCTCCTGGCCCGCCTCCTGGCAGCGGCTGCTGACCCCGGCCGGGTTCGGACTGACCGCCCTGTCCATGATCGGCGTGGGCCTGCTGCTGAAGGGCGGCGGCGACGGCGGGGCGGCGCTGTACCTGGCGTACGCCGGTGTCGGCGTGGGCATCGCGCTCGGCTTCAGCCCGACCCTGACCCGTGCGCTGGCCACGGTCCGGCCGGAGGACGCGGCGGACGCCAGCGGCCTGCTCGCCACGGTCGCACAGCTGGGACAGCTGACCGGAGTCGCCGCGTTCGGCACACTGTTCTTGAACCGGCTTGAGTCACTTGGGGCCCCGGGGGCGTATACCTCTGCGGAGGCGCTTCTGGCGTGCATGTTCGCGCTGGCCGGTACGGCCGCGGCGGGTGCCGTGTCCGGACTGGTACTGAGGCGTCGCTGACCGTATCGGTCCGGCCGTGGCAGAATCAAACGGCCGGAAGGGGGCGCGGCCCGACGGGAGGGAGCAGTGATGCCTGCGAGCATCCTCGAGGAGGACGGCCACCTCCTCGAAGCGGCGTCGACACGGGACACGGTCACCCGCCTGAGCTGCCCTTCCTGTGGTTCCGCCCACGTCGCGCAGGTTCTCGGCGACAACGGCGGGATCTCCTACGTGTGCACGGCCTGCGGCCACAGCTGGAGCTGATCGATGGGTGCACACAGGCGGAAGTGCGACTGGTGCGGCAGTGGTACGCCCATCGTCCGCGACATGGAACCGGTCAACCCCGATTACCAGTACTGGTGCGAGGAATGCGCGCGGGCGCTGATCATAAAGGGCGACCCGATCGAGACCTACCGCGAGCTGGAGGGCGAGCCGATCTACGGCCGGCTTCTGGAGGAGCACTGCACGCTCAAGCGGTTCTACTCGTTCGTGACGGCCTGACGCGCCTCCCGCGCGCGGGAGGCGGGCAAACGATTTGGTGTTCCACCCGGTCGACCGTGTAATGTTGGCGTCGCCGCCGGGGAAACCGGGCGGAAACACCGCACGGGGCTATAGCTCAGTTGGTAGAGCGCCTGCATGGCATGCAGGAGGTCAGGAGTTCAATTCTCCTTAGCTCCACAGCAGATCCCGCCGGATCATCACGATCCGGCGGGATCTTTTCTGCGTTCAGGGGGAGTTGGACGTTCAACGCAAGGGCCGCCCGGTTCGGGCGGCCCTTCGACGTGTGCGTGCGGCTCAGCGGCCCAGGGCGCGCCGTCCGCGGCCCTGGGAGAGCACCGGCAGGTTGCGGGCGGGGGCGCGGTCGCGGGGCGCCTCCTCCTCGATGCGCAGGGCGAGCGCCGGGCAGCGGCGCACCGCGCGTACCGCCTTGGCCTCCGCGTAGCGCGGCACCTGCGCCTGGGCGACGGTGGGGAAGCCGTCGGCGCCCAGTTCGAAGACCTCCGGGAGGATGTCCGCGCACAGCCCGTGGCCCCGGCACAGCGTCCAGTCGACGTAGATCTTCTGGCGGCTGGCACCGTTGTCCGCAGGGGCCTCCGCGCCGCCCGGGATGCCCATAGGCATCTTGCCGCCCTCGAAGAGCGGCAGAACGCCCTCCACGGGCCGTCCGCAGCCGTTTCCGAGGACATGGGCGGCCAGGTCGTCGGTGAACGCCTTGATGGTCGACTCCAGGAACATCGCGGAGCCGTCCGGGTGCGAGCACGCGCCGCGCCGCTTGACGTTCTTGGCGACCTGCTTGAGGGCCTCCAGGGCGGCCGGACCGCCGCCGTTGATGATGTCCTCCATGCCGCGCGCGGCGGCCGGCAGACCGAGGTAGCAGGGACCGCACTGGCCCGCGCTCTCCTCGGCCAGCCACTGCGCCACCCGCAGCGACTCGCCGAGCGGGCAGGTCTCCTGACTGATCGGCAGGATCGCGCCGGCGCCCAGCGCACCGCCCACCGCGTCCAGGGAGTTGCGGGAGATGACCGCCTCGTTGACGGTCGCCGCGTCGATCCACTTGCCGTGGTAACCGCCGGTCAGCACGCCCTGCGGGACCGGCGGGGCGCCGGCCAGCTGCAGCACGTAGCGCAGCGGCACGCCCGTGGGGACCTCGATCACCATGGGGCGGGCGACCGCGCCGGAGACGGTGAGCATGACGGTGCCCGGCTCGTCGTACAGGCCGGTGTTGCCGTAGCGCTCGGGGCCGATGCGGGCGGCGATGGCCAGCTGGGCGAAGGTCTCGGCGTTCGACAGCAGCGTGGGCGCGCCGCCGACGCCGTTCTGCGAGGCGCTGACCTTGCGGCCGGGGGGGATCGCCGGGCCGCCGTCGATCGAACGGATCAGCGACGCGGCCGCGCCGGTGACCATGCGGACCGGGTTGCGCTGGACGAACGCCTTGAGGGCCGAGCGGCGGCTGTTGCTCAGGCCGCGTTCGGCGAGGGCGGCCTCCATGGAGCGCTGGGTGGACTCCCGGGTGACGCCGATCACGAGCGTGCGGGCGCCCAGGGCCTCGGCGCACAGCAGGGCGCCGTCCAGGATGAGGTGCGGGGCACGGTTGATGAGCACCGTGTCCTTGCGGCAGGCCGGCTCGTCCTCGCTGCCGTTGACGACCACGACGGGCCGCACACCGCGCTTGATCGCCGATTCGGCGACCGAGCGCAGCTTCTTGTGGAAGGGGAAGCCCGCGCCGCCGCGGCCCTTCAGGCTGATGTTCTCGGCGAGCTTGGCGAGTGCCTCGCCGCCGAGGGGGTCGAGCGGCCCGTGCACCTTGAGGTGCATGGGCAGATCGAGTCTTTCGACAAGGTCGAAGCCCGACGTGAGCTGCGGAAGACCGACCACGCGGACTTCTGGAACGTCGGGCAGGGCCTCGTTCACCTATAGCCTCCGGAAGGCGTGTTCCAAGGTTCGCCCGAACCCGATGCGTCGAACGACTCACCGGGGGGTTGATTGGCGGGACCGCTGTTGTACGTGTCGTTCGGGTTGTACGTCCCGTAGAGGTTGTTTGTCTCACCGGTGTCGTACACATCACTGTTTCGGTACGCCGCGGTGCCCGAATTGCCATAGGCCGGGATGTTGTATCCGGTGTCCTGCATCGGGTCGTAGGCCGACGGGGGCGCCTCGCCGACCGGTGGCGGCGTGGGGACCGGCCAGGTGCCCGAAGTGCTGCCGCCGTTGTCCACGCGCGGGATGCCTCCCGTGCCCTGCATGTCCATGGGCAGGTCCATGCGGGCCGTCTGGTCGGCTCCGTAGGGCTGCTGGTCCCGCTGCTGGGGCGTGACGGCGCGGTAGGCGGCCGCGAAGCCGCCGGTGGAGTCCGGGGTCATGGTGCGCGAGGAGCCGGTGTCGTAGAAGCCGGCCGTGGCGGGGGAGGGCGCCGGGTCCATGGGTGCCTGGCGCGGCGCGCGGTCGTAGCCCGGCAGCGCGGAGGAGGTCTCGGCCACGCGCGCGCGGCTGGACTCGAGGTCGTCGCGGAGCGACATCGGCTCGTTGCCGAGCATCATGGCGAGCCGGTCGGCGACCTTGCGCTTGAACGGGCGCGGGGCCGCGCGCAGGGCGAGGGCCGCGGCCACGGCGACCACGCACAGCTCGTACGACACCATGAAGAACGTCTTCGCGGGGCGCCCCGCGTACAGGCCGTGGATCAGGGCCGCGCACCAGGACGGGTAGGCCAGCATGTGCATGGCACGCCAGCGGGCGGCGACCGGCGCGGGGGAGGCGAACTGGTTGCGCAGGGCGCCGGTGACGCCGACGAAGATCATCAGGTAGGCGGCCAGGGAGCCCATGCCGATGAGCGTGGCGCTGCCGGGGTTCGCGCCGCCGCCGGTGAACACCATGCCGAAGGGGATCAGGGCCGCGACCCAGCCGGCGTGGTCCAGTGCGATCTTGACGCCGATGTGGACGATCAGGAACGCGATGGACGCGACGGCGGTCACCCGGTGGATGCCCTGCGCCACGATCCGCTGGCGGATGTTGAGGATGAGCCGGTCCTGGGCGACCAGGCCCCAGATCACCGAGCAGGTGAGCAGGACGAGCGACAGCACGCCCGCACCGAAGTTCAAGAACTGCTGCAGCCAGTCGCCGCCGGCCAGCACGACTATGGGTATGAGCAGCAGGACGGCAGCCGTCGCCACCCCGTAGGCCGACCGGCCTGGCTTGGGGAGCGAGCTGTTACTACGACGAGGGTTCATGGGGGCAACTCCGAGCAGTTTCGGGAAAGCGGTCCCGCTGCCGAACTCTAAGTGGCGCCATACCGATCGGTACGAGGTTTGAGTTATTGCGCTGTTACCTAAGGACAACGCAGTCGTTGTGATGTCCGGATGTCGGGCGTTACGCGAAGTAACTTTGACCGTGATTCAGTTGTGGCACCGGGCGTGGGCCAGGTGCCAAGGACCCATACGGAAGCGCGTCGCATCGTGCTCAAGCGCTGCGGTACCCTAACGCCATGCGTGCCGTACGCCTTCTGCTTGGCGGGCCGCGCTGATCAGTCCCGACCACCGGGCGGACCGGAAGGTCGGAATCGGCGCGGCGTCCCCTCCTGTGCGAGGGGATTTTTCGTTTCCGGCAACGAGCAGCCGCTGGCAGAGACGACCGATGGAGCTTGAGGATCATGAGCGAGACGAACCCCGCTGCCACCGCCGAGGTGGTCGCGCCGCACCGCTACACGGCCGCCATGGCGGCCGAGATCGAGGCACGCTGGCAGGACTTCTGGGACGCCGAGGGCACGTACGCGGCGCCGAACCCCGAGGGTGACCTGGCCGGCGACCCGGAGGCCGTCGCCCGCCCCAAGAAGTTCATCATGGACATGTTCCCGTACCCCTCCGGTGCGGGCCTGCACGTCGGCCACCCCCTGGGCTACATCGCCACCGACGTCTTCGCGCGCTTCCAGCGCATGACGGGCCACAACGTCCTGCACACCCTGGGCTTCGACGCCTTCGGCCTGCCCGCCGAGCAGTACGCGGTGCAGACGGGCACGCACCCGCGTGTCTCCACCGAGGCCAACATCGAGAACATGAAGGTCCAGCTGCGCCGGCTGGGCCTGGGCCACGACAAGCGCCGGTCGTTCGCCACGATCGACCCGGAGTACTACAAGTGGACCCAGTGGATCTTCCTGCAGATCTTCAACTCCTGGTACGACGACGAGGCGGACCGGGCCCGTCCGATCTCCGAGCTGATCGCCCAGTTCGAGACCGGTGAGCGCGTCGTACCGGGCCACACGCGCGCGTGGCACGAGCTGAGCGCCACGGAGCGTGCCGACGTCCTGGGCGACTTCCGGCTGGCCTACGCCTCCGACGCGCCGGTCAACTGGTGCCCGGGCCTGGGCACCGTCCTGGCCAACGAGGAGGTCACCGCCGACGGCCGCTCCGAGCGCGGCAACTTCCCCGTCTTCAAGGCCAAGCTGCGCCAGTGGAACATGCGCATCACCGCCTACGCCGACCGGCTGCTGCGGGACCTGGAGGCGCTGGACTGGCCCGAGGCGATCAAGCTGCAGCAGCGCAACTGGATCGGCCGCTCCGAGGGCGCCCGCGTCGACTTCCCGATCGACGGCGAGCGCATCACGGTCTTCACCACCCGCCCGGACACCCTGTTCGGCGCGTCCTACATGGTGCTGGCGCCGGAGCACCCGCTGGTCGAGAAGTTCACCCCGGCCGCCTGGCCGGAGGGCACCCACGAGGTGTGGACCGGCGGTCACGCCACGCCCGCCGAGGCCGTCGCCGCCTACCGCGCGCAGGCCGCCTCCAAGTCCGACGTGGAGCGGCAGGCCGAGGCCAAGGACAAGACCGGTGTCTTCATCGGCGCCTACGCGACCAACCCGGTCAACGGCGAGCAGGTCCCGGTGTTCATCGCCGACTACGTGCTGATGGGCTACGGCACCGGCGCGATCATGGCCGTCCCGGCGGGCGACCAGCGCGACTTCGAGTTCGCGCGCGCCTTCGAGCTGCCGATCGTCTGCATCGTCGAGCCCACCGACGGGCGCGGCACCGACACCTCGACGTGGGAGGACGCCTTCGCCTCCTACGACGCGAAGATCATCAACTCCTCCAACGACGACATCTCCCTGGACGGCTTGCCGGTCGCCGAGGCCAAGGCGCGCATCACCGAGTGGCTGGAGCGCAAGGGCATCGGCGAGGGGACGGTCAACTTCCGGCTGCGCGACTGGCTGTTCAGCCGCCAGCGCTACTGGGGCGAGCCCTTCCCGATCGTCTACGACGAGGACGGCGTCGCGCACGCCCTGCCCGAGTCGATGCTGCCGCTGGAGCTGCCCGAGGTCGAGGACTACAGCCCGCGCACCTTCGACCCGGACGACGCCGACACCCAGCCCGAGACCCCGCTGTCGCGGAACCAGGACTGGGTCAACGTCACCCTGGACCTGGGCGACGGGCCGAAGAAGTACCGCCGTGAGACCAACACCATGCCCAACTGGGCCGGCTCCTGCTGGTACGAACTGCGCTACCTGGACCCGCACAACACCGAGCAGCTGGTCGACCCGGAGATCGAGCGGTACTGGATGGGCCCGCGCGCGGGCATGCCGCACGGCGGCGTCGACCTGTACGTCGGCGGCGCCGAGCACGCGGTGCTGCACCTGCTGTACGCCCGCTTCTGGTCCAAGGTGCTGTACGACCTGGGGCACGTCTCCTCCGCGGAGCCGTTCCACAAGCTGTTCAACCAGGGCATGATCCAGGCCTACGTCTACCGCGACAGCCGGGGCATCGCCGTACCGGCCGCCGAGGTGGAGGAGCGCGACGGCGCCTACTACCACCAGGGCGAGAAGGTCACCCGCCTGCTGGGCAAGATGGGCAAGTCCCTGAA
The DNA here is from genome assembly GCF_022513565.1 of Streptomyces gilvus. Classification (GTDB taxonomy): domain Bacteria; phylum Actinomycetota; class Actinomycetes; order Streptomycetales; family Streptomycetaceae; genus Streptomyces; species Streptomyces gilvus. The sequence goes on along the minus strand of NZ_JAKWBE010000024.1, from coordinate 79,534 downwards.
GAACGCGGTGACCCCGGACGAGATCGCCGCCGAGTACGGCGCCGACACCCTGCGCCTGTACGAGATGGCGATGGGCCCGCTGGACGTCTCCCGGCCGTGGGACACACGCGCGGTGGTCGGCCAGTTCCGGCTGCTGCAGCGGCTGTGGCGCAACATCGTCGACGAGGCGAGCGGTGAGGTCACCGTCTTGGACGCCGAGCCCGACGAGGACACGCTGCGCGCCCTGCACAAGGCGATCGACGGAGTGCGCCAGGACCTGGAGGGCCTGCGCTTCAACACCGCCATCGCCAAGATCACGGAGCTGAACAACCACCTGACCAAGGCGGGCGGCACCCTGCCGCGCTCGGTCGCCGAGCCGCTGGTGCTGCTGATCGCGCCGCTGGCCCCGCACATCGCCGAGGAGCTGTGGCGCAGGCTGGGCCACACCGACTCGGTCGTCCACCGGGACTTCCCGGTCGCCGACCCGCGGTACGTCGTCGACGAGGCCGTGACCTGCGTCGTGCAGATCAGGGGCAAGGTCAAGGCACGCCTGGAGGTCCCGCCGTCCATCTCCGCCGAGGAGCTGGAGAAGGTGGCGCTGGCCGACGAGAAGGTCGTCGCCGCACTGGAGGGCGCCGGGATCCGCAAGGTCATCGTGCGTGAGCCGAAGCTGGTGAACATCGTTCCGGCGTAGCTCTTGGGCGGGCGGGGGCGGCCACTCCTCCGCCGTCTCCGGGTAGTCCCCTACGGGCAGGATCCGGGTCTTCCACGGGCAGGTTCGGGGTTCTTCTGGAACTCCGGACCTGCCCGCCTCGTTTACCGTGGAAGAGCCGCGCGACATGTCGCGACAGTCCGGAGGAGGAGCACAGTGGAAGCAGTGATCGCAGTGTTCGCCCTGCTCTTCGTCCTCTTCCTGGTGCTCGGCGCCTACGCCACCGTCAAGGTGATCGGCGCCGCCAAACGCGGCGTGGACCGCACCATCGACCAGGCCCGGCGCACGGTCGAGGACCACACCCTGCGCGCCAAGTCCTTCGTGCAGCAGGGGCCGACGGCCGAGGTCGCCGCGCTGCGCCTGAAGCTGCGCACCTCGATGCGCGCCACCCAGGACGCGCTGCACGCGGGCGCCCGGGACGACCAGTCCCTGAAGGAGTCCCTGGACCTCTTCCGGCGGCTGAGCGTGCACGGACACGAGCTGGACGGCGAACTCAAGCGCCTCGAATGCGAACCCGACCGCGCGACACTGGCCCAGCGGCTGCCCGACCTGCGCGCCCGCACCGAGCGCATCACCCAGTCCGCCGACTCCCTGCGCTGGGCGGCCCGGGACCGGGCCCACCGGTTCGCCGCGGACGACCTGGACACGCTGAGCGCCCAGATCGACGTGGAGGCGGGCGCCCTGCGGCACTGGACGAAGGAGGAGCCGTCCGCCGCCCCGCCGTGGCCGGACGCCCCGGCCGGCGACAACACGACGGCGCAGCAGACCTGGCCGGAGACACCGCGCCGGACCGAGGAGCCGACGCGGGCCGCCATCACCCCGCCGGGACAGCGCCCTAGCTACCCCTGGCAGAAGAAACCCCGTCCCGAGAGCACTACTTGATCCGGTCAAGGGCAGACCAGGTGACAGGGTCCGGGCTGCCGTACGGGCACTACGCCAGGTAACCTCCAGCTCATGTCCCGCCATGTCGCGATCGTCACCGATTCAACGGCCTACCTGCCGCCGCGGACGATGGAGCGTCACGGCATCACAGCGGTCCCCCTGACCGTGGTCCTCGGTGGCCAGGCACTGGACGAGGGCACCGAGATCTCGACCCGTTCGCTGGCCCAGGCACTGCAGAAGCGGCGCCCCGTCACCACCTCGCGGCCCAGCCCCCAGCTCTTCGCCGAGACCTACCGCAAGGTCGCCGAGTCCGGCGCCACCGGCATCGTCTCCCTCCACCTCTCCGCCGAACTGTCGGGCACCTACGACGCGGCGGTCCTCGCGGCGCGCGAGGCACCGGTGCCGGTGCGGGTGGTGGACACCGGGACGGTCGCGATGGCGCTCGGCTTCTGCGCGCTCGCCGCCGCGGAGGCGGCCGAGGCGGGCGGCACGGTGGACGAGGCCGTCACCGCCGCGGAGAAGCGGGCCTCGGGCACCTCCGCCTACTTCTACGTCGACACCCTCGACTATCTGCGCCGGGGTGGTCGCATCGGCGCGGCGCAGGCGTTGCTGGGTTCGGCGCTCGCCGTGAAACCGCTGCTCCAACTGGACGGCGGGCGGATCGAACTCCTCGAGAAGGTCCGGACGGCCTCCAGGGCGATCGCCCGCCTGGAGGAGATCGCGGCCGACCGGGCCGGCAGCGCGCCGGTCGACATCGCCGTCCACCATCTCGCCGCCCCCGACCGGGCCTCGGCGCTGGCGGACCGGCTGCGGGCGAGGGTGCCCGGGACGGCGGACCTGCATGTGAGCGAGGTCGGGGCGGTGATCGGGGCGCACACCGGGCCCGGACTGCTGGGGGTCGTGGTCTCGCCGCGGTGACGTCGACACCGCGGTTCACCCGTGTGGGTGGCGGAGTTGTCCACAACCGGTGGGTAATCCCCGGGAATTGAGCAAGATCATCGCGGTGGTGGCGGGGTGGGTGATCCTCGCCGCATGGCACTTCGATCACGTTCACGCACAGCGACCGTCTCCAGCGGCCCCGGACGCGGCCCCGCCACGGACGGCCGGACCCGCCATCGCCGCGTATCGGTAGGGGGCCGGGGGTGGGCCCGGCATCGGAATGAGCCGGCGGGGAGTCGGGGGCGGGCCCGGCATCGACACGAGTCGGCGGAGGAACTGCGTCGGCGGGCGGAGGTGTTGTTCCCCGAACGGCCGGGGGGATGGCGGGGGTTGGGGCCGCCGGGTCCGTCCGAGGAGGACGGAGGTGACTGGCCTCAGCAGGAGGGGCCGGACCTTGCGCAGGAGGGGCGGGACTGCCCTCAAGGGGATGTGCGGGACTCTCCTCGGGAGGGGCAGGACCTTCCTCGGGAGGGTTGGGCCTTTCCGTCGGCGGGAGAAGTGGAGGAACAGCCCGATGTCCGGCGGCCGGTGGAGAACTGGCGGGCACGGGTCGGCCCCGCGCTGCGGGAGCGGATGCCGGTGTGGTTGCAGACGCGGTGCGGGCTGGAGCGGCGGAGCGTGGTCGCGCTCGGGGTGCTGCTCGTGGTCGCCGCCGTGTTCGCCGTGCAGCACTTCTGGAGCGGGCGACCGCAGTCCGTGCGGGCACCGGAGGTGGTGCGGGCGGCGGTGCCGCTCGGTGAAGGCAAGGGTGCGGAAGGGGAGTTGGGGCAGGGGAGGTCTGGCGGCGGGAGGACTGACGGGGAGTCGGGTGCGGGTGGCTCCGGCGGTGTGGCACAGGTGGGAGGGACTGCCGGGGGCACCGCCGGCGCCGAGATCGTCGTCGACGTCAGCGGCAAGGTCCGCAGGCCCGGGATCCAACGGCTGCCGGCGGGTTCACGGGTCGTCGACGCCCTGCGCGCGGCCGGTGGCGTGCGGCCCGGGACGAACACGGACGGACTCAACCGGGCCCGTTTCCTCGTCGACGGCGAACAGGTGGTCGTGGGCGGCCCGGCGCCCGGTCCGGCGGGGGTTGCCGGTGTGGCCGGCGGTGGTCCGGCAGGGGCGGCGCCCGGGGCGCCCGTCGCCCTCAACACGGCGACCGTGGACCAGCTCGACACCCTGCCGGGCGTGGGCCCTGTCCTGGCCCAGCACATCATCGACTACCGCACACAGCACGGCGGCTTCCGTTCCGTGGACGAGCTGCGCGAGGTGAACGGCATCGGCGACCGCCGCTTCGCCGACCTGCGGAATCTGGTACGGCCATGAGCCGCGCCCCTGCCTTCCACGGCAGCAGCGCAGCGCCGGGACGCCGGCCTGGAGCGGCGCCATGAGCCGCGACCCCGTTCGCCCTGGGGGCGGCTCGGATCACCGCGTCGGCAGCCCTGGGAGCGGCACGCATCACCGCGCGGGCAACCGAGCCGGCACCCAAGACGGCACCCGCACCGGTCACCGCTCGGCCGTCCACGCCGCCTCCGGAGCCCGCCTGGGAGCGGCCCACCCCCGACAGGAAGGACCGACGGACCTGCGCCTCGTCCCACCCGCGCTCGCGGCCTGGGCGACGGCGGCACTGACACTGGACGCGCCGCCGGGGTGGGTGACGGGGGTCGCCGTGCTGTGTCTTGGCGCGGTGGGTGCGCTGCTGTTGGCGGGGAGACGGGTGGTGGCGGGCGACCCTGTCGGCGGATCGACGCGCAGGCGGTCACGATCCGTGCCAGGGCGGCCGACCCCGGCGCCGCTGCGATCGACGGGCGAAACACAGCCTCCGTGCGTCCCGTCGTCGACGGGTGTCCGTGCGGCGCGGGGTGCATGGCGGCGGGCCTCCCTCGCCGCCCTGCTGCTCTGCGTCGCCGCGGCCGCCGTCTCCGCCGGGTTGCACGGTGCCGATGTGCGCCGAGGGCCCGTACCGGAGTTGGCGCGGCGGTACGCCACGGTGACCGCCGAGGTCGAGGTGACGTCCGACCCACGGGTGACCCGGCCCCGGGTGCGAGGCGATCACGCCGCTCCGGCCGCCGTGCTGGTCGAGGGAGAGGTGCGCCGGGTCGAGGAGGCGGACGGGACGGTCGTGGCGACCCGGGCACCCGTGCTGGTGATCGTGAACGTCGCGTCGCGAGGGGCGGGCGTCGGTAGGGCGGAAGCCGACAGGACGGCAGCCGGCAAGGCGGGAGGCGGCAAGGCGGGAGGCGGCAAGGAGGCAGCCGACGGGACGGCAGCTGGCACTGCGGCAGCCGGCAGGGCGGAATCGGGCGGGGCGGAAGCCAGCAAGGTGGGAGCCGGCAGGGCGGAATCGGGCGGGGCGGAAGCCAGCAAGGTGGGAGCCGGCAGTGCGGAAGCCGGCAGTGCGGAAGCTGGCAGTGCGGAAGCCGGCAGTGCGGAAGCCGGCGGGGCGGAAGCAGGCATGGCGCCCTCCGTCGAGGGCATGCCTCGGTCGCCCTGGCTTGAGTTGTTGCCGTCCACGCGGGTGCGGGTCGTGGCGCGGGTCGTGCCCGCGTTGGTCGGTGGGGACCGGGTCGCCGGGGTCTTGCGGGTGCGGGGGAAGGGGGCGCCCGAGGTCGTGGGCGGACCGTCGGCCGCACAGCGGTTCGCCGGGCGGTTGCGGGGCGGGCTGCGGGAGGCGACCGACGGACTGCCGAAGGACGCCCGGGCACTGCTGCCGGGGCTGGTCGTCGGCGACACCTCGCGGATCGGCCCGGAGCTGGACGAGGCCTTCAAGGAGACGGACCTCGCGCACACCCTCGCGGTGTCCGGAAGCAACCTCACGATCATCCTGGCCCTGCTCATCGGACCGCCCGGCATGGCCCAGCTGGTGGAACGCCGAGGGCTCGCGCCCAGGCTCGGCATTCCACTGCGTGCGACCGCGGTGCTCGGCGGCGCGCTCACCCTCGGGTTCGTCGTCGTGTGCCGCCCGGACCCGAGCGTGCTGCGCGCCGCCGCCTGCGGAGCCGTCGTCCTGCTGGCCCTGGCGACCGGACGCCGCAGATCGCTGATCCCGGCCCTGGCGACGGCCGTCCTGCTGCTGGTGCTCTACGACCCCTGGCTGTCGCGGAGTTACGGCTTCCTGCTCTCCGTGCTGGCCACCGGCGCGCTGCTCACCCTCGCCCCGCGCTGGAGCGAGGCGCTGCGGCGGCACCGGGTACCGCCGAGGCTCGCCGAGGGGCTGGCCGCGGCGGCCGCGGCGCAGGCCCTGTGCGCGCCGGTCGTCGCCGTGCTGTCGGCGCGGGTGAGTCTGGTGGCGGTGCCCTGCAACCTGCTCGTCGAGGTCGCCGTGGCCCCTGCCACCGTGCTGGGCTTCGCCGCGCTGGCGACGGCGCCGGTGGCGATGCCGGTGGCCAAGGCGCTGGCGTGGTGCGCGAGTTGGCCCGCCGGGTGGATCGCGGGAGTCGCTCGCGCCGGGGCGGCCCTGCCCGGCGGGGGAGTGGACTGGCCCGGAAGCTGGGGCGGGGCGCTACTGCTGGCCCTGGTCACGGTGGCCGTCGTCCTGGTCGGGCGGCGGCTGCTGCGGCACCCGTGGCTGTGCACGGCGTGCGGGCTTCTGCTGCTGCTCCTCGTCGTGCAGCCACCGCCGCTGACCCGGGTGATCACGGGGTGGCCGCCCCCGGGGTGGCGGTTCGCGATGTGTGACGTGGGCCAGGGGGACGCGACGGTGCTCGCGGCGGGGGACGGCGCCGGTGTGGTCGTGGACGCCGGGCCCGATCCCAAGCTGGTCGACCACTGTCTGCGCACGCTCGGGATCACCCGCGTCCCGCTCGTCGTGCTCACCCACTTCCACGCCGATCATGTGGCGGGACTGCCGGGAGTGCTGCGCGGGCGTTCGGTGGGGGCGATCGAGACGACCGGGTTCCAGGAACCCGCGGACCAGGTCGAGTTCGTCAGCAGGGAGGCGGCGGCGCGGCACATCCCGCTCACCCGTGCCGTCGCCGGCGAGGTACGGCGCACCGGGTCGCTGTCCTGGCAGGTGCTGTGGCCCCCGCCGGCCCCCGCGCCGGACCCGGACGGTCCGAACGACGCCAGCGTCGCCATGCTGGTCCGCTCCGCGGGGCTGCGGCTCCTGCTGCTCGGGGACCTCGAACCGCCGGCCCAGCAGGCCCTGCTGAGGTTACCGCAGGGCGCGCTGCTGGGCGGGGTGGACGTGCTCAAGGTCGCCCATCACGGCTCCGCGTACCAGGATCCGGAGCTGATACGCAGGGTGGCGCCGCGGATCGCGCTGATCAGCTGTGGGGAGGACAACCCGTACGGACATCCGGCTCCCAGCACGGTCGCGGCGCTGCGGGCCGGGGGTGCCGTGGTGCTGCGGACCGACCGGGACGGGGCGCTCGCCGTCACGGACCTGGGCGGACGGCCGGCGGTGGCGCGAGACTGAGGGCATGCATATCGCACAGCTCGATGCCTATCTCCGCCGTCTGGGGATCGAGCCCCCGGCCTGGCCCACCGCGCCCACTGCCGACGTCCTGCGCGACCTGCACCTGCGCCACCTGCGGCAGGTGCCGTTCGAGAACCTGTCCGTGCATCTGGGAGAGGAGATCGTGCTGGAGGAGAAGCGACTGCTGGACAAGGTGGTGGGAGCGCGGCGAGGCGGGTTCTGCTACGAACTCAACGGGGCGTTCGGGGCGTTGCTGGCCGAGCTGGGGTTCGGGGTCACGCTGCTCGCCGCGCGGGTGCACGGCGGTGAGGGGCGGCTGGGGATCCCGTACGACCATCTCGCGCTGCGGGTGCGGGCGGTGGACGGGAGCGAGTGGCTGGCGGACGTCGGCTTCGGGGCGCACAGTCTGCATCCGCTGGCCTTCGGGGAGCGGGGTGAGCAGGAGGACCCCGCGGGTGTGTTCCGGATCGTCGAGGCGGGGCCGGACCTGGACGTCGTCATGAACGGCGCTCCCCAGTACCGCCTGGAGGTGCGGCCCCGGGAGCTGGGCGACTTCGTGGCCGGGGCCTGGTGGCACTCCACCTCGCCGGCGTCCCACTTCGTGCGGTCGCTGGTGTGCTCGCGGGTGACCGAGGACGGCGGGCGGATCACGCTCAGCGGACGCACCTTCAAGGTGACGAGCGCCGACGGGGCGTGTGAGCAGAGCGAGTTGGGCACGGACGAGGAGGTGCTGGCGGTCTACCGGGAGGAGTTCGGGATCGAGCTATCCTGTGTGCCGACTGTGCGGAAATCCCAACAGGGGTGATGGATCGGGGCGACAACGGACCACTCGTTGCTACTCGTGCGTAGACAGTCCGTGTTGCCTCGAAAGCCTCATCAGTGATCGAATATCTCTTCGACAATATTGGTGTCGAGGCGCACAGGGGTGGTGCGGATGTTCGGCCGCTGGCTGGGAAACCGAACGAGTCGGGTGCAACGGACGAGTCCCCTGGCGGCGGTGCAGACCCCGCCGAGCGCGGGGGTGCTCTGCTGCAGGGTGCTGGATCCGGTCAACGAGCCGGTGCCGCATGCGGAGTTCGCGGTCAGCGACGCCATGGGGCGCAAGGTGGTCGGGGGCGAGACGGACCCGTTCGGGTCGTTCGTGACGACGGTGCCCGCAGGGGAGTACCGGCTCGCGGTGTCCGCCGAGGGGTACACGCCGTACCGGGCGAGCGCGACCGTCGGGGAGAACACGCTCGCGTCCCTGGGGGACGTGACGCTTCAGATCGCGCAGCCGGCGGAGCTGCCGGCGGCCGGCGACTGGGACATCGAGCCGACGCACTCCTCGATCGCGTTCACGGCGCGGCACATCGGGCTGGCGCGGATCCACGGGCGGTTCAACTCCTTCGCGGGCGTCGTGCGGATCGGAGACCCGGTGGAGCGGTCGGCGATGCATGTGGTGATCGACGCGGCGTCCATCGACACGAACGTGCGGATGCGGGACGACCATCTGCGCTCGGCGGACTTCCTGGACGTGGCGCGTTACCCGACGCTGGAGTTCTACAGCGAGCGGTTCGTGCACAAGGGCGGCAACCGGTGGGCGGTGACGGGGGCGTTGTCGTTGCACGGGGTGACGCGGACGGTGACGCTCGACACGGAGTACCTGGGGCTGGGCCACGGCATGGAGGGCGAGGTGCGGGCGGCCTGCCGGGCCCGGACCGAGCTGCATCGCGACGACTTCACGGTGAGCTGGCAGACGATGCTGGCGCGGGGCATCGCGGTGGTGGGGCCGAGCATCCGGGTCGATCTGGATGTGCAGATCGTCCGGAAGGACTGACAGAGGCTTACGCCCGGGGCTGGGGTTCGGGGATTCGGGATGGGTGATTGGGGGCTGGGTACGGAGAGGCGGCTCGCGGCGCGGAGAATGGGGCCGTGAGCGATGTGAGACATGTGCTGGTGCTGCCCGACCGCGACGCGGCTCAGGAGGCGGCGGAGGCGCTGGGGGAACGGTTCGGGGTCGTCGAGAAGCCGCAGCTCGTCCGGGACGCCCTGGCGGGTGAGGACGACGCGGAGGACGCGCAGTGGCTGGTCGTCCTGCGGGACGAGGACGGGCGGCTTGATCCCGGGGCGCTGGACGCGTTCGCGGGGGAGTGGGACGGCTGGCGCGAGGAGCCGTGAGGCTTGGCGGGGAGCCGTGACGCGGGGGCCTGACGCCGGGGCCCGTTGTCAGTGGGGCGTGCCATGCTGTACGCGATGGCCAGGAAGAACTCTGAAGACGACCCTCTCGCCCCGGTGACGCTCGCCGTGGGCCAGGAGGACCTCCTGCTCGACCGTGCCGTGCGGGAGGTGGTGGCCGCCGCCAAGGCCGCTGACGCCGACACGGACGTACGCGACCTCACTCCGGACCAGTTGCAGCCCGGCACGCTCGCCGAGCTGACCAGTCCCTCGCTCTTCGCGGAGCGCAAGGTCGTGGTCGTACGCAACGCGCAGGATCTTTCGGCCGACACGGTCAAGGACGTGAAGGCGTATCTCGGGGCGCCCGCCGAGGAGATCACCCTCGTGCTGCTGCACGCGGGGGGCGCCAAGGGCAAGGCGCTGCTCGACGCCGCCCGCAAGGCGGGGGCGCGGGAGGTGGCCTGCCCGAAGATGACCAAGCCGGCGGATCGGCTGGCGTTTGTGCGGGGGGAGTTCCGGGCTGCGGGGAGGTCCGCCACGCCGGAGGCGTGTCAGGCGCTCGTCGATGCCATCGGGAGTGATCTGCGGGAGCTGGCGTCGGCTGTTTCGCAGCTGGTGGCGGACGTGGAGGGGACCATCGACGACGCCGTCGTCGGGCGGTACTACACGGGGCGGGCCGAGGCGTCGAGTTTTGAAGTCGCCGACCGGGCCGTGGAGGGGCGGGCGGCGGAGGCGCTGGAGGCGTTGCGGTGGGCGTTGTCCACCGGGGTGGCGCCTGTGCTGATCACCAGTGCGTTGGCGCAGGGGGTGCGGGCGATCGGGAAGCTGTCGTCCGCTCGTGGGGGGCGGCCGGCGGATCTGGCGCGGGAGTTGGGGATGCCGCCGTGGAAGATCGATCGGGTGCGGCAGCAGATGCGGGGGTGGACGCCGGACGGGGTCGCTGTGGCGTTGCGGGCGGTGGCGGAGGCGGATGCGGGGGTGAAGGGGGGCGGGGAGGATCCCGACTACGCGCTGGAGAAGGCGGTTGTGGTGATCGCTCGGGCTGCGCGGTCGCGGGGGCGGGGGTAAGGGGACCGGGGTGTCGTGGCGGTCCGTGGGCCTGGGTGCGGCCCCATGGTCCTCGCCCCCGCCGCCCCTACCCGTCCCATCCCCAGGGGCTACCGCCCCTTCAACCCCGCCCAGGGGGCTCCGCCCCCTGCACCCCGCCGGGGCTCCGCCCCTGCACCCCGCCGGGGCTCCGCCCCTGCACCCCGCCGGGGCTCCGCCCCTGCACCCCGCCGGGGCTCCGCCCCTGCACCCCGCCGGGGCTCCGCCCCTGCACCCCGCCGGGGCCCCGCCCCTGCACCCCGCCGGGGCTCCGCCCCTGCACCCCGCCGGGGCTCCGCCCCTGCACCCCGCCGGGGCTCCGCCCCTGCACCCCGCCGGGGCCCCGCCCCTGCACCCCATCGGGGCTCCGCCCCGGACCCCGGTCGGCCCTCCGGGCCTCGTCCTCAAACGCCGGACGGGCTAAAACCAAACGCCGGACGGGCTGGAGCCGAACCCGCGCGGGCTGGAAGTGGAACGGGCCCCGGTCGGCCGGGCTGGATCAGCACGTACTGGACCTGCCCGGGCCGCAAAGCACCCACTCGCGCGGGCTGGAAGCCGAACCCGCGCGGGCTGGAAGCCGAACCGGGACCGGGGGCAGACCAGGCGCCAGGCGGGGAACGCCAAACGCCAGGCGGGCTGGAGGCCAGGCGCCATATGGGCTGAACGCCAAACGCTAGGTGGGCTGAACGCCAGACGCCAGGTGGGCTGAACGCCGGGCGCCGGGCGGGCTAAAAACCAAACGCCGGATGCCGGGCGGGCTGCCTCGTGCGACCCCGTTGGAAGAAGACTCGCGGTCCTCGGCCCAAGCGTGGCCGTCGCATGCCGAAGGCCCCACCGTTCGCCCGGGGAAGGGCTGGGGTGGGGCCTTCGGAGTGGTGAGTTCGAGCCCGTACCCGCGTGGCGAACGCAGGCCGCGTACGGGCTCTGGGGCCGGTTGGGAGCGGATGAGAGAGGGCCCGCTCGGGTCCTTCCGGCGGTGGGTCCTCGTGGACCCGGTCAGATCAGAAAGGTGTCAGCCCTGGAGGGACGCGACCTTCGAAGCAAGCGCCGACTTCTTGTTGGCGGCCTGGTTCTTGTGGATGACGCCCTTGGAGACGGCCTTGTCGAGCTGACGCGCGGCAGCGCGCTGGTACTCGGTGGCCTTCTCGACGTCACCCGCGGCAGCGGCCTCACGGGCCTTGCGGATCGCGGTCTTCAGGGAGGACTTGACGGCCTTGTTGCGCAGCCGAGCCTTCTCGTTGGTCTTGATCCGCTTGATCTGGGACTTGATGTTCGCCACGAATGAGCCTCTACAGGTTCAGGCACGGGCCAGGAGCACTCCGGGCATGGAGGGATCCGGGTCCCGTACCAGGTGATTTCTTGATGGTGTGCCTCGCGCTGAGAGGGCATGAGACACAGCCACTCAGACTACCAGGGGGCGGGCCGACGGCCCAAAACGGTTCCCGGTCGCCGCCCGTGGGACCATGGAGCCTACGTATCGATCCGACCCGAGGCATAAGGCGCCTCAAGAGACAGGACCCTGCGTGCCCGCGACCCCTAACAATGTGCCCGAGCCGAGCCGTACCGACCCGGCTCTGATCCGCAATTTCTGCATCATCGCGCACATCGACCACGGCAAGTCCACGCTCGCCGACCGGATGCTCCAGCTGACCGGCGTCGTCGAGCAGCGGCAGATGCGTGCTCAGTACCTCGACCGGATGGACATCGAGCGCGAGCGTGGCATCACGATCAAGTCCCAGGCGGTGCGGTTGCCGTGGGCCCCGACCCACGACAAGACCAACACGCACATCCTCAACATGATCGACACCCCGGGGCACGTCGACTTCACCTACGAGGTCTCGCGGTCGCTCGCCGCCTGCGAGGGGACCATCCTCCTCGTCGACGCCGCCCAGGGCATCGAGGCGCAGACCCTCGCCAACCTCTACCTGGCGATGGAGAACGACCTCACGATCATCCCGGTGCTCAACAAGATCGACCTGCCGGCCGCGCAGCCGGAGAAGTTCGCCGAGGAGCTCGCCAACCTCGTCGGGTGCGACCCCGACGACGTGCTGCGCGTCTCCGCGAAGACCGGTGTCGGCGTCGACGCGCTGCTGGACAAGGTCGTGGCGGAGATCCCCGCGCCGGTCGGTGTCGCCGACGCGCCCGCCCGCGCGATGATCTTCGACTCGGTCTACGACTCCTACCGCGGTGTCGTGACCTACGTCCGTGTCATCGACGGTCAGCTCAACAAGCGCGAGCGGATCCGGATGATGTCCACCGACGCCACCCACGAGCTGCTGGAGATCGGCACCAACTCGCCCGAGATGCTGGCGGCCGACGGCCTCGGCGTCGGCGAGGTGGGCTATCTGATCACCGGTGTGAAGGACGTCCGCCAGTCCAAGGTCGGTGACACCGTCACCAGCCAGCAGAAGGGGGCCACGGAGGCGCTCGGCGGCTACAAGGACCCGAAGCCGATGGTCTTCTCGGGTCTGTATCCGCTCGACGGCTCCGACTACCCCGAGCTGCGCGAGGCCCTGGACAAGCTCCAGCTCAACGACGCCGCGCTCGTCTACGAGCCGGAGACCTCCGCCGCCCTCGGCTTCGGCTTCCGCGTCGGCTTCCTCGGCCTGCTCCACCTCGACGTCATCCGGGAGCGGCTGGAGCGCGAGTTCGGCCTCGACCTGATCGCCACCGCGCCCAACGTGGTCTACCGGGTCGTGATGGAGGACGGCAGCGAGCACACCGTCACCAACCCGAGCGAGTTCCCCGAGGGCAAGATCAACGAGGTGTACGAGCCGGTCGTACGGGCCACGATCCTCGCGCCGTCGGAGTTCATCGGCTCGATCATGGAGCTGTGCCAGACCCGGCGCGGCACCCTGCTCGGCATGGACTACCTCTCCGAGGACCGGGTCGAGATCCGCTACACGCTCCCGCTCGCGGAGATCGTCTTCGACTTCTTCGACCAGCTGAAGTCGAAGACGCGCGGTTACGCCTCGCTCGACTACGAGCCCACCGGCGAGCAGACCTCGAACCTCGTCAAGGTCGACATCCTGCTGCACGGCGACAAGGTGGACGCGTTCTCCGCGATCACCCACCGCGACCAGGCGTACGCCTACGGCGTGCGGCTCGTCGCCAAGCTGCGCGAGCTCATCCCGCGGCAGGCCTTCGAGGTGCCCATCCAGGCCGCCATCGGCTCCCGGGTGATCGCCCGCGAGACCATCCGCGCCATCCGCAAGGACGTCCTCGCCAAGTGCTACGGCGGTGACATCTCCCGCAAGCGGAAGCTGCTGGAGAAGCAGAAGGAGGGCAAGAAGCGGATGAAGATGGTGGGTTCCGTGGAGGTTCCGCAGGAGGCCTTCATCGCGGTGCTCTCCAGCGATGACAGCGCGGGGTCGGCCAAGGGCAAGAAGTAACCGCGGGTTACAGCCGGTTACCTGTCAAAGCGGGCAGAAGGGGGGCTCGCCGTGCGAAAGCGTGGCGGGCCCCTACGCGTGCGTAACGTCGCGCTCTGTAGGAAGTGACAGGCCGCGGGCTCTTACGAACCGGCCGGTCGGGCTCTACTCTGATCTCTGCTCGATAGTTACTCGCGAGTTAAACAAACGCTACTGCGTGAAGCCAGCCGCACTTGAGCCAGCCGCACTGCGCGGGCCCCGGAGGATGTCGTGAGCGACACACAGACCCTGATCGAGAACCGTCCGCCGAGCGTGGCGACCCTCTTCCTGGAGCGCGTGGCGGCCACCCCGGACGCCGAGGCGTACCGCTACCCGGTGCCGCCGGCCTCGGGCGAGGGCCCGGACCAGTGGAAGTCGCTGAGCTGGGCGCAGGCCGCCGAGCGGGTCTACTCGATCGCCGCCGGACTCATCGAGCTGGGCGTGCAGCCCGAGCAGCGGGTCGCGCTGGCTTCCTCGACGCGGCTCGACTGGATCCTCGCCGACCTCGGCATCATGTGCGCGGGCGCGGCCACGACCACGGTCTATCCGCAGACCAACGCCGACGAGTCGGCGTTCATCCTCTCCGACTCCGAGAGCCGGGTGCTGATCGCCGAGGACGCGGCGCAGCTCGCCAAGGCCGTGGAGAAGCGGGCCGAGCTGCCCGCCCTCACGCATGTCGTCGTGATCGACCCGGCCGGTGTCGAGACCGGCGACTGGGTGCTGACCCTCGCCGAGCTGGAGGCCCGGGGCGCCGCGCGGCTGGAGAAGGACCCCGACCTGATCAGGGAGCGGGTCGGCGCGATCACCAAGGACCAGCTCGCCACCCTCATCTACACCTCCGGCACCACCGGCCGGCCCAAGGGCGTCCGGCTCGCGCACGACAGCTGGGCGTACATGGCGAAGTCGATCGCCGCGACCGGGCTGATCAGCAGCGAGGACGTGCAGTACCTGTGGCTGCCGCTCGCGCATGTCTTCGGCAAGGTGCTGACGTCGGGGCAGATCGAGGTCGGTCACGTCACCGCCGTGGACGGCCGCGTCGACAAGATCATCGAGAATCTGCCGGTCGTGCAGCCGACGTACATGGCGGCCGTGCCGCGCATCTTCGAGAAGGTCTACAACGGGGTCGCCGCGAAGGCCCGTGCGGGCGGCGGCGCCAAGTACAAGATCTTCCAGTGGGCGGCGGAGGTCGCCCGCGAGTACGCGAAGGTCTCGCAGGACAACTTCCGGCGCACGGGGACGGCCTCGGTGCCGTTCGGGCTCGGCGCGAAGCACAAGGCCGCCGACGCGCTGGTGTACGCCAAGATCCGGGAGGCGTTCGGCGGGAACCTGCGGGCGTGCGTCTCCGGCTCGGCGGCGCTCGCGCCCGAGATCGGCTACTTCTTCTCCGGCGCCGGCATCCACATCCTCGAGGGGTACGGCCTGACGGAGTCCTCGGCCGCCTCCTTCGTGAACCCGGGCGAGGCGTACCGCACCGGCACGGTCGGCAAGCCGCTGCCCGGCACGGAGGTGCGGATCGCCGACGACGGGGAGATCCTGCTGCGCAGCCCCGGGATCATGCAGGGGTACCACGGGCTGCCGGAGAAGACGGCCGAGGTGCTGGAGGCCGACGGCTGGTTCCACACCGGGGACATCGGCGAGCTCTCGCCCGACGGCTATCTGCGGATCACCGACCGCAAGAAGGACCTCATCAAAACCTCCGGCGGCAAGTACATCGCGCCGGCCGAGGTCGAGGGACAGTTCAAGGCGGTGTGCCCGTACGTGTCCAACATCCTGGTGCACGGCGCCGACCGGAACTTCTGCACGGCGCTCATCGCGCTGGACGAGCCGTCCATCCTGGAGTGGGCCAAGGAGAACGGCCTGGAGGGCAGGCCCTACGCCGAGATCGTCGCCGCACCGGCCACCGTCGCGATGGTCGAGGTCTACGTCAAGGAACTCAACGCCGGTCTGCAGAAGTGGCAGACCATCAAGAAGTTCCGCCTCCTGCCCCGCGACCTCGACGTCGAACACGGCGAGATCACCCCGAGCCTCAAGCTCAAGCGCCCGGTGGTGGAACGCGAGTACAGGCACCTGATCGACGAGATGTACGCGGGCACGCGCGAGGCGTAGCCGACGAGGTGCGGGCGGGCACGCGCGAGACCTGGCTTCAGGGGCGTGTCCCGGTCGAAACGGTCATGCCGGGTGTCCGTGGGGTACCAGGCGGCGCAGTTCCCTGATCTGGGTGTGCAGGCTGTCCAGGTCCGGGGGGTCTTCGCCGGTGAACTGGTGCTCCAGGGCCGCCAGTCGGTGGCTGAGTTCGCCGTGCAGTCGTTCCAGTTGGCGGTTCTTGCGGTGCAGGTCGAGGAAGACGGTGACCTTGGCCCGTAGCACCCAGGGGTCGAACGGCTTGGTCAGGTAGTCCGCCGCGCCCGTCGCGTAGCCGCGGAAGGCGTAGCCGGAGTCGTCGTCCGCTCCGGTCAGGAAGATGATCGGGACGTCCTTGGTCTGGTCGAGCCGTTTGATGTTGGCGGCCGTCTCGAAGCCGTCCATGCCCGGCATCCGCACGTCGAGCAGGACGAGGGCGAAGCGCCGGCGCAGCAGCGCCTTCATCGCCTCCTCGCCCGAACGCGCGCGGACCAGCGGCTCGTTGAGGGACCCCAGGACGGCCTCCAGCGCGATCAGGTTGTCCTCCATGTCGTCCACGAGGAGGATGCCGGCGCGCTCGTCGGTCGTTGCCTCAGCGCTCATGGTGACTGTGCCTCATTCGGTTTCCGGCGTCGGCGTCGCCGCCGCCTCCTCGGTGTCCGCCCGTTCTCCGTCCGACGCGCTCTCCGGATCCAGCAGCGCGCAGACGACCGTCAGCAGTTGGTCGACGTCCACCGGCTTGGGTACGTAGTCGTTGGCGCCCCGGGCGATGGACTTCTCCCGGTCGCCGGGCATCGCCTTCGCGGTGAGCGCGACGATCGGCAGACCCGCCCAGCGCGGGGTGCGACGGATGGCGGCGATGGTCTCGTAGCCGTCCATCTCCGGCATCATGATGTCCATCAGGACCAGTTCGACGTCCGGGTTGCGCTCCAGGGTCTCGATGCCCTCGCGGCCGTTCTCCGCGTACAGCACGGGCATGCCGACGCGGCCGAGGACATGGGTGAGCGCGAAGACGTTGCGGATGTCGTCGTCGACGATCAGCACCCGCCGCCCCGGCAGGACCTGACCGGCCCGCCCGGCCTTCCACGCCTCCAGCTTGGTCGGCGCCGGCCAGGAGTCGTCCACGTCGTGCGTGGCCGTGAACGGCTCGGCCGCCGGCTGCTCCTGCACCGGCGGCGTACGGTCCTCGGGCGCCGGTCCGGTCGCCGCGTGACCGGGGCTGACGACGGGGACGTACAGCGTGAAGGTGGAGCCCTGCCCCGGCTCGCTCTCGGCGACGATACGGCCGCCCAGCAGCCCGGCGATCTCGCGGCTGATGGACAGACCGAGGCCCGTGCCGCCGTACTTGCGGTTGGTGGTGCCGTCCGCCTGCTGGAACGCCTCGAAGATCACCGGGAGTTTCTCCGTCGCGATGCCGATGCCGGTGTCGCTGACGGCGAAGGCGATCACCTCGTCGCTGCCCTGGACGTACCGGTGCTCGGGGTCCTTGACCCGGCTCACGCGCAGCTCCACCTGGCCGGTCGCGGTGAACTTGATCGCGTTGGAGAGCAGGTTGCGCAGGATCTGCTGGAGGCGTTGTTCGTCCGAGTACATCTCACGCGGCACGTCCTCGCCGACCGCCACCTCGAAGGCGAGCCCCCGGTCGAGGGTGAGCGGGCGGAAGGTGGCGTGGACGTAGTCGAGCAGCTTGATCAGCGGCAGCTTCTTCGGCCGTACGTCCATCCGGCCGGCCTCGATCTTGGACAGGTCGAGGATGTCGTTGATCAGCTGCAGGAGGTCGGAGCCCGAACGGTGGATCGTCGTCGCGAACTGCACCTCCTGGTCGGAGAGATGGCCGTCCGGGTTGTCGGAGAGCAGCCGCGCGAGGATCAGCAGGGAGTTCAGCGGGGTGCGCAGTTCGTGGGACATGTTCGCCAGGAACTCCGACTTGTACTGGGAGCTGGTGGCCAGCAGGGCGGCCTTCTCCTCCAGTTCGGCGTTCGAGCGCTGCAACTCCGCCTGCTGCTTCTGCAGTTCGTCGGAGCGTTCCTGGAGCTGCATGGCCAGCCGCTGCGACTCGCCCAGCAGGGACTCGGTCCGGGAGTTGGCGATGATCGTGTTGATGGCGACGCCGATGGTGTTCACGAACTGGTCGAAGAAGGCCAGATGGACGTCGGAGAAGCGGGAGAAGGAGGCCAGTTCGATCACGCCGAGCAGCTTGTCCTCGAAGAGGATCGGGATGATCACGACGCTGGTGGGAGCCGCCTCGCCCAGACCACTGTTGATCTTGATGTAGTCCGGCGGGGCCTCCTCGACCAGGATCCGCTTCTTCTCGCGGGCCGCCTGCCGCACCAGGCCGTGCACCGGCAGACCGCCGGTCTCCACGGTCGCGCCCTGCGCCGAGCCGTAGCCCGCGATGAACGCCAGCCCTTTTGCAGGAACGGTTGTGCGCAGGGACGAGCCGTCCTCGTCCGGGTCGGCCAGGAAGAACGCGCCGTACTGGGCGTTCACCAGCGGGGTCAGCTCCCGCAGGATCAGGTCGGCGACCTCCATCAGGTCCCGGTGGCCCTGCATCAGGGCCGCGAGCCGGGCGAGGTTCGACTCCAGCCAGTCCTTGGCGCGGGTCGTCTCACGGAGGTTGGCCACCATCAGGTTGATGTTGTCCTTCAGCTCGGCGACCTCGCCGCGCGCCTCCACCGTGATCGAGCGGGACATGTCGCCCTGCGCCACCGCGGAGGCGACCTCGGCGATCGCCCGGACCTGGGTGGTCAGGTTCAGGGCGAGTTCGTTCACGTTCGTCGTCAGGCGCTTCCAGGTGCCGTACACGCCCTCGACCCGTGCCTGGCCGCCGAGCTGGCCCTCGGAGCCGACCTCGCGGGCCACCCGGGTGACCTCGGAGGAGAAGGAGGACAGCGTGTCGACCATGGTGTTGATGGCGGTCTTGAGCTCCAGGATCTCGCCGCGCGCGTCCACGTCGATCTTCTTGGAGAGGTCGCCGTTGGCGACGGCGGTGGTGACCTGGGCGATGTTGCGGACCTGGGAGGTCAGGTTGTCGGCCATGTAGTTGACGTTGTCGGTCAGATCCCGCCACACACCGGAGACGCCCAGCACCTGGGCGCGGCCGCCGAGCCGTCCGTCGGTGCCGACCTCGCGGGCCACGCGGGTGACCTCGTCGGCGAAGGCGCGCAGCTGCTCCACCATCGTGTTGACGGTGTCCTTGAGTTCGAGGATCTCGCCGCGCGCGTCGACGGTGATCTTCTTGGAGAGGTCGCCGTTGGCGACGGCGGTGGTGACCTGGGCGATGTTGCGGACCTGGGAGGTCAGGTTCAGCGCCATGAAGTTGACGTTGTCGGTGAGGTCCTTCCAGACGCCCGACACGCCCCGCACCTGCGCCTGGCCGCCGAGGTTTCCCTCGGTGCCGACCTCGCGGGCGACGCGGGTGACCTCGTCGGCGAAGGCGGAGAGCTGGTCCACCATCGTGTTGATGGTCGACTTCAGCTCCAGGATCTCGCCCTTCGCCTCCACCGTGATCTTCTTGCCGAGATCGCCCTGGGCGACGGCGGTCGAGACGAGGGCGATGTTGCGGACCTGCGAGGTCAGGTTGTCCGCCATGAAGTTGACGTTGTCGGTGAGGTCCTTCCAGACACCCGACACGCCCCGCACCTGGGCCCGGCCGCCGAGGTTTCCCTCGGTGCCGACCTCGCGGGCCACCCGGGTGACCTCGTCGGCGAAGGCGGAGAGCTGGTCCACCATCGTGTTGATGGTGGACTTCAGCTCCAGGATCTCGCCCTGGGCGTCGACGGTGATCTTCTGGCTGAGGTCGCCGTTGGCCACCGCCGTGGTCACCTGGGCGATGTTGCGGACCTGGGACGTCAGGTTCGACGCCATGAAGTTGACGTTGTCGGTCAGGTCCTTCCAGACCCCGCTCACCCCGCGCACCTGGGCGCGGCCGCCCAACTGGCCCTCGGTGCCCACCTCGCGGGCGACCCGGGTCACCTCGTCGGCGAAGGCGGAGAGCTGGTCGACCATCGTGTTCACGGTCAGCTTCAGTTCGAGCAGCTCACCGGTCGCCTCGACGGTGACCGTGCGGGTCAGGTCGCCGCGCGCCACCGCCGTGGTCACCAGGGCGATGTCCCGCACCTGGGCGGTCAGCCGGGAGGCCATGGTGTTGACCGCCTCGGTCACGTCCCGCCAACTGCCCGACAGGCCCTGCACCTTGGCGCGCCCGCCCAGCCGCCCCTCCGTGCCCACCTCGCGCGCGACCCGGGTCACCTCGCCGGTGAACAGCGACAACTGGTCGACCATCTTGTTCACGGCCCGGCCCAGCCTGCGCAGATCCCCGCGCAACTGCCGGTTGCCGTCGTGCAGATCGACCCGCTGGGTCAGATCGCCGCCCGCCACCGCGTCCAGCACCCGGGTCGCGTTCGCCGCCGGGGCCACCAGGGCGTCCAGCACCTGGTTCACATCGTTGACGCGGGAGGTCCAGGCACCTTGCCCCGGGCTCGCCGTGAGCCGCTCGTCGAGCCGCCCGTGACGCACCAACTCCCGCTTCACGCGCTGCACTTCGGCGTTGAAGTGGGTGCTGCGGTCCATGATCTGGTTGAAGAGCGCCGTCAGTTCGGCCACCATGCCGTGGCCGGTCTCCGGGACCTTCGTGAAGTCGCCGTCCCGCGCGGCCGTCATCGCCGCGAGCAGCGGGCGCAGCTCAGATGCTCGAAGTTGTTCCGGTTTCTGTCCGTCTTCGAGCACAGGCGTAGCACTGTTCTCACTCATGGCGGCCCACTTCGGTAACTCGGCGCTTATGGGCGTGGCCAGTCTGTCACTCTGTCCGCATCGACTGAGGCGTATTCGTCCGAACTGCTCGGGGAGTTGGGCATGGCGGCCATACCGACGCAACGGGAGACGGCTTCCCGTGCCTCCGATGCGCCGGCGTGCCAGGACGCGGACGGCGCGCGGGGCGGCGCGCGGACGCATGCCACGCTGCCCGGAAGCGCCGTCACGCCCGGGGCCGCCCGGGCTCTGGTGCGTGCCGCCTGCGCCGAGTGGGCCGAGGAGGAACGGCCCGGCGCCGAGCACCTCACCGGCCGTCTCGCCGACGACGCCGTCCTCGTCACCAGCGAACTCGTCACCAACGCCGTCGTGCACGCGGGCACCGACGTCGAGGTGGAGTGCCGGCTGGAGGA
Organism: Streptomyces gilvus; assembly: GCF_022513565.1. Classification (GTDB taxonomy): domain Bacteria; phylum Actinomycetota; class Actinomycetes; order Streptomycetales; family Streptomycetaceae; genus Streptomyces; species Streptomyces gilvus. The sequence continues at coordinate 58,693 of NZ_JAKWBE010000024.1, read as the reverse complement.
GGCGACCGGCGCGCTCGTCGTCGAGGTCCGCGACCAGCACCCCTCCCGCGCCCCGCGCGGCTCGGAGCCCGAAGCGCCGTACGAGACACCGGAGTACGGGCGCGGACTGCGGCTGGTCACCGCGCTCGCCGAGTCCTGGGGCGTCACCTACCGCCGGGGCGCCAAGACGGTGTGGGCGCGGCTGTCCGCCGAGGACGGCACGGCCGGCGACGAGATCGCCGCGTACGCCGGCCGGGAGGCCCTGGAGCGCGGGCTCGACGTCGCCGAGATCCTCGCGCCCGAGCCCCGGCGCGCCGAGCGCGACCGGGAGTGGCTGGGCCGGGGCGCCCTGTCCTTCCTCGCCGAGGCCTCCGACCTGCTCGCCGGGCAGCTCGACGAGAACCTGGTCGCCGCGCTCGCCGGACAGCTGATCGTGCCCCGGCTCGCCGACTGGTGCGCGGTGTGGACCGAGGACGAGGCCATGGGCCGCTGGGACGCCGAGGGGGCCTCGGGCCCGGGTCCGGGGCCACGGCTGGCCCGGGTGTGGCACTGCAGCGAGAACCGCATCGAGGAACTGCGCGCGGCCCTGGAGAAGGATCCGCCGCGCCCCACGGACGGCTTGCAGTCCGGGCCGGTGCCGTACCCCTGGCCCGGCGGCGCGCTCGGTCCGCGCGAGGCGCACGGCACCGCCCTCGCCTACCGGCTGATCGCGGGCGGCCGCCCGCTCGGCACCCTCGTCATCGGCCGCTCCGGACTGCCGCGCTTCCCCGACGAGGTCACCGGCCTGGTCGAGGATCTCAGCCGCCGGGTCGCCCTCGCCATCGGCACGGCCCGCCAGTACGCCCGCCAGGCCACCATCAGCCAGGTCCTGCAGCGCGGTCTGCTGCCCGTCGCCGTCGCCGAGATCCCCGGCGTGCGCAGCGCGCTCGTCTACGAACCCTGCGACAAGGGCGGCCCGAGCGGCGACTTCTACGACGTCTTCCCGGCCGGCGCGGGCCGCTGGTGCTTCGCCGTCGGCGACGTCCAGGGCAAGGGCCCCGAGGCCGCCGTCCTCATCGGCCTCGCCCGGCCCTGGCTGCGGCTGCTGGCCCGCGAGGGCTACCGCGTCGCCGACGTCCTCGACCGCCTCAACCAGCTGCTCCTCGACGACACCACGGAGGCCGCCGACGCCGCGGCCCGGGCCCTCGCGAGCGGCCGCCCACCGGGCCCCGGCGACGGCCCCCAGACCCGCTTCCTCTCCCTGCTGTACGGCGAGCTGGTGCCCGTCGGCGACGGCGTCCGCTGCACCCTCGCCTCCGCCGGCCACCCCCTCCCGCTGCTGCTCGGGGCCGACGGCACCGTCCGTACGGCGGCCCGTCCGCAGACCCTGCTCGGCGTCATCGAGGACGAGACCTACACCAGCGAGACCTTCCAGCTCGGCCCCGGCGACACCCTGCTGTGCGTCACCGACGGAGTCACCGAGCGCCGCTCCGGCTCCCGCCAGTTCGACGACGCCGACGGCCTCGCCACCGCCCTGGCCGGCTGCGCGGGACTGAGCGCGGAGCTGATCGCCGAGCGCATCAAGAGGCTGGTGCACGAGTTCGGCGGCAGACCGCCGGAGGACGATCTGGCGCTGCTGGTGCTGCAGGCGGAGTGAGCAGTCGTACCGGTACGGGACAATGGAGGGCATGCCTTCCGCACTCCCCGACGGCGAACCGGTCCCCGCCGACGGCGCACTCCCCGCCTCCGCGCTCACCGGGGCGGCCGACCGCCCCCTCGGCTTCTACCTGCACGTCCCGTACTGCGCCACCCGCTGCGGGTACTGCGACTTCAACACCTACACCGCGACCGAGCTGCGCGGCACGGGCGGTGTCCTCGCCTCCCGGGACAACTACGCGGACACCCTCGTCGACGAGATCCGCCTGGCCCGCAAGGTCCTCGGCGACGACCCGCGCCCGGTCCGCACGGTCTTCGTCGGCGGCGGCACACCGACGCTGCTGGCCGCCGGCGATCTCGTACGGATGCTGGGCGCGATCCGCGACGAGTTCGGACTCGCGGCGGACGCCGAGGTCACCACGGAGGCGAACCCGGAGTCGGTCGACCCGGCCTATCTGGCCGCCCTCCGCGAGGGCGGCTTCAACCGCGTCTCCTTCGGCATGCAGAGCGCGAGGCAGCACGTGCTGCGGATCCTGGACCGCACCCACACCCCCGGCCGCCCCGAGGCGTGTGTCGCGGAGGCCCGGGCGGCCGGCTTCGAGCACGTCAACCTGGACCTGATCTACGGCACCCCGGGGGAGTCGGACGACGACTGGCGGGCCTCGCTGGAGGCGGCGATCGGGGCGGGCCCGGACCATGTCTCGGCGTACGCGCTGATCGTCGAGGAGGGCACGCAGCTGGCCCGCAGGATCCGCCGCGGCGAGGTCCCGATGACGGACGACGACGTCCACGCGGACCGGTACCTGATCGCCGAGGACGTCCTGTCCTCGGCGGGCTTCGACTGGTACGAGGTCTCCAACTGGGCGACCACTCCCGAGGCCCGCTGCCTGCACAACGAGCTGTACTGGCGCGGCGCCGACTGGTGGGGCGCGGGCCCCGGCGCGCACTCGCACGTCGGCGGGGTGCGCTGGTGGAACGTGAAGCACCCCGGCGCGTACGCGGCGGCGCTGGCGGCGGGGCGCTCACCGGGCGCCGGGCGTGAACTCCTGACGGACGAGGACCGCCGGGTGGAGCGCGTCCTGCTGGAGCTGCGGCTGCGGGAGGGCGTACCGCTGACCCTCCTGAAGCCGGCGGGCCTGGCCGCCGCACACCGGGCCCTGACGGACGAACTGCTGCAGCGGGGCCCGTACGACGAGGGCCGCGCGGTTCTCACCCTGCGCGGCCGCCTGCTGGCGGACGCGGTGGTGAGGGACCTGGTGGACTGAACCGGCCGTCGGACGGATCGCGCGGCCGTGATGGCTCAAGGGAGGCCGGCCGCTGAACCGGCCGTCGGACGGATCGTGCGGCCGTGATGACTCAAGGGAAGCCGCCCGGGGAAGCCACCGTGCTCGGCCCGGGCCGGCGGCGACTGCCCCGGCGGCGCGTCCACGTCACCGCCTGCCACTCGGCGTGCGCGCGGGCACCGCGGCAGTGGGCGCCGCGCGAGATGCCGCGCAGGCGGTAGCGGAAACGGTCGTGAACGCGCGGCCGTCAGGCGGGGGCCGTGACGAAGTCGATCAGTTCTTCCACTCGGCCCAGGAGTTCGGGCTCCAGGTCCTTGTAGGAGCGGACCCGGGAGAGGATGCCCTGCCAGGCGGCGCCCGTGTTGTCGGGCCAGCCCAGCGCCCGGCACACGCCCGTCTTCCAGTCCTGGCCGTGCGGGATGCGCGGCCAGGAGTCGATGCCCAGGGCCGACGGCTTCACCGCCTCCCAAATGTCGATGTACGGGTGACCGACGACCAGGGCGTGTTCGCTGGTCACCGCCTGAGCGATGCGCCACTCCTTGGTGCCCGGGACCAGATGGTCGACCAGCACGCCGAGCCGGGCGTCCGGGCCGGGCGCGAAGTCCGCCACGATCGACGGCAGGTCGTCCACGCCCTCCAGGTACTCCACGACCACGCCCTCGATGCGCAGGTCGTCGCCCCAGACCTTCTCCACCAGCTCCGCGTCGTGCCGGCCCTCCACGTAGATGCGCCCGGCGCGGGCCACACGCGCGCGTGCGCCCGGGACGGCGACCGAGCCGGAGGCCGTGCGGGTGGGGCGGGCCGGGGCCGAGGAGGGGCGCACCAGGGTGACCACCCGGCCCTCCAGCAGGAACCCCCGCGGCTCCAGCGGGAACACCCGGTGCTTGCCGAAGCGGTCCTCCAGGGTCACCGTTCCGGCCTCGCAGCGGATCACCGCGCCGCAGAAACCGGTGCCGGGCTCCTCCACCACCAGACCGGGCTCCGCCGGGACCTCCGGGACGGGCTTCGGCTTCTTCCAGGGAGGGGTCAGGTCGGCGGAGTACTGGCGCATTCGGATGACGATAGGAGAAGCGCGGCGGCGATCACCGCGACACGCCGAAACGCGCCGCCAGCGCGTCCCGTTGGGCCCGTACGAACCCCGCGTCCACCACCGCTCCGTGACCGGGCACGTACAGTGCGTCCTCGCCGCCCAGATCCAGCAGCCGGTCCAGGGCGGCCGGCCAGTGCGAGGGTACGGCGTCCGGTCCCGCCTGCGGTTCGCCGGACTCCTCGACGAGGTCGCCGCAGAAGACCACCTCCGGGGAGCCGGGGACCAGGACCACGAGGTCGTGCGCCGTGTGGCCGGGCCCCACGTTCGCCAGCAGCACCTGCCGGCCGCCGCCCAGGTCGAGGGTGCGCTCGCCGGAGACGTGATGCCGGGGAGGAACGAGGGCGGTCACGGCCTCCTCCGCCACGTCCGCGTCCAGACCGTTGCGCACCGCGTCCGCCATCAGCTCCTCGCGCGCGTGCCGGGCCTCGAACACCGTGTCGATGCCGACCGCGCCGTACACCTCCGCGCCCGCGAAGGCCGGCGCCCCGAGGACGTGGTCGAAGTGCGGATGCGTCAGCGCGAGATGGGTCACACGCCGACCGGCCAGCGCCTCCGCCCGCGTCCGCAGCTCCGCGCCCTCCGCGAGGCTCGACCCGGCGTCGATCACCAGCGCCGCGCCCGCCCCCACGACCAGCCCCGCCGTGCAGTCCCAGCCGGGAAGCCGGCACCGCCCCACCCCGGCCGCCACCCGCTCCCACCCGAGCTCTTCCCAAGTCACCGTCATACCGCGACGCTAACCGTACGACCGCTGCCATAGGCCCGACCTTGCCCTGGGTGTACCCCACAGCCGTACACTGGGCCGGGGAACGCTGGCACTCGGCGGGACAGAGTGCCAGGCGAAGTGGCCAGGGGACGACTTCTGGAGGTGTGCGCATGCTGAGTGAACGACGGCTTCAGGTGCTGCGCGCCATCGTCCAGGACTACGTCGGCACCGAGGAGCCGGTCGGGTCGAAGGCCCTGACCGAGCGGCACAACCTCGGCGTCTCCCCGGCTACGGTCCGCAACGACATGGCCGCCCTGGAGGACGAGGGGTACATCGCCCAGCCGCACACCAGCGCCGGGCGCATCCCCACCGACAAGGGCTACCGCCTGTTCGTCGACAAGCTCGCCGGCGTCAAGCCGATGAGCGCCCCCGAGCGGCGCGCGATCCAGAACTTCCTCGACGGCGCCGTCGACCTCGACGACGTCGTCGCGCGGACCGTCCGGCTGCTCGCACAGCTGACCCGGCAGGTCGCCGTCGTGCAGTACCCCTCGCTCACCCGCTCGACCGTGCGGCACGTGGAACTGCTCTCGCTCGCCCCCGCGCGCGTGATGCTCGTGCTGATCACGGACACCGGCCGGGTCGAGCAGCGCATGGTCGACTGCCCGGCGCCCTTCGGCGAGGCCTCGCTCGCGGACCTGCGGGCGCGGCTCAACAGCAGGGTCGCGGGACGGCGCTTCACGGACGTCCCGCGTCTCGTGGAGGACCTGCCCGAGGGCTTCGACGTGGAGGACCGGGGTACCGTTGCGACGGTGCTCTCCACCCTCCTGGAGACGCTCGTCGAGGAGAACGAGGAGCGGCTGATGATCGGCGGAACCGCCAATCTGACCCGCTTCGGACATGACTTCCCCCTCACCATCCGGCCCGTCCTGGAGGCGCTGGAGGAGCAGGTCGTCCTCCTCAAGTTGCTGGGAGAGGCGGGGGATTCGGGCATGACCGTACGCATCGGTCATGAGAACGCCTACGAGGGGCTCAACTCCACGTCCGTGGTCTCGGTCGGCTACGGTTCGGGCGGCGAGGCAGTCGCCAAACTCGGCGTGGTCGGACCGACCCGCATGGATTACCCGGGAACGATGGGAGCGGTACGCGCAGTGGCACGGTACGTCGGACAGATCCTGGCGGAGTCGTAAGTGGCCACGGACTACTACGCCGTTCTCGGCGTGCGCCGCGACGCGTCGCAGGAAGAGATCAAGAAGGCCTTCCGGCGGCTCGCACGCGAGCTGCACCCGGACGTCAACCCCGATCCGAAGACCCAGGAGCGGTTCAAGGAGATCAACGCCGCTTACGAGGTGCTCTCGGACCCGCAGAAGAAGCAGGTCTACGACCTCGGCGGCGACCCGCTCTCGCAGGCGGGCGGCGGTGGCGCGGGCGGCTTCGGCGCCGGCGGCTTCGGAAACTTCTCGGACATCATGGACGCGTTCTTCGGTACGGCGTCCCAGCGTGGCCCGCGCTCGCGCACCCGGCGCGGCCAGGACGCGATGATCCGGCTGGAGATCGAGCTCGACGAGGCGGCCTTCGGCACCACGAAGGACATTCAGGTCGACACCGCGATCGTCTGCAACACCTGCAACGGCGAGGGAGCGGCCCCCGGCACGACCGCACAGACGTGCGACATGTGCCGTGGCCGCGGTGAGGTCTCCCAGGTGACCCGGTCCTTCCTGGGCCAGGTCATGACGTCGCGTCCCTGCCCCCAGTGCCAGGGCTTCGGCACGGTCGTGCCGACCCCCTGCCCGGAGTGCGCCGGTGACGGCCGGATCCGTTCCCGCCGCACGCTGACGGTGAAGATCCCGGCCGGTGTGGACAACGGCACGCGGATCCAGCTCGCCGGCGAGGGCGAGGTCGGCCCGGGCGGCGGCCCGGCCGGTGACCTGTACGTGGAGATCCACGAGCTGCCGCACTCCACCTTCCAGCGGCGCGGGGACGACCTGCACTGCACGGTGACGATCCCGATGACGGCGGCGTCGCTGGGCACCAAGGTGCCGCTGGAGACGCTGGACGGCATGGAGGAGGTCGACATCCGGCCCGGCACCCAGTCCGGCCAGTCGATCCCGCTGCACGGCCGGGGCGTGACGCATCTGCGCGGCGGCGGCCGGGGCGACCTGATCGTCCACGTCGAGGTCCAGACCCCCACCAAGCTCGACCCGGAACAGGAACGCCTCCTGCGCGAGCTGGCCAAGCTCCGCGGCGAGGAACGCCCCCAGGGCCAGTTCCAACCCGGTCAGCAGGGGCTGTTCTCGCGGTTGAAGGACGCGTTCAACGGGCGCTGACGCGGACTGGGGTGGCGGCCGGGGGTCCGGGGGTTGCCCCCGGGTCGGCACAGTCAACCCGGTCAGCAGGGGCTGTTCTCGCGACTGAAGGACGCGTTCAACGGGCGCTGAGGCATCCGTTCTGCGGGTGCCGAGGCTCACTCATTCACGTGGCCTATGCCGTCGGGGATGCCCGATTCGGACTTGTTCGGAGGACGTGACAACATGCGGTCATGTCCTCCGCGCTGACCGATCTCTTCCCGTATCCGATCGTGCAGGCCCCCATGGCGGGCGGAGTCTCCGTGCCCGCGCTCGCCGCCGCCGTGTCCGAGGCCGGCGGACTGGGGTTCCTGGCCGGCGGCTACAAGACCGCCGACGGCATGTACCAGGAGATCAAGCAGCTGCGGAGCCTGACCACCCGCCCCTTCGGCGTGAACCTCTTCCTGCCGCAGCCCGAGTACGCCGACCAGGGCGCCGTGGAGATCTACACCCACCAGCTGGCCGGTGAGGCCGCCTGGTACGAGACCGAGCTCGGCGACCCGGACAGCGGCCGGGACGACGGCTACGACGCCAAGCTCGCCGTCCTGCTGGACAACCCGGTGCCCGTGGTGTCGTTCCACTTCGGCGTTCCCAGCCGGGACGTCGTCGACTCCCTGCACCGCCTGGGCACCTTCGTCCTGGTCACCGCGACCACCGCCGAGGAGGCCCTCGCCGTGGAGCGCTCCGGGGCCGACGTGGTGATCGCGCAGGGCGTGGAGGCCGGCGGCCACCAGGGCACCCACCGCGACAACCCCGAGAACGACGGCGCCGGCATCGGCCTGCTCTCCCTCGTCGCCCAGGTACGCGAGACCGTGACGATCCCGATCGTCGCCGCCGGCGGCATCATGCGCGGCGGGCAGATCGCCGCCGTCCTCGCGGCGGGCGCGAGCGCGGCCCAACTGGGCACCGCGTTCCTCGCCACGGCGGAGTCCGGCGCGGGCGCCGTCCACAAGCAGGCGCTCACCAACCCCCTGTTCACGCGAACGGAACTCACCCGCGCCTTCTCCGGCCGCCCGGCCCGCGGCCTGGTCAACCGCTTCATGCGCGAGCACGGCCCGTACGCCCCCGCCGCCTACCCCCAGCTCCACCACATCACCGCGCCGCTGCGCAAGAAGGCCGCCGCGTCCGGCGACGCGCAGGGCATGGCGCTGTGGGCGGGGCAGGGGCACCGCATGGCCCGCGAGCTGGCGGCCGGGCAGCTGGTCGAGGTCCTCGCCGCCGAGCTGGACGCGGCCAGGACAGCGTTGTCGGGCAAGGGGGACCTGCGATGACCGCACCGGTGTTCGTCGCCGAGGACCTGCCGGCCGGCGCCGGTCCGTACGTCCTCGACGGCGCCGAGGGCCGGCACGCGGTCTCCGTGAAGCGGCTGCAGCCCGGCGAGGAGGTCGTCCTCACCGACGGCGCCGGCCGGCACGCGGACTGCGAGGTGACCGGCACCGAGGGCAAGGACCGGCTGATCGTCCGCATCGTCTCGGTGTCCGAGGAGCCGGAGCCCGCCCCGCGCATCACGGTCGTCCAGGCCCTGCCCAAGGGCGACCGGGGCGAACTGGCCGTGGAGACCATGACCGAGGTCGGCGTCGACGCGATCGTGCCCTGGCAGGCCGCCCGCTGCATCACCCAGTGGAGGGGCGAGCGCGGACTGAAGGCGCTCGCCAAGTGGCGGGCCACCGCCCGGGAGGCCGGCAAGCAGTCCCGGCGGGTCCGCTTCCCCGAGATCGCGGACGCGGCGACGACCCGACAGGTTGCCGCACTTCTCGCCGAAGCCGACCTCGCCGCCGTCCTGCACTCCGACTTCGAGCACCGCAGCGAGCACCTGGCCACCGCCGAACTCCCCGACCGGGGCGAGATCGTGCTGGTCGTCGGCCCCGAAGGGGGCGTCTCCAAGGACGAGTTGGCGCTGTTCGAGGAGGCGGGTGCGAAGGCGTACGTGCTGGGGCCTACCGTGCTGCGTACGTCGACCGCCGGCACCGCGGCCGCGGCCCTGCTCCTGGGCCGCACCGGCCGCTGGTCCTGACCACCCACGGGGGACCCACGTGGAACTCGCCCAAGTCCGCCTCCTCGTCACCGACTTCCCTGCCTGCTACCGCTTCTACGCCGACGTCCTCGGCCTGAAGCCGCAGTCCGGGGCGAGCGCGGGACCGTACGAGAAGTTCAGCCCGGCCACGGGGTCGGCGGGGATCGCCCTGCAGGACCGCTCGATGATGGCCGAGGTCCTGGACGAACTGGGCGACACCGCCACCGGCCACCGCTCGCTCGTGGTGCTGCGCGTCGACGACCTCGACGCCTACTGCGAGCGGATCACGGAGCGCGGGGCCACCGTGGTGCACGGCCCCGCCCCGATGACCGACCGCATGCGCGTGGCCCATCTCAAGGACCCCGAGGGGAACTTGGTGGAGCTGCAGGAGTGGCTGCTGCTGCGGACCTGAGGCCCGGCCGGCTCCTCCTCGGGGGGCGCTCCAATGACCGTACGCGCCCTTCCGCGGACGCGGACTCGGTGGCAGGCTGCCCTTCATGGGGGCGTTGAGGCGCAGTTGGCGACGGCCACCGGCACGACGGGTGGCGGCCGTGGCGGGGCTTGCCGTCGTGGCCGTCGGAGGGGCCGTGGCCTGTGATCCCGGTGGGCTCGGCACCGCGGCCGTCGCGTACACCACCGACCAGACCGCGACCAAGGAACTGAAGCGGCACCACATCGACGTGCAGTGGCTCAGCTGCACCTCCAACTACGGCAACAACAACACCAGTCACCGCACCATGCCCAGCGCGAGCGAGACCACCGTCGCCAACGTCGACTGCCAGGGGCAGACCAAGGACGGCAAGGACATCACCGTCTCCGGCAAGGTCACCCGCGCCGTGGACGGCGCCTGTGTGCGCGGCGATCTGACGGCCAAGGTCGGCGGCAAAACCCTGTTCCACGTCTCCGGGCTCGGCGACTGCACCTCCACGCCCTCCCCGATCGTGAACAACCCCAGCGGCGGCAACGGCAACCAGCCCGGCGCCACCGTCACCGTGACCGTCACGCGGACCATCTGGTGCAAGGGCGACCCGAAGTGCTGGCCGGTCCAGGGCAAGTGATCCAAACCGCTGCCCGGCAGCGCGGCGGCTGCGCTAGGGCCTGCCTGACAATTCCCGTCTGCCGCGCGACGCCTGGCACGCATGCTCGCGGCGTTGCCGAACCGCCCACGTGGCTCCGCCACGAGGGCGCTCCGGCGCCTTGCGATCGCACGCTCCCCCACGCTCGAACAACCTCGCGCGGGGGGACCCCCATGCCGCCGCGCGGCCCGCCCTCCGGGCGGACGACGGGAATTGTCAGGCAGGCCCTAGAGTGATCGTGTGACGCAGCCCGCAGCCCCCGCGTATCTCCGGTTCCCGCACCTGCACGGCGAGTTGCTCGCCTTCACCGCCGAGGACGACGTGTGGCTCGCCCCCCTCGACGGCGGCCGTGCCTGGCGGGTCAGCGCGGACAACGTGCCGGTGAACCACCCCCGTATCTCGCCCGACGGCACCACCGTCGCCTGGACCTCCACCCGCGACGGCGCCCCCGAGGTCCATGTGGCCCCGATCGACGGCGGCCCCGCGAAACGCCTGACCTACTGGGGCAGTTCACGCACCCAGGTGCGCGGCTGGACCCCGGACGGAGACGTCCTCGCCATCAGCACCCAGGGCCAGGCCAGCCTGCGCCGCAGCTGGGCGCGGGCGATTCCGCTCGACGGCGGCCCGGCGGCCACCCTGCCCTACGGCCCCGTCGGCCACGTGGCCTTCGGCCCGTCCACCGTCCTGCTTTCCGCGCCCATGGGCCGCGAGGCGGCCTGGTGGAAGCGGTACCGGGGCGGCACGGCGGGCAAGCTGTGGATCGACCGGGACGGCGACGGCGAGTTCGTGCGCCTGCACGAGGACGTGGACGGCAACCTCGAGAGCCCTGTCTGGACCGGCGACCGGATCGCCTTCCTCTCCGACCACGAGGGCGTCGGCGCCGTCTACTCCTCCCTCGCCGACGGCTCCGACCTGCGCCGGCACACCCCCATCGACGGCTTCTACGCCCGCCACCTCGCCGGCGACGGCACCCGGCTGGTCTACGCGGCAGCCGGTGAGCTGTGGATCCTCGACGACCTGGACACCGCCGAACCGCGCCGCCTGGACATCCGGCTCGGCGGCCCCCGGCTCGACCTGCAGCCCTTCCCGGTGAACGCCGCCCGCTGGTTCGGCTCCGCGCACCCCGACCACACCGCCCGCGGCAGCGCGGTCGCCGTCCGCGGCTCCGTGCACTGGGTCACCCATCGCTCCGGCCCCGCCCGCGCCCTGGCCGCCGAACCCGGCGTACGGGCCCGGCTGCCGCGCACCTTCCGGGTGGACGGCGAGGAACACGTCGTCTGGGTCACCGACGCCGAGGGCGACGACGCCCTGGAGTTCGCCCCCGCGACCGGCACCGCCCCCGGCGCCACCCCGCGCCGGCTGGCCGCCGGACAGCTCGGCCGGGTCCTCGACCTCGCCGTGGCCCCCGACGGCGGCCGCGTCGCCGTCGCCGCGCACGACGGACGCGTCCTGCTCGTCGAGCGGGACACCGGCGAGGTCCGCGAGGTCGACCGCTCCACCGACGGGGACGTCTCGGGCCTGGTCTTCTCACCCGACTCCGGCTGGCTCGCCTGGTCCCACCCCGGCCCGCGCCCGCTGCGGCAGCTGCGCCTGGCCAACACCACCGACCTGTCGGTCACCGAGGCCACCCCGCTCCGCTTCCGCGACTACTCGCCGGCGTTCACCCTCGACGGCAAGCACCTCGCCTTCCTCTCCGCGCGCTCCTTCGACCCGGTCTACGACGAGCACGTCTTCGACCTCGCCTTCGTCGGCGGCTCCCGCCCGCACCTGATCCCGCTCGCCGCGACCACCCCGTCCCCGTTCGGACCGCAGCGCCACGGCCGTCCCTTCGACGCCCCGGACAAGGAGGAGACCCCCGACAGCGAGGGCACCCCCAGCACCCGTGTCGACCTCGAGGGACTCGCCGACCGGATCGTGCCCTTCCCGGTCGAGGCCGCCCGCTACTCCACCCTGCGCGCCGCCAAGGACGGCGTGCTGTGGCTGCGCCACCCCGTGCGCGGCGTCCTCGGCGCCTCCCGGGCCACCCCGGACGACCCGGACCCCAGGACCGCCCTGGAACGCTACGACCTGGCCCAGCAGCGCATCGAGCACCTCGCCTCCGACGCCGACCACTTCGCCGTCAGCGGCGACGGCAAGCGCGTCCTGCTGTGGACCGACGACAAGCTCAAGGTCGTCCCCAGCGACCGGCGCGCGTCGAACGACGACGACAGCGACAGCAACATCACCGTCGACCTCGGCCGCGTCCGCCACACCGTCGACCCCGCCGCCGAGTGGCGCCAGATGTACGACGAGACCGGCCGCCTCATGCGGGACAACTTCTGGCGCCCCGACCTCGGCGGCGTCGACTGGGACGCCGTCCTGGACCGCTACCGGCCCGTCCTCGACCGCGTCGCCGCCCACGACGACCTCGTCGACCTCCTCTGGGAGGTCCAGGGCGAACTCGGCACCTCCCACGCCTACGTCACCCCGCGCGGCGGCTACGGCAACGGCGAGCGCCAGGGTCTGCTCGGCGCCGACATCTCCCGCCACGAGGACGGCCGTTGGCGCATCGACCGCATCCTGCCCGCCGAGACCTCCGACCCCGACGCCCGCTCCCCGCTGGCCGCGCCCGGTGTCGCGGTCCGCGCCGGCGACGCGATCGTCGCGGTCGCCGGCCGCTCGGTGGACCCGGTCACCGGACCCGGCCCCCTCCTGGTCGGGACGGCCGGCAAACCCGTCGAGCTGACGATCCTCCCCTCCGGCGGCGGCGATGCCCGGCACGCCGTCGTCGTCCCCGTCGCCGACGAGGAACCCCTGCGCTACCACGCCTGGGTCACCGACCGCCGCGCCTACGTCCACGACCGCTCCGACGGCCGCCTCGGCTACCTCCACGTCCCCGACATGCAGGCCCCCGGCTGGGCCCAGATCCACCGCGACCTGCGCATCGAGGTGGCCCGCGAGGGCCTGGTCGTCGACGTCCGCGAGAACCGCGGCGGCCACACCTCCCAGCTGGTCGTCGAGAAGCTGGCCCGCAGGATCGTCGGCTGGGACCTGCCACGCGGCCTGCGCCCCTACAGCTACCCCGAGGACGCCCCCCGCGGCCCGGTGATCGCCGTGGCCAACGAGTTCTCCGGCTCCGACGGCGACATCGTCAACGCCGCGATCAAGGCCCTGGGCCTGGGCCCGGTCGTCGGCACCCGCACCTGGGGCGGGGTCATCGGCATCGACAGCCGCTACCGCCTGGTCGACGGCACCCTGGTCACCCAGCCGAAGTACGCGTTCTGGCTGGAGGGTTACGGCTGGGGCGTGGAGAACCACGGCGTCGACCCGGACGTGGAGGTCGTCCAGCGCCCCCAGGACCACGCGGCGGGCCGGGACGTACAACTGGACGAGGCCATCAGGCTCGCGCTGGAGGCACTGGAGACGACCCCGGCGAAAACCCCGCCGGGTCTGCCCAGCTGACCGCCGACGATAGAGTTGCCCCACATCCGATCACCGCTGTTCAGGAGGGCACATGGCCGGGGAACCGCAGGACGACTGCCTGTTCTGCAAGATCGTGGAAGGGCACGTCCCCGCGACGATCGTCCGCGAGACAGAGACCACCGTCGCCTTCCGGGACATCAACCCCCAGGCCCCCACCCACATCCTGATCATCCCCAGGGTCCACTACGAGAACGCCGCCGCGCTCGCGAGCGGCGCACCGGAGGTCGCCGCCGACCTCCTCCGCGAAGCGCAAGCGGTGGCGGACGACGAGAAGCTCGAGAGCTACCGCGTCGTCTTCAACACCGGCGCCGGCGCGGGCCAGACCGTCTTCCACGCCCACGCCCACGTCCTCGGCGGCCGCGGCCTCCAGTGGCCCCCCGGGTGACCGACCGTGTCGGTACGTGAAGTGGTCGTCCTCGGCACAGCCAGCCAGGTCCCGACCCGGCACCGCAACCACAACGGCTACCTGCTGCGCTGGGACGGCGAGGGCATCCTCTTCGACCCCGGCGAGGGCACCCAGCGCCAGATGCTGCGCGCCGGGGTCGCCGCGCACGACCTGAACCGCGTCTGCGTCACCCACTTCCACGGCGACCACTCCCTCGGCCTCGCCGGCGTGATCCAGCGGATCAACCTCGACCAGGTCCCGCACGAGATCACCGCCCACTACCCGCGCAGCGGGCAACGCTTCTTCGACCGCCTGCGGTACGCGACGGCGTACCGCGAGACGGTCGCGCTCACCGAGGCCCCCATCGACACGGACGGCCCGCTGGCCGCCACCCCGGCCTACACGCTGGAGGCCCGCCGGCTCTCCCACCCCGTCGAGTCCTACGGCTACCGCCTCACCGAACCCGACGGCCGCCGTATGCTCCCCGACCGTCTCGCCGCGCACGGTGTCAAGGGCCCGGACGTCGGCCGCCTCCAGCGCGAGGGCTCACTGGACGGCGTCTCGCTCGACGACGTCAGCGAGGTCCGCCGCGGCCAGCGGTTCGCGTTCGTCATGGACACCCGTCTCTGCGACGGCGTGCACGCGCTCGCGGACGGCGTCGACCTGCTCGTCATCGAGTCGACCTTCCTCGACCAGGACACCGGCCTCGCCACCGAACACGGCCACCTCACCGCCGGCCAGGCGGCCCGCGTGGCCCGGGACGCCGGCGTACGGCATCTGGTGCTGACGCACTTCAGCCAGCGCTACACCGACCCCGAGGAGTTCGAACGGCAGGCGCGCGCGGCCGGCTTCGAGGGCGAGCTGACGGTGGCGCACGACCTGCTGCGGATCCCGGTTCCGAAACGTCGGTAAATCACCCGTACGATACTGCGATGCCCCTCCCCAAAGCAGAACTGCACCTCCACATCGAAGGAACCCTGGAGCCGGAGCTGGCTTTCGAGCTGGCCGCCCGCAACGGCGTCGAGCTGCCGTACGCCGACACCGACACACTCCGCGAGGCGTACGACTTCGCGGACCTCCAGTCCTTCCTGAACCTGTACTACGAGCTGATGGCCGTCCTGCGAACCGAGCGGGACTTCGAGGACCTGGCCAACGCCTACCTCGCCCGCGCCGCCACGCAGGGCGTCCGGCACGCGGAGATCTTCTTCGACCCGCAGGCGCATCTCGCGCGGGGCGTGGAGATGGGGACGGTCGTCGAGGGGCTGTGGCGGGCGCTGGGGAGCAGCGAGGCGAACCACGGCGTCTCCACCCGGCTCATCCTCTGCTTCCTGCGCGACGAGTCCGCCGAGTCGGCCCTGGAGACCCTGCACGCCGCGAAGCCGCACCTGGACCGGATCACCGGCGTCGGCCTCGACTCGGCGGAGGTCGGGCATCCGCCGGCGAAGTTCCGCGAGGTGTACGAGGCCGCCGCCGCTCTCGGACTGCGGCGCGTGGCGCACGCCGGTGAGGAGGGGCCGCCGGAGTACATCACCGAGGCGCTGGACGTGCTCGGCGTCGAGCGGGTCGACCACGGGCTGCGGTGCGTGGAGGACCCGGCGCTGGTCGAGCGGCTGGTGCGGGAGCGGATCCCGCTGACCCTGTGCCCGCTGTCCAACGTCCGCCTCCGCACGGTCGACACCCTCGCCGACCACCCCCTCCCGGCGATGCTCGACGCGGGCCTGATGTGCACGGTCAACTCCGACGACCCGGCCTACTTCGGCGGCTACGCGGGCGACAACTTCGACTCCGTCCAGCGTGTCCTGGGCCTGTCCGCGGACCACCTGCGCACCCTGGCCCGCAACTCCTTCCTCGCGTCCTTCCTGGAGGACGACGAGGAGCGCCGGGCCCGCTACCTGGCCGAGGTGGAGGCCTACGAGTTCTAGGCCGCCGTGGCAACATCCGGCGCTGTCTCGCGCCCCGAAAGGGGCGCGGGGCAGTGCTGATGTGCGGCTCCGCCGCGGGGCGTGACAAGCCCCCACCGGCCAGCGCGTGATGCGACTACGGCCATGGGAACGGCGATCACGAGCAACCCCACCGCCAACACAGCCCCCATCACCGGAAACCCGGCCTGCGCGGACAGCACACTCCCCGTGAGGGGCCCCGCCGCCGTCCCCAACGAAGACGCCGACCCCACCAGCACAGCCCAACGCCCCCGCGGATCCAGACACGCAGCCAGCCCGATGACGTACGACAGCACGACGGGGTAGAGCAGGTTCCACGCGATCTCACCGGTCGCGAAAGAGCCCAGGCCCGTCGCGGACGCGCTGAGCACGATGCAGCCCGCGATGACCGCCGTACCGGCCCCGACCGGCACCGCCCGTCCGAAGCGCGGCCCCACCGCGCCCGCGACCGTCACGCCCAGCAGGCCCGCGCCGAGCGCCACCGCGAAGACCGCGCCGACGGTGGCCTCCGTCAGATGCGCCTGGGACAGGCCGATCCGGCCGCTGACGCCCCACAGGGCGTTCTGGGCGAGGGACCAGCAGAGCATCGTGGCGGCGAGGACCGCGCCCGAGCGTCGGTGGGGGAGCCGGGTGCCGCCGAGGGGGCTGTGCGCGGCGGCCGTACGGACCGGGAGGCGGCCGGTGAGCGGCCAGACGGCGAGCGCGGTCAGGGCGATCGCCGCGAGCGGCTGGCCGTGGCCCGGGCCGAGGTGGGGGACCGCCAGATAGACGGCGCCGGCGAGCGCGGAAACGCCGAGCAGGCCCACCGTGGTCGTGCGGTGCGGGTCGGGCTGGGCGGCGATTCCGGTGGCGGCCACCGTCGTCGCCGTACCGGAGCCGAAGCCGCCGATCAGGGCGCCGAGGACGACGGCCGGGACGCTGCCGGTCAGCGCGGCGATGCCGTAGCCGAGGACGGCGAGGGTCAGGCCGACGCGGGCCAGGGCGCGGGCCCCGATCCGGTCGACCCGTGAGGCGAGGACGAAGCCCGCCGCCGCCGAGCTCAGCAGCAGGGCGCTGCCGAGGGCGCCGGCCTGGGTCGCGCTCAGGGGCAGGCCCGAGTCCAGGCGGCCGACCGTGGTGGGGAGCAGGTAGGGGGCGAGGTACCCGGCGGTGAAAAGGGCGACGAGGGGCCAGGCGGCGGTGCGAGGGGCGAACACGGGCGTTCCCAGGGCATGCGAAAGGAGCGGCTCAAGTGGGGGGTGGGCGCAGGCCGTCGACGGACAGGAACGCGCGAGCAAGTTGTATCAAGCACGCGGTTTGCGGAAGAAGCCGAAGTCGTGTGATGTGACACACGTTGCGTTTGGGGTGGGAGAGGTCGGGTAGGAGAACGGCCCGCTCATCGGGTCAGCGCCAGTGCGCCGCGCCTCCCGCGCCCGGTGCCGTCGCCTCGATCTTCGTCCTGATCTCCCGCATCACCGCCACGATCCGCTCCTCGTGCTCCGGCGTCAGCCGGGCCACCGGCACCGAGCAGCTGACGGCGTCCTGCGCCGGGACCTCGTAGCGCAGCGCGAAGCCGAAGCCGACGATGCCGAGGACGCCCTCCTCGCGGTCGACGGCGTAGCCGCGGGCGCGGACCTCGGCGAGGTCCGCGGCCAACGCCTCCCTGGTGGTACGGCTGTTGGGGGTGAGGGCCTCGTACGGGCCCTCGGGGAGGTCGTCGTCGGGGCGTTCGGCCAGCAGCGCCTTGCCGAGCGCGCCCACGTGCGCCGGCAGGCGGCGGCCGACCCGGCTGATGGTCCGCAGGTACTCGTGCGACTCCCGGGTGGCCAGATAGGCCACGTCCCGGCCGTCCAGGCGCCCCATGTGGATCGTCTCGCCCAGCGCCTGAGACGCCTCGTCGAGATACGGCCGTACGACCCGCACGCGCGGGTCGGAGTCGAGATAGCTGGTGCCGGTCAGCAGGGCGTGGATGCCGATGCCGTAGAGGGAGCCGGTGATGTCCGTGCGCACCCAGCCCCGGCCGATCAGCGTCTGCAGCAGCGCGTACATCGAGCTGCGCGGCACCTCGAGCGCGTCCGCCAGCTCCTGCAGTCGCGCCGGCCGGTCGCCGCGCGCGGCGAGCAGTTCCAGCAGTTCGACCGTCCGTGCCGCGGACTTCACCTCGCGAACACCGCCGCCTGTCTCCGACATGGGGCGATGGTAGTCCGCGCCGCCGCCCGCCCGTTGGCGCTCGACCGTTGACGCCCGCCGTTCGCATATCTAGGCTTCGTCTCCATACGTGGATGACATCTATATGGGGAGACGTCGTGACGGGCGAGACGGAAACGACTGCGCGCAGGCTTCGGGAGGGCATGGAGGGCGGAGTGCTTTCCTTCCCGCTGACCTCCTTCCACGACGACGGCTCGCTCGACCCGGACGGCTTCCGCGCCCATGTCGCGGACCGGCTCGCCACCGCGCCCGGCGCCCTCTTCCCCGCCTGCGGCACCGGCGAGTTCTTCTCGCTGGACGAGGACGAGTACCGCCAGGTCGTCACCGTCGCCGTCGAGGAGGCGGCCGGCCGGGTGCCCGTCGTCGCCGGGACCGGATACGGCTGGGCGCAGGCCGCCCGCTTCGCGCGCATCGCCGAGGAGGCCGGCGCCGACGCCCTGCTCGTGCTGCCGCACTACCTCGTCGCCGCCCCGCAGGAGGGCCTCGTCGCCCAGCTGGAGCAGATCGCGGCCCGCACCCGGCTCCCGCTGATCGCCTACCAGCGCGGCCAGGTCGCCTACACACCCGCCTCCCTGAAGCGGATCGCGGACGTCCCCAACGTCATCGGCCTCAAGGACGGCCACAGCGACCTCGACCGGCTCCAGCGCCTCACCCTCGCCGCGCCCGAGGGCTTCCTGTTCTTCAACGGCGCCGCCAACGCCGAGATCCAGGCCCGCGCCTACGCCACCGTCGGCGTCCCCGCCTACTCCTCCGCCGTGCACGCCTTCGCGCCCGAGATCGCGAACGCCTTCTTCACCGCCCTGCGCGGACACGACGACAAAACCGTGGACCGGCTCCTGCGCGACTTCTACGTGCCCCTCGTGGAACTCCGCGACCGCGTACCCGGCTACGCCGTGTCCCTCGTCAAGGCCGCGGCCCGGCTGCGCGGACTCCCCGTCGGCCCCGTCCGCGCCCCGCTGACCGACCCCTCGCCCGCCGACCTGGCCGACCTGCGGACCCTCCTCGCCGCCGGCCTCGACCTCGTAGGAGCCTCCCTGTGAACCTCACGATCACCGACGTCCGGCTGACCCCGATCCTGGTCGCCGACCCGCCGCTGCTCAACACCCAGGGCGTGCACCAGCCGTACACCCCGCGGCTGATCGTGGAGGTCCTGACGGCCGACGGGATCACCGGCGTCGGCGAGACGTACGGCGACACCAAGTACCTGGAACTGGCACGCCCCTTCGCCGATAAGCTGAAGGGCCGTCAAGTGAACGACCTCAACGGCCTGTTCACCATTGCCGACGAGGTCGCCGTGGACGACGCCCGGGTCTCCGGACAGGTCGACGTCGGCGGACTGCGCGGCGTCCAGACCGCCGACAAGCTGCGCCTGTCCGTCGTCTCCGGCTTCGAGGTGGCCTGTCTGGACGCCCTCGGTAAGACGCTCGGCCTGCCCGTGCACGCGCTGCTCGGAGGCAAGGTCCGGGACGCCGTCGAGTACAGCGCCTATCTGTTCTACAAGTGGGGCGCCCACCCCGAGGGCGTGGCCTGCGAGCAGGACGACTGGGGCGCGGCACTCGACCCGGCGGGCGTCGTCGCGCAGGCGCGGCTGTTCAAGGAGCGGTACGGGTTCACCTCGTTCAAGCTCAAGGGCGGTGTCTTCCCGCCCGAGGAGGAGATCGCCGCCGTACGCGCCCTGGCCGAGGCCTTCCCCGGCCACCCCCTGCGCCTCGACCCCAACGGCGCCTGGTCCGTGGAGACTTCACTGAAGGTCGCCGGGGAACTCGGGGACGTCCTGGAGTACCTGGAGGACCCGGCGCTCGGCACGTCCGCGATGGCCGAGGTCTCCGCCGGCACCGACGTGCCGCTGGCCACCAACATGTGCGTGACGACCTTCGCCGAGATCAAGGAGGCGTTCACCCGGGACGCCGTCCAGGTGGTGCTCTCCGACCACCACTACTGGGGCGGACTGCGCAACACCCAGCAACTCGCCGCGATCTGCCGGACGTTCGGCGTCGGGATCTCCATGCACTCCAACACGCACCTCGGGATCAGCCTCGCCGCGATGACCCACGTCGCCGCCACCGTCCCGAACCTCCACCACGCCTGCGACTCCCACTACCCCTGGCAGTCGGAGGACGTCCTCACCCGGCGGCTGACCTTCCACGGCGGCAGGGTCACCGTCTCCGACGCGCCCGGCCTCGGCGTCGAACTCGACCGCGACAAGCTCGCCGTCCTGCACCGGAGGTGGCTCGACGACGACGGTGCGCTGCGCGAGCGCGACGACGCGGCGGCGATGCGGATCGCCGACCCCGAGTGGGTCACCCCCGCCGTGCCCCGCTGGTAGGACCGGGGACGGCCCGGCACGGGGCATGGGGCGGCCGCTGCGGCGTGAGCGGCGGCGAAGGGTCCGTGATGTGGTGCACACTGGCTGGATCCGCACCATGTCAGGGAGTGCACGTGATCGCGCCCAACGCGTCCACCGGAAAGGGACCGTCACCCGTCATCCAGGGACCGCAGTGCCGGGCCCAGGTCGATCCGCTGGCCGGCCTGCGCACCCCCGACGACCCGCCCTGGGACGTGTACCTCACCGGCACGGTCTTCCTGGACATCATCTTCACCGGGCTCGACTCCGCCCCGGTGCGCGGCACCGAGTCCTGGGCGCGGGGCATGGGGTCGAGCCCCGGCGGGGTCGCCAACATGGCCACCGCCCTCGCCCGCCTCGGCCTGCGCACCTCCCTCGCCGCCGCCTTCGGCGACGACCACTACGGCGAGTACTGCTGGGACGCGCTGGAGCAGGGCGAGGGCATCGACCTCTCCACCTCCCGCACCGCGCCCGGCTGGCACTCCCCGGTCACCGTCTCCATGGCCTACGAGGGCGAGCGCACGATGGTCTCCCACGGCCACGAACCGCCCCCGGAGGAACCCGCCCCCGACCACCCGCCCCACGCCCGCGCGGCCGTCGCCTCCCTCACCCCCGGCAAGCGCGCCCCCTGGATCGCCCAGGCCGCGAGCCGCGGCACCCGCATCTTCGCCGACGTCGGCTGGGACGACACCGGCGCCTGGGACCTGGCCGGCCTGGCCGACCTGGAGCACTGCGAGGCGTTCCTGCCCAACGCCGAGGAGGCCATGCGCTACACCGGCGCCGCCTGCCCGCGCTCCGCCGCCCACGCCCTCACCGAACACGTGCCGCTCGCCGTGGTCACCCTCGGCGCGGAGGGCGCGTACGCCGTGGACCGGCGCACCGGGGAGGCGGCGGAGGTGCCCGCCATCGCCGTGGAGGCCCTGGACCCGACCGGCGCCGGTGACGTCTTCGTCGCCGGCTTCGTCACCGGCACCCTGGCGGGCTGGCCGCTCGCCGACCGGCTCGCCTTCGCCGGACTGACGGCCGCCCTGTCCGTCCAGGAGTTCGGAGGCTCCCTCTCCGCCCCGGGCTGGGCGGAGATCGGCGCCTGGTGGCGCAAGGTGCAGTCGGTGGACGAGCAGGACCCGGAGGCACTGAGCCGGTACGCCTTCCTGGAGGCGCTGGCCCCGGCGGCGGGAGCGATCCGCCCGTGGCCGCTGCGGCGGGCGGTGCCGACCATCGGGTTCGGGCGCTCGGCATAGCCGGACGCCGAAAAGCCCTACGGCGTTGTCAGTGCACCGTCGTACCCTTGGAATCGCGAGGCCGCCCTCAGCTGCGCGGCCGTGACGAGGAGGAACCGCAGGCCTACAGAGCCGGCCCATGACTCAGACACCCACAGCTCACACCCCCGCGCAGGAGCAGGCGAGAGCACAGTTCACGGTTCCCGCCCAGCACCCGATGGTCACCGTGCTGGGATCAGGCGACTCCCTCCTGCGCGTGATCGAGAAGGCCTTCCCGGCGGCCGACATCCACGTCCGGGGCAACGAGATCAGCGCGGTCGGCGACCCGGTCGACGTCGCCCTCATCTCGCGCGTGTTCGAAGAGATGATGCTGGTGCTCCGCACGGGGCAGCCGATGACGGAGGACGCAGTGGAACGCTCGATCGCCATGCTGAAGGCGAGCGAGAACGGGACGAGCGACGGCCAGGAGACCCCGGCCGAGGTACTGACGCAGAACATCCTGTCCTCCCGCGGCCGCACCATCCGCCCCAAGACCCTCAACCAGAAGCGCTACGTCGACGCGATCGACAAGCACACGATCGTCTTCGGCATCGGCCCCGCCGGCACCGGCAAGACCTACCTCGCCATGGCCAAGGCGGTGCAGGCCCTGCAGTCCAAGCAGGTCAACCGCATCATCCTGACCCGCCCCGCGGTAGAGGCCGGCGAACGCCTGGGCTTCCTCCCCGGCACCCTCTACGAGAAGATCGACCCGTACCTGCGCCCCCTGTACGACGCCCTGCACGACATGCTGGACCCGGACTCGATCCCCCGGCTGATGGCAGCGGGGACGATCGAGGTGGCACCCCTGGCGTACATGCGTGGACGTGCGATGCCGCTCTTCACGAACGTCCTGACCCCGGAAGGCTGGAGGCCCATCGGCGATCTCCAGGTCGGTGACCTGGTCATCGGCTCCAATGGTGAGCCGACTCCGGTCCTCGGCGTCTATCCACAGGGTGAGAAAGACATCTACCGAGTCACCGCTCAGGACGGCGCTTGGACCCTGTGCTGTGGCGAGCACCTGTGGACCGTCCGTACGCGAGACGACAAGCGTCGTGACAAGCCGTGGCGGGTCCTGGAGACCCAGGAGATGATCGGCAACCTGCGTGCCGCGCACGCGCGCCGTTACGAGCTTCCGATGCTCACGGCACCGGTGTGCCTTCCTGAACGAGAAGTCCCCATGGACCCGTATGCACTCGGACTGCTGCTCGGCGACGGCTGCCTGACCGGTTCCACCACACCGTCCTTCGCCACGGAGGACGCGGAACTGGTTGACGCGCTGGAGTCGGCGCTGCCTGGCGTCCGAGTACGTCACAAGAGTGGGCCGGACTACGTCCTGAACCGGATCAAGTCGCCAGGTGATGTCGTCACGCTGGAAAACCCGGTCACCCGGGTCCTGCGTGAGCTCGACCTGTTGCGGACCCGCTCGCACACCAAGTTCGTCCCCGACGCCTACCTGCGTAACTCGGCCGAGGTCCGGCTGGCCGTTCTGCAAGGCCTGCTGGATTCCGACGGCGGTCCCGTCACGCAGAAGGACCGGACCTGCCGTATCCAGTACACGACCACGTCGATCATGCTCCGTGACGACGTGATCGCGCTCGTGCAGTCACTGGGCGGTGTCGCTTACACGAGGCGTCGAGCCGCCGAAGGACGTAAGCCGGGCCTGGCCAAGGGACGCGAGGTCGGTTACCGCCAAGACGCTCACATCATCGACATCCGTCTCCCCGAAGGCATCGAGCCCTTCCGTCTCGCCCGCAAGCGCGACAAGTACCACACGGCCGGTGGTGGCGGACGCCCGATGCGGTTCATCGACTCGATCGAGCCGGCGGGGCGGGAGGAGGCCGTCTGTATCCAGGTGGCCGCCGAGGACTCGCTGTACGTCACGACGGACTACCTGCTGACACACAACACGCTCAATGACGCCTTCATCATCCTGGACGAGGCCCAGAACACCTCCCCCGAGCAGATGAAGATGTTCCTGACCCGGCTCGGGTTCGACTCGAAGATCGTGATCACGGGTGACGTGACCCAGGTCGACCTGCCCAGCGGTACCAAGTCGGGTCTGCGTCAGGTCCAGGACATCCTGGAGGGCCTGGACGACGTCCACTTCTCCCGTCTGTCGTCCCAGGACGTCGTACGGCACAAGCTGGTCGGCCGTATCGTCGACGCGTACGAGCAGTACGACAGCAAGCACGGCACGGAGAACGGCACCCACAAGGGCGGCCGGGGGAAGTCCGCGCACAAGGGGAAGTAGACACACACAGCGCCATGTCGATCGACGTCAACAACGAGTCCGGAACCGAGGTCGACGAGCAGGCGATCCTCGACATCGCCCGCTACGCACTCGCACGGATGCGCATCCACCCCCTCTCCGAGCTCTCGGTGATCGTGGTGGACGCCGACGCCATGGAGCAGTTGCACATCCAGTGGATGGACCTGCCGGGGCCGACGGACGTCATGTCCTTCCCGATGGACGAGCTGCGTCCGCCGTCGAAGGACGACGACGAGCCCCCGCAGGGCCTCCTCGGTGACATCGTGCTGTGTCCCGAGGTGGCCAAGAAGCAGGGCGAGGAGGCCCCGACGCAGCACTCCATGGACGAGGAGCTCCAGCTGCTCACCGTCCACGGCGTGCTGCACCTCCTCGGCTACGACCACGAGGAACCGGACGAGAAGGCCGAGATGTTCGGTCTGCAGGCGGCCATCGTGGACGGCTGGCGCGCGGAGAAGGGCCTGACCGGTCCTTCCCCGGCCCCGACCGTCTCATGAGCGGTCAGATCGTCGCGGGCGCCATCGCCCTGGTCGTCGTGGCGTGGCTCGCCGCCTGCGCGGAGGCGGGCCTCGCCCGTGTCTCCAGCTTCCGCGCCGAGGAGGCGGTCCGTTCCGGCCGTCGCGGCAGCGCGAAGCTCGCGCAGGTCGCCGCCGACCCGACCCGCTATCTCAACGTCGCCCTGCTGGTCCGCGTCGCCTGCGAGATGGCGGCCGCGGCCCTGGTCACGTACGCCTGTCTGCGGTCCGTCGACGGCACCACCCGCGCCCTGCTCGCCGCGATCGGCGTGATGGTCCTGGTGTCGTACGTCGCCGTGGGCGTCTCGCCGCGCACCATCGGCCGCCAGCACCCGCTCAACACGGCGACGGCGGCCGCGTACGTCCTGGTGCCCCTCGCGCGGATCATGGGCCCGATCCCCAACCTCCTCATCCTGATCGGTAACGCGCTCACCCCCGGCAAGGGCTTCCGCCGGGGGCCGTTCGCCTCCGAGGCGGAGCTGCGGGCGCTGGTGGACCTCGCGGAGAAGGAGTCGCTGATCGAGGACGAGGAGCGCCGGATGGTGCACTCGGTCTTCGAGCTCGGCGACACGCTCGTCAGGGAGGTCATGGTCCCGCGCACCGACCTCGTGGTCATCGAGCGCTACAAGACGATCCGTCAGGCCCTCACCCTCGCGCTGCGCTCCGGCTTCTCCCGCATACCGGTCACCGGCGAGAGCGAGGACGACATCGTCGGGATCGTGTACCTGAAGGACCTGGTCCGCAAGACGCACATCAGCCGGGACGCGGAGAGCGAGCTGGTGTCGACGGCGATGCGGCCCGCCGCCTTCGTCCCCGACACCAAGAACGCCGGCGACCTGCTGCGCGAGATGCAGCAGGAGCGCAACCACGTCGCCGTCGTCATCGACGAGTACGGCGGCACGGCCGGCATCGTCACCATCGAGGACATCCTCGAGGAGATCGTCGGCGAGATCACCGACGAGTACGACCGCGAACTGCCGCCCGTGGAGGACCTCGGCGAGGACCGCTACCGGGTCACCGCCCGCCTCGACATCACCGACCTCGGCGAGCTGTACGGGCTCGACGAGTACGACGACGAGGACGTGGAGACCGTCGGAGGCCTGCTCGCCAAGGCCCTGGGCCGGGTGCCCATCGCGGGCGCGTCCAGCGCGGTCGGGCTGCCGGACGGGCGGGAACTGCGCCTGACCGCCGAGGCCGCCGCCGGCCGCCGGAACAAGATCGTCACGGTGCTGGTGGAGCCGGTGGAACCGGCCGGTCCGCCCGAGGAGGAGAAGGGCGAATGACCCCCGAGGAACTGCGCGGCTTCTGTCTGTCCTTCAACGCGGCCGTGGAGGACTTCCCCTTCTCGCCGGAGATCTCCGTCTTCAAGGTCCTGGGCAAGATGTTCGCGCTCAGCTGGCTCGACAACCGGCCACTGACGGTGAACCTCAAGTGCGACCCGGAGGACGCGATCCGGCTGCGCACCGACCACCCGGGCCTGATCATCCCCGGCTACCACATGAACAAGCGGCACTGGAACACGGTCACGGTCGACGGCGACCTGCCCGACAGCCTGGTGCGGGAGTTGGTCGAGGACTCCTACGACCTGGTCGTGGCCGGTCTGCCGCGTGCCGAGCGGCTCCGCCTCGACCGCCCCTGAGCTGCGCGGCGGCGGTGGTTATGCTCGGCTCATGACCGACAGCAGCGCGCTTGACCCCGAGGACCGCAAGATCGTCACCCTGGCCCGTTCCGCACGGGCGCGCAACGGTGTGCCCGAGGGGGCGGCCGTACGGGACGAGACCGGGCGGACGTATGTCGCCGGGACCGTCGCGCTCGCCTCGCTGGAGCTGAGCGCGCTGCGCACGGCGGTGGCGATGGCGGTGGCCTCGGGTGCGAAGTCCCTGGAGGCGGCGGCCGTGGTGACCGAGGCCGACTCCGTGCCCGAGCAGGACCTGGCGGCCGTACGGGATCTGGGCGGGGCGGGGACGCCGGTGCTGCTCGCCGGGCCCGACGGGACGGTGCGCGGCAGGGTCACGGCAGGCTGAAAACCGCCGTTTTCACAGTGGGTCGGAGTCGGCCGGAAATCGTCCTTGCCGCTTCCGTGTCTCTCGGGCATCAATGGAATCCGTAGTTCCGACGGACCGTCAGATTCCTTACCCCACCCCCCACTTGGCGCCCCGCACCGCGCCTGCCGACGGCCCGTCCGGACCTCTCCCATCCATCCCCACATGGCTTTCCCAGACACGGGAAGGGAGCCGGATTCCCATGAGAGGCAAACGCATAGGAGCAGGTGCGGCCATGGCGGCGGGGGCCCTCGCGGCCGCCTCGCTGGCGTTCGCGCCCAGCGCCCTCGCCGTCACCCCGCAGACCGCGACGATCAGCGCGGACTGCGGCGCCTTCGGCAGCGGCGAGGCCACGCTCACCGCCACCCAGGACGGCACGGCGGCCACCATCACCGTCACCTCGGCCGTCACCGCCCCGATCGCCCTGTCGCAGGACTCGATCTCCTCGACGCTCACCCTGGTGAACAACACCACCGGCGTCACCAGCACGTTCAGCGGGACCAAGAACCCCGCGCTCGCGGCCGGTGACCCCGTCACCGTCGGCCCCCTCGACGGTACCGTCGCCTCGGGTGACAGCCTGGAGGCCTACGGCGGCTCGCTGCAGCTGGTCGTCTTCGGTGTCACCGTCACCTGCACGGCGACCGGACCGCAGTCGCCCGGGCCGTTCGTGTTCGACTGACCGAGCCCGGCAGTACAGCCGACGGATCGTCAGTTCCTGGCACACCCACAGGAACTGACGGTCCATCAGTTCATTTCGGCGTCTCCATTGACTTCTCACGCGATCCCCACATCAATGCCCCCAGCGAGCACAGAAGAAGAGGGGGCACACCCATGGGTTCGCAGAACCGAAGACGCCGTGTGGCGTCGCTGCTCGGGGCGGCCGCGCTCGCGGTCACCGCGGGCGGTGCCCTGGCCTGTCCGGCCGGCGCCGCCACCAACGTGGACTTCCCCACGCACTGCATCCCGCCCGCCGTCGCCGGCATCCCGCCGATCGACGGCACCACCACGGCGAGCATCTCGGTGGACAACACCGCGCCGAAGGTCGGCGACACCGTCACCGTGACCTACACGGTGGTCAAGCCCGCCGCCAGCAACCCCACCGCGATCGCGCTGCCGGCCGACATCATGACGCCCACCGGCAAGGTCACCCTCACCGGTGCGCAGACCGGGGACGTCACGGTCGCCGGTCCCAAGAAGAACGACCCGGTGCCCGGCAACGGCGCCTTCCCGTCGTTCTCCATGACCGGCACCTTCAAGGTCACCGCGCCGGGAGCGATCAAGCTCTCGCCCGGCGACTACAACATCCACACCAGCTACATCCTGGAGCTGGACACCCCGTGCACGGTGACCAACCCGCCCGCCCCGGTCTCCGAGACCGTCACGGCGACGGACTCCACCCCGGTCAACTCCCGTGCCATCACCCTCGACAAGGCCACCGGCAACCCCGGTGACAGTGTCGGCGTCACCGGCAGCGGCTTCACCGCCGGCGCCACCGTGACCCTGGCCGGGCGGTCCGGATCCACCCAGACCGCGGACAAGGCCACCGTCACCGCCGACGCGAGCGGCAAGATCAGCGGCTCCCTCGTCGTCAACGACAAGACGACGACCGGGATCGTGGCGTACGAGGGCAGCGCGTACAGCGACGCCCTGGGCGCCGGTCCCGCCACTTACACGGTCGTCGACAACACGCCGATCCCGGCGGGAAGTCAGAAGCTGACGACCACCGTGAAGGCGGGCACGCTGTCGATGTCCCAGGCCGGGGACTCCGTCGTGCTGTCGGCGGTGGACTTCGGCACGGGCGGGGCCTCCACGGGCAAGCTGCAGACCGTCACCGTCAAGGACTTCCGCGGCGGTCCGGCCGGCTGGTCGCTCACCGGCAAGGTCACCGACTTCACCGGACCCGGCGCCAAGATCGACGCCGGGAAGCTGAGCTGGACCCCCGCCTGCGCCACCGAGGCGGGCAGCCCCAGCACCTGTCAGGCGGGTTCGGCGGGCACGGTGGGCGGTTCGGGCGCGACCCTGGCGTCCACCCCCAACGGCACGCTGACCGGCGGCGAGTTCACCGCGGACGCCCAGCTCTCCCTGGACGTACCGGCGTTCACGCCTCCCGGGTCGTACGCCGGGGTCCTGACCCTGACGCTCAGCTGACCGTACGGGCGTCCGCACCCGCCCGTCCCGTTCCTACCCTCGAAGTCCGTCGAAGTCCGTCGAAGTCCGTCGAAGTCCGTGGGGGTCCGCACCCATGAGAAAGCTCTCCGTCCTCCTTCTCGGCCTGTTCCTCGCCGCTCTGGCCACGCCCGCGCACGCCGCCGACAACGGCAGCTGGTCCGTCTACCCCGTCTCCTCGAAGATCGCCGCGCGCCCGTACTTCTATCTCTCCGCGGACCCCGGCACCTCCCTCTCGGACAAGGTCGTCGTCGCCAACAAGACCGCAGCGCCGCTGACCTTCCGCCTCTACGCCGCCGACGCCTACAAC
Source organism: Streptomyces gilvus (assembly GCF_022513565.1). Classification (GTDB taxonomy): domain Bacteria; phylum Actinomycetota; class Actinomycetes; order Streptomycetales; family Streptomycetaceae; genus Streptomyces; species Streptomyces gilvus. Next base: position 29,695 of record NZ_JAKWBE010000024.1, on the reverse strand, counting down.
ACCGCCCGGGACGGCGGATTCGCGGTGCGGACGGTCCACGAGAAGCAGCGGGGCGTCGGGGCCTGGGCCAGGCCCGCAAGGTCCCGGATCACCGTCCCCGCGCACGGCGAAGTCACCGTGCCGTTCACGCTGCGGGTGCCCGAGGGGGCGGAACCGGGCGACCATCCGGGCGCGTTGGTCGCGTTGGACGAGCGGATCGACAAGGGCAGCGGGCCGCTCGCGCTCGGTGTGCAGCGCGCGGTCGCCGCCCGTGTCTACCTGCGCGTCGGCGGACCCACCGTGCCCGCGATCTCCGTGGAGAACGTCCACATCGGCCACAGCCAGCCGCTCGTCCCCGGCTTCGGGACCAGCACGTCGACGATCTCCTACACCCTGCACAACACCGGCAACGTCACGCTCGACCCCAAGGTGGAGCTGCGCGCGAAGGGCCTGTTCGGCCGCACCCTGCTCTCCCGCGACCTGTCCCGCATCCCCTCCGAACTCCTGCCGGGCCAGCGCGTGCACCTCACGGAGCCGTGGCGCGGAGCGCCCCAACTCGACTGGGGCGACATCACGTTGACGGCGAGCGCGCAGGACACCCGGGAGTCGGCGAGCGCGTCCTTCTTCGCGGTGCCGTGGATCGCGACGGCGGTGTTGCTGGCGGTCCTGGCCGTGGGCGGGGTGCTGTTCGTCAGGACGCGCCGGACCCGCGTGGTCGGTCAGGGTCCGGCACGCCCCGCGCGATCCCCGGCCGCGACGCGCGAGGCCGAGCGGGAGCGGCATCCGTCGAGGAGATGAGCTCCGCGACGGAGAGCCTGGCGCATTCCGTACGGGCGCCGGGCCCGTCGACGGGAGCCGTGGCGCCTGGCCGGGAGCCGCCCCGTTCAGGTCGGGCGGGACTCCTCGGCGGGCTTCCGTCAGGGGCGCGGGGTGTGCCCCGTAGACCGCCCGGCGCTCATGGCCGACGGTGTCTCCGGCGGTGTCTCAGAGCGCGTCCGGGCCGCGCTCTCCCGTCCGGACCCGGACGACCGTCTCGACCGGCAGCGCCCACACCTTGCCGTCGCCGATCTTGCCCGTCTGCGCGGCCTTGACGACCGCGTCGATGACGGCGTCCGCGTCGGCGTCGTCGACGACGACCTCGATACGGACCTTGGGCACCAGGTCGACCTGGTACTCGGCGCCGCGGTACACCTCGGTGTGGCCGCGCTGGCGGCCGTAGCCGCTGGCCTCGGTCACGGTCAGGCCGTGCACGCCGATCTCCTGCAGGGCCGTCTTCACCTCGTCGAGGCGGTAGGGCTTGACGATCGCGGTGATGAGCTTCATGCCTGGCTCTCGGCCTTCCGGGCGGAGGGGACGACGGACGAGCTGACCGGGGCGCCGTGGCCCAGGACGCCGTGATCGTATGCGGTCTCGGCGTGCACCGTAAGGTCCAGGCCGGTGTGCTCGTGCTCCTCGGCCGCCCTGAAGCCCATGGCCTTGTCGAGCAGCTTGCCGATGCCGTAGGTCACCGCGAAGGCGTACGCGGCGACGACCACCACCCCGACGGCCTGCTTGCCGAGCTGGGCGAGCCCGCCGCCGTACAGCAGGCCCTCGGTTCCGCCGGTCATCGCCTTCTCGGCGAAGACGCCGATCAGCAGGGTGCCGATCACACCGCCGACCAGGTGGACGCCGACGACGTCCAGCGAGTCGTCGTAGTTCAGCCGGAACTTCCAGCTCACCGCGTACGAGCAGACGACACCGGCGGCGAGGCCGACGACCAGGGCGCCCAGCAGGGAGACCGTGCCGCAGGACGGCGTGATCGCGACCAGGCCCGCGACCGCGCCGGACGCGGCGCCCAGGGTCGTCGGGTGGCCGTCCCGCTTCTGCTCGACGAAGAGCCAGCCGAGCAGACCGGTGCAGCCGGCGGCGAGGGTGTTGAGGAACGCGGCGGCCGCGAGGCCGTTGGCGCCGAGCGCGGAGCCGGCGTTGAAGCCGAACCAGCCGAACCAGAGCAGACCCGCGCCCAGCATCACCATCGGCAGGTTGTGCGGGCGCATCGCGTCCTTCTTGAACCCGAGCCGCGGGCCGAGGACCAGCGCGAGGGCGAGACCCGAGGCGCCGGAGGTGATCTCGACGGGCATACCGCCCGCGAAGTCCAGGGCGCCGAGGCGGTCCAGGATCCAGCCGCCCGGGCCCCAGACCCAGTGCGCGACCGGAACGTATACGAGCAGTGTCCAGACCGGCACGAAGACCAGCCACGCCGAGAACTTCGCCCGGTCCGCGATGGCGCCGCTGATCAGGGCGGCCGTGATGATCGCGAAGGTGAGCTGGAAGGTGGCGAACAGGACGGTGGGGACGGTGCCGTGCACGCTGTCGGGGCCCAGGCCCGCCAGGCCGGCCTGCTTCAGTCCGCCGATGAGTCCGCCGCCGATGTCGTCGCCGAAGGCGAGCGAGTAGCCGGCGGCCAGCCAGACCACGGTGACCAGGGCGATCGACACGAAGCTCATCATCAGCATGTTGAGGACGCTCTTCGTGCGGACCATGCCGCCGTAGAAGAGGGCCAGGCCCGGGGTCATCAGCAGGACCAGGGCGGTGGCGGCGAGCAGCCAGGCGGTGTCGCCCGTGTTGATCTGCGCGGCGGCGAGGGTCACGGTCGTCTCCATCGAGGTGGGGGCTCGTCAGAGGGTCACCGGCGCGCGTTTCCGGTTGCGTACGGCTGTGTTTCCGTGACGTTTCGTTGCGGCGGGGTTACCGGATCCTCACGGTACGGCGGGGGTCCGGGGATCAGGGAGAATGGGCGGCATGAGCGTTCGTACCCAGTCATCCGAAGAGTCGGGCGAGACCGTCCACCGTGCCGGCTTCGCCTGCTTCGTGGGGCGCCCCAACGCGGGCAAGTCCACCCTCACGAACGCTCTGGTCGGGCAGAAGGTGGCGATCACCGCGAACCAGCCGCAGACCACGCGGCACACCGTGCGGGGGATCGTGCACCGGGAGGACGCCCAGCTCATCCTGGTCGACACCCCGGGGCTGCACAAGCCGCGCACGCTGCTGGGGGAGCGGCTCAACGACGTCGTGCGCACGACGTGGGCCGAGGTGGACGTGATCGGTTTCTGTCTTCCGGCGAACGAGAAGATCGGCCCCGGTGACCGGTTCATCGCCAAGGAGCTGGCGGGAATCCGCAAGACGCCCAAGATCGCGATCGTCACCAAGACCGACCTCGTCGACTCCAAGACCCTCGCCGAGCAGCTGATCGCCATCGACCAGCTGGGCAAGGAGCTGGGCTTCGAGTGGGCGGAGATCGTGCCGGTGTCGGCGGTCGGGGACAAGCAGGTGAACCTGCTGGCCGACCTTCTCGTGCCGTTGCTGCCCGAGGGGCCTGCGCTCTACCCGGAAGGCGACCTCACCGACGAGCCCGAGCAGGTCATGATCGCCGAGCTGATCCGGGAGGCGGCGCTGGAGGGTGTGCGCGACGAGCTGCCGCACTCCATCGCCGTCGTCGTGGAGGAGATGCTTCCGCGCGAGGACCGTCCGGCCGACAAGCCCCTCCTCGACATCCACGCCAACCTGTTCATCGAGCGCCCCAGCCAGAAGGGCATCATCATCGGCCCCAAGGGCAAGCGCCTGAAGGAGGTCGGCATCAAGTCCCGCAAGCAGATCGAGGCCCTCCTCGGTACGCCGGTGTTCCTGGACCTCCACGTCAAGGTCGCGAAGGACTGGCAGCGGGATCCGAAGCAGTTGCGTCGGCTGGGCTTCTGAGGGGTCACCAGCAGGATCTGCAGGGGGCCGTACCAGCCCACCCAGATCGCCCCGTTGGCGAGCGAGAGGGAGGCGGTCCAGCCCCGGCCGACCCGCTCGACCGGCTCGGTGAGTGCCCGCGGGGGCCGGGTGGTCGTCATCTCTGCGCCCGCAGCACGTCCCGGAACCAGCCGTAGGAGGCCTTCGGCGTCCGCTTTTGCGTCTCGAAGTCCACGTGGACCAGCCCGAAGCGGCGCGCGTACCCCTCCGCCCACTCGAAGTTGTCCATCAGCGACCACACGAAGTAGCCGCGCACGTCCACGCCCGCCTCCACCGCCCGGTGCAGGGCGCGCAGATGACCGTCCAGGTAGGCGATGCGGTCCTGGTCGTCGAGGCCCTCGTAACTGCAGCCGTTCTCGGTGATGACGACGGGCGGCAGCCGGTCGCCGTAGCGCTCGCGGAAGCCGGTGAGCAGTTCCGTCAGGGCCTCGGGGACGACGGGCCAGCCGAAGTCGGTCACCGGGACGCCCTCGATCTCCCGTACCGAGAAGGGCAGTTCGGCCGGGATCGTCAGGCCGCCGAACTCGATGTCCGTGCCCTGCGGGGCGCCCACGCGGGTCGGCGCGTAGTAGTTGATCCCGTACCAGTCGATCGGCTCGGCGATGACCTTCAGGTCGGCCTCGACGTCGCCCGGCATCAACTCGCCGATGCCGTCCGGGTACTGGCCCAGCAGCAGGGGGTCGGAGAACAGCCGGTTGAGCAGCAGGTCGTAGAAGTCGGCGGCGTCGACGTCGGCCTGCTCCGAGGACGCGGGCCACGTCGGGCCGTGCGAGTTGGCGATCCCGATGTCCGTGGCACCGGCCGCGCGCAGGGCCCGTACGGCCAGACCGTGGGCCAGCAGCTGGTGGTGGGCGACTGGAAGCGCGTCGAACATCAGCTGCTTTCCGGGCGCGTGGGCGCCCAGCGCGTGCCCGAGCAGGGTCTGTTCGGCGGGCTCGTTGATGGTGATCCACTTCCGCACCCGGTCGCCCAGCCGCTCGGCGACCACCGACACGTACTCCGCGAACCGCGAGGCCGTGTCCCGCTCGAGCCAGTCCAGGGTGACGGGCAGGTCCCAGTGGAAGAGGGTCGGGGCGGGACGGACGCCCGCGGCCAGCAGCTCGTCCACGAGACGGTCGTAGAAGTCCAGGCCGCCGGGGGAGTTCACCCGCGGCCAGGAGATCGAGAAGCGGTACGCGTCCACGCCGAGGCCGGACAGGAGGGCCACGTCCTCGCGGTAGCGGTGGACGTGGTCGCAGGCGACCGCCGCCGTGGAACCGTCCTTCACCCGCCCCGGCTCGGCCGTGAAGGCGTCCCAGACCGAGGGCTCGCGCTCGTCCACGGCGCCCTCGATCTGGTGGGCCGAGGTCGACACGCCCCAGAGGAAACCGGCCGGGAAGCGGGGTATCGGATTGCCTGCGTCAGTCGCCATGGGCGGGATCATCCTTACCGCTGGTAACGGAAGTCAACGCCCTGGCGTGAACCGGTGGTTACGCCCCTTCCTTCAGGACCCGGGAGATCAGCTGCCGCTGCTCCTCGGTGAGCCGGGGATCGGCGGCGTACACCGTCCTGCCGTCGACCGTGATCTCGTAGCTGAACCCGTCGGGCACGCCCGCGGGCGGCGTGGCCCGGCCGGCGGCCACCGCCTTCCCGGCCAGGGCCTGCCACTCGTGCGCGTCGGGCCGCCCCGAGGTGTCCACCTCGGCGCGGCGCTCGATGCCCGCGAACCCGCCCGTGCGCCTCACTCGAATACGCATGGGTCCGTGTCTAGTACGGAACTACGACGTGCGCACCCCGACCTGCTCCCAGGCCTTGAGAACGGCCTGAAGTTCCTCGCCGTCGCCGTAGCGGGCCCTGGCCGCGGCGACCGTCAGCTTGGCGAAGTCCGCGAACAGGGCGTCCTTCTTGAGCTCGCCGCCGGTCAGGACGTCGTACCAGACCTGGCCGGCCTTCTCCCAGGCGTGGCCGCCGAGGGCGTTCGCCGCCAGGTAGAACGCGTGGTTGGGGATGCCGGAGTTGATGTGGACGCCGCCGTTGTCCCGGCCGGTGCGGACGAAGTCGTCCATGGTCGCGGGCTGCGGGTCCTTGCCGAGGACGTCGTCGTCGTACGCCGTGCCCGGCTCCTTCATGGACCGCAGCGCCTTGCCCGTCACCCGGGGCGCGAGCAGGCCGGCGCCGATCAGCCAGTCGGCCTCGGCGGCGGTCTGGCCGAGCGTGTACTGCTTGATCAGCGAGCCGAAGACGTCGGACAGGGACTCGTTGAGGGCGCCGGGCTGGCCGAAGTAGGTCAGGTTGGCCGTGTACTGCGTGACGCCGTGGGTGAGTTCGTGGCCGATGACGTCGATCGGGATGGTGAAGTCGAGGAAGATCTCGCCGTCACCGTCGCCGAACACCATCTGCTCGCCGTTCCAGAAGGCGTTGTTGTAGTCCTTGTCGTAGTGGACGCTCGCGTCCAGCGGGAGCCCGTTGCCGTCGATCGAGTAGCGCGCGTAGGCCTTCAGATACAGCTCGAAGGTGGCGCCGAGACCGGCGTAGGCACGGTTGGCGGTGGCGTCCTTGCCCGGGGCGTCCCCCTCGCCGCGGACCTTGGTGCCGGGCAGGTCGGTGCCGTGGCGGGCGTCGTAGATGGTGCGGTGGGGCTGCTCGGGGGTCGCTCCGGTGGGCGGGGCGACGGCAGGGGCGCCGATGACCGTGGTCAGACGGCGGTGGGTGCGCTCGAAGGCGTCGCGCTCGAGAGTCTTGCGAGCGGCGCCGGCGAGCGCCGGGTCCTCGTGCTGGGCCAGCTTGTCGAGGATGTGCGGCGGTACGACGGTGCAGAAGACGGGCTCTGAGCCCCCGTTGGTCTTCGTCATGTGCGGCACGATGGCACTGCGTTAGCTGGGTGTCACTAGGTGCGACCATGATTGGTGAAATATGGGGATGCTGCCACCATGATTGGTTGCTCTGTGTTATGCGCTGTGGGTTCGCTGTGACTGGTCGCGCCCACGCGGCGGAGCCGCGAATCGACACAGCCCCGCGCCCCTCTGGGGCGCTTGCGGGTCCGCATACTGATACGGGACCGCCTGTTGCGGTCGGCTCGGCTAGCATGCTTCGCATCATGCGTTTCGGGCTGCTTCTTCTTAGCTGCCGCGGCGAGGGCCTGTAAGACAGGTCGACTCCCTCCCCGCGGAGCTTCGTGTTGCGTCGTCGGCCGTCCTTCAGGACACCAAGAGGAGCCCCGCAATCATGGCGAACCGCCAGCAGCCCAGCAGCATGCCGATCCACAAGTACGGGAAGTACGAGCAGGTCGACATCCCCGACCGCACCTGGCCCGAGCAGCGGATCACCCAGGCACCCCGCTGGCTCTCCACCGACCTGCGTGACGGCAACCAGTCCCTGATCGACCCGATGTCGCCCGAGCGCAAGCGCCGGATGTTCGACCAGCTGGTGAAGATGGGCTACAAGGAGATCGAGGTCGGCTTCCCGGCGTCGGGACAGACGGACTTCGACTTCGTACGGTCGATCATCGAGGAGCCCGGGGTCATTCCCGACGACGTCACCATCTCCGTGCTGACCCAGGCCCGCGAGGACCTGATCGAGCGGACCGTGGAGTCGCTGAAGGGCGCCAGGCGGGCCAACGTCCACCTGTACAACGCCACCGCGCCCGTCTTCCGCCGGGTCGTCTTCCGGGGCTCCAAGGACGACATCAAGCAGATCGCCGTCGACGGCACGCGCCTGGTCATGGAGTACGCGGAGAAGCTGCTGGGCCCCGAGACCGAGTTCGGCTACCAGTACAGCCCCGAGATCTTCACCGACACCGAGCTGGACTTCGCGCTGGAGGTCTGCGAGGCGGTCATGGACGTCTGGCAGCCCGGTCCCGGCCGCGAGATCATCCTCAACCTGCCCGCCACGGTCGAGCGCTCCACACCCTCGACCCACGCCGACCGCTTCGAGTGGATGGGCCGCAACCTCTCCCGCCGCGAGTACGTCTGCCTGTCGATCCACCCGCACAACGACCGCGGTACGGCGGTGGCGGCGGCCGAGCTGGCGCTGATGGCCGGCGCCGACCGCGTCGAGGGCTGTCTGTTCGGGCAGGGCGAGCGCACCGGCAACGTCGACCTGGTCACCCTGGGCATGAACCTGTTCTCCCAGGGCGTCGACCCGCAGATCGACTTCTCCGACATCGACGAGATCCGTCGTACGTGGGAGTACTGCAACCAGATGGAGGTCCACCCGCGCCACCCGTACGTGGGCGACCTGGTCTACACGTCCTTCTCCGGCTCCCACCAGGACGCCATCAAGAAGGGCTTCGACGCGATGGAGGCCGACGCGGCCGCCAAGGGCGTGACGGTCGACGACATCGAGTGGGCCGTGCCCTACCTGCCGATCGACCCGAAGGACGTCGGCCGTTCCTACGAGGCCGTGATCCGCGTCAACTCGCAGTCCGGCAAGGGCGGTATCGCGTACGTCCTGAAGAACGACCACAAGCTGGACCTGCCGCGCCGGATGCAGATCGAGTTCTCGAAGCTCATCCAGGCGAAGACGGACGCCGAGGGCGGCGAGGTCACCGGCTCCGACATCTGGGCGGTCTTCCAGGACGAGTACCTGCCGAACCCCGACAACCCGTGGGGCCGTATCCAGGTCAAGAACGGGCAGTCGACGACCGACACGGACGGGGTGGACACGCTCAGGGTCGAGGCGACCGTGGACGGCGAGGACACCGTCCTGACCGGTTCCGGCAACGGTCCGATCTCCGCCTTCTTCGACGCGCTGCAGAAGATCGGCGTCGACGCCCGGCTGCTGGACTACCAGGAGCACACGATGAGCGAGGGCGCCTCCGCGCAGGCCGCCTCCTACATCGAATGCGCGATCGACGACAAGGTTCTGTGGGGAATCGGCATCGACGCGAACACGACGCGTGCCTCCCTGAAGGCGGTCGTCTCGGCGGTCAACCGCGCCACCCGCTGACCCCTCTGACCGGCGGTTTCGGGGCCCTGATCTTCGTATACGACGATCAGGGCCCCGTCCCTTTTCGGCCAGCTGTGCGTGGAGGTCACGGAAAGGTCTCTTCCGGGGTACTGACTGCGCCTCGCTGATGTGGCTAACATCACGACACCGCTGCGATGTTGCCGCGGTGTAAAGGAGGTGCGACGTGCTGCCAGTACGGGGACGAAACGGCCGAGCCGCCAGGCCTGCGCGCCTCCTGGGAACCCGCACCGCGTGGACGCCCGTCGGGGACGGCGAGTTCTTCTGCCCGGGCTGCGGAGGCGACCGCAACTACCAGCGGCTGACCGGCCGCCGCCGCTTCACCCTGCTCGGCGTCCCGGTCCTGCCGCGCGGCGAGACCGGCCCGGTCGTCGAGTGCGCGGCCTGCGGCCGCCACTTCGGCACGGACGTCCTGGACCACCCCACCACCACCCGCTTCTCCGCGATGCTCCGCGACGCCGTCCACACCGTCGCCCTCGCGGTCCTCGCGGCGGGCGGCACCTGCGCCCGTACGACGCTGGAGACGGCCACGGCCGCCGTCCGCGCCGCCGGCTTCGAGGACTGCACGGAGGACCAGCTCAGCGCCCTGGTCGACGCCCTGGCCGCGGACACCGGCCGGGTCTACGGCGAGCCGGGCGGCGCGGGCCTGGCCATAGAGCTGCACGAGGCGCTCGACCCCCTCGCCCCGCACCTCGCCCCCGTGGGCCGCGAGTCGATCCTCCTCCAGGCCGCCCGCATCGCCCTCGCCGACGGCCCCTACACACCCGCCGAACGGGACGTCCTGACCACGGTCGGCGCGGCCCTGACCATCTGCGCGGACGACGTCAAACGGCTGCTGGCGGCGGCACGGACGCCGTCCTGACACCGGTCGGCCTCCCGTCCGGGACGGGCGAGGGCCTCAGCGCAGTCCGGCGGCGGCGAGGTACTCGGCGATCCGTTCCACCTCCTCCGGTGACAGCGGCACCTGGGGTTCCGCCGTCGCCGGGCAGTCGATGACGCCGCGCAGGTGCAGCGCCGCCTTGAAGGCGCCCAGCGCCGACGAGCTGCCGCCCATCCGGGCCGGGTCGCCGACGCCCACCAGCCCGAACAGGGCGCACAGCCGCTCCTGCTCGGCCCGCGCCCGCTCCCAGTCGCCGGCCCGGCACAGGCGGACGAGGCGGACGTAGCCGTGGGGGTCGACGTTGGCGAGGCCCGGGACCGCTCCGTCGGCGCCGAGCGCGAGGGCGGCGTCGACGAGGAGTTCCGAGCCGGTCAGGACGCTGAAGCCGGGCAGCGCGCGGGCGCCGGTGACGACCTCGCGGAAGGCGGCCAGGTCGCCGCTGGAGTCCTTCAGACCGGCGAGGGTGCCGTCGGCGGCCAGGGCCAGGACCAGGTCGGCGGGGAGTTTCGTGTGGACGGCCACCGGGATGTCGTAGGCGATCACCGGGACCGGGGAGCCCTGCGCGACCAGGCGGAAGTGGCGGGCGATCTCGGCGGGGTGGGTGCGGGTGTAGAAGGGGGCCGTCACCACCACCGCGTCGGCGCCCGCCGAGGTCACCGCCCGCACATGGTCCAGTACGCGGGGGGTCGTCATGTCGATCGCCCCGGCCAGGACGGGGAGCCGGCCGGCCACGTGGGCGGCCACCGACTCCACGACCAGCCGCCGCTGCCCGTCGGTCAGATACGCCGCCTCCGACGAGGAGCCCAGCACGAACAGCGCGTCCACCCCGGCGTCCACCAGATGGTCGACCAGCCCGAGCAGCGAGGGGACGTCCACCTCGCGGTCCGGTGTCAGGGGCGTGCAGACGGGCGGGACGACACCGGTCAGCGGGGTGGAAAGGGTCATGAGGGCTCCCTGGGGTGGTTCTGCCGTCGAGGTCGCGCGTCGATCCGGGCTTCTGAACAGGATGGTGGCAGCGGAACCGGTGACCGGGCGCCGACGCGGCCGAGAATTCGGACGACCAGGGCCTGTTCCGGGAAACCTGGAACAGGCCCCAGGCCCCTACGCTGACCGGATGACGGACACCTGGAACCCCGCGGACCCCGGGGTGCTGTGCCTGCCCTCCGGTCGGCTGGTCCGGGGCCGGGGACTGCGCCGGCCTCTCCCGCCCGGGGCGCCCGCACCCTCGTACGCCCTCTACCTCCTCGGCGGCCAACCCCCGCCCGTCCCCTGGGAGTTCACCTGGATCCGCTGGCCCGACTTCCGGCTGCCCGGCGACCGCCCGGCGGCCCGCGCCGCCCTCACCGCGGCCTGGGAGCGGGCCGCGCGTGAGCGGGTCGAGGTCGCCTGCGGGGGCGGCCGGGGGCGTACCGGGACGGCGCTGGCGTGTCTGGCGGTGCTGGACGGGGTGCCGGCCGAGGAGGCGGTGGACTACGTGCGGCGGCACTACGACCGGCGGGCGGTGGAGACGCCCTGGCAGAAGCGGTACGTACGCACCTTCAGCGGCTGAGGACGTCCGCCACCAGTGCCGCAGCCTCCGCCACCAGTGCGTCGTCGTAGGCGGCCCCGGGGTCGGGCTTGGTCGTCAGGACCGCCAGGACGACGGGATCACCGGTCGCGGTCCAGGCGACGCCGACGTCGTTCGCGGTGCCGTGGGAGCCCGAGCCCGTCTTGTCGGCGACCGTCCAGTCCGCCGGCAGCCCGGCGCGGAAACGCCGTGCGCTGGTCGTGTTGTTGAGCAGCCAGTGCGTCAGCAGGGCGCGGTCCGGGCGGTTCAGGGCGTCGCCGAGGACCAGACGGGCGTACGACCGTCCGATGGCGCGCGGGCTCGTCGTGTCCGTGACGCGCCAGGGCTCGGCCGAGTTGAGCTCCGTCTCCCAGCGGTCCAGACGGGTCACCGGGTCGCCGATGGAGCGGGCGAAGCGGGTGATCGCCGTCGGGCCGCCCAACTCGCGCAGCAGGAGGTTGCCGGCGGTGTTGTCGCTGTATCGGATCGCCACGTCGGCCAGTTCGGCGACCGTCATGCCCTCGGCCAGATGCGCGCGGGTGTGGTCGGAGCCGTCGACGAGATCGGCCTCGGTGTAGTGGATCCGCCGGGACAGGACCTCGCCGTGCCGGTCCAGGTCCCGCAGGACGGCCGCCGCGGCCAGGGTCTTGAACACGGAGCAGACGGGGAAGCGCTCGTCGGCGCGGTGGGTGACGGTCCGCCGGGTGCGGACGTCGTGCGCGAAGACGCCGAGACGGGCGCCGTGCCGCCGTTCCAGGTCGCGCAGGGGCTCGGTGGCCGCGTGGGCGGGGGCGCTCAGCGGGAGCGAGGCCGCGCCGGCGATGCCCGCGGTGAGGAGGGTGCGTCGGGTCGTCCGGGAGGTGCGTGCGCCTGAGATCTTGCTCTCCTTCGCTCGGTTCGGGACGTCGATCTCTTCTCTGACCGACGTCGTACGTCATTCCTCGGTTGCCGGACCGTGGACCATCGGCGGACGGCGGGGTGGGCTTCCGGTCGCCGAGGGCGGCCCGGATCCGGTCGATGTCACGGGCGTTGTCGACGGTGCTGATGTGCCGCAGCAGCTCGCCTCCGTTCGCGGGCGCAGGCGGCCGCCATGCGGCGGGCGGTGGCCGTGTTCCGGTCGACGGAGCCGTCGGGGCCGGGCCAGGGGCGCAGCGCGGTGACGGCGAGGTCACGGTGTTCGAGGCCGCAACTGACGGACGTGGAGGGCGCGTTGCCGCGGGGAGCGAACCCGATCAGGTCGTAGGAGTCCCGGACGGCCGGGGCAGCTTCTGTCCCTTGCCCGAGGGTCGCCCGGACTGTCCCCGCCCTGCCTGCCGGGAACGAGCAGCAGCGCGCCCCGGCGGGCGGGATCCGCGCCGTCCCTCCCATCCGGTCAACAGCCTTGTATGAAAGGGGGTTTACCCCACCACGGACCGCCGGTTCCCCGCTCTTGCGCCGGTCCGGTGATTTTAGGGGCCGTATGCCGCTGTCGGCAGCAAAAGCGTGAAATCAAAAGAGGAAGGGGAAGCACGCTGGAGTGCCGGGTCTCACCTCCGCCCGGAATTCCGAGTCGCTTTTCTTACGGTCGTTAAGGAGAGGAAATGAAGCCCCCCAAACCACCGGTCGGCAGTCATGTCGTGGACACGCGTACCGGGAAGGCCGGGATCGTGATGGGCCACGAGGGGCCGTACGTCCAGCTGAGACCCTTCGGCGGTGGCAAGGAGTGGGACGCCGATCCGGGGGCCGTGCGGGAGGCCCCCGCGGTGGGCGAGAATGGGGCCCATGAGCCTGTTCCGCGACGACGGCATCGTGCTGCGCACCCAGAAGCTCGGTGAGGCGGACCGCATCATCACGCTGCTCACGCGCGGGCACGGGCGGGTGCGGGCCGTGGCCCGCGGTGTGCGGCGGACCAAGTCGAAGTTCGGGGCGCGGCTCGAACCCTTCTCCCATGTCGACGTGCAGTTCTTCGCGCGGGGGAGCGAGCTGGTGGGGCGCGGCCTGCCGCTGTGCACCCAGAGCGAGACCATCGCCCCGTACGGCGGGGGGATCGTGAGCGACTACGCCCGCTACACCGCGGGCACCGCCATGCTGGAGACCGCCGAGCGCTTCACGGACCACGAGGGCGAGCCGGCGGTCCAGCAGTACCTGTTGCTCGTCGGCGCCCTGCGGACGCTGGCCCGGGGTGAACACGCCCCGCACCTCGTCCTCGACGCCTTCCTGCTGCGCTCCCTCGCCGTCAACGGCTACGCGCCCAGCTTCAGCGACTGCGCCAAGTGCGGGCTGCCCGGGCCGAACCGGTTCTTCTCCGTCGCCTCCGGCGGCTCGGTCTGCGCCGACTGCCGGGTGGCCGGCAGTGTCGTACCGTCTCCGCAGACCCTGGACCTCCTCGGTGCGCTGCTCACGGGAGACTGGGAGACCGCGGACGCGTGCGAGCCGCGGTACGTCCGGGAGGGGAGCGGGCTGGTGTCCGCGTATCTGCACTGGCATCTGGAACGCGGACTGCGTTCGCTACGGTACGTGGAGAAATAGTAAGTAGAGAATTAGTACGCAGATAATCAGTACACAAAGAAGTAAGCGGTAAGAGGAGACGAGAAGCACATGGTCGTACGCGGGATTCTGGGACGCCGGCGCCGCGAGTACAAGGCGCCGGAGCCGCACCCGTCGGGCGCCCGCGCGCCGAAGCTCCCGGGTGAGCTGGTCCCGAACCATGTGGCGATCGTCATGGACGGGAACGGCCGCTGGGCCAAGCAGCGCGGGCTGCCCCGCACCGAGGGCCACAAGGTCGGCGCCGAGCGCGTGGTGGACGTGCTGCAGGGCGCGATCGAGATGGGCGTGGGCAGCATCTCGCTGTACGCCTTCTCCACCGAGAACTGGAAGCGCTCGCCCGACGAGGTCCGCTTCCTGATGAACTTCAACCGCGACTTCATCCGCAAGAGCCGGGACACGCTCGACGAACTCGGCGTCCGGGTGCGCTGGGTGGGCCGGATGCCCAAGCTGTGGAAGTCGGTAGCCAAGGAACTCCAGGTCGCCCAGGAGCAGACGAAGGACAACGACCGGCTGACCCTGTACTTCTGCATGAACTACGGTGGCCGCGCGGAGATCGCCGACGCGGCGAAGGCCCTTGCCGAGGACGTGGCGGCGGGCCGTCTGGATCCCGGCAAGGTCGACGAGAAGACCCTCGCCAAGTACCTGTACTACCCGGACATGCCGGACGTGGACCTGTTCCTGCGGCCCAGCGGCGAGCAGCGCACCTCCAACTACCTGCTCTGGCAGAGCGCCTACGCCGAGATGGTCTTCCAGGACGTGCTCTGGCCGGACTTCGACCGCCGTGACCTGTGGCGGGCCTGCGTCGAGTTCGCCTCGCGCGACCGCCGCTTCGGCGGCGCCGTGCCGAACGAGGAACTGCTCGCCATGGAGGCGGCGATGAGGGGCGACGACACCACCTCGTGAGTCCGGCTCACCCCGTGGCCCCCGGGGACGGTCGGCGCGGGGCTGCCGCGGCCCGACCGGCTCAGCCCGCGGCGCAGTCCGCGCAGGTGCCGAAGATCTCCACCGTGTGGGCCACGTTGACGAAGCCGTGTTCGGCGGCGATGGCCTCCGCCCATTTCTCGACCGCCGGGCCCTCCACCTCCACCGCCTTGCCGCAGACGCGGCAGACCAGGTGATGGTGGTGGTCGCCGGTCGAGCAGCGGCGGTAGACCGACTCGCCGTCGGAGGTGCGCAGGACGTCGACCTCACCGGCGTCGGCGAGGGACTGGAGGGTGCGGTAGACCGTGGTGAGGCCGACCGAGTCGCCCTTGTGCTTGAGCATGTCGTGGAGCTCCTGCGCGCTGCGGAACTCGTCGACCTCGTCCAGGGCTGCCGCCACGGCGGCCCGCTGCCGGGTGGCACGGCCCTTCACGGGCGGTCCAGCGGTCGTCACCGGTTCCTCCTTCACGAGGGTCACGTCTGCGCCTGCCCGGTCATTGTGCCAGCCCGGGCTGTGCGCGGTCAGACGCCGACCTTCCCCCCGGCCTCCCGACTGGCCGGAATCGCACACTCCACGGGGTCGCCGGCGGGCCCCGCGGCGGCGGCCGCGCGGGCACGGCGGCGGGCGAGCGGGGCGGCGAGCGCGGTCAGCAGGAGGAAGGCCGCGATGGTCAGCAGCACGATCGTCGCCCCGGGCGGCACGTCCTGGTAGTACGAGGTGATCGTGCCGCCGAGGGTCACGGACACCCCGATGGCCACCGCGACCGCGAACGTCGCCGCGAAGCTCCGGCTGAGCTGCTGGGCCGCGGCGACCGGCACCACCATCAGCGCGCTGACCAGCAGCAGCCCCACCACCCGCATCGCGACCGTCACCGTCACCGCCGCCGTGACCGCGGTGAGCAGGTTCAGCGCCCGCACCGGCAGCCCCGTCACCCGCGCGAACTCCTCGTCCTGGCTCACCGCGAACAGCTGCCGCCGCAGACCGAGGGTGACCAGCACGACGAATCCGGCCAGCAGACAGATCGCCGTCACGTCCGACTGCGAGACCGTGGAGAGCGAGCCGAAGAGGTACGAGGTCAGGTTCGCGTTGGAGCCGCCGGGCGCGAGGTTGATGAACATCACGCCGCCCGCCATACCGCCGTAGAAGAGCATGGCGAGGGCGATGTCCCCGCGGGTGCGGCCGTACCAGCGGATGAGCTCCATGAGGATCGCGCCCACCACGGACGTGAGGGTCGCCATCCACACGGGGGAGGCCGAGAGCAGGAAGCCGAGGCCGACGCCCGTCATCGCGACATGGCCGATGCCGTCGCCCATCAGGGCCTGGCGGCGCTGGACCAGGTAGATGCCGATCGCCGGGGCCGTGATGCCGACGAGAACCGCGGCGAGCAGGGCCCGCTGCATGAAGGCGTAGTCGAGGAAGTCCATCACAGTCCCATCAGCTCAGCAGCCCCGAGCGGGTCGGCCCGTGGGGATGTACGTGGTCGTGGCCGGGAAGGGCATGCTGCCCGAGCGCGGGCGGCGGCGGTCCGTCGTGCAGCACACAGCCGTCGCGCAGCACGACCGCGCGGTCGATCAGCGGCTCCAGCGGCCCGAGTTCGTGCAGCACGAGCAGGACGGTCGCACCGGCCGCCACCTGCTCCCGCAGTGTCCGCGCGAGCACCTCCTGGCTCGCCAGGTCCACGCCCGCCATCGGCTCGTCCATGATCAGCAGTTGGGGTTCGGCGGCGAGCGCGCGGGCGATCAGGACGCGCTGGTGCTGGCCGCCGGAGAGGGCGTTCACGGAGTCCTTCGCCCGGTCCGCCATCCCGACCAGCTCCAGCGCCCCGCGCACGGCCGCGCGGTCCGCCTTGCCCAGCACGCCGAAGCGGGCCCGGGAGAGCCGTCCCGAGGAGACGATCTCGGTGACGGTCGCCGGGACACCGCCCGCGGCCGTGGTGCGCTGCGGTACGTATCCCACGCGCGCCCAGTCCCGGAACCGCCTCCTCGGCGTCCCGAACAGCTCGATCTCCCCGGCGCTCACCGGCACCTGGCCGATGATCGTCCGGACCGCCGTCGACTTGCCGGAGCCGTTGGCGCCGAGCAGCGCGACGACCTCCCCCCGGGCCACGGTGAGGTCGATGCCGCGCAGCACGGGGCGCGAGCCCAGCTCGGCGGTGACGCCCCGCAGGGATATGACGGGCTCGGTCATGCCGTCCTCCGGTGTCACTTCGTACCCAGGGCCGTCTGCAGCGCCTTGAGGTTGGCCTCCTGCACGGAGAAGTAGTCCTTGCCGCGGGACTTGGCGGTGATGCCCTCGATGGGGTCCAGGACGTCCGTCTTCAGACCCGCGTCGGAGGCGATGGTCTTCGCGGTCTTGTCGCTGACGAGGGTCTCGTAGAAGACCGTGGTGACGTGGTCGGCCTTCGCCATCTGCTCCAGGGCCCGCACCCGCGCCGCGCTCGGCTCGGACTCGGGGTCGAGGCCGTTGATGGCCTCCTCGGTCAGGCCGTAGCGCTCGGCGAGGTAGCCGAAGGCGGCGTGGGTGGTGATGAAGACCTTGGACTTCGTGTGCGCGAGCCCGTCCTTGAACTGCGTGTTCAACGCGTCGAGCTTCTCGACCAGGGCCGCGGTGTTCTTCTTGTAGTCGGCCGCGTTCTTCGGGTCGGCCTTCTCGAAGGCGGCGCCCACCCCCTCGGCGACCTGGGCGTAGCGCACCGGGTCGAGCCAGATGTGCGGGTCGAGGCCGGCCAGCTCCTTGTTCTTGGAGTCGTCGTGGGAGGCCGCGTGGCCGCCGACCTCGTTGCCGTGCTTCTCCAGCGAGGTGAGGGAGGCGGCGTCGATCCTCGTCTTCACGTCGGACTGGGCCACCGCCTCGTCGACGGAGGGCTGGAGGTTCTTCAGGTAGAGCACCGCGTCGGCCTCCTGCAGCCGCGCGGTCTGCTGCGCGCTGATCTCCAGGTCGTGCGGCTCCTGGCCGGGCTGGGTGAGGCTCGTGACGTGGACGTGGGCGCCGCCGATCTCATCGGCGAGGAAGGCCATCGGATAGAACGACGCGACGACGTCGAACTTGCCGTCACCGGCCGCGGCGGCGCTGTCGGAGGAGCAGGCGGAGAGGGTGGTGAGCCCGAGGGCGGTGACGGCTGCCACGGCCACGCCGGTTATGTGCTGTCGTCGTACGTTCATGACAGTCATTTTCATCTGACATGGAAACCGTTGTCAATAAACGATCCGACCGGAACCGATTTGATTGAGGGGGAGCCCCCGCCGGTACCCTGAAGCATTCGCTCTGAAGCGTCTCGCTTCGTCGCCCGTCGTCGTAATGAAGAGAGCACCGTGGCCGCCGACAAGATCGACACCATCGTCAGCCTGAGCAAGCGCCGTGGCTTCGTATT
Source organism: Streptomyces gilvus (assembly GCF_022513565.1). Classification (GTDB taxonomy): domain Bacteria; phylum Actinomycetota; class Actinomycetes; order Streptomycetales; family Streptomycetaceae; genus Streptomyces; species Streptomyces gilvus. Next base: position 11,754 of record NZ_JAKWBE010000024.1, on the reverse strand, counting down.
CCCCTGCAGTGAGATCTACGGCGGCCAGCGCGCCGCCTGGGACTACGGACCGCTGGGTGTCGAGCTCAAGGAGAACCTGAAGCGCCAGTGGTGGCGCTACATGGTGACGTCGCGCGAGGACGTGGTCGGTCTCGACTCGTCCGTGATCCTGGCTCCCGAGGTCTGGGTCGCCTCCGGCCACGTCGCCACCTTCACGGACCCGCTGACCGAGTGCACCTCCTGTCACAAGCGGTTCCGCGCCGACCACCTGGAGGAGGCGTACGAGGCCAAGCACGGCCGCCTCCCGGAGAACGGCCTGGCCGACGTCAACTGCCCCAACTGCGGCAACAAGGGCCAGTTCACCGAGCCCAAGCAGTTCTCCGGTCTGCTCTCCACGCACCTCGGCCCGACGCAGGACAGCGGCTCCGTCGCCTACCTGCGCCCCGAGACCGCGCAGGGCATCTTCACCAACTTCGCCCTGGTGCAGACCGCTTCGCGCAAGAAGCCGCCGTTCGGCATCGCGCAGATGGGCAAGTCCTTCCGCAACGAGATCACGCCCGGCAACTTCATCTTCCGCACCCGCGAGTTCGAGCAGATGGAGATGGAGTTCTTCGTCAAGCCGGGCGAGGACGAGACGTGGCAGGAGTACTGGATGGAGCAGCGCTGGAACTGGTACACCGGTCTCGGCCTGCGCGAGGAGAACATGCGGTGGTACGAGCACCCGAAGGAGAAGCTCTCCCACTACTCCAAGCGCACCGCTGACATCGAGTACCGCTTCCAGTTCGGCGGCAACGAGTGGGGCGAGCTGGAGGGTGTGGCCAACCGCACCGACTACGACCTCAGCGCCCACTCCAAGGCCTCCGGCCAGGACCTCGTCTACTACGACCAGGAGGCCCAGGAGCGCTGGACGCCGTACGTCATCGAGCCCGCGGCCGGTGTCGGTCGCGCGATGCTGGCGTTCCTGCTCGACGCCTACGTCGAGGACGAGGCCCCCAACGCCAAGGGCAAGCTGGAGAAGCGCACGGTGCTGCGCCTCGACCACCGGCTGGCCCCGGTCAAGGTCGCGGTGCTCCCGCTCTCCCGCAACCCCGAGCTGTCCCCGAAGGCCAAGGGCCTCGCCCAGGCCCTGCGGCAGAACTGGAACATCGAGTTCGACGACGCCGGCGCCATCGGCCGCCGCTACCGCCGCCAGGACGAGATCGGCACGCCGTACTGCGTGACGGTCGACTTCGACACCCTCGAGGACAACGCCGTGACGGTGCGCGAGCGGGACTCCATGAAGCAGGAGCGCGTGTCGCTGGACCAGATCGAGGGCTACCTGGCGGGTCGCCTGATCGGCAGCTGACCTCTGCCGCGCCTGCGGTGCGGTGGTCCTTGATGCGGGTGCCGGATTGGACCTGTATCGGGGGCCGCCGCGGCGACAGGCTGGCGGGCATGAGCCTCGCCTTCCTCCTCACCACCCTGGTCGTCGTCGCCACCCCCGGCACCGGTGTCGTCTACACGCTCGCCGCCGGGCTGTCCCACGGCCGGCGGGCGAGCGTGGTCGCCGCCCTCGCGTGCACGCTCGGCATCGTGCCGCATGTGCTGGCCACCGTGACCGGGCTCGCGGCGCTGCTGAACGCCAGCGCCGCGGCCTTCCAGGTCGTCAAGTACGCCGGCGTCGGCTACCTGCTGTACATGGCCTGGGCGACCCTGCGGGACCGGCGCGCGATCGACGTCGACGAGAGGGCCGCCCCGCTCTCCGCCGGGCGCGTGATCGTGCGGGGCGTGCTGATCAATCTGCTCAACCCGAAGCTGACGATCTTCTTCTTCGCGTTCCTGCCGCAGTTCGTGGACCCGGCCGCCCCGCACGCCCTGCCGCGCATGCTGGGCCTGAGCGGTGTGTTCATGCTGGCGACGTTCGTCGTCTTCGCCCTCTACGGGGTGCTCGCCGCCTCGGTCCGCAGTCACGTCACCTCACGGCCGAGGGTGATGACCTGGCTGCGGCGGAGCTTCGCGGGGTCCTTCGTGGCGCTGGGCGCGAAGCTGGCGCTGACGGCGCGTTAGCGCCCCTGGAGCGACCTGACGTTGTCGCCGAAGGTCCAGTTCTTCGAGCCGTCCCAGTTGACCGACCAGGTCATCAGGCCTTTGAGTGAGCTGCCGTAGTGCTTCCAGGCCTGGGAGACCAGGGACGGGGGCATGTAGCCGCCGCCCGCGCCGGACTGGGCGGGCAGGCCCGGGACCTGCTTGTCGTACGGCACCTTCACCGTCGTGCCCTGCACGGTCAGGCCCTTGTTGAGGCAGTCCGTCTGGGCGGTGAAGCCCGCGACCGTGCCGGCCGAGTAGGAGTCGCCGGAGCAGCCGTACATGCTGCCGTTGTAGTACTGCATGTTCAGCCACCACAGGCGGCCGTTGTCGGCGTACTTCTTGATGATCGGCAGGTAGGCGCCCCAGATGGAGCCGTAGGTGATGCTGCCGCCGGTGACGTAGGCCGTCTCCGGGGCCATCGTCAGGCCGAAGTTGGACGGCATCTTCGCCAGCACGCCGTCGATGACGCGGATCAGGTTGGCCTGGGAGGCGGAGAGCTGGGTGATGCTGCCGCTGCCGACCAGACCCGTCTCGATGTCGATGTCGATGCCGTCGAAGTTGTACTTCTTCAGGATCGGCACGATCGTCGCCACGAAGCGGTCGGCCACCGTCGGCGAGCTGAGGTCGATTCCGGCCGCGGCGCCGCCGATCGACAGCAGGATCGTCTGTCCGGACGCCTTCGCCGCGCACATCTCCGCGGGCGTCGCCACCTTCACGCCCGCGTCCATGCCGTCCTCCCACAGGGCCGTGCCGTCGGAACGGATCACGGGGAAGGCCGCGTTGATCACGTTGTAGCCGTGGGCGGCGATCCGGGAATCGGTGATCGGCGTCCAGCCGAAGGGCGGGTGGACGCCGTTGGCGGAGCCGTCCCAGTTCTCCCAGTACCCCTGCAGGACCTTGCCGGCGGGTCGCGACTTCACCGCGCAGGTGTCGGCGGCGGAGGCGGCGGGCGCGAGGGGGAGCTGGGTGAGGGCCGCGGTGGTGAGAGCGGTGGCGAGCAGGGCCAGGGTGCGGCGGAGCATACGGGCCTCCCGGTGGGGGTGCGGTGAGGTGTCGTAGGCATGACAGTGCATCGGTCCAGACCTTTCGTCAATAGGTCTGGACCAGAGGTATGGGTCAGGGTTGGATCGCAGGTATGGAGTGACAGATATTGAAATCTGTCAGCTGTCATGCAAGGGTGGTGGCATGACGATGCCAACCCGCACCCTCGGAACCACCGGCCCCCAGGTCTCCGCCCTCGGCCTCGGCTGCATGGGCATGTCCGGCATGTACGGGGACTCGGACCGCGCCGAGTCCGTCGCCACCGTCCACGCCGCCCTGGAGGCCGGCGTGACCCTGCTCGACACCGGCGACTTCTACGGCATGGGCCACAACGAACTGCTGATCAGCGAGGCCCTGCGCACCGCCCCGGCCGCCCGCCGCGAGAACGCCCTGATCAGCGTGAAGTTCGGCGCCCAGCGCGCCCCGGACGGCAGCTGGCTCGGCTTCGACGCGCGACCCGCCGCCGTGAAGACCTGGGCCGCGTACTCCCTGCAGCGCCTCGGCGTCGACCACATCGACGTCTACCGCCCCGCCCGGCTCGACCCGAACGTGCCGATCGAGGAGACCGTCGGCGCGATCGCCGAACTCGTCGAGAAGGGGTACGTCCGGCACATCGGGCTGAGCGAGGTCGGCGCGGAGACCATCCGCCGGGCCGCCGCCACCGCCCCGATCGCCGACCTCCAGATCGAGTACTCGCTCATCTCCCGCGGCCCCGAGCGGGAGATCCTGCCCACGCTGCGCGAGCTGGGCATCGCCGTCACCGCGTACGGTGTGCTCGCCCGCGGACTGATCTCCGGCCATGTCTCGGCCGACCGGGGCTTCGCCGCCAACGACTTCCGCGCCCACACCCCCCGCTTCCAGGGCGACAACCTGCGGCACAACCTCACGCTGGTCGAGTCGCTGCGCAAGGTCGCCGAGCAGAAGGGCGTGTCCGTCGCGCAGATCGTCATCGCGTGGGCGATGTCGCAGGGCCCGCGACACAATACGGACATCGTGCCGCTGATCGGCGCGCGGACCCGGGAGCGGCTCGGCGAGGCGCTGGGCGCACTCGACGTCACCCTTGACGCGGCCGACCTCGCCGCCATCGAGTCAGCCGTACCCGCGGACGCGGCGGCCGGTGAGCGGTACGCCCCCGCGCAGATGGCGATGCTCGACAGCGAGCGCTGACCATGGCGCCGGGTACCGTCTAGCCATGGCACCGCCCCCCGAGACCCTGACCACCGAGCGCATCCTCGAAGCGACCGAGGAGGTGCTGCGCCGCTACGGACCCGCCAAGGCCACCGTGGTGGACGTGGCCCGCGCGCTCGGCGTCAGCCATGGCACCGTCTACCGGCACTTCCGTACCAAGGCGGCGCTGCGGGAAGCGGTGACGAAGCGGTGGCTGGACCGTACGACGGAGCTGCTGGCCGGCATCGCGGCGGACACCGGCCGGGACCCGGAGGCCCGGGTACGGGCGTGGCTCGCCGCCCTGTTCGCCGCCAAGCGCCAGAAGGCGGGCGCCGACCCGGAGCTGTTCGCCACCTACACGGTCCTCACCGGCGGGAGCGGCGGTGCCGTCGGCACCCATCTCGCCGAGCTGACCGGCCAGTTGACCGAGCTGGTGCGGGCCGGCGTCGACGCGGGCGTCTTCACCGTCGAGGACCCGGCGACCGCCGCCCTGGCCCTCTTCCAGGCCACCAGCCTTTTCCACGACCCCGTTCACGCCCAGGAGTGGGAACGGCCGGGTGCGCAGGCCGAGTTCCAGGCACTGGTCGACCTGTGCGTGCGCGGGCTGAAGGGCGCCGGAGCCTAAGGCCCTACGCGCCCGCCACGCACCGCCAGAAGTCCCGCATCAGCGGGGTCGGCGTCGGGTCGGTCATCGCCACCTGGGTCAGCAGGACCGAGACCGTGCCGGTCTGCGGGACGATCTGGGCCGCGGTGCCGGATCCGCCGACCCAGCCGTAACGGCCGGGGACGTTCCACGGGTCGGCCGGGGTCACGTCGACCTGGCCGCCGTACCCCCAGCCCTGGCCCTCCAGGAAGAGGGCGGCGCGCTCGCGCTGCTCGGCCGTGAGGTGGTTGGTGGTCATCCGGCTGACCGAGGTGGGGCTGAGCAGTCCGCCGCCCGCGTCCAGGAGCATACGGGCGAAGGCCAGCCAGTCGTCGGCCGTGGAGACCAGTCCTCCGCCGCCGGACAGGAAGCGCGGGGCGCGGGCGAACTCGCCGTCCGGGGTGTCCGACACCTCCAGCGTGCCGTCCGGAGCCGGGTCGTAGGCCGTGGTGAAGCGGTGCCGCTTGGCGGCCGGCACCTCGAACGCCGTGTCCGTCATGCCCAGCGGCTCGAAGATCCGCTCGGCCAGGAACTCCGCGAGGGTACGGCCCGACGCCCGCGCGACCAGGATGCCCTGCACATCGGAGGAGGTGCCGTAGAGCCAGGACTCGCCCGGCTGGTACAGCATCGGCACCTGCGCGAGACGGCGGAGCCAGGTGTCGTGGTCCGGCCAGTCCTGGAGGTGACGGCCGTCCTTCTGCACCCCGAACAGCGCCTGGACGGCGGGGAAGGTGAAGTCGGAGGGGAAGCCCCAGCCGGTGCGGGAGCTGAGCAGGTCCTCGACGGTGACGGGACGGACGGCCGGCACCACGTCCTCGACAGGGGCGTCCGGCGTCCGCACCACCAGCGGCTTCGCCAGCTCCGGCAGCCACTCCTCGACCGGCGCGTCCAGCCCCAGCAGGCCGTCCTCGACCAGCATCAGCACGGCCGCGGCGGTGATCGGCTTGGTGATGGAGGCGATGCGGAAGATCGAGTCACGGGCCATCGGGGCGGTGCCGTCGGCGTCCGCCGAACCGACGGCCACCACCTCCATATCGGCGCCGCGGGCCACCAGCCCCACGGCGCCCGGCACCGTACCTCGGTCGACGTGGCGTCGCAGGGTGTCGTACAGAGCGCTCATGGGTCGCCTTCCGGTGCGGGTCGGTCGTACGGCATACGACTGGCGACGCGCCGGAAACTCATCGCGGGGAGCGTCCCCTGGTTTCCCCTGGGCGTTCCCTACGCCTTCCCTGGGCGTTTCCCTACGCGTCCGACGGGTCCACGGTCGCCTGGTGGGCCTCGGCCAGGTGTTCCTGCGCCTTCAGCCAGGGCAGGAACTGGGCGCCCTGGCGCCAGCCGCAGGTGTCGCATCTGATGGTGCGCTGTACTCCGCTGCGCCGCACGCGGACGACGTGTTCCCGCCCGTGCTGGTCCCAGCGGCTCACCTTGCTCGTGTTGATCTCCAGCATGATGTCTCGCCTCCGCCACAGGAGTGTGCAGCAAGACCAACATCAACAGGGGGTCTTCCGCGACGAGTTGACCGAGCCGTGGCCTGTTCCGTTCCTCACATCCGCGTCAGCCGATGGTGCGCGGCAGGCGCAGGCTCAGCAGGCAGGTGAGCGCCACGCAGGCCAGCTGGGCCAGGAGCGTGGTGACCAGGGCGTCGCGCATGCCCAGGGCCGGGATCAGGGACAGGAACAGGGTGCCGAGCGCGGCCACCCCGAGGGCCAGGGCCGACTGCTGGGTCGTCATCATCACGCCGCTGCCGACGCCGGCCCGCGCGGGCTCCACCTCGGAGAGCACGACCCGGAAGATGATGGGGAGTTGGAGCGCCTGCCCGGCACCCGCGAGCGCCGCGCCGGGCAGCAGTTCGACGAAGCCGAGGTCCGGCCAGGACCGCCAGGCCGCCAGCGCCATCAGCCCCACACCGACCCCCTGCAGCAGCCCGCCGGCCGTCACGATTCGGGTCCCGTACCGCGCGACCAGCCGGGGACCGGCCAGCGAGACGAAGAAGAACACGACGGCCATCGGCGCGAGCGCCAGCCCCGCCGGGACCGGGCCCAGCCCCGCACCGCGCTGCAGGGCCACCGCGATGACGAACATGAAGCCGCTGAAGCCGACCGAGAACGGCACGATCATCACCAGACCGCGGCGCAGCGAGGTCAGCCGGAACAGGCTCGGCGGGACCAGGGGCGTACGGCCCCGGCGGTCGGCCCGGCGCTCCACCGCGTAGAACGCGGCCGCGACGAAGGGGAACGCCGCCAGCGACAGCCAGGTCCACAGCGGCCAGCCCGCCGTACGGCCCTCGGTGAGCGGGGCCAGCAGGGCGAGCAGCGAGGCGGCGAGCAGGACGGTGCCCGGGCCGTCGACCGGCTCGGGGTGCTGGGAGCGGGTCTCGGGCACGCCCCGGGCCGCCAGGACCAGGCCCAGCACGACCACCGGGACGTTCACCAGGAACACCGAGCGCCAGCCGGTGCCCCAGAGGTCGGCCGCCACCAGGACGCCGCCGAGGATCTGCCCGGCGACCATCGACAGGCCGGCCGTGGCGCCGTACAGGCCCATGGCCCTGGCCCGGCGGGGTCCCGCGGTGGCCGCCTGGATGGTGGCGAGGACCTGCGGCAGCATCGCGGCGGCCGCCGCGCCCTGCGCGACCCGCGCCGCGACCAGCGTCCAGGCGCTCGGCGCGAGACCGCAGGCGAGCGAGGTCAGCCCGAAGGCCGCCATGCCGCCGAGGAAGAGCCGGCGCCGGCCGAACAGGTCGCCGAGCCGGCCGCCGAGGACGAGCAGGACGGCGTACGCGAGCCCGTACCCGGCGACGACCAGCTCCAGCACGGACTCGCTCGCGTGCAGGTCCCGGCCGATCGTGGGCAGGGCGACGTTGACGATGAAGAAGTCGATGAGGGGGAGTGCCGCTGCCAGCAGCACGGTGAAGAGCCCGAGCCCGTTGAGCGCGGGTGGCGCCACCGGGGATCGGACGGTGCGTGAAGTGATGGTTTCGGTCACGTCCATGAGCCTGCGCCCGCGCTCAGACGGGTACCAGAGTCTTCTTGTCCTGGTAGCAGCAGTACCTGGCAACAGGATGCGGGAGGCGGCAGGCTGGGACCATGACGACCATGGCCCAGGAGACGCCCTCGGAAACCTCGGCGGCAGCGATACGGCGGCACGAGCTGGCCGCCTTCCTGCGCCACCGCCGCGAGCACATCACCCCCGAGCAGGTCGGGCTGCCCCGCGGCACCCGGCGCCGCACCCCCGGGCTGCGCCGCGAGGAGGTCGCGCAGCTCGCCTCGGTCGGCGTCACCTGGTACACGTGGCTCGAACAGGCGAGGGACATCCAGGTCTCCGTCCAGGTCCTGGACGCCCTGGCCCGCACCCTTTTCCTCGACCCCAGCGAGCGCGCGCACCTCTTCCAGCTGGCCGGCCAGACCGACCCGACGCCGGCCACCACCTGCCCGTCCATCACCGCCGGGGTGCGGGCCGTCCTGGAGCAGCTGGAGCCGGTCCCGGCGTGCGTGCAGAACAGCCGGTACGACATCCTCGCCTACAACCGCACCTACGGCCTGCTGCTGTGCGAGCTGGACGCGGTGCCGGCCGAGGACCGCAACTGCCTTGTCCTGTCCTACACGCACGAGGAGTGGCGCTCCTCGATCGTGCACCTGCGGGACACCCAGCGGCTGATGGCCGCCCGGTTCCGGGCCACGATGGCCGCCCATCTCGCCGAGCCCGCCTGGAAGATGCTGCTCAAGCGGCTGCGCGCGGAGTCGGCGGAGTTCCGTGAGAACTGGGAGCGGCACGAGGTGCAGGCCCACCGCACCAAGCGCAAGGAGTTCGACAACCGGTACGTCGGCCGGATCGCCGTCGACCACACCGATCTGTGGCTCGGGCCCGAACTGGGCCCGCGCATCGTGACGTACGCGCCGGCGGACGAGGAGTCGAGGGAGCGGCTGGAGAAGCTCCACGCCATCGCTCTGGAGCGGGCGGGGGGTCGCTGAGCGGGCCCCGCGGGCTTCGATTTGCCTAGCGGTCGCGACCGCTGCTTCGCGGGCTTCGATTTGTCTACGCGTTCACGCCTGCCGCTTCGCGTACCTCGGCCGACTCCAGCTGGTCGGCCGCCCGGGCCGCGGCCCGTCGCGCCCAGCGGCCGCTGGTCAGCGCGCCGAGGACGAACACGGCGACCCCGCATCCGACGACGATCCACCACGCCGGCACCGACGCGGAGACGAACGCGTCCTTGTACGACGACGAGCCGACCCCGGACGCCAGTACCGCCCCGATGACGGCGACCCCCAGCGTCTGGCCCAGCTGGCGGCTCGTGGAGGCCACGGCTGCCGCGACGCCCGCCTGGGCCCGCGGCATCCCCGACACCGCCGTGTTGGTGATCGGCGCGTTGATGAAGCCGAACCCGATGCCGAACAGCACGTATCCGATGAACAGCGTGACGTCCGACGTCTCCGCCTGGAACGCCGCGAACAGCAGCGCGCTCGCCGTCATCGCCGCTCCGGCGAGCAGCAGTGGCAGCCGCGGCCCGCGGTTGCCCACCAGGCGGCCCGAGAGCGGCGCGCACAGCATGATCGGCAGGGCGGTCGGCAGCATCCACAGGCCCGCGTGCAGCGCGTCCAGCCCCCGTACGTTCTGTAGGTACAGCGTCGAGAGGAAGAGGAACCCGCCCAACGACGCGAACGCGCTGATCGCTATCACCGTCGCCCCGCTGAACGGCGGCGAACGGAAGAACCGCAGGTCGATGAGGGGTTCGTCGCGACGGGGCTCGTACCAGAGGAGCCCGAGGAGGGCCGCCAGCGCGACGACCGCGAACGGCAGCACCGCGCCGAAGCCGGACTCCGGTGCCTGGATGATCGCGTACGTCAGTCCGGCGAACAGCGCGATGACCAGCAGCTGTCCGACGGGGTCGGGGCGGCGGCCCTTGGGGGCGCGGGACTCGGGGACGAACCTCAGGGTGAGCAGCAGGGCGGCCAGTCCCACCGGCAGGTTGATCCAGAAGATCGAGCGCCAGCCCACGGACTGCACGAGCAGACCGCCGATCAGCGGTCCGGCGGCGAACGATATGCCGATGACCGCGCCCCACACGCCGATCGCGCGGGCGCGCTCCCGGGGGTCTGTGAAGGTGTTGGTGATGATCGACATCGCGACCGGGTTGAGCATCGAGCCGCCGACCGCCTGGATCACCCGGAAGGCGATCAGTGTGTTGAGGCTCGGTGCGAGTGAGCACAGGACCGAGCCGACGATGAACACGATCAGGCCGGTCATGAAGACGCGCTTGCGGCCGATCCGGTCCGCCGTCGAGCCGGAGAGCATCAGCAGCGAGGCGAGGACCAGGGTGTAGGCGTCGATCGTCCACTGCAGGCCGGACGTGCTCGCGTGCAGGTCGTCGCGGATCGCGGGGAGCGCGATGTTCAGGATGGTGACGTCCAGGCCGACGATCAGCAGGCTCATGCAGCAGATCGCGAGGACCAGATGGCGTCGGCGTTGGCTGAGCTCGGGCATGCGTCCCATCGTACGACTGCTTCGATAGTGTGTCTAACTAATAGTGCGGCTAACTAATGGCCTGTGCGGGCCGTGCGGGATTCCGGACGGGTCCAGGTACCCCTCGGGGTGCGTGACAATGGGGGAATGCCCGAGACCACCGTCACGCCGCTGCAGATCGGCCCGCACACCGTCCAGCCGCCCGTCGTCCTGGCCCCGATGGCCGGGATCACGAATGCTCCCTTCCGTACCTTGTGCCGGGAGTTCAGTGGGGGCAAGGGGCTGTTCGTCAGCGAGATGATCACGACGCGGGCGTTGGTCGAGCGCAACGAGAAGACCATGCAGCTGATCCACTTCGACGCGAGCGAGACGCCGCGTTCGATCCAGCTGTACGGCGTCGATCCGGCGACCGTCGGCAAGGCCGTCCGCATGATCGCGGAGGAGGACCTGGCCGACCACATCGACCTGAACTTCGGGTGCCCGGTGCCGAAGGTGACGCGCAAGGGGGGTGGGTCGGCGCTGCCGTACAAGCGCAACCTGCTGCGCGCGATCCTGCGGGAGGCCGTGGCGGGGGCCGGGGATCTGCCGGTCACGATGAAGATGCGCAAGGGCATCGACGACGATCACATCACGTACCTGGACGCCGGTCGGATCGCCGTGGAGGAGGGCGTCACGTCGATCGCCCTGCATGGGCGGACGGCCGCGCAGCACTACGGCGGCACCGCCGACTGGGAGGCCATCGCGCGGCTCAAGGAGCATGTGCCCGAGATTCCGGTGCTGGGGAACGGGGACATCTGGTCGGCGGGGGACGCGTTGCGGATGGTGCGCGAGACCGGGTGCGACGGGGTGGTCGTGGGGCGGGGGTGCCTGGGGCGGCCGTGGCTGTTCGCGGATCTGGTGGCCGCGTTCGAGGGGCGTACGGAGGACATCGCGCGGCCGTCGCTGCGTGAGGTCGCCGAGGTCATGGTGCGCCATGCGGCGCTGCTCGGTGAGTGGATCGGCGACGAGTCGAAGGGCGTCGTCGACTTCCGCAAGCATGTCGCCTGGTACCTGAAGGGGTTCGCGGTCGGCAGCGAGATGCGGCGGCGGCTCGCGGTCACGTCGTCGCTCGATGAACTGCGGGGTGGTCTGGACGAGTTGGACCTCGACCAGCCGTGGCCCGATGGTGCTGACGGGCCTCGGGGGCGTACGTCCGGCAACAACCGGGTGGTGCTTCCGGACGGCTGGCTGAAGGATCCGTACGACTGCGCGGGCGTCGGGGAGGATGCCGAGCTGGAGACGTCGGGGGGCTGAGGGGCGATGCCTGCGGCGCCTGTGCGGGTTTGGTGGGGGCGGGCGTAGCGCCTTCGGTTGGGTGGTGGGTCGGGGCCGGGGGGGGGGGGGGGGGGGGGGGGGGGGGG
>NZ_JAKWBE010000023.1 GCF_022513565.1 Streptomyces gilvus | reverse complement strand
CCTAGAAGGCCCATGAAGATCTTGGGGTTCTGGCCCTGCCGCGTGAGCGGCGGGGCCAGACTCGTTGGTGTGGCGATGGGCGAGTGGGTCGGGGAGACCGTCGGGCCGGATGTGTGGGAGACGTGCGGGGAGTTGATCCCGGCAGGAAGCGTGTTCGCGTTCCTGGCCGAGCATCGGAGTGCCCTGTTTCCGGCGGAGATGTTCGCGGACATGTATCCGTCGGCGAATGGGCGGCCGAGCATGCCGCCGCAGATCCTGGCCGCTGCGATCACGCTGCAGGCCCTGCACGGGCTGTCGGATTTCGAGACGGTCCAGGAACTGCGGTGTGATCTGCGGTGGAAGGCTGCGTGCGGGCTGGGTCTTAACGACATGGCGTTCGACCCGTCGCTGCTGGCCTACTTCCGCCGCCGCCTGGCCCGCTCCGCCCGGCCGAACCGGGTCTTCGAGGCGGTGCGTGAGGTCGTGAAGGCCACCGGTGTCCTGAAGGGCAAGCACCGCCGGGCGCTGGACTCCACGGTGCTGGACGACGCGGTGGCCACCCAGGACACCGTCACCCAGATCATCGCCGCGATCCGGGCGGTGATCCGCGAGGTTCCCGGCGCCGGGCAGGTGTCGGCCGTGCAGTGCACCGCGCACGACTACACCGAGCCGGGCAAGCCCCGCATCGCCTGGAACGACGAGCAGGCCCGCGCCGAGCTGGTCGATGCCCTGGTCGGCGACGCGGTGCGGCTGCTGGGCCACCTGCCCGAGCAGCAGCTGGGCGAGAAGGCCGCCAACGCGGTCGGCATCCTGGCCCTGGTCGCCGGGCAGGACGTCGAGCCGGCCGAGGACTCCGACGGCCGCGACGGACGCTGGCGCATCACCCGGGGCACCGCCCCGGGCCGGATGGTCTCCACCGTCGACCCCGAAGCCCGCCACGTGCACAAGACCCGGACCCACCGGCAAGACGGCTTCAAGGCCCACCTCGCCGTCGAGCCCGAGACCGGGTTATACACGGCCGTCGCCCTGCGGCCCGGTGCCGGAGCCGAGCACCACGAAGCCGCCGTCGGCATCGGCCTGCTCGCCGACGAGGACGCCCCGGTGGACGCCTTCGGTGACACCGCCTACTCCACCGGCGATGCCCGCCACACCCTTCAGCAGCAAGGACACCGGCTGTTTTTCAAACCCGCCCCGCTGCGGCCCGCCGTTCCCGGCGGCTTCACCTTCGACGACTTCGCCATCGACACCACCGCCGCCACCGTGACCTGCCCACAAAAGCACACCGTTGCGCTCTCCGGCCCCGGTGGGCAGCACCACCAGCGCAAGGCAGCCTTCGGGGACCTGTGCACCGGCTGCCCCCTGCGTGAACGGTGCACCAAGGCCAAGGCCGGACGCATCCTGACCATCCGCCCCCACCACGACCTCCTCGCGGCCGCCCGCCACCAGGCCACCACAGACGCCAACTGGCAGGCCGACTACCGCCGTTGGAGACCTCCGGTCGAGCGCGCCGTCGCCTGGATCGTCCAACAAGGCAACCGCCGATTGCGCTACCGCGGCACCATCAAGAACGACACCTGGCTCCACACCCGCGCCGCCGCCCTCAACCTCCGCCGACTCATCAACCTCGGACTCACCCGAGCCAACGGCACCTGGCACCTCACCCCAACCAGCGCATAACCGAAGGGGCCGCCCGGCCTGCGGCCGGACAGCCCCTCAACAAGATCTTCACGAGCCTTCTAGCCCGCGGGGGGACCTCACCGATGGCACAGCTCTGGGTACGCGACGGCATGGACCCGGAAGCCCCGGATGCGGTCGTGGTCGCCGTGGTGGTGGATCCGGCGGGGACCGCGGAGGAGCGGGCCGTCGCCGCGCTGTTCTCGTACGCCTACGACGGCGACGGCACCTTCCTGCTCGTGCGGACGGACGGCTGGGCCGAGCGGCGGGTGGACGGTGACGTCCTGACCGTCGAGATCGTCGTCCACCGGGCCGTGCTCGACGCGCTGGGGATCGACGGGGCCGGATTCCCGGAGCGCCCGCTTGTCCGGCCGGACGCGGTCCGGCTGCTGCGGGTGAGTACGCCCGTCGTCGGCGGCCGGTACGACCGGGCACTCGACGTGACGGCCGTGCTGTCGGCACCGGCCGGTGCGGCAGCCGAGCAGATCGTGGCCGACGTCCACTCCGGCGAGGCGTGGCCGCTGATCCTGGCCCCACCGCCTCCGACGGCCGGCTGAGCACGCTCCACGCACCATCCCACGGCGATGGGCCGGCCTTCTTACCCGTTTTTAATAGGGTCCCTATATAGGCGCGTGATATTTTTAGGTGTATGGACCACGCAGCATCGGAAGACATCGCGCGGACGCTGACGCACATGGCCGGGATCGTGGTCCGGAGCCTGGCGGACCGCCGGGGGATGAGTTACACGACCGCCTCGACCCTTGGCCGGCTGGAGCGGGAAGGCCCGGTGCGGCTGACCGCGCTGGCGGCGGCGGAAGGCGTCACCCAGCCCTCGATGACCCAGCTCGTCGGGCGGCTGGAGAACCAGGGGCTGGCGACCCGGGTCGGCGATCCCGACGACGGCCGGGTGGCCCTGGTCACCATCACCGACACCGGACGCGAGGCGCTGACCGAGCTCAGGCAGGCGCGCAACGCGCGGCTGGTCGGCCTGATGGCCGCGCTCTCCGAGGACGAGCTCCAGGTCCTGGGGTCGGCCGTGCGGACCGCCCTGCCGCTGCTGCGGCGGATGGCCGACGAGGACCTTTCCGTATCCTCCCGAGGAAAGAGCAGCCCATGACCACGGAGGAAACGTCCCACCGCACCGCCGTCCCGCCCGGCGGACCGTCCCGCCGACGCACCGCCTGGATCGGCGTCGACCACCCCCGCTACAAATGGGTGGCGCTGACCAACACCACCCTCGGCATCCTGCTCGCGACCATCAACAGCTCGATCGTGCTGATCTCGCTGCCCGGGATCTTCACCGGCATCCGGCTCGATCCGCTCCAGCCGTCCAACGTGAGCTACCTGCTGTGGATGCTCATGGGCTACATGCTGGTCACCGCCGTGCTGGTGGTCGCCCTCGGGCGGCTCGGCGACATGTGGGGCCGCGTCCGCATCTACAACGCCGGTTTCCTGATCTTCACCGTGACCTCGGTGATCCTCTCCCTCGACCCCTTCCACGGGGCGAGCGGGGCGCTGTGGCTGATCGGCTGGCGGATCGCGCAGGCCGTCGGCGGCGCCATGCTGATGGCCAACTCCGCGGCCATCCTCACCGACGCCTTCCCGGCCCGGCAGCGGGGCATGGCCCTCGGGGTCAACATGGTCGCGGGCATCGCCGGGTCGTTCGTCGGCCTGGTGCTGGGCGGGGCGCTGGTGACGTGGAACTGGCGCTCGGTCTTCTGGGTCAACGTCCCCATCGGCCTCATCGGCACGGTGTGGGCGTACAAGTCGCTGCACGAGACCGGTGTCCGCACGCCGGGGCGGATGGACTGGTGGGGCAACATCTCCTTCGCCGTCGGACTGACCGCGCTGCTCGCCGGCATCACCTACGGCATCCAGCCCTACGGCGGCCACACCATGGGCTGGACCAACCCCTGGGTGCTGGCCGGGCTGATCGGCGGTGTCGTCGTACTCGGCGCCTTCTGCGTGATCGAGGCGCGGGTCGCCGAACCGATGTTCCCCCTGCGCCTGTTCCGCAACACCGCCTTCGCCGGCGGCAACGCGGCCGCGCTGCTGGGCTCCATAGCGCGCGGCGGGCTGCAGTTCATGCTCATCATCTGGCTGCAGGGCATCTGGCTGCCGCTGCACGGCTACGACTACGCCGACACCCCGCTGTGGGCCGGGATCTACATGCTGCCGCTGACCGTGGGCTTCCTGGTGGCCGGGCCGGTCTCCGGGTACCTGTCGGACAAGTACGGAGCGCGGTTGTTCGCGGCCGCCGGGTTCGTGGTGATGGCCGCGTCCTTCGCCGGACTGCTCGTCCTGCCCACCGACTTCGACTACTGGGTCTTCGCGCTGCTGATCTTCCTCAACGGCCTCGGCGGTGGCCTGTTCGCCGCGCCCAACACGTCGATCATCATGTCGAGCGTGCCGGCCGACGCCCGTGGCGCGGCCTCCGGGATGCGGGCCACGTTCCAGAACGCGGGCATGGTCCTGTCGATGGGCGTCTTCTTCTCGCTCATGGTGGCCGGGCTCTCCGGCTCGCTGCCGCACACGCTGTCCTCCGGGCTGACCGCGCAGGGGGTCCCGGCCCAGGCCGCGCACGCCGTCGCCCAACTCCCGCCCGTGGGCGTCCTGTTCGCCGCCTTCCTCGGCTACAACCCCATCCAGAACCTGCTCGGCGGCACGATTCTCGGTCACCTCCCGGCGGCCAACGCCGCGAACCTGACCGGGCGGGAGTTCTTCCCCCACCTGATCTCGCCGCCGTTCCACGACGGCCTGAGCGTGGTCTTCTCCCTGGCCATCGCGATGTCCCTGGCCGCCGCGGCGGCCTCCCTGATCCGAGGCCGCACCCGCCCCCGGACAGCGGCCGCCGGACCACCCGCGAACTCCGGGAACGCCCCCGCCGCGACTCTCACCGCTCACCGGAACGCCCCTGCCGAGGCCGCGACGAACTCCGGTGAGGAGGCTGCCGCCACCCCGGACTCCGGGGACGCCCCCGCCCCGGTGACGAGTTCCGGGAGCGTCACCGGCCTCGCGGGTCGCGTCGAGGGGGACGACGGGCGTCCCGTCGGCGGCGCCACGCTCACCCTCGTCGATCAGCGCGGTCGCCAGACCGCCCGGGCCCGTACCCGCGAGGACGGCGCCTACGGGCTGCCCCAGCCCCCGCCCGGCTCCTATGTGCTGGTCGTGTCGGCCGAGGGCCACCAGCCCAGGGCCGTCGACCTCACCGTCGGCGACCGGCCCGTCTCCCGCACGGTGACGCTGACCGGTGCCACGGGCCTGCACGGCACCGTCCGCGACGCCGACAAGGCCCCGGTCGGCGAGGCGACCGTCGTCGTCCTCGACGCCCACGGCGAGGTCCTGTCGACCACGACCACCGCGGCGAACGGCACCTACACGATCCCCGGCCTGCCCCCGGGCGCGTGCACCCTCCAGGTGAGCGCCTACGGACACCGCCCGGCCGCCGTACCGGTCGACGTCGACGGACGCGGTGCCACGCGCCAGGACGTGACCCTGCACCCCGCGGGCACGGTCGCCGGCACCGTCCGCCATGCCCGCACCGGCCGGCCCGTCGCCGACGCCCGCATCACGCTGCTCGACGCCGACGGCGTCCTCGTGGCCTCGGCCCGCACCGCCGACGACGGCACCTACACCCTCACCGACCTGACGCCCGGCGCCTACACCCTTGTCGCCGGCGGCCACCCGCCCGCCTCCGCCACCGTCACCCTCGACAGCGCCGACACCCCATCGGTCGACCTGGATCTCGGCCGGTGACCGCCCCCGGCGCGGAGCCGGGCCGTACGGCGGTACCTTCGTGCTCACGTCGACGAGGAGAGTGAACGTGAGCAAGTTCGTGCGGCCGGCCCCCGAGGGAGCGGACCCCTTCGGCACCGCCCGTCTGCGCCGCGGTGTGCTCGACGCCTGGGCCACCAGTCCCGCCCGCTTCCGTGAGGACGCCAACGCCGAGGAGGACCTCGTCCTCGGCGGCTACCGGGACCGTCTCGTCGTCGAGCTCGCCCAGAACGCGGCCGACGCGGCGGCCCGCGCCGGGGTGCCCGGCCGCCTGCGGCTGACCCTTCGCGACGGCGTCCTCGTCGCCGCCAACACCGGCGCCCCGCTCGACGCGGCCGGCGTCGAGTCCCTGGCCACCCTCCGCGCCTCCGCCAAGCGGGAGAGCGGGCAGGGCGCGGTCGGCCGGTTCGGTGTCGGCTTCGCGGCCGTCCTCGCCGTCACCGACGAGCCCGCGGTCGTCGGCCGGCACGGCGGTGTGCGCTGGTCGCTGGCCGAGGCGCGCGAGCTGGCCGCCGACACGGCACGGCACAGCCCCGGGCTCGGCGACGAGATCCGGCGCCGGGACGGGCACGTACCGCTGCTGCGGCTCCCGTTCGCCGCCGAGGGCTCGGCCCCGGACCCGTACGACACCGTCGTCATCCTGCCGTTGCGCGACCCCGCCGCCACCGACCTCGCGGAGCGGCTGCTCGACGCCGTCGACGACGCCCTCCTGCTCGCCCTTCCCGGCCTGGCGGAGGTCGTCGTCGAGACGGACACCGTCCGCACCCTGCGGCGCGGCACCGACGGGCCCTTCACGGTCGTGGAGGACTCGCGGGGCGGTACGACCCGCTGGCGCACCGTCTCCGCGCAGGGCGCCCTCACCCCGGACCTCCTCGCCGACCGGCCGGTGGAGGAGCGGCTGCGTCCCCACTGGTCGGTCACCTGGGCCGTACCGGCCGACGCGGACGGCAGCCCGGCCCGCCCGCGCACGAGCCCCGTCGTCCACGCGCCGACCCCGAGCGACGAGCCCCTGGGCGTTCCCGCCCTCCTCATCGCCTCCTTCCCCCTCGACACCACCCGCCGCCACGCCGCGCCCGGCCCGCTGACCGACTTCCTCGTCCAGCGCGCCGCCGACTCCTACGCCGAACTCCTCGCCGCCTGGCGGCCGGTGACCGAGGGCGTCGTCGGCCTCGTCCCCGGCCCGCTCGGCAAGGGAGAGCTGGACGGCGCCCTGCGCGCGGCCGTCCTGGAGCGGCTCCCGCGCACGTCCTTCCTGCCCCCGGCGCTGGTCTCCGCCGAGGACGACTCCGACCTCCCCGACACCCTGCGGACCGCCACCGCCGAGCCCGGCGAGGACCACGGACCCGACCTCGACCTCCCCGAGTCCCTGCGCCCCCGGGACGCCGAGATCGTCGAGGGCGCCGGGGCCGACACCGTGCGGGTGCTGGCCGAGGTGCTGCCCACCCTGCTGCCCGCCGGGCTCGAACGGCGGGCGGAACTGCGGACGTTGGGCGTCGCCCGGGTGCCGCTGACGGACGCCGTGGACCGGCTCGCCGGGCTGGAGAAGGAGCCCGGCTGGTGGCGCCGGCTCTACGACAGCCTCGCCGGCGTCGACCCGGACCGGCTGTCCGGGCTGCCCGTGCCGCTGGCCGACGGGCGGACGACGATCGGCCCGCGCCAGGTGCTGCTGCCCACCGCGGACGCCTCCCGGATCGACCCGGAGGTGTTGGCCCGGCTCGGTCTGAAGGTCGCCCACCCGGACGCGGCGCACCCCCTGCTGGAGAAGCTGGGCGCGCTGCCCGCGACGCCCCGCGCGGTGCTCACCACGCCCCAGGTCCGGGCGGCCGTCGCCGCCTCCCTGGACGACGAGGGCGGCCTGGACTGGGAGCAGGACACCCCGGACGCCGAGGAGTTGGCGGACACCGTGCTCGGGCTGGTGCGGGACGCCGGCCTCGAACCCGGGGACGAGCCGTGGCTCGGCGCCCTCGCCCTGCCCGACGAGGACGGGGAGCCGGCCCCGGCCGGCGAACTGGTCTTCCCCGGCAGCCCCTTCCACCAGGTGATCCGCGAGGGCGAACTCGCCACGGTGGACGCCGAACTGGCCGACAAGTGGGGCCAGGAGCCGCTCGCCGCCTGTGGCGTGCTCGCCGACTTCGCCCTCGTCCGGGCCACCGACGTGGTCCTCGACCCCGACGAACTGGAGCCGCGCGAAGGGGACTTCGCCGAGCCCGACGACGCGGGGCTGCTGGACGCCGTGGACGTGTGGAGCGAGGACGTCCTCGACCGCTTCCCGGACGCCCCGGTGCCGCCCGTCGCCACCGAGCTGATCGCCGTACGGGACCTGGACCTGGTGGACGACGACAAGTGGCCCCAGGCCCTGGCCCTGCTCGCCCGGCCGCCCCTGCGCGACGCGCTCACCCAGCCGGTCCGCGTCCTCCTGCCCGACGGCACCCACGAGGTCGTACGGCCGTACACGGCATGGTGGCTGCGCGGCCACCCGGTGCTGGACGGCCGCCGCCCGGCGGGCCTGCTGGCGTCCGGCGGGGACCCGCTGCTGCGCGGCCTGTACGACGAGGCGGACGCCACCGGCTTCGAGGACGAGCAGGTGCTGCGGGCACTGGGCGTACGGACGTCCGTCCCGGCGCTCCTGGACGAACCGGGCGGCGCCGCGGAGCTGCTGGACCGCCTCGCCGACCCGGACCGCCCGGTCACCGCCGCCCAACTGCACGCCCTGTACGGCGCGTTGGCGGACCTGGACCCCGAGCAGGTGACCCTCCCCGACGAGCTGCGCGCGGTCGTCGACGGCCGCGTGACGGTGGTGGACGCGTCCGACGCGGTGGTCGTCGACTCCCCGGACCTGCTGCCCTTCACCGAGGGCGTCCCCCTGCTCCCGGTCCGCCCCGCCCGCGCCGCCGAACTGGCCGAACTCTTCCAGGTGCGGCGGCTGAGCGAGTCGGTGCCGGGCTCGGTGGACTCGCAGGGCACGGAACACGACGTACCGGAGGCGGTACGGGTCCTGCTGGGCCCCCGCACCCCCGCGACCTACGTCGAACACGACGAACTCCTCGTCGACGGCACCGAACTGGACTGGCGCCTCACCACCGACGGCACCCTCCACGCGGCCACCCTGGAGGGCGTGGCGGCCGGCCTCGCCTGGGCCGCCGGCCAGTGGCCCCGCCGCTTCGAGGTGGCAGCCCTCCTGGAGGACCCGTCCCGGACGGAGGAACTGGCCCGGGACCGCTGGTTCGACTGACCGACGCCGAGCGGCCCTTCGACTGCGGCCGTCCGGAGGATTCTCCGGGCGGCCGTTTCTCCGTACCTCGCAACGGCTTCGTCATCAACGAACAAAGTCCGCGGAGTCGTACAACCATTCACAGCCGTCACGGATCTGATCCGCTGAGCCAACAGGCTCCTAAGATCTCTTTCTCCCCATGGGGAACACATGCGCATACGTGCCACCGTGGCCGCCGTCACCGGCGCCCTGGCTCTCTCCGCGTTCGTCGCGCCGGCCGCGCACGCCGCCGGCAGTACGACGCTGGACGTCACCTTCTCCAACATGAAGGTCAACGGCGGCAAGGCCGTCGTCGTGCCCGCCACGGGCTCCGTGAAGTTCTCGGTCACCTACACGGTGACCCACGCCGCCACGCTCAAGAGCAGCGACTTCTCCACCATCCCGGTGATCTACCGCGGCTCCAGCATCGAGTCGTCCCAGTACGGTGTCGCCCCGGACGACCTGGGCACCTGCACGGACACCTCAACGACTGTCGAGAGCTGCAAGGCCACCCTCAGCGCCAGCCGCGCGGATCTGGTCAACAGCATCGCCGGCGCCTGGCAGGCAGGCGGTGTCGCCTTCGACAAGGACGACAATCCCACCTTCGGGAACGGCCTCGGCAAGGTCCTCGTCCAGCGTCTGTCCAAGCTGACGGTCAACGCCACCCCGGAGCCGGTCAAGAAGGGCAAGACCATCACGGTCACGGGCTCTCTGACCCGCGCCAACTGGGACGCCGGCAAGTACTCGGGCTACGCCGGCCAGAAGGTGAAGCTGCAGTTCCGTAAGAAGGGCTCCAGCACCTACACCACCCTCAAGACCATCACCACCAGCTCGACGGGCACCCTGAAGACCACCACCAAGGCCACGGTCGACGGTTACTTCCGCTACTCCTTCGCGGGCACCACGACGACCCCGGCGGTCAGCGCCACGGGCGACTTCGTCGACGTCAGGTAAGCGGCACCGGTCCTATACGGGGATGCGGCGGTCCACCCACCTCCACAGCACCTCCAGGGTGGCCGCCGCCACCACCGCGATGCCGACCGCGATCCACGGCATCGTCACGCCCACCAGCTTCAGTGCGAAGAAGTGCTGGAGCCAGGGGACGATCAGGACGAACAGGAAGGCCACGCCCATCGCGGCGACCAGGACCACGCGCCACCAGGTGTAGGGGCGGGCGATGATCGCCAGGACCCACATGGAGATCAGGAACAGGGTCAGGGTCGCCGCGCTCGTCTCCGCGTCCAACTGGCCCGCGCCCGTGTAGTGGTGACGGGCGATCAGATAGGTGATGAACGTGGCCACCGCCGCCACCACCCCGCCCGGGATCGAGTACCGCATGACCCTGCGCACGAAGTGGGGTTTCGCGCGCTCCGTGTTGGGGGCCAGGGCGAGGAAGAAGGCCGGGACGCCGATGGTCAGCGTGGACAGCAGGGTCAGGTGGCGGGGCAGGAAGGGGTATTCGACCCGCCAGCAGACCACCATGACGGCCAGCAGGACCGAGTAGACCGTCTTCACGAGGAACAGGGTCGCCACCCGGGTGATGTTGCCGATCACCCTGCGGCCCTCCGCCACCACCGACGGCAGCGTCGCGAAGCTGTTGTTCAGCAGGACGATCTGCGCCACCGCCCGGGTGGCCTCCGAGCCCGAGCCCATCGAGACGCCGATGTCCGCGTCCTTCAGGGCCAGTACGTCGTTCACGCCGTCCCCGGTCATCGCGACCGTGTGCCCCCGGGACTTCAGCGCCCCCACCATGTCGCGCTTCTGCTGCGGGGTGACCCGGCCGAAGACCGTGCCGTCGTCCAGCGCCTTCGCCATCTCCTCCTGCCCGGTGGGGAGGCTGCGGGCGTCCACCGTCGTGCCGTTCAGGCCCAGCTTGGCCGCCACCGCGCCCACCGACACCGCGTTGTCACCGGAGATGACCTTGGCGTGGACGTCCTGCTCGGCGAAGTAGCGCAGGGTGTCGGCCGCGTCCGGACGCAGCCGCTGCTCCAGTACGACCAGGGCGGTGGGACGGGCGCCCCGGGCCGGCTCGGCGTCGTCCAGGTCGCGGGAGGTGCGGGCCAGCAGCAGGACCCGTAGCCCCTGTTCGTTGAGGCGTTCGGTCTCCAGGAGGGCGGGATCGTCCGCGCCGAGCAGGACGTCCGGCGCCCCCAGCAGCCAGGTGCTGGTCTCGCCGTCGCCCTCGTCGAAGGTGGCGCCGCTGTACTTGCGGGCGGAGGAGAAGGGCAGCGCCTCGGTGCGGCGCCAGTCCTCGACGTCCGGGTAGGCGTCGATGATCGCCTGCAGGGAGGCGTTGGGCCGGGGGTCCGCCTCGCCGAGGGCGCCGAGCACCTTGCGCACGTACGACTCGTCCGCGCCCTGCAGCGGCCTGAGCTCGGTGACGTCCATGCCGCCCTCGGTGAGGGTGCCGGTCTTGTCGAGGCAGACGGTGTCGATGCGGGCGAGGCCCTCGATGGCGGGGAGTTCCTGCACCAGGCACTGTTTCCGGCCAAGGCGGATCACGCCTATCGCGAAGGCCACGGAGGTCAGCAGGACCAGCCCCTCGGGGACCATCGGGACGATGCCGCCGACCGTGCGCGCGATCGAGTCCTTGAGGCCGTGCTGCTTGACGAACAGCTGGCTGATCACCAGGCCGATCGCGGTCGGGATCATCATCCAGGTGACGTACTTGAGGATGGTGGAGATGCCGGAGCGCAGTTCGGAGTGGACGAGGGTGAAGCGGGAGGCCTCCTCGGCGAGCTGGGCGGCGTAGGCCTCGCGGCCCACCTTGGTCGCCTGGAACGCGCCACCGCCGGCGACCACGAAACTGCCGGACATGATGCGGTCGCCGGGCCGCTTGACCACCGGGTCGGCCTCACCGGTCAGCAGTGACTCGTCGATCTCCAGCCCGTCGGCCTCGACGCACACCCCGTCGACCACGGCCTTGTCCCCGGGTCCGACCTCGATCAGGTCGTCCAGCACGATCTGCGCCGTACTGACCTCACCCGCCACCCCGTCCCGCCGTACCGTCGGCCGGGCCTCCCCGATCACCGCGAGCGAGTCCAGGGTCCGCTTGGCCCGCCACTCCTGGATGATCCCGATCCCGGTGTTGGCGAGGATCACGTACCCGAACAGGCTGTCCTGGAAGGGCGCGACGAACAGCATGATCAGCCACAGCACACCGATGATCGCGTTGAACCGGGTGAAGACGTTCGCCCGGACGATCTCGCCCATCGACCGGCTGCTGCGCACCGGTACGTCGTTGACCTGTCCGCGCGCCACCCGCTCGGCGACCTCGGCCGCGGTCAGTCCGCGGGTCGCCACCGGCAGGGGTACGGGGTGCACAGGATCGAGTTCGGCGCCCGCGTCGATGTGTGCCATGCATTCGACGGTACGTGCGGTTTTGGGCCCTCACCCGCCGAGTGACCGAAAGATCCGACCACGGGAGGAGCGGACTCGTGCGGTGGTTGTACGGCCTACTCGGCCGCCCCCTCCCCGAGTACCGACCCTTCTCCGTGCGCGGATCCGTCGCGGAGCGCGGCCCCGTCCTTCTGGGCCGCCGACCGCTTGATCGCCGCGTCCCGCTTCCGGACGAACCAGACGCCGTACAGCCCGAGGACCCCTCCGGTGAGGCAGGTCCACAGCCACCAGGTGTGCCCGTGGTCGTCGAACCAGCCGTAGAACGGCAGCTGCGCCAGGAAGAGGACGAACCAGAGGATCGTGCCGCCGGTGATGGTGGCGACGACGGGGCCCTCCAGGGGCTCCGGCGCCTCGTGCTGCGGGGTCCACTTCGCCATGCGCCCAGCTTACGAGGTGATCAGGTCTACGCGCGGAGATAGCGCCCCTGTGTTCATATGTTCATACTGAAACAGTTTCCGTCTGTCCGTATCTGCTCGTAGGAACCTCCAATGTCCAGCTCGGCCCCCACCAAGGTCCCCGCCCCCGACCAGCCCGGGGCCCTGCCCGCGTCCGGTGCGCTCGACCGCTACTTCAAGATCTCCGAAAGGGGCAGCACGCTCGCCCGGGAGATCCGTGGCGGCTTCGCCACCTTCTTCGCGATGGCCTACATCATCGTGCTCAACCCGATCATCCTGGGCAGCGCGAAGGACATGTACGGGCACCACCTGGACAACAGCCAGCTGGTGACGGCCACGGCCGTGACGGCGGCGTTCACCACGCTGCTGATGGGCGTCGTCGGCAACGTGCCGATCGCGCTCGCGGCCGGCCTCGGCGTGAACTCGGTCGTCGCGCTCCAGCTCGCGCCCCGGATGTCCTGGCCGGACGCGATGGGCATGGTCGTCCTCGCCGGTTTCGTGGTGATGCTGCTCGTCGCCACCGGACTGCGCGAGCGTGTGATGAACGCCGTGCCCTACAGCCTGCGCAAGGCGATCTCCATCGGCATCGGCCTGTTCATCATGCTGATCGGGCTCGTCGACTCCGGTTTCGTCACCCGTATCCCGGACGCCGCCCAGACCACCGTCCCGCTCCAGCTCGGCGCCGACGGTCACCTCAACGGCTGGCCGGTGCTGGTCTTCATCCTGGGCGCGCTGCTGACCCTCGCGCTGATCGTCCGCAAGGTCTCCGGCGCGATCCTGATCTCCATCGTCACGATGACCGTCCTCGCGGTGATCGTCAACGCGGTCGCGAAGGTCCCGTCCTGGGGTCTGACCACCCCGAAGTGGCCCGGCAACCCGGTCGCCACCCCGGACTTCGGCCTGATCGGCAAGGTCAGCCTCTTCGGCGGCTTCTCCCACGTGGGCGTGCTGACCGGCGTGCTGTTCGTCTTCACCGTGCTGCTGTCGTGCTTCTTCGACGCGATGGGCACGATCATGGGCGTCAGCGACGAGGCCAGGCTGACCAACGCCAAGGGTGAGATGCCCGGCATCAACAGGGTCCTGTTCGTGGACGGCATCGCGGTCGCCGCCGGCGGCGCCAGCTCCTCCTCGGCCACCACCTGCTTCGTGGAGTCCACGGCCGGCGTCGGCGAAGGGGCCCGTACCGGCTTCGCGAACGTCGTCACCGGCGCGCTGTTCGCCGTGGCGCTGTTCCTGACCCCCGTCGCCACCATGGTCCCCTCCCAGGCGGCCACCCCGGCGCTGCTCGCGGTCGGCTTCCTGATCCTGGCCGGATCGGTCAAGGAGATCGACTGGGCCGACCACACGCTCGCCATCCCGGCCTTCGTGACGATGGTGATGATGCCCTTCACCTACTCGATCACCAACGGCATCGGCATGGGCTTCATCACCTTCGCCGTCCTGCGGCTGGCGGCCGGCCGGGGCCGGGAGGTCCCGGTGCCGATGTACGTCGTCGCGGCGGTGTTCGGCTTCTACTACCTGATGCCGGCCCTGGGGCTCACGTGACCCCGTAGAACCTCTCGGTCTCCTCGACGGCGGTCTGGAACCGCTCGTCGAAGTCATCACGAATGAGCGTCCGGACGACATAGTCCTGGACGCTCATTCCCCTTTTGGACGCGTGGTCCCTGAGCCGCTCCAGCAGCTCCCGGTCTATTCGCAGGCTGAGCACTTCTGTCCCCATGGGACGAGGGTCGCTGGCGGCTTCCGGCGAGCGGTCAGTTTCCGGCGTCGTCTCACCCGTACGGGTGAAGCTCCCGTTTCAGTGGCGAGGGTCACGGGAATCTGCTTGCGCGCCAGCTTGTTTAGCGAGAGTAATGAGTTACGCTAAAGAGATGCCGGACCTCACCCATGGCGACGACGCTGCCGCCGTGAACGCCCTTCGCTCAGCCGTCATGCGGCTGTCCCGTCGGCTCAAGCACCAGCGCGTCGACGAGTCGCTGAGCCCCACCGAGATGTCGGTGCTGGGCACCCTGTCGAACTGCGGCAGTGCCACGCCGGGCGAGCTCGCCCGCAAGGAGCACGTCCAGCCGCCGTCGATGACCCGCATCGTCGCGCTGCTGGAGGCCAAGGGACTGGTCCGGCTGGAGCCGCACCCCGAGGACCGGCGCCAGAAGGTCGTCACCAAGACCGAGCAGGCCGAGGCCATGCTCGCGGAGAGCCGCGCCAAGCGGAACGCGTTCCTGGCGGGCCTGGTCGAGGGCCTGGACGAGGACGAGTGGGCCAAACTGCGCGCCGCCGCCCCCGTGCTGGAGAAGCTCGCCCACCTGTAAGCAGCAGTACGTCGTCGCACGCGAGTGAGCCGCAGGGGACACCGACCGGCGCTCCCCGGAGGCGAACGAGCAAAGAAAAGAGGAGGCGAACCCTTTGAGTTCGGGACCCGGAGCAGAATCCGCCCCCGCACCGACCACCCCCCACACCTCACCGCCCGCCCCCGCAGCCCCCCGCAAGTCCTCGATGTTCAGCTCGCTGCGGATCCGTAACTACCGGCTCTTCTTCGCCGGCCAGGTCGTCTCGAACATCGGCACCTGGATGCAGCGCATCGCCCAGGACTGGCTGGTCCTCAGCCTCACCGGCTCCGCGACCGCCGTCGGCGTCACCACCGCCCTGCAGTTCCTGCCGATGCTGCTCTTCGGCCTCTACGGCGGCGTCCTCGTCGACCGGCTGCCCAAGCGCCCCGCGCTGCTGTTCACCCAGTCCGCGATGGCCCTCACCGGGGTCGCGCTGGCGTTGCTCACGCTCTCCGGCCACGTCCAGGTCTGGCACGTCTACGTCGCCGCGTTCGCCGTCGGTCTCGCCACGGTCGTCGACAACCCGGCCCGGCAGTCCTTCGTCTCCGAGATGGTCGGCCCGGACCAGCTGCAGAACGCGGTCAGCCTGAACTCCGCCAACTTCCAGTCCGCGCGCCTCGTCGGCCCCGCCGTCGCCGGCGTGATGATCACCGGCGTGGGCACCGGCTGGGCGTTCCTCTTCAACGGGCTGTCGTTCGCCGCGCCCATCGCGGGACTGCTGCTGATGCGGGCGCGCGAGCTGCACACCGTCCAGCGCGCCCCGCGCGGGAAGGGCCAGCTGCGGGAGGGCCTGCGGTACGTGGCCGGGCGGCCCGACCTGATCTGGACCATCGTCCTGATCGGGTTCATCGGCACCTTCGGCTTCAACTTCCCGGTGTACCTGTCGGCCTTCGCGGACGACGTCTTCCACGCCGGAGCCGGTTCCTACAGCGCCTTCAACACGCTGATGGCGGTCGGTTCCCTGGTCGGCGCCCTGCTCGCGGCCCGGCGCGGCACCGCCCGGATGCGGGTGATGATCGCGGCGGCGGTGGCCTTCGGCGTGCTGGAGCTGGTGGCGGCCGCGGCGCCGTCCCTGTGGCTCTTCGCCCTGGTCATGGTCCCGATCGGCATGTTCGGCATGACGGTCAACGTCACCGCCAACACCACGGTCCAGATGGGCACCGATCCGGCCATGCGCGGCCGGGTGATGTCGCTCTACATGATGGTGTTCATGGGCGGCACCCCGATCGGCGCGCCCATCGCCGGCTGGATCACCGACACCTACGGCGTCCGGGCGGGTCTGGCGGTCGGCGGCGCGATCGCGGCGGGCGCGGCGCTCGTCATCGGCCTGGTCCTGGCCCGCGTCGGC
Organism: Streptomyces gilvus; assembly: GCF_022513565.1. Classification (GTDB taxonomy): domain Bacteria; phylum Actinomycetota; class Actinomycetes; order Streptomycetales; family Streptomycetaceae; genus Streptomyces; species Streptomyces gilvus. Next base: position 126,896 of record NZ_JAKWBE010000023.1, on the reverse strand, counting down.
AACCTCCGCCTCTCCCTCGGCTGGCACCGGGGCCACCCGGTGGTCCGGTTCGTACCGCGCGAGGAACTGGCGCCGGCGGCGTGAGGAGCGGGGTCAGTCGCGGGGGAACTCGTCGGTCTTGAGGACGAGGCCGACCACCGTCCCGGTCAGGTCGATGTCGTCGCCGAAGTCGAGACTGACCTCGCCCCGGTACTCGCCGTCCTTCGGCAGGGTGTGCAGGTGCCACGTTCCGGTGTACGGATCCACGATCAGGTACACCGGAACGTCCGCGAGGGCATAGGTGGCCTTCTTGGGGCCGTAGTCGTTGGCGGCGGTGTCCCTGGAGATCACTTCGGCGACGAATTCGACGTCCTTGTAGTGCCAGCGGCCCTTGTCGTCCCACTGCGCCTCCTCGGCGATCAGCGTGACGTCGGTGGCGAATCCGTTGAGGCGGCCGGGGTAGTCGATGCGGACGTCCGACATCAGACGCTTCCTGGGATACCGGCTGCGCAACTGGTCGAGGATGTCGAAAGTGATCTGCCAATGAGTGCGGCGCTGCGGTGACATACAGATCTGACCCCCGACGATCTCGGTCTTGTATCCCTCGGGGATGGGCATCTTCTCGAGCCACTCGAACATCGTGTCGAGTGTGAGCTCGTCACCGCTGTCGGCCATCTCGATCCTGTCTTCCAGGACGGTCATCGTGGCGCTCCTCCCCGCTGCGTCCCGGACAAACGCAGCCGCGCGGTACAACGATACGCACGGTGACCGGGTCACGCAGGACGTCACGGCGAGACCGGCCCGCAGGACTACAGCCTCCGGGCCAGTACCTGTCCCGGCCACCGCTCGCCGCCGTACGTCTGCGTCCGCGCGAAGCCGTTGCTCTCGTAGTAGCGGACGAGCCGTCCGTCGCCGCCCGCGTAGCAGTCCACCCGCAGCAGGGAGATCCCCGCCCGCCGGGTCTCCTCGGCCGCGTGCGCGAGCAGCGCGCTGCCGATGCCGTGGCCCTTGAAGCGGCGGTCCGAGGCGAGCCAGTGGATGTAGCGCTCGGGCTCGCCCGGTGGCTCCAGGTCCGCGAGGTAGGCGCCGGGGGCGTCGGTGAGCGTGAGGGTGGCGGCCGGTACGCCGTCGGCCTCGGCGATGTAGGCGACGCCCTCCTCCATGTACCCGACGACCGACGCCACCGTCTTCTCGTGCCGTGACAGGGGCTCGGTCCCCCACTGGCCGCCGCGGCCCTGCGCCACCAGCCACTCCACGCAGCTGTCGAGCATGCCGAGTATCACGGGGACGTCGTCGGGTCCGCTTTCTCTGATGGTGATCTCCATGCCCCCATGGTGGCAGGGTGGTCCGCATGAGACTCTTCGCCGCCGTGCTGCCCCCCGAGGACGTGACCGGTGAACTGGCCGCCGCGGTGGACGAGTTGCGCAAGCTGCCGGGCGGGGAGGGCCTGCGCTGGACAGGCCGGCCGGGATGGCACTTCACTCTCGCCTTCTACGGCGAGGTCGGCGACGACGTCGTACCGGAACTGTCGGACCGGCTGCGGCGGGCCGCCCGGCGGTCGGCTGCCTTCGCGCTGGCGCTGCGCGGCGGCGGGCAGTTCGGGCACGGACGGGTGCTGTGGACGGGGGCCGAGGGCCAGACACAGGAGCTGCGGCTGCTCGCGGACCGGGCGGAGGCGGCCGGGCGCAAGGCCGGGGTGGACATGGGGGAGCACCGGCGCTACAAGCCCCACCTGACGGTCGCGCGCGGCCGGGACGCGCGGGACGTACGGCCGTATCTGACGGCCCTGGCGGACTTCACGAGCCGGACCTGGACGGTCTCCGAACTCGCTCTCGTGCGCAGCGACCTGCCGAAGTCCGGGGTGCCGGGGGAGCAGCCCCGCTACGAGGCGGTCGCCCGCTGGGCGCTCGGAGGGGCCGGTTAGGCTCGGGTACGTGGACCCGAAGACCCGGAACCGGATCATGGCCGGTGTGCTCGTGCTGTTGTTCGTGGTGGTGGCGTTGGCGGCGGCGCTCGGGAAGTAGCCGAGCCGACCGCCGCCACACCGCCGTGCCGCCTACCAGGCGAAGGCCTCCGGGGAGGGGCCCGGGCCGGGGAAGATCTCGTCGAGGCCGGCCAGCAGCTCCTCGCTGAGCTCCAGCTCGACCGCCCGCAGGGCCGACTCCAGCTGCTGCGCGGTGCGCGGGCCGACGATCGGGCCGGTCACGCCGGGGCGGGTGAGCAGCCAGGCGAGGGCGGCCTCACCCGGCTCGACACCGTGCTTGTCGAGCCGGTCCTCGTACGCCTGGATCTGCGCGCGGATGGTGGTGTTGGCGAGGGCGTCCGCGGCCCGGCCGCTCGCCCTGCGTCCGCCCTCGACCTCCTTCTTGATCACACCGCCCAGCAGACCGCCGTGCAGCGGCGACCAGGGGATCACCCCGAGGCCGTACTCCTGCGCGGCCGGGATGACCTCCATCTCGGCGCGGCGCTCGGCGAGGTTGTAGAGGCACTGCTCGCTGACGAGGCCGATGGTGCCGCCGCGCCGGGCGGCGGTCTCGTTGGCCTGGGCGATCTTGTAGCCGGGGAAGTTCGAGGACCCGACGTAGAGGATCTTGCCCTGGGTGACCAGGGTGTCGATCGCCTGCCAGATCTCCTCGAAGGGGGTGGCGCGGTCGACGTGGTGGAACTGGTAGACGTCGATGTAGTCGGTCTGGAGCCGCTTGAGCGACGCGTCGACCGCCCGCCGGATGTTCACCGCCGAGAGCTTGTCGTGGTTGGGCCACGACTCGCCGTCGGCGGCCATGTTGCCGTACACCTTGGTGGCGAGGACGACCTTGTCGCGCCGCTCGCCGCCCTTGGCGAACCAGTTGCCGATGATCGATTCGGTACGGCCCTTGTTCTCGCCCCACCCATAGACATTGGCCGTGTCGAAGAAGTTGATGCCGGCGTCCAGCGCCGCGTCCATGATCGCGTGGCTGTCGGCCTCGTCCGTCTGCGGTCCGAAGTTCATCGTGCCGAGGACGAGTCGGCTGACCTTGAGTCCCGTGCGTCCGAGCTGCGTGTACTTCATGACCACCTAGCCAACGGCGTGGAGTGCGCTCTAGGCAAGGACCTTCAGGAGACCGGCTGCAGGAAGGCGAACAGGGCACGGGCCCGGGTGCCGTCCGGGGCCTGCCAGGCGCCGGCGACATGACCGGTCGCTCCCTCGGGGGCGGTCTCCAGGGCGGTGGGGCGCAGGATCCGGCAAAGGCGCAGGCCGCCGCCGAGGGAGGTGCCGTCCTCGTCGTCGGTGACGGTGACGGGCCAGTCCGGGGAGGGGAGACCGGAGCCGGCGTAGGAGCGGGTGACCTCGTGGTCGGGGGTGTCGGTGAGGCTCTGCGCCTGGGCTTGGACGCGGCCCTCGAACAGGGCCAGGAGCTGGGCGTACAGCACCGGGTCGTGGACGCCGTCGTACGCCCAGCGAGGACCGAGCACGCCGTGCTCCATGGTGCCGACGAGGGCGTCCTCGGCGCCGGGGAGCGGGGCGCCGCGGTAGGTGAGCGGCACGTGGTAGGCGACGGGTTCGGGGCCGGAGGTGTCGAGGGCCACCATGAACTCCATCCCGACCTCGCCCGCCGGGTCGTCCAGCCGGAATCCACCGGCCTTGGTCAGCTCCGGCTCGCCCGCACCGACGTACCAGGGGCGGGTGGGCAGCCAGGCGGTGAGCAGTTCCAGCTTGGTGGGCTTGAGGGTGGTGTTGTGGATGATCGCCATGCGACGGATTCTGTCAGTCAGTCGCGGGGGAACTCATCCGTTTTCAGGGTGAGGCCGAGGTCCGTGAGGGTGAGGTCGACGTCGCCCCCGAAGCCGACCGTCGTCTCCGTCATGTAGTCGCCGTCCTTGGGCTGGGTGAACAAGTGGCACTTGCCCTGGTAGGGGTCGGCGATGAGGTAGACGGGGACCTCGGCGCGGGCGTACGCCGCCTTCTTGGGCCCGTAGTCGTTCTGCGCCGTCCCTTTGGAGATGACCTCGGCGACGAACTCGACGTCCTGGCGGAGCCAGAGGCCCTTCTCGTTCTTCTCGGCGCCCTCGGCCACGAGGGTCACGTCGGTGGCGAAGCCGTTGAGATGACCCGGGTAGTCGATCCGGACATCGGACTTCACGCGCCTGCGCGGGTACTTGGTGCGCAGTTGCTCGACGATGTCCAGGATGATCTCCCAGTGCGTGTCCCGCTGCGGCGTCATGAAGATGGCCCCCTCGACGATCTCGACCTTGTAGCCCTCGGGGGTGGTCCGCTCAAGCGACTCGAACAGTTCGTCCAGAGTCAGCTCACCGCTGTCGTCGGCCATCTCGATCCTGTCTTCAAGGACGGTCATCGTGGCGCTCCTCCCCGGCTGCCCCATGGACGAGTACAGACACGCAGTACAACGATACGCACGGTGACCGCGTCACGGTCCCGGTCGACGCTGCTCCGCGTAAGGGTCTCCGATGTCCCACGCCTGGTGCATGGCGTCGGCGAAGGCCGCCGCGATCTTGTGTTCGCCGCTCGCGTTCGGGTGGGTGCCGTCGTAGGTGTCGTGGTGGATGTCGTACGAGGGCGGGGGCGAGACCAGGAGGAGGGGGGAGCGGGGTTCGTCCAGGTCCGCGAGGGTCTTGGCCAGCAGCTCGTTGAAGAGGGTCACCTGGGCCGCGAACGGCTCGTCAGCGGTCGCGCGGACGTTCGGGATCACCGGCAGGACGGCCATCCGGACCCGGGCCCTGGCCGACCTCGCCTCCTCGACGAAGGCCCGTACGTTCTCCGCCGTCTGCTCCGCGTTGGTGTAGAAGCCCAGGTCGATCAGGCCGAGCGAGACCAGCAGCACATCCGCCCGGTGCGTACGGACCGCCTCGCCGATCAGCGGAGCCATGTGCACCCAGCCCTCACCCCAGCCGGCCAGATGGGCGCGCGGGAAGTCGGGGTCCGCGTACTCGTACGACGTGGGCGCGTCCGTCGCCTTGTCGTGCAGCGTCTCGCGCGGACCGACCAGGGCGAACGGGCCGCCGTACGTCTCGCGCAGGTGCTGCCACATGCGGTACCGCCAGGTGTGTTCGCCCGCGCTCCCGATCGTCATGGAGTCGCCGACCGGCATGAACCTAAGCATCCGCTCATGATGGACGATCAGGGAGGGATCAAGCGGACGGGCCGGGTGTGAGGCCCGCCACGGTGGGCGCGAGGGGCGTGCCCCGTGAACCGGCCCCCGGGATGGCAGGCTTGGGGACATGCGCCGACCGTTCGCTCTTCTCGCCGGGGTCCTGCTCGTGGGCGTCTTCGCCGTGCCCGCCTCCGCCGACGGCAAGGGGGACAAGGGGTTCACCATCACGGACCCGCGCATCAAGGAGTCCAGCGGGCTCGCCGCCTCCCATCTCCACCCCGGGATCTACTGGACCCACAACGACAGCAGCGACGGGCCGTACATCTACGCCGTCGACAGCGCGACCGGCAAGACGGTCGCCCGGATCACCCTCAGCGGTGTCGGCCGGCCGCGTGACGTCGAGGCCATCTCCATCGGGCCGGACGACGATATCTACGTCGGCGACATCGGGGACAACCTCGGCGGCAAGTGGCCGTACGTGTGGATCTACCGGCTGCCGGAGCCGAAGAAGCTCACCGACCAGACGATCAAGGCCACGCAGTACGTGGTCAAGTACTCGGACGGGGCGCGCAACGCCGAGTCGCTGGTCGTCGACCCGAAGACCGGCCGCACGTACATCATCGACAAGAACGAGGACGGCGGGCATCTCTACGAGGGCCCCGCCAAGCTCTCCGCCTCGGGCAGCAACATCTTCCGGCCCGTCGCCCCCGTCGACCTCTGGGCCACCGACGCGGCCATCTCCCCGAACGGCAAACAGCTCGCCGTGCGCGGCTACTTCGGCGGGATCTACTACGCCTGGAACGGCGGGAAGATCAAGCGCGAGGGCCGGCTGGACGTGCCGTTGCAGGGGCAGGGCGAGTCCGTCAGCTACTCGCCGGACGGCACCAAGCTCCTGTACGGCAGCGAGGGCGAGGACAGCCCGGTGCAGGCCGAGGACGTACCGGGCGACGAGTCCAAGACGCCCGGCGCGGGCGGGAGTTCGGACGCCTCGGGGGCGAGCGGCGGGGGCGTCGGCGGCAACGTCAAGATCGGCGCGCTCGCGGTGGTGGTCGCGGCGGCGGCCGTGTTCGGGATCCGGCGGCTGGGCCGGCGCGGTTAGGGCCTGCTCCAGGGCGCCGGGCTTCGGGCGCGCGGCTCGTGCGCTCTCTTGTATTGACGCGAGCATGACCTATCGGTTTGCTGGGTGGTGCGCGGGATGTGGGAGCGCTCCCACCGGTTCCGGGTCCGCGCCCACCCGAAAGGAACCAGGCACATGTTCCGCAAGCTGCGAAGAGTGCTGTGCGCCGTCGCCGCGGCGCTGGTGCTGCCGCTGGCCGGCGTCCACACGGCGGACGCGGCCGACGCGCCCGGGGCCGGCTACTGGCACACCAGCGGCCGGCAGATCCTCGACGCCGCCGGGCAGCCCGTCCGGATCGCCGGCATCAACTGGTTCGGCTTCGAGACCGGCAACCACGTCGTCCACGGCCTGTGGTCCCGCGACTACAAGTCCATGATCGACCAGATGAGGTCGCTGGGGTACAACACCATCCGGCTGCCCTACAGCGACGACATCCTCAAGAGCGGGACCGTCCCCAACAGCATCGACTTCAGCGGCGGGAAGAACGCCGATCTGCAGGGACTCGACTCCCTCCAGGTCATGGACCGGATCGTGGCGTACGCCGGGCAGGACGGCCTCAGGGTGATCCTCGACCGGCACCGCCCGGACTCCGGCGGCCAGTCGGCCCTCTGGTACACCGCGGCCGTCCCCGAGTCGACCTGGATCGCGAACCTGAAGTCCCTGGCGGCGCGGTACAAGGGCCAGGACACCGTCATCGGCATCGACCTGCACAACGAGCCGCACGATCCGGCCTGTTGGGGCTGCGGCGACCAGGCTACCGACTGGCGGCTCGCCGCCCAGCGCGCGGGCAACGCGGTCCTGTCCGTCAACCCCGACCTGCTGGTCTTCGTCGAGGGCGTGCAGACGTTCAACGGCGTCTCGGGCTGGTGGGGCGGCAACCTGATGGGCGTGGCCCAGTACCCGGTGCGGCTGAACGTCGCGAACCGGGTCGTGTACTCGGCCCACGACTACGCCACCAGCGTGGCCCAGCAGAGCTGGTTCAACGACCCGACGTTCCCCGCCAACATGCCGGGTGTGTGGGACAAGTACTGGGGCTACCTCTTCAAGCAGAACATCGCGCCCGTGTGGGTGGGCGAGTTCGGCACCACGCTCGCCTCGACGACGGACCAGAAGTGGCTGGCGGCGCTGGTGAGTTACCTGCGGCCGACGTCGACGTACGGGGCGGACAGCATCTCGTGGACCTTCTGGTCGTGGAATCCCAACTCCGGTGACACGGGCGGGATCCTGAAGGACGACTGGCAGACCGTGGACACGGTGAAGGACGGGTATCTGGCCAGCGTCAAGGCACCGCTGTTCCCGGGGACCGGGGGTGGATCCGGTGGCGGTGGTGGCGGTAACGGAGGTGGTGGTGGTGGCGGTTCGGCTGCCTGCAGCGCCTCGTACGCCGTCAGCAGCGACTGGGGGAGCGGCTTCAACGCCGAGGTGAAGGTGACCAACACCGGTACCACGGCGATCAGTTCGTGGAAGGTGACCTGGAGCTGGAGCGGCTCGCAGCAGGTCACGAACATGTGGAACGCGTCGTACACCCTGAGCGGGCAGACGGTGACCGCGGTGAACGCGGCTCACAACGGGAGTGTCCCGGTGGGGAGTTCGGTGAGCTTCGGGTTCGGCGGCGCTCCGGGCGGGGGTGCGGTGCCGAGCGTGAGCTGTACGGCGGCCTGAGCGCGAGCAGGACGCGCGGCGCGAGGGCCCTGTCACCGACAGGGCCCTCCGACAAGCCGCGCCCCGAAGGGGGCTGACCAGGGAGTTACAGCTTCTCGATCACGTAGTCGACGCACTTCGTGAGGGCCTCGACGTCCGACGGGTCGATCGCCGGGAACATCGCGACGCGCAGCTGGTTGCGGCCCAGCTTGCGGTAGGGCTCGGTGTCGACGATGCCGTTGGCGCGCAGCACCTTGGCGACGGCGGCCGCGTCGATCTCGTCCGCGAAGTCGATCGTGCCGATGACCTGGGAGCGCTTGGCCGGGTCGGCGACGAACGGGGTCGCGAACTTCACGTCCTCCGCCCAGCCGTACAGCGTGCGCGCGGAGGTGGCCGTGCGGCGCACCGCCCAGTCCAGACCGCCCTGGCCGTTGATCCACTCCAGCTGCTGGTTCAGCAGGAAGAGGGTGGCGAGCGCCGGGGTGTTGTACGTCTGGTTCTTGCGGGAGTTGTCGATCGCCGTCGGCAGACTGAAGAACTCCGGGACGTGACGGCCGGAGGCGTGGATCCGCTCGGCCCGCTCGATCGCGGCCGGGGAGAAGACGCCGATCCACAGGCCGCCGTCGGAGGCGAAGGACTTCTGCGGGGCGAAGTAGTAGACGTCCGTCTCGCTGACGTCCACCGGCAGGCCGCCGGCGCCGGAGGTGGCGTCGACCAGGACCAGGGCGCCCTCGTCGGCGCCGGCCACGCGCTTGATGGGCATGGCGACACCGGTGGAGGTCTCGTTGTGCGTGAAGGCGTAGACGTCGACGCCCGCCTCGGCGACCGGCTCCGGGTGCGTGCCGGGGTCGGCGGAGATGACGTCCGGCTCGGCTAGCCACGGGGCCAGCTTGGCCGCCTTGGCGAACTTCGAGCTGAACTCGCCGAAGGTGAGGTGCTGGGACTTGTTCGCGATCAGTCCGTGGGTCGCGATGTCCCAGAACGCCGTCGAGCCGCCGTTGCCGAGGACGACCTCGTAGCCGTCGGGGAGCGAGAACAGCTGGGAGATCCCCTCGCGCACCTTGCCGACCAGGTTCTTCACCGGAGCCTGGCGGTGGGAGGTGCCGAGGAGGGAGGTACCGGTTGCGGCCAGCGCGTCCAGCGCGTCCGTCCGCACCTTGGAGGGGCCCGCGCCGAATCGACCGTCGGCGGGCTTGATGTCAGCGGGAATCTGGATCTCAGCCACGAGCCGGAGGGTATCTCTTCGGCGAAACCGGACGGAAACGTGTCCGTTCGATGAGACGGGTTCTCCGGCCCGTGGACTTGTCGGAATGCACCAACATCTTGCGGATCTATGAGGTCAGGCGGTCCGGCAGGCCGAAGAGGTCCAGGGTCTCCTCGATCACCTGCGACCAGTCGGCCTCGCCGGACAGCACCAGGGATCGCTGGTCCGGGTGGAGTGACAGGTTGAGCACCGCGTTGACGATGCGGGAGATCGCGGGTGGACAGGGGTGTCGTCACTGTCAGTGGCTGGATGCATGCTGGGTGCATGACGGATCTCGAGGCGGGGCTGCGCGCGGTCGTCCGGGGTGAGGTCGGCTTCGACGTCACGTCCCGGGCGCTGGTCACCATGGACGCGTCCAACTACCGGCGGGTGCCGGTGGGCGTGGTGGCCCCTCGGGACGCCGAGGACGTGGCGGCGGTGCTGGCGGTGTGCCGGGAGCACGGGGTGCCGGTGGTGGCGCGCGGCGGGGGCACGTCGATCGCCGGGCAGGCCACGGGTGCGGGGGTGGTGCTGGACTTCACCCGGCACATGGATCGCGTTGTGTCGATCGATGCCGAGGCGCGTACGGCCGTGGTGCAGCCTGGGCTCGTACTGGACCGGCTGCAGGAGGCGGCGGGCGCGTATGGGCTGCGGTTCGGGCCCGATCCGTCCACGCACAGCCGGTGCACGCTCGGCGGGATGATCGGGAACAACTCCTGCGGCTCGCACTCGGTGGCCTGGGGGACGACGGCGGACAGTGTGCGCGAGTTGGATGTGCTCACCGCGCGCGGGGAGCGGCTGAGGCTCGGGGGCGGGTGGGCGGGTGCTCCGGAGGGGCTGCGGGCGCTGGTGGAGGGGGAGTTGGCGCTGTTGCGGACCGGATTTCCGGAGCTGCCTCGCCGTATCTCCGGCTATGCGCTGGACGCGCTGCTGCCGGAGAAGGGCGCCGACGTCGCCCGCTCCTTCTGTGGCAGCGAGGGCACGCTGGGGGTGCTCACCGAGGCGGTCGTACGGCTGGTCGAGGCGCCCCGCGCGCGTGCGCTCGCCGTGCTGGCGTACGGCGACGAGAGCGCGGCGGCCGAGGCGGCGGCGGGCCTGTTGCCGTACGGGCCGCTCACCGTGGAGGGGATGGCGGCCGATCTGGTGCCGCCGACTGCTGGTCTGCCCAGGGGCGGGGCCTGGCTGTTCGTGGAGACGGGCGGCGAGTCGGAGGCGGAGGCACGCGTGCGTGCGGAGGCGATCGCGCGGGCCGCCGACGTCGTGGACTCGCTGGTCGTGACGGGGCTCGCTGAGCAGCGGGCGCTGTGGCGGATCCGGGAGGACGCGAGCGGTACGGCCACGCGGATGCCGGACGGCAGCGAGGCCTGGCCCGGGTGGGAGGACTGTGCGGTGCCGCCCGCGCGACTGGGCGCCTATCTGCGGGACTTCCGTGCCCTGCTGTCCTCCCATGGGTTGCGCGGCACCCCGTACGGTCACTTCGGCGACGGCTGCATCCATGTCCGCATCGACTTCGACCTGCTCACCGAGGCGGGCGTCGGCCGCTTCCGGCGCTTCTCGGAGGAGCTGGCCGACCTGGTGGTGGCCCATGGTGGTTCGCTGTCCGGGGAGCACGGCGACGGAATGGCGCGGGCCGAACTGCTGCCGAGGATGTACGGCCCCGATCTGGTCGGCCTCTTCGAGCGCGCCAAGGGTGTCTGGGACCCGGACGACCTGCTCAACCCCGGCGTCCTGGTCCGCCCCGCTCCTCTGGACGCCGACCTCCGCTTCTCCGTCCTGCCCCGCGAGCCGGTCGACGTGGCCTTCGGCTACCCGGCGGACGGCGGCGACTTCTCGGCGGCGGTACGGCGCTGCGTCGGGGTCGCCAAGTGCCGTACCACCGCCGCGGCCGGCGCGTCCGTGATGTGCCCGTCCTTCCGGGCGACCGGCGAGGAGAAGCACTCCACGCGCGGGCGTGCCCGGCTGCTGCACGAGATGCTCGCCGGTGAGCTGGTCACCGACGGCTGGCGGTCCACGGAGGTCCGGGACGCGCTGGACCTGTGTCTGTCCTGCAAGGGCTGCCGCTCCGACTGCCCGGTCGAGGTCGACATGGCCACGTACAAGGCGGAGTTCCTTCACCACCATTACGAGGGCCGACGCCGTCCGGCCGCGCACTACAGCATGGGGTGGCTGCCGTTGTGGCTGCACTGGGTGACGCGGACACGGACGGCCGGGCTGGTCAACGCCCTGGCGGGAGTGGGGCCGGTCGCGGCCCTGGGCAAGCGGCTGGGCGGCATCGCGCCCGAGCGGGAGCTGCCGCGTGTCGCGTCGGAGACGTTCACGCGGTGGTGGCGCAGGCGGTCGGCGGAGCAGGCGCGGCGGATGATGGCGGAGTGGAAGGAGAGGGGCGGGGCTGAGCGGGGCAGCGAGTCCGACGACATCGAGGCCGACGACATCGAGGCCGACGACATCGAGGCCGACGACATCGAGGGCATCGAGGGCATCGACGACATCGATGACATTGGTGACCTCGACGAAAGTGACGGCATCGATGACACCGACGGCTTCCCGCCCTTCGTCGCCCTGTGGCCCGACACCTTCACCGAGCACTTCGCGCCGGACGTCGGGAAGGCGGCGCTGCGGGTGCTGGAAGCGGCCGGGATGGTGGTCGTGCAGACGCCGTGGATGAAGTGGAGGGTGGACGTCGAGCAGACCCCCGAGGGTGAGTCGTGGGGGTACAGCGCGAACCTCCTGACGTCCCGTCGGGCCCGCGTCTGCTGCGGGCTGACGTATCTCTCGACAGGGCAACTCGACCGTGCGCGCAAGGTGTTGCGCCGCACACTCGATCTGCTCGAGCCGTTGCTGGACGCCCGCGCGGGGGAGCGCATCCCGTTCGTGGTCCTGGAGCCGAGTTGCGCCGCCGCCCTGCGCAGCGACCTGCCCGAGCTGCTGCACGACGACCCGCGCGCGGCCCGGCTCGCCGCCTCGGTGCTGACCTTCGCGGAGGCGCTGGAGAAGTACGCCCCCGACTGGACCCCGCCCCGTCTGGACCGTCCGGTCACCGGCCAGACCCACTGCCACCAGCACGCGGTCCTCGGTGACGGCCCCGAGCGCCGACTGCGCGCGGCGGCGGGCCTCACCGGTGAGCTGGCCGGCGGCTGCTGCGGCCTCGCCGGCGACTTCGGCTTCGAGAAAGGGCACTTCGAGGTGTCGTCGGCCTGCGCGGAGGAGCAGTTGCTGCCCGCCGTGCGGCAGGCTCCCGAGGAGGCGGTGGTCCTGGCGGACGGCTTCTCCTGCCGCACCCAGCTCGAGCAGCTGGCGGGGGTACGGGGGCGGCATCTGGCGGAGGTGCTGGCGGACGGGATGGCGGCAGACTCGGGCCCATGTCCGAAACCGAGTTGAACCGAGTCGCCGTCCTCTCCGACGTCCACGGCGTTCTGCCCGCGCTGGAAGCCGTCCTCGCCGAGCCGGAGGTCGCCGCCGCCGACCGTGTCGTGCTCACCGGTGACATCACCGCCGGGCCCCAACCGGGGGAAGTGCTGGACGTGTTGCGGGGACTGGGGGAGCGGGTCGTGTGGATCGGCGGCAACGCCGACCGCGAACTCGTCGAGTACCGCAGGGGCGGCCGGGACGAGATCCCCGATCCGATCGGGCCGTACGCCGCCGCCCGACTCAGCGACGAGCAGGTCGACTTCCTCGCCGCGCTCCCCGTCACCCGCACCCTCCGCGTCCGCGGCCACGGTGACGTGCTCTTCTGCCATGCGACCCCTCGCGACGACGAGGAGGTCGTGCTGGTCGACTCCCGGCTCGACCGCTGGGCCGACGTCCTCGCCGGGGTCCCCGACACGGTCCGCACCGTCGTCTGCGGTCACACCCACATGCCGTACGTCCGCCTCGCCCATGGCCGGCTGATCGTCAACCCCGGCAGTGTCGGAATGCCGTACGGCCGCTCCGGCGCCCACTGGTGCCTGCTGGGCCCGGGGGTCGACCTGAGGGTCACGTCGTACGACATCCGGGCCGCGATCGCCCGCCTCAGCCGCGAGTGCGCCTCTCAGGACATCACGGAGTGGGCCGACTACTACCTCCACGCCCGGGCGACGGACGCCGAGGCCCTGGGGGCGTTCGGGCCGAGGGACGGCAGGGCGGGCGACGGGGCCGCGGCTCATGGCTGACTGCCAGGTTTCATAAGGTCGTTCTCAGGTTCATAAGAGAATTCTCAGTTTCGGCGGGCGATCTCAGCAGTCTCCAAGGTATTCACAGCGCCTGTTTGCCGTTACCTCGCCGACTTTGCCTTCTCTTGAGTTGTGCGGCGTGTAAGTTCATCGGTGTCGGGAACCGGACGCGGAATTCCCGAATCCCTGAACCACGAAACACTAGGAGTCGGAAATGAGCCTCAAGAAGCTCGCCCCGCTGCCCCCGAAGCCCAAGTCGAAGCAGCTCCCCCCGCCGCCCCCGCCGAAGCCCAAGAAGAAGCACCCCAAGCCGCCGGTTCCCAAGCCGATCCCCGGCGACGACAACTGAGTGAGGTCTGAGAGGGCCGACGGGATTCCGTCGGTCCTCTCTGCTTGTCGAATTCAAGAATTCTCGCGACGCAATGCGAAGGGAATGTGAAAATGGACGGGGAAGAGGATGACGAGGAGTACGAGTACGGCACTCCCACCATTCCGGCCCGTGTCGCGTTCCGTCGTTTCTGGCCACTGACCCGGGGCCTGCGCCGCTGGCTGGTCCTCGTGTGGGGGTGCACGGTGCTCGCCGCGCTCGCCGAGACCGAGGCGATCCTGGTCTTCAGCGACCTCACCGACCACGCGCTGCAGAAGGGCTCGCTGGCCGCGTTCTGGGCTCCGGCCGCGAAGTGGCTAGGGGTGGCGGTGCTGGGCGCGGTCGTCGCGTACGCCGGCAACTCCCTCGCCGCCTGGATCACCGAACGCTTCGTGATGAGACTGCGCGAGCATGTCTTCGACCACGTACAGCAGTTGCCCCCGCACTTCTTCCAACGGCACCGGCAGGGCGATCTGTTGTCCCGGCTGACGAGCGATGTCGAGGCGATCGAGACGATGGTCGTCTCGGGACTGGTCGGCGCCGCCTCCGCCGCCTTCTCCGCCCTCTTCTACGCGGCCGCCGCGTTCTGGCTGCGCTGGGACCTGGCCGCCGCGACCTTCGTGCTGGCCCCGCTCTTCTGGCTGGCGGCCCGCCGCTTCTCCGGTTCCATCAAGGACGTCTCCCGCGCGGGCCGGGTCGCCGACGGCGCGATCACCTCCGTCGTCGAGGAGTCCCTGTCCAACATCGTGCTCACCCAGGCCTACGACCGCCGGGACGCCGAGCGCCGGCGGCTGCGGAAGGAGGCGAACGCCTGGTTCCGCGCCTCTGTCCGCTCCACCCGCCTGAACGAGGCGTACGAGCAGCTGGTGGCCGTCATCGAGACGGTGTGCGTGCTCGCGGTGATCGGCATCGGCGCCTGGGAGATCTCCACCGGCCGGATGACCCTCGGCCAGCTCCTCGCCTTCGCCGCCTTCCTCGGCTACCTCTACCCGCCGGTCCGCGGCCTCGCCCAGCTGGGCCTCACCGTCACCGCCGCGACCGCGGGCGCCGAGCGGCTGATCGAGGTCCTCGACGTCGAGCCCTCGGTCACCGACCCCCGCCGGGGCGCCGAACCCGGCCGCCCGGACGGCACCGTCGAGGTCCGGAACGTCTCCTTCAGCTACCCGGGCGCCGACACCACCGCCCTGACGGACCTCTCCTTCACGGTGAATCCCGGCGAACTCGTGATCGTCACCGGTCCGAGCGGCGCCGGCAAGTCCACCGTCTCCAAGCTCCTCCTGCGCTTCTACGACCCCGACGCGGGCGACCTTCTCCTCGACGGCGTCCTCCTACGCGACTTCCCGCTCGCCCGCCTGCGCGAGTACGTCACCCTGCTCCCGCAGGAGACCCTCGTGCTGCACGACACCGTCCGCGCCAACATCGCCTGCGGCCGACCCGGCGCCAGCGACCAGGCCATCGAGGAGGCGGCGCGGGCGGCGGACGCGCACGACTTCATCGTCCGGCTGCCCGAGGGCTACGACACCCGGGTCGACCCCAACTCCGCCCGGCTGTCCGGCGGTCAGCTCCAGCGCCTCGCCATCGCCCGCGCCATCCTGCGCGACGCCCCGGTCCTGGTCCTGGACGAGCCGACGACCGGCCTCGACGCGATGGCCGCCCGCCGGGTCGTCAAGCCGCTGCGTCGCCTGATGGCCGGCCGTACGACCATCATGATCACCCACGACCTCAACCTCGCCCCCGACGCCGACCGCATCCTGGTCGTCGACCGCGGCCGGATCGTGGAGACGGGCCGGCACGAGGAACTGCTGGCGCGCGGCGGCGCCTACGCGCGCCTGCACCGCTCGCAGAACAACGCCGTGATGGACACGGGGGAACTGCGGCTGCCGCTGGACCTGGTCCAGCCCGGGTACGGCCACCTGGAGCAGGCGGCGGGCGTGGAGCAGCCGCAACACACGGAGTACGCGGAGTACGCCGAGTACGCGCCATACGCGCCCTACATGCCGCAGCCGACGTGGCAAGCGCCGTCGTACGACTACGTCCCGACCACCCTCCCCGACGGCCGGCCGCTCTTCCGGGACGAGGAGGCCTGGCCCGGGATCTGATTCCAGCATGCGGGACAGCTGCAAAACGGGTTCACACGCCTGACCGGGTCTATTACCGTAGACCTCGCAGTGCAGCACGCTGAACGAACCCGAGCCGATCACCTGGACCGCCCGTGACCACGCCCAGCACGACGACTTCCTCGCCGACGACGTCCGCCTCCGCGGCCGCGCGCGGCCGGGGTTCGCTCGGCCCGATCGGCCTGGTGCTGTCGGGCGGCGTCTCCGTGCAGTTCGGCGCGGCGCTGGCGGTGAACCTGATGCCCAGGGCGGGCGCGCTGGGTGTGGTGACCCTCCGCCTGCTCGCCGCGGCCGTGGTCCTGCTGCTGGTCTGCCGTCCCCGGCTGCGCGGCCACTCGCGCACCGACTGGGGCACGGTGCTCGCCTTCGGCGCGACCCTGGGCGCGATGAACGGCCTGTTCTACCAGGCCGTCGACCGCATCCCGCTCGGCGCGGCGGTCACCCTGGAGGTCCTCGGCCCGCTCGCCCTCTCCGTCCTCGCCTCCCGCCGCCTGATCAACGCCGTGTGGGCCGCCCTCGCCCTCGTGGGCGTGTTCCTGCTCGGCGGCGGCGACTTCGGCGCCCTCGACCCGCTGGGCGTCGCCTTCGCGCTGGGCGCGGGGGCCATGTGGGCGGCGTACATCGTCTTCAGCGCCCGCACGGGCCGCCGCTTCCCGCAGGCGGACGGGCTGGCGCTGGCGATGGGCGTGGGGGCGCTGCTGATGCTGCCGCTGGGGATCGCCGAGTCGGGTACGAAGCTGGCGGACCCGGTGACGATCGCGCTGGGCTCCGCGGTGGCGGTGATGTCCTCCGTCCTCCCCTACACCCTGGAGCTGCTGGCCCTGCGCCGTCTGCCCGCGCCCACCTTCGCGATCCTCATGAGCCTGGAGCCGGCCCTCGCCGCGACGGCCGGTTTCCTCATCCTGGGCCAGACCCTGAGCCCCGTCCAGGCGGCGGCGATCGCCCTGGTCATCGGCGCGAGCATGGGGGCGGTACGGACGCAGGTGGGGCGGGGCAAGACGTCCCTGCCGGAGGCGACGGTCTCCTGACGCGCGCCCTGCCGGGCCGGCCGGCGGTTCAGCCGGCGTCGGGTCCCCCGGGGACGGCCGCGACCGCCGCCGCGGTCATGTGTCGTGCGGTGGTCACGAGGCTCGCGACCGCCTCGTCTGGGGCCAGACCGCAGAGGTCGATCAGGGCGAGCAGCGATTCGGCGTTGATCACGAGGGCGAGATCGCGGACCAGCTGCTCAACGTCCGCGCGCCGAGCGGAACCGCATGTCTCGGCCCACGGGGCGAGAGCGTGCTCGATGAGTCCGAAGCGGTGGGCGGGACGGTCCTTCGACGCCGAGGGTTTCGCGATGGTCGAGGCGACGACCACCCGGACCGCACCCCGCCTGCGCAGCACCGCCCGGCCGAGGATCTCCGCCGCCTATTCATCGCTCTCGTCGCCCGGCCCGTCCGCGACGCGGCCCACCCGCTTGCCTGGTCCGACTGGCGCGGCCGCCACCAGGCACGATCACGCACCAGTCACTACCGGCGGCAAGCCGCATCCCAGCCATGAAGATCACGATCTACAGCTGGAGTATGAGCCGCCGCACGCTGACCAAAGAATTTTCCGTCGGGTTGTCGATCCGGGAGGCCGTCGCGCATCGGAGGTACAGATCCGGCAGACGAGGCCGGGACGATGAGATCGGAGACACGGCCATGACCACCCACCCCAACGCCACACGACTGCACCAGGCATACCAGGCTCTCGAACAGGGCGACATGCAGCCCATGCTCGGTCTGCTGACCGATGACGTCACCTGGATCGACTCGACGCTGGGCCCGCTGGCCGGCACCTATCGGGGCAAGGCCGAGGTGCCGGAGTTCTTCGCCAAGATGATGGAGGTCTACGAGGGTAGCCTGCGTGTCGAGATCGTGGCGGTCGTCGCTGACGACGACCACGCCATCGTGCTCACCCGCGAGTCGGGCAGCCCGCAGGGCCACACGGTGGCCTGGACCGGCGCACACGTGTGGTCGTTCACCGGTGATCACTGCCACCGCTTCGTGAACTACGGTTCAGCCGAGTATCAGCGGTTCTGGTCCGACCAGGTGCCGTCCGCCCGCCGTTGACCTGGCGCCCCGGTGCCTGCGCTGCTGGTGGGCACCGGGGTCGCCCAGCCGCCGATCAGGCCAACTCTCGTACCGGGCGGACCTCTACGAAACCGAACGGCGCCGGCACCTGCTCGGCGATCGCCAGCGCCTCGTCCAGGTCGGACACCTCAACAAGGTAGTAGCCTCCGAGAGCCTCCTTGGTCTCGGCGAACGGGCCATCGGTGACGACGAGTCCACCGTCCGGGTCCTTCCTCACCGTGGTCGCCGTCGCTGTCGGCATGAGCGGGTTGCCGCCACGCAGATGCCTGCTGTTGGCGGTCTTGAAGGCATCGTGATCTTCCATGATCTTGTCGGCGGCCTCCGGGCTCAGCCGAGCCCATCTGGCCTCCTCCTCGTAAATCATCAGTAGGTACCGCGGCATGGAAACCTCCGTAGAGTCCTCTTGCAAGGGAAGGGTGACACGATGAGTGCTGAGGTCAACGCGGCGGTCGCGGTGGCGCACCGTACCGAGTGGGCGTTCGTCCTCGCCGCCACCGTGCGTGTGACTCGCGACCTGGACGTGGCTGAGGAATGCGTCCAGGACGCGTACGCGCAGGCGCTGGGCACCTGGGGCGAAAAAGGTATCCCCGTCAAACCGGGGGCCTGGTTGACCACGGTTGCCCGGCGACGAGCTCTTGAACTGCTGCGTCATCAGGACGCGGCGCACCGCACGATGCCCAAGCTCGTGACCGACGTCCTGGCGGAGCCCGAGATCGTCGAGCCCGACGAAGTCCCGGACGACCGGCTGCGGCTCATCTTCACCTGCTGCCACCCCAGCCTTCCCCAGGAGGCTCAGGTCGCCCTGTCCCTGCGACTGCTGTGCGGACTGAGCACCGCCGAGACCGCCCGCGCCTTCCTGGTCAGCGAACCCACCATGGCGGCACGGATCACCAGGGCCAAGAAAAAGATTGCCCATGCCCGGATCCCGTACCTTGTCCCCGCCGGTGGCGAACTGTCCCAGCGAATCGACGCGGTGCTCACCGTCGTCCATCTGATTTACAGCACCGGGCACACTGCACCCGTCGGTGACCAACTCCTGCGGGTCGACCTGTGCGAACGCGCGCTCGATCTGGCCCGGATGCTGCACACCCTGCTCCCCGATGATCCCAGTGTGGCCGCGCTGCTCTCGCTGATCCTGCTCACCAACGCCCGCGGGGCCACCAGGGTCGACGACGAGGGCCACCTCCAGCTCCTCGCCGATCAGGACCGCAGCCGCTGGGACCGGGCCGCCATCGCCGAAGGCCTCTCGCTGATCGGGCATTCCCTGCGCTGCGGCCGCCCCAGCCGGTGGTCCGTCATGGCTGCGATCGCTGCGGTACACGCCGAGTCTCCGAGCTGGGAGCATACCGACTGGGCGGAACTGGTGGGCCTGTACGACCTGTTGATCCAGTACTGGCCATCCCCCGTCGTAGCCCTCAACCGGGCGGCCGCGGTCGGTCTCGCCCACGGCCCCGAAGCCGGCCTAGCCGCACTGGACGAACTCGGAGACAACCCACAACTGTCCACCTACGGCTACCTCGCCGCAGCACGCGCCGACTTCCTGCGCCGCCTCGGCCGACATGACGACGCCAGGACCGCCTATGAGGAAGCGCTCATGCTCACCGAGAATGCTGTCGAGCGGCGGTTCCTGGCCTCCCGGATCGAGGAACTCGACTGGTGACACCACACCGGGGAGTCGCTGCGCGCTCAGAGCCGGGCGCGGCACGTTCGGGGTCCTCTTCCCGGGCGGCGGGCACAGACCCCGGTCCTGACGAGGCGCGGGACCACTTGGCCCGAGCTGCGGCCATCTACCGAGAAGCGGCCGAGGCGGTACGCGTGGCGTGACGTGGCCTGCCTGACCCTCACCGGTGAGCGTTCTCGGCGACCCCCCGAACGAAGGCGGAGAAGGCGGTCGGGCTGAGGGTGAGCACCCCGGCGGACGGGTTCTTGGAGTCGCGGACGGCTATGTGGGGGGCCACGTCGGCAACCTCTACGCAGTCACCTCCGGTGTCGCCGCTGTAGGAAGACTTGGCCCACGCGGCGGTGCCCAGAGGGGCGCACTCGATGCACTCGCCGCTGCTGCCGCTGTACGACGACTTACGCCACTGCACTCGCGTCACGTCCAGGTTGCTCTCCATAGCGTTCCTCCATCACGCGGGCGATCAGGGCGGCCGACTCCCTCGAGGAGAGCTCGTAGCCGTAGCAGTCCAAGGGCGACGCGCTGGGATCAAGTTCGCGGATATGCACGGCCACCACCTCCCGTCACTCAGAGTAGCGGAACGGTCGCGCGCAGGTCCCGGAGTTGTGGAAAACCTTCCGGGCCGATTAATGCAAGCACGCTTGCTTGTTTCTGGGGCCCCTGCCATGCTCGCCCCATGGCCGACCCGACGCCCGTCATCGACGACCTGCGTGCGGAGAGCGAGGAACTCGACCGGCTCGTGGCCGAGTTGAGCCCGGAGCAATGGGCGCTCGCGACTCCCGCGGCAGGCTGGACCATCGCCCACCAGATCGCCCATCTCGCCTGGACCGACCACTCCTCGGTGCTGGCGGTGACCGATCGGGAGGCCTTCTCCCGCGAGGTCGAGAGGGCGCTGGCCGCCCCCGGCGACTTCGTCGACAACGGCGCGGAGGAGGGGGCCGGGAAGCCGCCCGAGCGGCTGCTCGCCGACTGGCGGGCCGGACGCGAGGCGCTGGAGGCGGCCCTGCGCGCCGCACCCGAGGGCGCCCGCTTCCCCTGGTACGGCCCGCCCATGTCCACCGCCTCCATGGCCACCGCCCGTCTCATGGAGACCTGGGCCCATGGCATGGACGTGGCCGACGCGCTCGGCGTGAAGCGCACTCCCACCGACCGGCTCCGGCACATCGTCCGCCTCGGCGTCCGCACCCGCGACTTCGCCTTCGGCGTGCACGGGCTGCCCGTGCCGTTCGAGGAGTTCCGCGTGGAACTCACCGCGCCGTCCGGGGAGTTGTGGATCTTCGGCCCGGAGGACACTGACGACCGTGTCACCGGGCCCGCCCTGGACTTCTGTCTCCTCGTCACCCAGCGCGCCCACCGCGCCGACCTCGCCCTCGAAGCCGTCGGCCCCGACGCCGACCGCTGGCTGGACATCGCCCAGGCCTTCGCCGGACCGCCCGGCGCCGGGCGCCCGCCGAAGGGGGAGGGCGCATGACGGCGGCCCTGCGCATCGGCAACGCCTCCGGCTTCTACGGCGACCGTTTCGACGCCATGCGTGAGATGCTCACCGGCGGTGAGCTGGACGTGTTGACCGGGGACTATCTGGCCGAACTGACCATGCTGATCCTCGGACGGGACCGGCTGAAGGATCCCGGCGCCGGTTACGCCCGTACCTTCCTGCGGCAGCTGGAGGAGTGTCTGGGGCTCGCCCACGCGCGCGGGGTGCGGATCGTCGCCAATGCCGGCGGGCTCAATCCGGCCGGACTGGCGGACCGGGTACGGCAGTTGGCGGACCGGCTCGGCATCCCCGTGCGGGTCGCCCATGTCGAGGGCGACGACCTCACCGCCGCCCACCCGGGCAGCCTCGCCGCCCACGCCTACCTCGGCGGTTTCGGGATCGCCGCCTGTCTGCGGGAGGGCGCGGACGTCGTGGTCACCGGGCGCGTGACGGACGCCGCGCTGGTCACCGGGCCCGCCGCCGCCCACTTCGGCTGGGGGCCGGGGGAGTACGACCGGCTCGCGGGGGCCGTCGTCGCCGGGCATGTCCTGGAGTGCGGGACGCAGGCCACCGGCGGCAACTACGCGTTCTTCGCGGAGGGGGGTCGTGACGTCCGGCGGCCCGGTTTTCCGCTGGCGGAGATCCATGAGGACGGCAGCTCCGTCGTCACCAAGCATCCCGGCACCGGTGGCTTCGTCGACGTCGGGACCGTCACCGCGCAGCTGCTGTACGAGACCGGGGGCGCCCGGTACGCGGGGCCGGACGTCACCGCACGGCTGGACACCGTACGGCTCACTCAGGACGGACCGGACCGGGTGCGGATCGACGGGGTGCGCGGTGAGGCGCCGCCGCCGACCCTCAAGGTCGGCCTCAACCGGCTCGGCGGCTTCCGCAACGAGGTCGTCTTCGTCCTGACCGGCCTCGACATCGAGGCCAAGGCCGCGCTCGTGCGGGAGCAGATGGAGCCGGCGGTGAGCAAGGTCGCGGACGTGCGGTGGGAGTTGGCGCGTACCGACCGGGCCGACGCGTCCACCGAGGAGACGGCGAGCGCGCTGCTCAGGCTCGTGGTGCGGGATACGGACCAGGAGGCGGTGGGGCGGGCGCTGAGCGGGGCCGCCGTCGAGCTGGCGCTGGCCAGCTACCCGGGGTTCCATGTGCTGGCGCCCCCTGGAAAGGGCTCGCCGTATGGGGTCTTCGAGGATGTGTACGTCCCCCAGGGTGCCGTCGACCATGTGGCCGTCCTCCATGACGGGCGCCGGGAGCCGGTGGCGCCGGCCCACGACACCCTCGTACTCGACGATCCACCGGCCGTCGAACTGCCGGAACCTCTTCCCGCCGGGCCCGTCCGCCGTGCTCCGCTCGGGCTCCTCGCCGGGGCCCGCAGTGGGGACAAGGGCGGGAACGCCAACGTGGGGGTGTGGGTGCGGACGGAGGAGGCCTGGCGGTGGCTCGTCCATGAGCTGACGGTGGACCGCTTCCGGGAGTTGATCCCCGAGTCCGGTGAACTGCCCGTCGTCCGGCACGTCCTGCCGAACCTGCGCGCCCTGAACTTCGTGGTCGAGGGGATCCTCGGCGAGGGCGTCGCCGCCCAGCACCGCTTCGATCCGCAGGCCAAGGCGCTCGGCGAATGGCTGCGCTCCCGCCATCTGGACATCCCGGAGGCTCTGCTGTGACCGTCATCGAATCCGGCCTGGACATCGCCGGTCCGGACTACCGGGCCAACCGCGAGGCCATGCTCGCCAAGCTCGCCGACCTGACGGCCGAGCACGCGAAGGCGCTGGCGGGCGGCGGGGAGAAGTACGTCGAACGGCACCGCAAGCGGGGGAAGTTGCTGGCCCGTGAGCGGATCGAGCTGCTGCTCGACCCGGACTCGCCCTTCCTGGAGCTGTCGCCGCTGGCCGCCTGGGGCAGCGAGTACACGGTGGGTGCCTCGCTCGTCACCGGCATCGGGGTGGTGGCGGGCGTGGAGTGCCTGATCACCGCCAACGACCCGACCGTGCGTGGCGGCGCCAGCAACCCCTGGTCGCTGAAGAAGGCCCTGCGGGCCAACGACATCGCCCTCGCCAACCGTCTGCCCTGCATCAGCCTGGTGGAGTCGGGCGGCGCCGATCTGCCGTCCCAGAAGGAGATCTTCATCCCCGGGGGCGCCATCTTCCGGGATCTGACGCGGCTTTCGGCGGCCGGGATCCCGACCGTCGCGGTCGTCTTCGGCAACTCGACGGCGGGGGGCGCGTACATCCCCGGCATGTCCGACCACGTGATCATGGTCAAGGAGCGCGCCAAGGTCTTCCTCGGCGGCCCGCCCCTGGTGAAGATGGCCACCGGTGAGGAGAGCGACGACGAGTCCCTCGGCGGCGCCGAGATGCACGCGCGCGTGTCGGGACTCGCGGACTACTTCGCCGTAGACGAACCCGACGCGCTGCGGCAGGCACGGCGGGTCGTCGCCCGCCTCAACCACCGCAAGGCGCACGCCGATCCGGGCCCGGCCGAGCCCCCCAAGTACTCCGCCGACGAGCTGCTGGGCATCGTCCCGGGCGATCTGAAGACCCCCTTCGACCCGCGCGAGGTCATCGCCCGGATCGTCGACGCCTCCGACTTCGACGAGTTCAAGCCGCTGTACGGGACGAGCCTGGCGACCGGATGGGCGACCCTGCACGGCTATCCCGTCGGCATCCTGGCCAACGCCCAGGGAGTGCTCTTCAGCGCGGAGTCCCAGAAGGCGGCCCAGTTCATCCAGCTCGCCAACCAGCGCGACATCCCGCTGCTCTTCCTGCACAACACCACCGGCTACATGGTCGGCAAGGAGTACGAGCAGGGCGGGATCATCAAGCACGGGGCGATGATGATCAACGCGGTCGCCAACTCGAAGGTCCCGCACCTCTCCGTCCTGATGGGCGCCTCCTACGGCGCCGGGCACTACGGCATGTGCGGACGGGCCTACGACCCCCGCTTCCTGTTCGCCTGGCCCAGCGCCAAGTCGGCCGTCATGGGCCCGCAGCAGCTCGCCGGGGTCCTGTCGATCGTCGCCCGGCAGTCGGCGGCCGCTAAGGGGCAGCCGTACGACGAGGACGGCGACGCCGCCCTGCGGGCCATGGTGGAGCAGCAGATCGAGTCCGAGTCGCTGCCGATGTTCCTGTCCGGGCGGCTCTACGACGACGGCGTCATCGACCCGCGCGACACCCGCACCGTCCTCGGCCTGTGTCTGTCGGCCATCCACACCGCGCCGTACGAGGGTGCGCGCGGCGGCTTCGGCGTCTTCCGGATGTGAGGGACCCAGTGACTTCCATGATCACTTCCGTACTGGTCGCCAACCGGGGCGAGATCGCCTGCCGGATCTTCCGCACCTGCCGTGAGTTGGGAATCCGGACGGTCGCGGTGCACTCCGACGCCGACGAGAACGCGCTCCACGCACGCGTGGCCGACACGGCGGTACGGCTGCCTGGCGCGGCGCCCGCGGAGACGTATCTGCGCGGCGACCTGATCGTGAAGGCGGCGATCGCGGCGGGCGCGGACGCCGTCCACCCCGGTTACGGCTTCCTGAGCGAGAACGCCGACTTCGCGCGCGCGGTCCTCGACGCGGGTCTGGTGTGGATCGGGCCGCCGCCGTCCGCCATCGAGGCCATGGCGTCCAAGACCCGCGCCAAGGAGCTGATGGGGCTCGCGCCCCTGGCCGACGTGACCGAGGCCGACCTGCCGGTGCTGGTCAAGGCGGCCGCGGGCGGCGGGGGGCGCGGGATGCGGGTCGTGCGCCGCCTTGAGGAGCTGGGCGCCGCGCTGGAGGGTGCGCGCGCCGAGGCCGCGAGCGCCTTCGGGGACGGCGAGGTGTTCGTCGAGCCGTACGTCGAGAACGGCCGCCATGTCGAGGTGCAGGTGCTCGCCGACGCGCACGGCACGGTGTGGGCGCTGGGCACACGCGACTGCTCCCTCCAGCGACGCCACCAGAAGGTGATCGAGGAGGCGCCCGCGCCCGGACTCTCCGAGGCGCTCGAAGAGGAGCTGCGCGCGCTGTCCGTACGTGCCGCGCGCGCCGTCTCGTACGTCGGCGCGGGCACGGTGGAGTTCCTCGTCGCCGACGACACGGCGCACTTCCTGGAGATGAACACCCGCCTCCAGGTGGAACACCCGGTCACCGAGGCCGTGTTCGGCGTCGACCTGGTGGCGCTGCAACTCCGCGTCGCCGAGGGCCACGCCCTCGACGGCGAACCACCACGCGCGCGTGGCCACGCCGTCGAGGCCCGTCTCTACGCCGAGGACCCCGCGCGGGACTGGTCCCCGCAGACAGGCACCCTGCACCGCTTCACGGTCCCCGGCATCCGCCTCGACACGGGCTGCGAAGACGGCGACACCATCGACGTCCACTACGACGCGATGCTCGCCAAAGCCGTCGCCCACGCCCCCACGCGCGCGGAGGCGGTCCGCCGACTCGCCGGCGCCCTGGAACGCGCCACGATCCACGGCCCAACCACCAACCGCGACCTGCTGGTCCGCTCCCTGCGCCACGAGGAGTTCACGTCGGCCCGCATGAACACGGGCTTCTACGACCGCCACCTGACCGCCCTCACCGAACCGGCCCCCGACCCCCACGCCCCCCTTGCCGCCGCCCTCGCCGACGCCCGTGCCGGCGGCTCCCGCTTCGGCGGCTGGCGCAACGTCCCCTCCCAGCCGCAGGTCAAGCGCTACGCGACCGGGGGCGAGGAGCACGAGGTCCACTACCGGC
Organism: Streptomyces gilvus; assembly: GCF_022513565.1. Lineage (GTDB taxonomy): Bacteria > Actinomycetota > Actinomycetes > Streptomycetales > Streptomycetaceae > Streptomyces > Streptomyces gilvus. The sequence goes on along the minus strand of NZ_JAKWBE010000023.1, from coordinate 101,211 downwards.
ACACCCGCGCGGGCGGACTGGAGGCGGACGGGGTCCGGGTCGTGCACGCCGCCCCCGACCTCGTCGTCCTCGAAGTGGACGGCGTACAGCGGAAGTTCGCGGTGTCGAGGTACGGCGACGAGGTGTACGTGAACGCCACGGCGCTCAAAGCACTTCCCCGCTTCCCCGACCCCACCGCCCAGCACGCCCCCGGCTCCCTCCTCGCCCCCATGCCGGGAACGGTCTTGAAGGTGGCCGACGGACTGGCCGTAGGAGCCGCCGTACGGGCCGGAGAGCCCCTGCTGTGGCTGGAGGCGATGAAGATGCAGCACAAGATCGCGGCACCCGTCACGGGGAGGCTCAGCGCCCTCCACGTGACCACGGGCCGACAGGTGGAGGTCGGCACGCTGCTGGCCGTCGTGGAGGAGGAGCGGTGAGCGTCATGATCGAGACCGAGGAACACAAAGCCCTGCGAGCCGCCGTCGCCGCCCTCGGCAAACGCCACGGCCGCACCTTCGACCGCGAGGCACTCTGGTCCGAGGCGGCCAAGCTCGGCTACCTCGGCGTCAACCTGCCGGAGGCATACGGCGGCGGAGGCGGCGGGATCGCCGAACTCTCCATCGTCCTGGAAGAACTCGGCGCCGCCGGCTGCCCGCTGCTGATGATGGTCGTCTCCCCGGCGATCTGCGGCACGGTCATCGCCCGCTTCGGCACCGACGCCCAGAAACGCGCCTGGCTCCCCGCCCTCGCCGACGGCACCCGCACCATGGCCTTCGGCATCACCGAACCCGACGCCGGCTCCAACTCCCACCGCATCACCACCACCGCCCGCCGCGACCCCGACACCGGCGACTGGCTGCTCACCGGCCGCAAGGTCTTCATCTCCGGAGTCGACATAGCCGACGCCACCCTCGTCGTCGGCCGCACCGAGGACTCCCGCACCGGCCGCCTCAAGCCCTGCCTCTTCATCGTCCCGCGCGACGCCGAAGGCTTCACCCGACGCCGGATCGACATGGAACTCCAGGCCGCCGAGAAGCAGTTCGAACTGGTCCTCGACGACGTACGGCTGCCCGCCGACGCCCTGGTCGGCGACGAGGACGCCGGTCTCCTGCAGCTGTTCGCCGGACTCAACCCCGAGCGGATCATGACCGCCGCCTTCGCGATCGGCATGGGCCGCTACGCCCTCGGACGCGCCGTCGAGTACGCCCGCGACCGCGCCGTATGGAACACCCCCATCGGCGCCCACCAGGCGATCGCCCACCCCCTCGCCCAGGCCCACATCGACCTCGAACTCGCCCGCCTGATGATGCAGAAAGCCGCACACCTCTACGACGCCGGGGACGACACCGGCGCGGGCGAGGCCGCGAATATGGCGAAGTACGCGGCGGGCGAGGCGTGCGTACGGGCCGTCGACCAGGCCGTGCACACCCTCGGCGGCAACGGCCTCACCCGGGAATTCGGGCTCGCCTCGTTGATAACCGCCTCGCGCGTGGCTCGTATTGCCCCGGTGAGCCGGGAGATGATTCTCAACTACGTCTCCCACCAGACCCTGGGCCTGCCCAAGTCGTACTAGGAGGAACCGTGTTCCGGAGCGAGTACGCCGATGTAGCGGCCGTCGACCTGCCCATCCACGAGGCGGTGCTGGGCCGGGCCGCCGAACACGGTGACGCTCCCGCCCTCATCGACGGGACCGACGGCACCACCCTCACGTACGAACAACTCGACCGCTTCCACCGTCGCGTCGCGGCCGGACTCGCCGAGGCCGGCGTCCGCAAGGGCGACGTACTCGCCCTGCACAGCCCCAACACCATCGCCTTCCCCACCGCCTTCTACGCCGCCACGCGCGCGGGCGCCTCCGTCACCACCGTGCACCCGCTCGCCACACCCGAGGAGTTCGCCAAACAGCTCAAGGACTCCGCCGCCCGCTGGATCGTCACCGTCTCCCCGCTGCTGGAGACCGCGCGCCGGGCCGCCGAACTCGCGGGCGGAGTACGGGAGGTCTTCGTCTGCGACAGCGCGCCCGGCCACCGCTCCCTCATCGACATGCTGGCCTCCGCCGCCCCCGAACCGGCCGTCGACATCGACCCCGCCGAGGACGTCGCCGCGCTGCCCTACTCCTCCGGAACCACCGGCATCCCCAAGGGCGTGATGCTCACCCACCGGCAGATCGCCACCAACCTCGCCCAACTCGAGTCCGTCATGCCGTCCGGACCCGGCGAACGCATCCTCGCCGTCCTGCCCTTCTTCCACATCTACGGCCTGACCGCCCTCATGAACGCGCCCCTCCGGCTCGGCGCCACCGTCGTCGTCCTGCCCCGCTTCGACCTCGACACCTTCCTCGCCGCCATCCAGAACCACCGCATCACCGGCCTGTACGTCGCCCCGCCGATCGTCCTCGCCCTCGCCAAACACCCCGCCGTCGAGCAGTACGACCTCTCCTCCCTCCGCTACATCCTCAGCGCCGCCGCCCCGCTCGACGCCCACCTCGCCGCCGCCTGCTCCCGACGGCTCGGCCTGCCGCCCGTCGGCCAGGCGTACGGCATGACGGAACTGTCCCCCGGCACCCACGTCGTCCCCCGCGAGGCCATGCGCGACGCCCCGCCCGGCACCGTCGGCAAGCTCATCGCCGGCACCGAGATGCGGATCGTCTCCCTCGACGACCCCGACAAGGACCTCGGCACCGGCGAATCCGGCGAGATCCTCATCCGCGGCCCCCAGGTCATGAAGGGCTACCTGGGCCGCCCCGACGCCACCGCCGCCATGATCGACGCCGACGGCTGGCTGCACACCGGCGACGTCGGCCATGTCGACGCCGACGGCTGGCTGTTCGTCGTGGACCGGGTCAAGGAACTCATCAAGTACAAGGGCTTCCAGGTCGCCCCCGCCGAACTCGAGGCCCTCCTGCTCACCCACCCCGGCATCGCCGACGCCGCCGTCATCGGCGTCTACAACGACGACAACAACGAGATCCCGCACGCCTTCGTGGTCCGCCAGCCCACCGCCACCGACCTCTCCGAAGGAGAGGTGATGATGTACGTCGCCGAACGCGTCGCCCCCTACAAACGCGTCCGCCAGGTCACCTTCATCGCCGGCGTCCCCCGGGCCGCCTCCGGCAAGATCCTCCGCCGGGAACTCAGGGGGCGGTCATGACGTTGATCGGACGTACCCGCGCGCGGGGCGTCGAGACCCTCAGCCTCGACTCCACCGCCAACCGCAACGCGCTCTCCGCCGCCCTGGTCGGCGAACTGGCCGGCGCGCTCACCGACTGCGCCAAGGACAGCGACGTCCGCGCGGTCGTCCTCACCCACACCGGCACCACCTTCTGCGCCGGCGCCGACCTGCGCGACCCGCCCCACCCCGACACCCTCGTGGCACTGCTGCGGCAGATCGTCGAACTGCGCAGACCGGTCGTCGCCCGGGTCACCGGCCACGTCCGCGCCGGCGGCCTCGGACTGCTCGCCGCCTGCGACATCGCGGCCGCCTCCACCGACTCCACGTTCGCCTTCACCGAGGTCCGCATCGGCGTCGCCCCCGCCGTCATCTCCCTGCCGATCCTGCCCCGCACCGACCCGCGCGCCATCGCCCGCTACTACCTCACCGGCGAACGCCTCGACACCGCCGAAGCCGCCCGCATCGGCCTGCTCACCGCCGCCGGCGACGACGTGGACGCCGTACTCGAACCCATCCTCGACGGCCTCCGCCGAGCCTCCCCGCAAGGCCTGGCCGAGACGAAGGCACTGCTCACCGCCAGGGTCCTGGAGGCCTTCGACCGGGACGCGGCCGACCTCACCGCGCTCTCCGCCCGGCTCTTCGCCTCCCCGCAGGCCCGCGAGGGCATGACGGCCTTCCTGGAACGACGGGACCCCCTATGGGCACTGTGACCACCGAAGAACGCGAGGAGCGCGCCGAGCGCGTCCCCAAACAGGACCGCAGCCGGGCCACCCGCCAACGGCTCCTGGAAGCCGCCGTTGCCTGCCTCGCCGAACACGGCTGGGCCGGCTCCACGGTCACTGTCGTCGCCGAACGCGCCGGCGTCTCCCGAGGCGCCGCCCAGCACCACTTCCCCACCCGCGAGGACCTGTTCACGGCCGCCGTGGAGTACGTCGCCGAGGAACGCTCCACCGCCCTGCGCGCCCTGTTCCCCCAGGGCGCCGCGGACCGCCGGGCCGTCGTGGCCGCCCTCGTCGACCTCTACACCGGCCCCCTCTTCCGCGCCGCCCTCCAGCTCTGGGTCGCCGCCTCCAACGAGGACCAGCTCCGCCCCCGCGTCACCGAACTGGAATCCCACGTCGGCCGCGAGACCCACCGCATCGCGATCGAGCTCCTCAACGCCGACGAATCCCGCCCCGGCGTCCGCGAAACCGTCCAGGGCCTCCTCGACATGTCCCGCGGCCTCGGCCTCGCCAACCTCCTTACGGACGACACCGGGAGACGGGAGCGGGTGGTGGCGCAGTGGGCGGCACTGCTCGACGAGGCGCTGGGCTGAGCCGTACCAGCGCCCCTCGGACACCCCTCAGTGGGCGATGCTGTCGTACCCCTCGATCTCGCGCGGGCCGCGGGCCGCCGGGCCCACGTACCGCGCCGACGGCCGCACCAGCCGGCCCGTCCGCTTCTGCTCCAGGATGTGCGCCGACCAGCCGGCCGTACGCGCGCACGTGAACATCGACGTGAACATGTGCGCCGGGACCTCGGCGAAGTCCAGGACGATAGCCGCCCAGAACTCGACGTTGGTCGCCAGCACCCGGTCCGGCCGGCGGGCGTGGAGCTCCGCGAGGGCCGCCTTCTCCAGGGCCTCGGCGATCTCGAAGCGCGGCGCGCCCAGTTCCCGGGCGGTACGGCGCAGCACGCGCGCGCGGGGGTCCTCGGCGCGGTACACGCGGTGCCCGAAGCCCATGAGCCGCTCGCCGTTGTCGAGGGCCTGGCGGACGTAGGCCTCCGCGTCCCCGGTTCGCTCGATCTCCTCGATCATGTGCAGCACCCGGGAGGGCGCGCCGCCGTGCAGCGGGCCCGACATGGCGCCCACGGCGCCCGAGAGGGCCGCCGCGACGTCGGCGCCGGTGGAGGCGATCACCCGGGCGGTGAAGGTGGACGCGTTCATGCCGTGCTCGGCGGCGGACGTCCAGTAGGCGTCTACGGCGGCGACGTGCTTCGGGTCCGGCTCGCCGCGCCAGCGGATCATGAACCGCTCGGTGATGGACTGCGCCTTGTCGATCTCCCGCTGCGGCACCATCGGCAGGCCCTGACCGCGCGCCGACTGGGCGACGTAGGAGAGGGCCATGACGGCGGCCCGGGCGAGGTCCTCGCGGGCCTCGTCGGCGTCGATGTCGAGGAGGGGTTTGAGGCCCCACACCGGCGCCAGCATGGCGAGCGCCGACTGGACGTCCACCCGGATGTCGCCGGAGTGCACGGGGATCGGAAACGGCTCGGCGGGCGGCAGACCGGGATTGAAGGCGCCGTCGACCAGCAGCCCCCAGACATTGCCGAACGAAACGTGACCGACCAGGTCCTCGATGTCGACGCCCCGGTACCGCAGGGCGCCGCCCTCCTTGTCCGGTTCGGCGATCTCCGTCTCGAACGCGACGACTCCCTCGAGTCCGGGTACGAAGTCGGACATCAGGCGGCTCCTCGTGTGTGTACGGCTCAATGGCGGCCCGGCCCGTCGGATCCCCGGTCGGCTCGTGCGACTCGCGGTCCCGGGCGGTTGGTCGTTCAACCGGAACGGCATCAGCACGATATCTCCGAGTGCCACATTTTGGGAGGGTTACGGCACTCAGTGCCATGGTGCTGGGCGCGTGGGTGCCGCTTCCGTTCCGCTTCCGTTCCGCTTCCATGCTGCTTCGGTGCCGCGGAGGCGCTTCATCGCGGCACTCGTGCGTACGGCAAGATGACCGCGTGACCGACCGAGACGCCGTCCCCCTCGATCCCGCCGCGATGCGCAAGCAGTACCGGGCCGAGGGCCTCGCCGAGTCCGCGCTGGCCGCCACGCCCGTGGAACAGTTCGCGCACTGGTTCGCGCAGGCCGCGACCGAGGCCCATCTCTTCGAGCCGAACGCCATGGTCGTCTCCACGGCGAACGCCCAGGGCCGCCCCAGCTCGCGGACCGTGCTGCTGAAGGCGTTCGACGAGCAGGGCTTCGTCTTCTACACCAACTACGACTCCCGTAAGGGCCGCGACCTCGCCGAGAACCCGTACGTCTCGCTGCTCTTCCCCTGGCACCCCATGGCCCGCCAGGTCATCGTCAGCGGTGTCGCCCGCCGCACCGGCCGGGACGAGACCGCGGCCTACTTCCGCAGCCGCCCGCACGGCTCCCAGCTCGGAGCCTGGTCCAGCGCCCAGTCCAGCGTGATCCCCTCCCGCGCCGAACTCGACGCCGCCTACGCCGAACTCGCGGCCCGCTACCCGGAGGGCGAGCAGGTCCCCGTGCCCCCGAACTGGGGCGGCTTCCGGGTGGCCCCCGAGACGGTGGAATTCTGGCAGGGCCGCGAGAACCGCCTGCACGACCGGCTGCGGTACGTGGCAGAGCCGGACGGAAGCTGGCGCGTGGAGCGCCTCAGCCCCTGACGGTCCCAGCCCCCGCGAAACGCAGGCGACCCGCGAGCTCTGGTCCCTCCGCCTCAGCGAAGGAGCCGGCCGGACGTACCGGCGAGCTCGCGGGTCGGGTGACTGCGTTGGATTAGGCCGGCTGCGTGTTTCGCTCACACGCTGGTCCGGCACCGCACTGGGTGTGATGACGGGCCACTAGCCCGCAGTCACCTCGCGCGTCCGGGTTTCACTCATTTACCCGATCACCTCCTTTCCACGTAGGCCACACCCTAAGAACCCGTCGAGGGCCGTTCAACCGGTTTTTCGGGATGTTGACGGAGTGGACTCCGGCCGAAGGCGGTAGCCGTAGCCGTCACCCCGCTGCAGGAGACGCAGATTCCAGTGGGAGACGTTGATCCGTCCTCTCGGCGTGGTGAGGCTGTGCTGCCCTCTGGCTCGGACGGAGATACGGCCGGTCCAGGTGCCGACCCACCTGCCGGACGGCATGGTGGCTCGCACGAGGTCGCCGGTCACATAGCCGAAGTGCATCTTGGCGCGGGTTCGACGGAGGCGCGGGAAACCGAACCGATCCGGGGTCGTGCGGGCGTAGGAACCCCGGCCTGTGGCTTTGACGACCAGCACCTGTTCGGGGAACCGCACGATCACATCGCTGACTTCGTGATCAAGTTTCCCGACAGCCAGGGCATCCAGGGTATGCGTCTTGTCGAGCCCCATGGCCTCGCGGTTCGCCTTGGTGAGGTGGCCTGGCCAGAGATGTAGCGGTCTGCCGAGTGTTGCCACCTTTTCCGAGAGCTGTCCCTGGATCGCGTTCATAGCGGCGGCGTCACGGAGTGGGGCCTGGGTCTGAGTGAGGATGGAGGCCAGGAGAGCCGGTCGGTCGGCGAGGAAGGATTCGATCGATCTGCTGCCCTTGGCTTTGTTGCAGGGGATGCAGGAGACGACGAGGTTGGAGACGCGGCTCGACCCTCCTCGGCTGCGTGCGCGCACGTGCTCGATGTTCAGGGGTACGCCGGTGGCGCCGCAGTAGGCGCAGGCGCTGTTCCACCTGGCGCGTAGGTGAGCGCGGGTGGTGGTTCCGGCGAGCGGCCCCTGTGTGTACTCGGGTCCGTAGAGGGGTCTTCCGGCGCTCATGGCGTGGGTGTCGAACGAGACGAGCTCCATGTGGATCTCGGTGACGGGCGCATATCGACACAGCCGCGTCACTTGGGAGAGGGTGGTGTCGACGCGATGGCGCAGGGAGGGTGGCAGCCATCCTGGGGTGCGGCTTCGATTGTTGGAACGACGCGCCCGATAGCCGCAGTTGGTGGACCGTCGTCGGTGGCGGTAGCCAGCACGCTGCTGCATGCATCGGTGGATCTGATCGCCGCGGTGGTGGAGTTCGATGGTCACGAGACCACGCCTGACGGCGAAGACGGCGCCGTGCGCGTCGGTTTCCTTCTTCTCGTCAGTGAGGGCGATACCGGTGCGTTTGGAGCCAGGGTCGATGCGTAACTGCACTCCGTCGACTTCCGACTCGGCGCGGGTTCGGTCCTTCAGTCGAATGGTGAAGGGCACCTGTCGTGAGACGACTGCCCGTCCCCTGCCCAGGAGTTCGCGGGCGCGGGCGGGGTGGCACGGCATGAGGGGTTGTCCGTCCTTGGCGAGGACGAAGACCCTGCTCGCACCGATCCCACCCGTGTACGACTTGCTGTGCGTGGAAGCGTCACCGCTTCTGTTCTCTGCCGAATCCGCTGCCGCGGCAGCGTGCTCGCCGTGACGCCGACGGGCTCTGGTGCTACGCCCGACGGTCTCCCCTCGCCCATGTTCCCTGCCGGTGTCCCGCGCGGTGGCGGGGTGTCCGTGAGCCGTTTCGTCCCTGCTCCCGGGGTTGTCTGCTCTCACGGATTCCAGAGCAGGCTGCTGAGTAGGGTGGGCAGCCCCGCCCGCACGAGTGCGGGACGAAACTGCCTCCCTCCGAACGGTACGTGCGGCTTTCACCGCATACCGCTCTCCAGTAATGGTGGGGATTCCCCTCCCGGTCATACCGGCCTCCATTCGAGGTCGGCCAGTCTCATCCCGTCGTAGCTGCCATTGTGGATTTTCACGTGGCATCCATGACAGGCCGGAATCTGCTTGCGATTGAGGGAAGCCATCACCCGCGTGAAGCCGGTGACGTCTTCTCCCATCTTCCGGATGTGCCGCACGTGGTGCATCTGCACCTCATGGCTACTACCGCAGATCGCGCAGAACCTGCCGAGACTGCTCTTGGTCCTCAACCCCCAACTGGCCGCGCTGATGTCCCCCGTGGGGCCACCGTCCGACGTCTTGAAGTTGAACGGGTCCGCCCCTGACCTACGCCGGAGATTCAGGGAGACCTTACGAGCCTTCCCATCGTCCCCGGTAACCGAGACGGTCAGGTTCCTGCCGTACTTCGCGAACGTCTTCCGCAGTGAGCCGATCTTGTGCTTGTGGCTCAGAGTCTTAGCTGCTGAAAGCTGGAGGATGTGCTGAACCCACGTCAACTCGCCATAGTTGCTGGCGAAAGAGTAGAAGTTCAGGATCCCGTTGAGTACGGCGTTGAACCTGGCGATGATGTCGACATCATCGAGTACGGTCCAGCTCCGCTTACTCAGCGCGATTCCCTCCTTGGTGCAAAATCCCTTCTGGTGAAGGCGCGAGACCACCTCGGAGACCGGGGCGCTCAGCCGAACCACTCCTCGGGGACGACGTCGCTTTGCGGAGCGACGCCCTTCCACTGGAGCGTGCTTCACGACATCCGAGTCTCTTTCCCCGGCACAGCTGATCCTTGTTCCCAGGAAGAAGGCTTCCTCCGAGGATGCATGTCGGATGTGGGTCTTTTCCAGGCTGAGTTCGAGCTTCAGCTCGTTCGCGAGGAATTCCCTCACTTCCGATCGGATCTTCTCCGCCAGGTGTCGAGGCCCGATCACTCCGACCAGCCAGTCATCCGCGTAGCGGATGTAGCGAACTCGGATGTAGGAGGGGTCCATCATCGAGCGCGATGGCAGCTCCCGCATCTTGCGCCTGATCTCCTTCACTTCGGCTCCGGAGATCGTGCCGTTCCTGCGGCCCCTGTCGAGTCGGTTGACAAGTGACCGGTACTCCTTGTTGAGAGCCGGTTTCTTGCCCTTCTCCTCCCGGGCCGTGATCTCCCGCATCTTCCTGTCGAGTTCGTGTAGATACACGTTCGCCAGGGTGGGCGAGAGAACACTTCCCTGCGGGGTCCCTGCCAGGGTTGCTTCGTAGCGGAGGTCCGTCAGGACCCCTGCCCGAAGGGCTTTCCTGATCAGGTTCAGGAACCTCTCGTCGCTAATCCTTCTGCGCAAAAGACTGATCAGAACGTCGTGATCGATGTTGTCGAAGAACGACTTGATATCGCCTTCGATAAACCATCTCGTGCCTGACCAGATGTTCTTGACTTCTTTCAGTGCTGTGTGAGGTCCACGGCCTTTGCGGAACCCGTGTGACGTGTCTTCAAAGGTTTCGTTTCCGGGGCTCTCGTAGACAGCTTCAAGAACCATCCTGATCACCTCCTGGACCACCTTCTCGACGGGGGCGGCGATTCCCAGGGGGCGGAGCTTACCGTTGGCCTTCGGGATAAAAACCCTCCGGGCCGGGGTGAACTGGAAACTCTCGTCCTTCATGGAGCGAATCAACCGCTGAATCGTCCTCTCCGAGAACCCATCCAGGGTTGAGCCGTCGCTGCCCTTCGTCATGTTGCCGGGCTTGCTCTTGATCCGCTCGTAGGCGGCCATATACATCTCGGGCCGGTACATGAGCCGATACAGGTCGCGGTTGACCCGGCTCGGGTCCGCGTTCAGCCGACCGATAGTCACAAGGCGTCCGAGATCGATCTCCGTCATCCGACGTAACCCCTTTCTCCTTGCGTCGTCATTACCTGCTGCCCTTCCCCTTCGCAGGGCATTACCCCGGCCGTATCCGTCTGCCGGGCGGGTACTACGGCAGCTCCGTCGCCATAGCCGTTGCCAGCCTTAGGCGATCCCCTAGTTACGTGAACCTGGTGCGTCCACCCTTAGGTCCCCCGTTCGTCCTATCTCCCACTTCTTGTGGTTGTCCCCTGCGAGATGGCTTCGTCCCGACGCTTCCCCTGTCGGGTCGATCGCGGGCCGGGATGTGCGGTGACTTATCCCGGGGAAGAGCTGAATTCCAACTGGACTGGGGTTGAGGCAATCAAGCCTTGGCCATAGGTGGCCTGGCGCACCCCGCTTCTCGCCCGCTGTCACCTGGGGCTCACGGGGCTTACCCGGCATGCTGTTGTCCCCTCCGGATTTCTCGTTCAGGTAAGCCGGTCGCCTTACCTACATCGCCATCAGTAGGGCCTCACTACGAGGCAGCCAGGATCACGCCGCAAGGGCGCACGGAAGCACAGCCTGGTGGGTCTGCCCGCCTACAGGAAACGTAGTCATCGGGTACACCTCCCCTGATCCTTCGATCGTGATGACTGGGGCTGGTCACTCAACAACCATGTGGTCGGGGGCGAGTGACCTCCTTTCCCATGTGTATGACTGACGCTGGTGACAAAGATCCGCCCCGGCGGTCCACTCCGTCGAAAGTCGCCCATCTATGCGAATTCGGAGGATTCGTCGAACGCTCAGCCGATCTTCGTGCTAGGGCGCGACCCGAAAGCGATGGACGTATCTCCGCAGCTCACCTAGCTTTCCGCGCATGACACAGCGACGCGCGATTCTCAGTGGTTCGACGTTCGAGGAGCGGATCGGGTATGCGCGGGCCGTCGTGGACGGGGACTGGGTGCATGTGTCCGGGACCACCGGGTTCGACTACGCGGCCATGACGATCTCCGGGGACGTCGTCGAGCAGGCCGAGCAGTGTCTGCGCAATATCGGGGAGGCGTTGGAGCGGGCCGGGTGTGGGTTCGAGGACGTTGTTCGGGTGCGTTATCTGTTGCCCGAGCGGGCGGACTTCGAGCCGTGCTGGCCCGTGCTGCGCCGGGTGTTCGGGGAGGTGCGGCCGGCGGCCACGATGATGGTGTGCGGGCTGTCGGATCCCCGGATGCGGATCGAGATCGAGGTGTACGCGCGGCGCCGGGTGCTGCGGATCGACGCCGTGCACGGGGAGGACATGCTGGAGGAGTGGCGGTACGTGCACAACGCCGTGGTGCCGGCCGCCGCCATGTCCGTTGATGATGCGCGGGGGCGGCTGGCGCGGTATCGGATGGAGAACGCCTATCTCGGGGACGTGCTCGTGGGGTGTTCCACCGTGCGGCCGCCGGAGGGGGAGGGTGCGGTCGCGACCGTCATCGCGCGCGTGCTGCCCGAGTACCGGGGGCGCGGCTTCGGGACCGCGCTGTACGAGCGGGGGCTCGCGCACGCGCGTGTGCTGGGGGCGCGGGGCGTGGAGACGTGTGTGCTGGCGGTCAATGAGGACGGGTTGCGGTTTGCCGGGAAGCGGGGGTTCGTCGAGGTGGAGCGGTATGTGCTCGACGGAGAGAGCGATCTCTGGGTTGATCTTCGGCTGGGTCAGGGGTGATCGTGGAGGGGAGTGGCCGGCAACGATTCTCTCAATCTTGGGGAACTCGGTGTGTGCTGCGTCACGTTCCAGTTAGATGATTGCTAGTGAGCGAACCGACGCGCCGTACCTGCGGACGCAGCTGGCAGGGGGTCCAGGTGAGTGCTTCCCGGCGTAGTGGGACCACCGATGAGCTGGGGCCGGACGAGCCCGAGCGGGCCGGCCCCGTGGGCCCCGACGGCTCGGATCTGCTCGCCGCGCTGCTCGACGGGATGGACGCGGCGCTGTGCGCCTTCGACGCGGACGGGGTCGTCACCCACTGGAACCGCGAGGCCGAGCGGATCCTGGGCTGGACGGCGGCCGAGGCGGTGGGCCGGCACGGATTCGCGGGCTGGGCCGTGCGGGAGGCCGACGCCGAGGAGGTCGAGCAGCGGCTGATGTCCGCCATGCAGGCCCCGGGGCGGCAGGTGCACGAGTTCGCGTTGCTGACCAAGGACGGCGGGCGGGTGCTCGTACGGACGCAGTCGGCCGCCGTGCGAGGGCCGGACGGGAAGCCCGCCGGGGTGTACTGCGCCTTCAGCGAGGTGCACACGCAGATCGATCTGGAGCGGTCGATCGCGCTGAGCGAGGCCCTGTTCGAGGACGCCAGCTGGGGTGTCGTGCTCGTCGACGCGGATCTGCGGCCGGCGGTGGTCAACGCCCATGCCGCGCGGGCGCTGGGCAGCGGGCGTACGTCCGCTCTGGGGCGGCCGCTCGGGGAGTTGCTGGCGCAGGGTGTCGAGGAGTTGGAGAGCGCGTTCACGCACGTCCTGGCGGAGGGCGCGCCGCCGGCGCCCGCCGAGATCTGGGTGAGTGTGCGCACGTCGGAGGGTGAGCAGCGGCGGTGCTGGCGGTGCGGGTTCGTGCGGCTGGCTTCACCGCTGGCGGAGGAGCCGGTGCCGCTGGGGGTGGGGTGGCTCTTCCAGGACGTGACGGAGGGCAAGCAGGGCGAGCAGGAGGCGGCGCTGCTGCGGTTCAGGTCGAACCAGTTGCACCGGGCGGCGCGGGCGGCAGCGGAGTGCGAGGATCCGCGGGAGGCGGCGACGGTCCATCTGGACTTCGCGCTCGCCGGGTTCGCCGATCACGCGCTGATCGACCGGGTGGCCGGGGGCGCGGTGGCCGACGCGGCGCTGGAGGGTCCGGTCCGGCTGGTACGGGTCGCCGCCACGCCGTCCGGTGGGCCGGGGCCGAGTCTGCTCACCGGGAAGGCGGGGCTGCCCGTGCGCTACGGGCAGGGGCATCCGGCGTTGCAGTGCGTGGAGCGGGCCGGGTCGGTGCGGGCCAGCGTGGGTGCCGTCGGCGGTGAGCAGGCGCGGGAGTGGGCCGTGGCCCGGCAGTGGCCCGCGGATGTGGTGCACGCGTTGTGCGCGGTGTTGCGCAGTCGGGGGCGGACGTTGGGAGTGGTGACGTTTCTGCGGGGGAGCGGGCGGAGCCAGTTCGAGCGGGTCGACGCCGTGTACGCGGAGGACGTGGCCGTCCGGATCGCCGCCGCGCTGGATCTGGCGGGCGTGCTGGACGCGGGCTAGGCACGGGCCAGGCGGATCCGACGCGATCAGGCGGCTCTAACGCCGGTAGAAGATGCGGTCCGCGTACTCGGTCATCACCCTGGTGTTCCAGTCGTGGCCGCCGTCCACGTTGCCGGACCTCAGCAGTGGCGGCTCGATGCCCCGCTCGGCCAGAGAACCCGCTGCCGTCGCCATCACGGCCTGCATGATCGCGCTGGTGACGACCGTGGAGGCGGGGGCGAAGGGGGCCGGGACGGTGTCCACGGTGAGGGTCGCGTCCCCGATGGCGATCTTGGAGTCCAGGACGATGTCGCAGTGGTCCTTGAGGTAGGTGCCCGAAGCGTGGCGGGAGCGGGTCTCCGTCGCGTACGCCACGGACGTGAGGCCGATGACCTTCACGCCGAGGGCGCGGGCCTTCATGGCCATCTCCACGGGGAGGGCGTTGCGGCCGGAGAGGGAGATGACGACCAGCGCGTCGCCCGCGCGGAGCGGGGAGGTGTCCAGGACCGCGCTGGCGAGTCCGTCGACGCACTCCAGGGCGGAGCCGAGGGTGGCGGGCATGACGTCGACGCCCACGACGCCGGGCACGGCGAGCAGGTTCATCAGGGCGAGCCCGCCGGCGCGGTAGACGACGTCCTGGGCGGGCAGCGAGGAGTGGCCGGCGCCGAAGGCGAAGAGGCGGCCCCCGTCGGCGACGGTGTCGGCGAGCAGTGTGCCGGCCGCCGCGACGGCCTCCGTCTCCTCGTCCCGGACCCGTCGCAGAAGCTCGATCGCGGCGTCGAGGAACTGGTCGGCCAGGGTGGCGTCGCTCATGCGGGTCCCTTCCGGGGCGGGTGGGGGCGGCTGTGTCGCGGATCACCGTGCGGTCTGGACCACTGCCGTGTCAATACGGTGGGGCAGGACCCTTGGTCGAGGGCGTGTGGCCCGCGTTCGCACGGTGCGGCACGGTTGTCAGTGGTATGCGTCAGAATTGAGTCCAGGGCCAGCGCACGCGCCGGGAAGCTGCTCGTGCTTCCGGCAGATCTCATCGAGGGGCACGTATGTCCGGACTGATCGACACCACGGAGATGTATCTCCGCACCATCCTCGAGCTGGAGGAGGAAGGTGTGGTCCCCATGCGTGCCCGGATCGCCGAGCGGCTCGACCAGAGCGGGCCGACCGTGAGCCAGACGGTGGCGCGGATGGAGCGGGACGGACTGGTCGCGGTGGCCGCCGACCGGCATCTGGAGCTGACGGACGAGGGCCGCCGGCTCGCCACGCGCGTGATGCGCAAGCACCGGCTCGCGGAGTGTCTGCTGGTCGACGTGATCGGCCTGGAGTGGGAGCAGGTGCACGCGGAGGCGTGCCGCTGGGAGCACGTGATGAGCGAGGCCGTCGAGCGGCGCGTGCTGGAGCTGCTGCGGCACCCGACGGAGTCGCCGTACGGGAACCCGATTCCGGGCCTGGAGGAGCTGGGCGAGAAGGACGGCGCGGACCCGTTCCTGGACGAGGGCATGGTGTCGCTGGCGGACCTGGATCCGGGGTCGGACGGGAAGACGGTCGTGGTGCGCCGTATCGGCGAGCCGATCCAGACGGACGCGCAGTTGATGTACACGCTGCGGCGCGCGGGTGTGCAGCCCGGTTCGGTGGTCAGCGTGACGGAGTCGGCGGGCGGTGTGCTGGTGGGCAGCGGGGGCGAGGCCGCCGAGCTGGAGGCGGACGTCGCCTCCCATGTCTTCGTCGCCAAGCGCTGACCACGCCTTCGCCGCCAAGCGCTGACGCCTTCCCGGCGCCTGTGTGAGGTAGGGGCGTCGTGCCGGTCCGTGCGGGGGTGAGGTCACGGCCCGGAGTCTGTGCGCCGAAATCGGAGCGCTCGGCCGGATCGCGTGCCAGGCTGTCGCGTGAGGCATATGACCGAGGGGGGACAGGGATGTGCCGCGGACATGTGGATGGCCCCGGCGCCTTGTGGCGCCGGGGCCTGTCCTCCCCTGTGCTGACCCGGAGCCCCGAGCTCTCAGGGTCATTCCCCTCGGACCGTTTTCCCCGAGCGGTCCGCCTCCCGCTGAAGATCTCCCCTGGGCGGCGGCGATCATTCCTCGAGTGTGGTCACTCGAACGAGGGGTGTTGTCCGGCGGAACGGCATTTTCGAATACCCATTCGATAGTCTGCGAGTGACGGGGAACGCGGAATCTGCGCTTCAGGAGTGAGTGCACGGCAACGGCAGGACACGGTTCACAGGACCGGCCGGCTCGAGCGGGAGCGGTCCGAGCAGAGCTAGGGGGGTGCCAGGACCATGGCGCGACGCATCGACGTGACCGGGGCGGGCGGCGTTCGCCTCGCGGCCTGGGAGTTCGGGGACCCGCCCAAGACGGACCCGGCCATGACGGACCTGGCCATGACGGACCCGGCCAGGACCGATCTGTCCGAGACGGATCTGCCCGAGACGGACCTGCCCGAGACTGACCTGTCCGGCCTCGTCCCCCGGCAGGCGGGGCCCCCGCACCGGGCCGCGCCGCACGCCGAGCAGGACCGCGCGCCCGGGGTGCTGTTACTGCACGGCCTGATGGGCCGCGCCTCGCACTGGGCGTCCACCGCCCGCTGGCTCTCCGAACGGCACCGGGCGGTCGCCCTCGACCAGCGCGGACACGGCCAGAGCGACAAGCCCCCACAGGCCGCGTACACCCGTGAGGCATACGTCGAGGACGCGGAGGCCGCCCTCGAACAGCTCGGCCTCGCCCCGGCCGTCCTCGTCGGCCACGCCATGGGCGCGCTGACCGCCTGGCAGCTCGCCGCGAAGCGTCCCGAGCTGGTGCGGGGCCTGGTCATCTGCGACATGCGGGCCTCCGCCCTCGGCGCCGCCTCGCAGCGGGAATGGGCGGACTGGTTCCGGGCCTGGCCCGTCCCCTTCGCCACCCTGGCGGACGTACGCAAGTGGTTCGGTGAGGACGATCCCTGGGTGGAGCGGCGCAATCCGGCGCGCGGGGAGTTCTACGCCGAGGTGATGCACGAGTCCGCCGACGGCTGGCGGCCGGTCTTCGAACCCGAGCAGATGCTGAAGTCCCGGGAGACCTGGGTGTACGACGCGCACTGGGAGGAGCTCACCCAGGTGTGCTGCCCGGCGCTGGTGGTGCGGGGGCTCGACGGGGAGCTGGGGCGGGCGGAGGCGCAGGAAATGGTGCGGGTACTGCCCCGTGGCCAGTACGCGGAGGTCGCCGACGCCGGCCACCTGGTCCACTACGACCAGCCGGAGGCCTGGCGGGC
The DNA here is from genome assembly GCF_022513565.1 of Streptomyces gilvus. Taxonomy (GTDB): domain Bacteria; phylum Actinomycetota; class Actinomycetes; order Streptomycetales; family Streptomycetaceae; genus Streptomyces; species Streptomyces gilvus. The sequence goes on along the minus strand of NZ_JAKWBE010000023.1, from coordinate 84,421 downwards.
CGCGATCGAGCCGTTCCTGGACTCCGTGCTCAGCACTCCGTGAAGCGCTCGCTGAAGCGCTCGCTGAAGCACTCCGCGAAGCACCACGTGCCCCTCACCCCTTGCTCACCGCCGTCAGGATCTCCGGGAGACGGGCCGCCGTGCGCGGCGCCGCGAGCCGCAGCCCCGCCCAGGTGATCGCCGCCCCGTAGGCCGCGCCCAGGGGCAGCAGGACCCAGCTCCAACTGTCGCCGTCCTCCACCACGTTGACCCAGATCGTCACGGCGATGACCGGGGAGGACAGCAGGGCCGCCGAGACCATGCCGCCGAAGATGGAGATCCAGGCGAGGCCGGTCTGGCCGGGGGCGACGTTCTTGTAGCCCTCCTGCGGGATGGAGTACGGGAAGCGGGCCGAGGTCCACGCGCCGGTGGCCAGCATCGCCCCGAGCAGGGCGAAGGACAGACCGAGCACCTCGGGCAGGCGCGGCCAGTCGTCGAGCATCGCGGTCGTGAGGACCGTGACGAGCGTGGCGTACGGCAGGGTGATCACCAGCAGCGCCAGCGCCCGTCCGCGCAGCTCGACGTAGGCGTCGTGCGCGGAGGAGATCGTGGTCGCCACCATCCAGAACGCGGACGTGTCCTGCCCGAACTGGTTGTACATCTGAATGCCGAGCATCCCGGCGGCGAAGCACGCGAAGTAGACGGAGCCGGTGCCCTGCAGGGCGTTGAACACCGGCACGATGAGGCCGATGGCGAGCGAGGTCACCCAGGCGGCCTTGGTCTTGGGGTCCCGCCAGACGTACCGCAGGCTGCGCTCCATGACGGTCCCGGTCCGCCCGGCGGGCAGCAGCCGCGCCATCCTCCCGGACGTCCGCTCGCGTCGGCCCGGCGTGGTGTCGGCCTGCAGGGTGGAGCCGTCCGGTGAGGTCATCAGCCGGGTCAGATGCCCCGCCCACACGGCGATCAGCACCACCAACGCCCCGGCCGCGAGCGCGAGTTGGGCGGCGGCGATGCCGTACGACCCCTCGCTCACGGAGCGCACCGCGCCGATCGCCGACGCGGGCGGCAGCCACCGCACCACGTCCCCGACCGGCGCGAGCTGCGCCAGTCCGCTCGAACCCAGGCGCTGCGCACCGAAGTTGACCAGCTGCGCCCCGATCGCGACGACCAGGCCGCTGAGCACCGCGAGGTCGCGGCCCCTGCGGCTGGTCAGCAGGCGGATGTTGGCGGCGGCGACGGCCCGCGCGAGGGCCACGCACACCAGCAGCGCGAGGACGACGGCGACGACTCCGACGGCGTAGGCCGCACCCCCGTGCGCGACGGCGACCGTCGAACCGATCAACAGGAGCAGCGTGAACAGCGGTCCGATGCCGACCAGCGAGGCCGCGAGCAGCGCCCGTACCAGCGGGCGGGGCCGCAGCGGCAGCATCACCAGCCGGGTGGGGTCGAGGGTCTCGTCGCCGCCGGGGAAGAACAGCGGCATCACCGCCCAGCCCAGCGCCAGCACGGCCGTCAGCAGCACGACCACGGCGTCGATGTGGGCGTGCCCGCGCAGTGCGATCAGCCCGAGCAGCTGCAGCGCCCCGAACAGCAGCACGACGACGGCGGACGCGACGTACGCGGCCCGCCGTCCCCCGGACTGCCTGAGCCCGTTCTTGAGCAGCGACAGCTTCAGCCGTACGACGGTCCCGGTGATGTCGCCCGTCATCGCGCCCCGCCGCCCAGCCAGTCCAGGTCGGTGCCGGCGTCGCGGCCGCCGGCGCCGACGAGCTGGAGGAACGCCTGCTGCAACGAGGGGGCGTCGCCGCGGACCTCGGCGAGGGTGCCGCGGGCGCGGATACGGCCGGCGGCCAGCACGGCGACCCAGTCGCACAGGGACTCGACGAGTTCCATGACGTGGGAGGAGAAGACGACGGTGGCGCCGGAGGCCGTGTACCGCTCCAGTACGCCCCGGATGATCTGCGCGGACACCGGGTCGACGCCCTCGAACGGCTCGTCCAGGAAGAGCACTTCGGGATTGTGCAGCAGCGCGGCGGCGAGCCCGATCTTCTTGCGCATACCGGTCGAGTAGTCGACGACGAGCTTGTGCTGGGCACCGGCCAGGTCGAGCACGTCGAGCAGCTGGGTGGCCCGCTTGTCGACCTCGGCGCCGGGCAGGCCGCGCAACCGGCCGGAGTAGGCGAGCAGTTCCCTGCCGGACAGCCGCTCGAAGAGCCGCAGCCCTTCCGGCAGCACCCCGATCCGTGCCTTGACGGCCACCGGATCGTGCCAGACGTCATGCCCGACGACCTCGACGGTCCCCTGATCGGGCCTGAGCAGCCCGGTCACCATGGAGAGGGTGGTCGTCTTGCCGGCCCCGTTGGGCCCCACCAGTCCGATGAACTTCCCCGCGGGCAGCTCGAGATCGATCCCGGCAACGGCAACCTGCTGCCCGAACCGTTTCCAGAGGCCCTGTACGCGTACGGCGGCTGACGTCATGCCTGAACCCTACGGTCAGGTCACCGGTCCCGGCCGCACGCATAGGCAAGCGGGGAGATCAGCTCCTCCGCGTCCGGCAGCCACCGGTTGGCGGGGGTGGGCCGGCAGGCCCACTGCACGGCCCCCCTGGACCCGTAGCGCGTGGGCGGAGCGGCCACGTAGGCCCCCTCGCCCAGCGCGACGAGATCGAGGGAGGACGGGGACCAGCCGAGCCTGCGTACCAGGTCGGGAACCTTCGCCGAGGCGCCCGGCAGCACGAAGAAGTGCATCCGGCGGTCCGGCGTCAACGTCACGGGACCCAGCGTCAACTCCATGCGCTCCATGCGGGCCAGCGCCAGGAACCCGGCCGTCTCCGGGACGGAGATCGCGTCGAACGTCTGCCCCGTCGGCAGCAGGATCGAGGCCGTCGGCTGCTTCTGCCACATCCGGCGGGCGACGGTCGCGCTGCCGGTCGCCAGCGTCGCCCAGTCCTCCCGCGCGGGATGCGCCCCCGGCGTATCGCACCCGGCGTCGCCGCAGGAGCAGTGCTGCACCCCGTCGACGGCTTCCAGCCAGGTGCCGGGGAAGACGTCCCAGTGGCGCTCCTCGGCGTAGCGAACGGCGGTCTCCAGCAGCGATTCTCCGCGCTGCTTCGGGATTCGGGCTGCTTCGGGCCCCGCGATGGTCTCGTCCACGATGAACACAACTCTAGTGATCACCGGGGGTTACGCACGCCATATGCGCGGGGGAGGGGCAACGATTCCGCATCGGGGCGCACGGGTGCACGGGCGGGGGCGCAGAGGAGGAAGTCCGGTGTGAGCTGGGTAGCCAGTAGCGGGGTCGGCATCAGCTTTACCCCGGCAATCCTCGCATGCCTCGCATTGTCGGTATGTCCGCGGGGCATTGATCTTCCCGGCCGGATCTTTTCGCCCCCCACGGCAGGGGATCCGGCAGGAAGGACACGCCAACTCGGTGCGTGGGCAGGCACCGCAGCCACAGGGGGTAGTGCCAATGGCCGCAAGGCCTCTCGTCGCGCGGCAGCCGAACGAACGGCTGCAGGCGCTCATCCAGGAGGCGGGGTGCTCGAACGCCGGGCTCGCCCGCCGGGTCAACATGTGCGGCGCCGAGCACGGCCTCGACCTGCGCTACGACAAGACGTCCGTGGCCCGTTGGCTGCGCGGACAGCAGCCCCGGGGCCGGGCGCCCGCGATCATCGCGGAGGCGCTGGGCCGCAAACTCGGCCGTACGGTCACGATCGACGAGATCGGCATGGCCAACGGCAAGAACCTCGCCTCGGGCGTCGGGCTCCAGTTCTCGCCGACGGTACTGGGAGCCATCGAGCAGGTCTGCGAGCTGTGGCGCAGTGACGTGGGCCGACGGGACTTCCTGTCCGGCTCGTCCGTCGCCGCGTCCGCGCTGGTGGAGCCGAGCCGGGACTGGCTGATCTCCTCTCCGGACGCACAGGTGGCGCGCTCGGCGGGCCCGCGCGTCGGACAGTCCGACGTGGCGGCCGTCTCGGCGATGACCCAGGCCCTCGTGGACCTGGACCACCAGTACGGCAGCGGACATGTGCGCCCGGTCGTCGTGCACTACCTCAACAGCGTCGTCTCGGGGCTGCTGGCGGGCTCGTACCGGGAGGCGGTGGGCCGTGACCTGTTCGCCGCGGTCGCCCGACTCACCGAGCTCGCCGGGTACATGGCCGTCGACACCGGCCAACCGGGCCTGGCCCAGCGGTACTACATCCAGGCGCTCAGGCTCGCGCAGGCGGCGGGCGACCGGGGGTACGGCGGCTATGTGCTGGCCGCCTCCATGAGCCACCTCGCCGCGCAGCTCGGAAACCCGCGGGAGATCGCGCAGTTGGCGCGGGCGGCGCAGGAAGGGGCGCGGGGACGGGTCTCCCCGCGCGCGGAGTCGATGTTCTACGCGGCGGAGGCACGCGGGCACGCCCTGATGGGCGACGCGCGGGCGGCCCAGCTGGCGTCCGGGCGGGCGGTGAGCGCGCTGGAGGCGGCCGACGCCGACTCCGGGGACGACCCGGCGTGGATCACGCACTTCGACGAGGCGTATCTGGCCGACGAGCTGGCGCACTGCCACCGCGACCTCGGACAGGCCGAGGCGGCCGCGCGGTGCGCGCAGGAGTCGCTGGCCGGGCTGCCGGAGACGAAGGCGCGCAGGCGGGCCATCGGGTACGTGCTGCTGGCCACCGCGCAGGTGCAGCAGCGCGAGATCGAACAGGCCTGCACCACCGGACTCAAAGCGGTCGAGCTGCTGGAGACCCTGCGCTCCAACCGGGGCGCCGAGTACCTGGAGGACTTCCAGCAGCGGCTCGAGCCGTACCGGGAGGAGCCGGTGGTGCGGGAGTTCGGGGCGCGGATGGAGTTGCAGGCGGCGGCGTGAGGGCGGGCGACCGGCCGGTTCCGCGTGTGTGAAGTTGCGGGAAACGGCCGGTTGTCGTGCGGGTTCGCGCACGCGGTGGACATAAAGAGCGCGCTGTAGAGCGATTCTGTTACGGCTGTCACAGGGAGGGAGGTTGAGGCCTGAGCTGCGTGGCACCCGGCTCGGGGGACCCGGTAGCGTGAGCCGACGATTCACAAGGTCCCCCCATGTGTAGGAGTCCCGGTGACGCAGAGTGGACAGGGCGAGAAGCCCTCGCCGCGCGAGGCGCGCGAAGGCATCGTGCTGCCCTCCGACGGCGGCGAACCCTTGCTCCCGGGCATGCTGAACACCCAGCCCGCGGCACCGAGCGGTCACACCGGTTCCTACGGCGGCTCCTCCGCCCCGCCGCCGGCCGGCCCCCCGGCCTCGGCCCCGCCCGGCGGCCAGTCCTGGGGCACGCCCTGGGGCCCCGACCAGCACCAGACCCCGGCGCCGCCCCCGGCCCAGTCCTGGCCGACCCCGCCGGACCAGTCCTGGGCGGCCCCCGACCAGTGGACCACCTCCACCACCTCCCAGCCCCTGCCGCCGGCCAACGACGGCTACGGCACCCCCCTGCCCCCCGCGGCCGACGAGGGGGCGACCCAGTACATACCGCCGGTCACCGCATCCGGCATGCCCGCCGGTGCGCCCGTGCCCGGCAGCGAAGGCGCCACCCAGTTCCTGCCGCCCGTCCCCGCGAACGGCGACGAGGCCGCGACCCAGTACATCCCACCGGTAGGCCCGGGCCCGCTGCCACCCGAGGTGGGCCCGACGGGGGGCGCGGCGTCCGGCTTCCCGGGACACGCCCCGCAGCCGGGGGCCGGCACGGCGGGATTCGCGGGGCACGGCCCGCAGACGCACGCTCCCCAGGGTGAGACCGGCCCGACAGGGTTCCCGGGCTCCCCGCAGGCGCATGACCCGCAGGCCGGGACGGGCGCGACGGGGTTCGCAGGGCACACCGCCCAGACGCACGCCTCGCAGGCTGGTTCGGGCGCGACGGGGTTCGGGGCGCATGAAGCGCAGGCGCATGAAGCGCAGGCTGGGATGGGTGAGGCCGGGTTCGGGGGGCACGGCCCGCAAGGCGCGACCGGATTCCCGGGAGCCCCGCAGTCGCACCCCCCGCAGGGTGCGACCGGATTCCCGGGGGCCCCGCAGACGCACGGCAACCCGCACGCGGGGGTCGGGCCCATGCCCGTCGCTGGTTCGGACGCGCAGCCCACGCAGGTTCTGCCGCCCGTGACCGATCAGGGCCCCTACGGTGCCCAGCCCGGCGGGGACCGGCAGCCGCCCGCCGAGTTCGACAACCTGTTCCGCGGCGGGCCGGCCGGTGACGGCCCCGCCGGGGCCACGCAGCAGCTGCCCCGCTACGAGCAGCCCCCCGCCGCCCAGCCGCCGTACGGACAGCAGCCGGCGCCCTCGTACGGCCGACAGGCGCCCCAGCCGCCGTACGACCAGCAGCCGCCCGCCTCCTACGCGCCGCCGCAGGAGGAACGCGGCGGGCGCGGCCGGTCGAAGGTGCCGCTCATCGCGGCCGTCGGCATCGGCATCGTGGTGATCGGCGTCGGGGCCGGCGCGCTGCTCGGCGGCGGAGGCGGCGGCGGCAAGGACAAGAACCAGACCGTCTCCGCCACCGCGCCCGCCACCGACGGCTCCTCCTCCGCGTCCGCGGCGGACCCCGCGAAGCAGCAGGCCGTCGCGTTGGACAAGCTGCTGTCCGACAGCGGCAACAGCCGGGCTTCGGTGATCGCCGCGGTGGCGAACGTGAAGGCGTGCCGGAACCTGGATGGCGCGGCCTCGGACCTGCGCGACGCCGCCAAGCAGCGCACCCAGCTGGTCACCGACCTCTCCGGCCTGTCCGTCGACAAGCTGCCCAACCACGCCGAACTGACCACCGCCCTCACCCGGGCCTGGCAGGCGTCCGCGGCGGCCGACAACCACTACGCGGCCTGGGCCGACCAGGTCGGCGGCGCCAAGAAGGGCTGCAAGAAGGGCCAGGCCCGCACCACGGGCCAGACCGCGGCCGGCAACCGCGAGAGCGGCACCGCCAGCCAGCAGAAGGCCAGGGCGGCCGACCTGTGGAACGCGATCGCGCAGACCTACGGCCTGACCCAGCGCCAGCCGACCCAGCTGTGAGCGAGCGGCGCGCGGGTCAGTCGACCCGCGCGTCCTGCAGCGCCCTCGTCGTGTCCACGAAGCCCTTGCGCGCCGCCACCAGCTGACCCTGCCTGACCACCTGGAGGGTGACGTCGGCGTTGACGACACGGGAGAAACCGATGCTCGCCAGGGGACCCCTGGTGCCCCACCGCAGGGTCGGCGTGAGACCGCCGGTGGAGACCTTCAGCCCGTCGTCCAGGGCCCGGCGGATCGCGTCGGAGGTCACGTCGCCGCCGCCGAGCGACTGGACGACCTTGGTGAGCACGGTGTAGGCGATCCACGTCGTCTGCACCCCGGCGTCCGCCGCGTCGATCCGGTTGTCGCCGAAGGCCTCTTCGCTGATCACCTTCTTCATCGCGGCCCAGCGCGGGTCGCCGGCCGGCGGGTACCAGCCGGTGATGTACGCCCCCTCGTACGGGCCCTTCTGCGCGCCGGACTCGTTGACGGCCGTCTGGTCGACGCTGTCCAGGGTGGCCGCGGTGCGCACGGCGGGGCGGCCCTGGCGGGCGCGCTGGAAGGAGTCCATGAAGGTGCTGGTGCCGTCCCCGAGCGCGGGGACGACGCACCCCTTCTTCACGGGGTCGCCGGTCGTGGCGTCCAGCGCGTCGGCCGCCGGCTGCGTGTACTCGGTGGTGTCCTCCGCCGCCCGCTGGTCGATGGCCGGCTTGTGCCCGCCCGTCCCGAGCCCCGCGTCCAGCATGGGCGGCAGTTCGTCGCCCGCGATGGTGTCGGCGCGTACCAGCGCCACGGGGCCGCAGTCCGCGGCGAGTTCCTTGCCGAGGCCGGCCAGCAGCGTGGGCTGGCCGCCGTTGACCGGGTAGGACAGCGGGCTGGTGAACTCGGCGGTGGTGACGCCGTATCCGCCTATGTAGGGGATGCCCGCGCCCTCCAGGTCGGGCAGGTAGGAGTCGCCGAACTGGCTGTAGGAGCCGACGACGGCGACGACCCCGGCCTTCACGGCGTCGCGGGCGCACTTGGCGGCGGCCACGCTGTCGTTGTGGTCGTTGCAGGTCAGGACCTTCAGCTTGCGGCCGTTGATACCGCCCTTGGCGTTGATCCAGCGGGCGTAGGCCTGTGCGAAGGCGGGCATGCCGGGCTTGTTGGTGGCGCCGGTGTCCTGCGGGGCCCAGGTCATGACGGTGATCGGGTCATCCACGCCGCCCCCCGTGGCACCGGGGATGACCCCGCATCCTGCGGCGAGGGACGCGCACGCGGCCAGGGCCCCCGCCATACGGACGGTCGCTCTGACGGGCCGGTTGAGTGGGGGGAGGAAGGTGCTGCGGGTGCGTCGCCTGCCGGTCATGGGCACACACGCTTCCGCCACATCGGTAACCCGGGGGTGACCCTCGGTTAGCGAGCGGTGACGCGAAGGTGAATTACAGGGGGCGGAGAGGGACCCGATGGGAAGAACGTACGATCAGTGACCGTGCAAGGTACGGAGAACCCTTCCCGACGCGGGCGTCGCTCATCCACCATGGGCGGCATGCCACTGAACGACATGCCGTGGTGGCGCTGGCGCAGCAATGTGCGCTCCGCGCTGCACATGCTCTCCGACCCGGTGTTCCAGCAGAACGTCTGGCTGGCCGGGGTCGACGGGTACGGGGACGTCACCGACGCCGTGTACCGCCTGGTCGAGGACACCTGGCTGGACAACTGGTCCGCCGAGAAGTACGTCGGCACGATCTTCCGTGACTCTCAGGAGGCGGCCCTCGTCGACACCGCGGTGCTGCGGGTGCTGCGGATCATGCACCAGGTCGGCCCGGACGCCCCGGTCTCCGTGTACATGGAGAACCCCGGGTGGCCGGACGCGGTGCGGGCGGCGCGGGACGCGCACGTGCGGATGGCGACGGCCGACGGCGAGGACCCGGAAACGCCGCCGCGCACCCTGGAGCTGCTGAGGATCATGACGCGGTCCGCGTGACGGACGCGGGTCCGTCCGGCGGCCCGCTCGTGGGACCATGGCGGGCATGAACGAGCAGTCCACCCGAACCGAGGCGCCCCCCGCCGACCAGTACGTCCTCACGCTCTCCTGCCCTGACAAGAAGGGCATCGTGCACGCCGTGTCGAGCTATCTCTTCATGACCGGCTGCAACATCGAGGACAGCCAGCAGTTCGGCGACCACGACACAGGTCTGTTCTTCATGCGCGTCCACTTCTCGGCGGACGCGCCGGTCACGGTGGACAAGCTGCGGGCGAGCTTCGCGGCGATCGGTGACTCCTTCCACATGGACTGGCAGATCAACGAGGCCGACGAGAAGATGCGGATCGTGCTCATGGTCAGCAAGTTCGGGCACTGCCTGAACGACCTGCTGTTCCGGGCGCGGATCGGGGCGCTGCCGGTGGAGATCGCGGCGGTGGTGTCGAACCACACGGACTTCGCGGAGCTGGTGGGGTCGTACGACATTCCCTTCCACCACCTCCCGGTGACGAGGGAGACGAAGGCCGACGCGGAGGCGCGGCTGCTGGAGCTCGTCCGCGAGAACGACGTGGAGCTGGTGGTTCTGGCCCGCTACATGCAGGTGCTCTCGGACGACCTGTGCAAGCAGCTCAGCGGGCGGATCATCAACATCCATCACTCGTTCCTGCCGAGCTTCAAGGGCGCGAAGCCGTACCACCAGGCTCATGCGCGGGGTGTGAAGCTGATCGGGGCGACGGCGCACTATGTGACCGCCGACCTCGACGAGGGGCCGATCATCGAGCAGGAGGTCGAACGGGTGGGCCACGACGTCACGCCGGACCAGCTGGTGGCGATCGGCCGTGACGTGGAGTGCCAGGCGCTGGCGCGGGCCGTGAAGTGGCATGCGGAGCGGAGGATTCTGCTCAACGGTCGACGGACGGTTGTGTTCGCCTAGGAGCTCGGGGGTTCGGTCGCGTCGGCGGCTGCGGGTGCGTGGGGGCCGTTCGCGCAGTTCCCCGCGCCCCTGGAGGTCGGACCACTGGACGCCCGTAAGGGGCGCGGGGTTGTATCGATTTGCGGCTCCGCCGCGTGGGCGCGACCAGCCACGAAGCACCCGCAGCCGCACCAGCCCCTACAACCGGCTCATCGACGCCGCCGCGAACAGAACGTCCCGGATGGCCTGACGGTCACCCACCTGACCGGCCGCCGCGTCCTCCGGCGGCACATGGCCTGCGGCCAACCGGCAGAACTCCGCGCCGTCCAGGGCCACATGCGCGACCTCGAACTCCTCGGAGCCCACCGCCGCCGGGGAGTCCAGGGGGATCAGCCACTCCCCGCCCCCCGAACCCTCGATCTCCAGGCGCAGGCTGCGGCCGGGTGACCCGGCGACCCCGAGGTGGCGCCCCTGCGCGGCCGCGGCCAGCCCCGACCGTCGGCGTTCCGCCAGCACCGCGGGCAGCATACGGGCCGCCAGGTCGATCATGCGGTGCAGATGACGCGGGGACGGCGGCTCGTAGGGGTAGTCGACCGCCTCGGCGATGTCCTCCGCGTGCACCCAGCACTCGAAGGCACGGTCCAGCATCGCGTCGTGCAGCGGCAGTTCGAAGTCGCCGTACGAGACGGCCAGCCGGGCCGAGCCCGAGCCGCCGGTGAAGGAGGCCGTGCGGACGAGGTCGTGGGTCTGCTCGCGCCACGGCGCCCTGATGCCCCGGGTCGGCGGGAAGTGGGAGGTGCGCCAGTACGCCTCGGTGCGCGCCCCCGGGGTGGGTTCCTCGGCGACGATCTCGCCGAGGGGGTCCTCCAGGCCGAGCGCGACCGCGACGAGCCCGTCGACGGAGAGGAGATGGGCGATGACCCCGGCGACCGTCGTACGGCGGCTCTCCGCCCCGTCGCCCTCGAACCACCGCAGCCGTACGGGCGTGTGCCACTCGGCGTCGCCTATGTCCTGCAGCAGGGCGTCGAGCCGGGCCGTCTCCGCGTCGTACGGCGCCGCCCACTCGGGCACGGGGATGCGCGGCGGCCGCCGGCCGAGGCAGCCCGCCAGGACGCGGGTGCGCAGCGCGGGGTCCAGGTCGAGGCTCTCCGGGGGGTGCAGCAGGCCCACGGCCTCGCGCAGCCGCCGTGCCTCGTCCGCGCAGGTGCCGCAGCCGCCCAGGTGTTCCTCGACGGCCGCCGTCTCCTCCGCCGAACACGCCGCCAGCGCCCACGCGCCGAGCAGCGACTTCAACACCTGATGCTCCAACACAACCGGCACCGGCGCCGACACGGGCAACGGCAACTCCCCGTCCTCGACGGAGGCACGCGGCATGGGTATACGGGGCGGCTGCCGGGGCTCCCGGCCCGAGCCGTCACCGCCCGTGCCGCCGCCCGGTCCATTGCCCGTGCCGTCGGCCGATCCGTCTCCGGTGGCGCCCGCCCCGGCTCCACCGCCGCCCGTCGGCTGCCCGTGGCCGTCACCAACCGCAGGGCCGCCGGAGCCACCCGCACCGCTCCCCGGCCCGTCGTGCGAGCCGCCGTCCGGCTCGCCTCCGGCGGCGCCCTCCCCGGCCTCACCGCTCCTCGGCCGGCCCGTCGCGGCAGACCTGCTCGCGGCGCCCGGATCCTCGGCGCCCGGCTGCAGCCGCTGCCGCCGCTCCTCCTCCTTGTCCTCCCCGCCCTCGAAACCCTCCAGGTTCTCGAAGTCGCCGTTCTCGTCGAACGTTTCGAAGTTGCTCACGCCGCACTCCCGGGTTCGGGCGGGGTGCCGGTTTCGTGGGCCGTGGAGAGGAGTTGGAGGCCCAGGCGGAGGCGGCGGCGGGCCTCGTCCTCGGTGACGCCGAGGTCGGCGGCGGTCTGGCGGTAGTCGCGGCGCTGGAAGTAGGCGAGGTCCAGCGCGGCGCGCAGGGAAGAGGGCATGGAGGTGACGATGTAGTCGGCGCGCGCGGCGACCGAGGCCCGCCGGACCCTGCGCTCCAGCTCCTCGGCGGAGCCCCCCGTGCCCTGGGCCAGCGCCGCGGTCTCCGTGGCGCGCAGCCGCTGCACGGCGAGGCGGTGGGTCAGCGTGGCGACCCAGGTGCGCATCGGGCCCTCCTTGGGGTCGTAGCGCTCGGGGTGCTCCCAGACGTGGACGAAGACGTCACGCGTGATGCCGTCGGCGGCGCTCTCGTCACCGAGGACGCGGTGGGCGAGTCCGTGCACGAGCGAGGCGAACCGGTCGTAGAGCTCGCCGAGGGCGGCCGCCTCACCGCGTGCCAGCCGCTGTTGCATCCTGCGGTCCCAGCGGGGCGGTACGTCCTTCTTCGCCATGCGGCCCCCCTCACCACCCGTGTTCTCGCCTGTGTCCAGCGTGCGCCCACCGTCCTCTCGAATGTAGTCGGCACCCGTCTCGGCGCACGCCCCTTTGTCGCATTGCGCGCCCCCGACGGAGCCGCAGGTGATAGTGCGCGTTCGTCTACCCGGTGCAGAACTGATCGAACAGGATCGAAGGCGACTAAAACAAGCCTCTTTCGATCGCTTTCCGTTTCCGTCGAGGAGTTTGCGGGGAAGGCCGCTGGGCAGCCGCGCTGCAAGGAAGCGTAGTGACGGCTTCCGTTTGCGGGGGCCGGCGAGCGAAGGGCATGGTGGTGACGTTTCATGTGACCGGCGACGAGCAGGGCGACTGGGCCGTGCTGCGTGTGTCGGGCGAGCTGGACCTGGTGTCGTCCCCGGTGCTGCGGCAGCGGGTGCACGACGCGGTGGCCGACGGCCGCCACAGTCTCGTCCTGGACCTCTCCGAGGTGGTCTTCTGCGACTCCAGCGGCGTCGGCGTACTGATCGCCGCCCGCCGGCTCTTCCGCTCCTGTCAGGGCAACCTGCGTCTGATTCTCCCGGCGCAGGGCGCGGATGGGGGCACCTCCCGATCGAGCGAACTCGAGATTGGGGGAGGCTCCCACGTCAACCGGGTCCTGGGCGCCCTCGGGGTGCGCCGCCTCTTCGACGTGTACGCCGGTCTGGACGAGGCCGTCACCGACGAGGCCGGCCCGCTCTCGGCGTAGAACCCGCGCCGGAGCCACAAAACGTCACGCAACGTCACGCAACGTCACGGGCGATGCGGGATGTCGCCGGGTCATTGCCACACGGTTGTCCCAGAATTCACCCGGTCCTGGCACAAGTGCCGCTCCACCGCGCCCCGGCGGGCCCGCTCGTCGTACGCTCCGTCCAGATATATGCACCCGACGCGAGTTAGGCGGCCCGAGAAGACATGGTCAGCAGCGAGTACGAGCGCAGGATCGCCGCCCGGTTCGCCACCTTCGACCAGGACGGCAACGGCTACATCGACCGCGAGGACTTCGGCACGGCGGCCAAGGCGCTGCTCGCCGAGTTCGCCGTCGTGGCCCGCTCCGACAAGGGGCAGGCGCTGTACGCCGGCGCGGAGGCGTTCTGGCAGGGCATGGCCGGGATCGCGGACCGGGACGGCGACCAGCGCATCACGCGCGAGGAGTTCGTCACCGGCGCGGTCAAGCGGCTGCGGGACAACCCCGAGCGGTTCGCCGAGATCGCCCGCCCCTTCCTGCACGCGGCGATCGCCGTGGCCGACACGGACGGCGACGGGGCCGCCACGGTCGCCGACACCGCGCGCGTGCTGCGGGTCCTCGGCGTCGACCCGGCCGTCGCCGAGGCGGCCGCCGCCGGCCTCGACGGCGACAGCGACGGCAAGGTGGGGGAGGCCGAGATCGTCCCGGCGTTCGCCCGCTACTTCACCGTGCCTGAGTAGCGCTGTTGGCCGCCGCGGTCCCCGAGTAGCGCTCGCGCAGCTTGTACTTGAGCACCTTGCGCAGCGTCTCGTTGCGTGGGAGGGCGTCCACTACCTCCAGCTGCTCCGGCAGCTTGTGCACGGACAGACCCTCCGCGCGCAGGTACGACGTCATGGCGGCCAGGGTCAACTCCTCGGCCCCGGACGCCCGTTCGACGACCGCGCACACCCGCTCGCCGCGCTCGGCGTCCGGCAGCCCGATCACGGCGACGTCCCCGACCGCCGGATGCGCGGCCAGCAGGTCCTCGATCTCCTTCGCGGAGATGTTCTCCCCCTTGCGGATGATCACGTCCTTCAGCCGCCCGGTGAGCACCAGATGCCCGCTGTCTTTCACGAACCCCAGGTCGCCGGTGCGCAGGAACCCCTCCTCGTCGAAGGCCTCCGCCGTCTGCGCGGGGTCCAGATAGCCCTGGCACACCGCCTCCCCGCGCAGCCGCACCTCCCCGTCGACGACCCGTATCTCCATCCCCTCCGGCGGCCGTCCCTCGGTGGTGGCGAGGTTCTCCACCGTGTCGTCCGGCGCCCCCATGGTGATCATCGGCACCTCGGTCATCCCGTACCCGTGGGTGAGCTGCACGCCCATCTCCCGCACGACGGCGTGGTACACCTCCGGCGGCTTGGGCGCCCCGCCGCCCGCGAGCAGCCGCAGCGTGGGTATCACCTTGCGCCCCGGCTGTTTGCGCTGCTCGGCGAGGAACATCGAGTAGAACGCCGTGGATCCGCCCGCCACCGTCACCCCGTGCCGGCGATAGCCCTCCAGCGCGTCCGGCAGCGCGAACTGCTCGAACATCACCGCCGGGAAGCCGTACAGCAGCAGCATCACCGTGTAGTCGGGCCCGGCGATGTGCGCGTACGGGAAGGCCATCGAGCCCACGTCGTCGGCCGTCAGGCGCAGGGCGTGGGCCAGGCACGAGCCGCCCGCGATCAGCGAACGGTCCGTGTGCAGCACGCCCTTGGGGTCGGAGGTCGTGCCGGAGGTCCAGTAGATCCAGCGCACGGAGGTGCCCTCGGCGGGCGGCGGGGGCAGGACGGCCGGGTCGCCGTCCGGCAGGTCGTCGTACGCCTCGAAGATCCCCTTGGCGCCGAGCCGCCGGGCCATCTCCGTGTGGTCGAAGCCGCGCCAGGCGCCCGGCACGGCGAAGAACTCCGCCTTCGACTCGCGTAGGGCGAAGCCGACTTCGCGGTCCCGGTAGAAGGGGATGACCGGCGTCTGCACGGCGCCCAGGCGGGCCAGCGCGAAGGAGAGCAGGGCCGTCTCGATGCGGGTGGGCAGCTGCCAGGCGACCACCGTGCCGGGGCGCACGCCCATGTCGTAGAGACCGGCCGCCACGCGCTCGGCCCGGGTGCGCAGGTCGCCGAAGGTCAGCGTGCGGTCGTCCTGGAGGAGCACGGGACGCTCGGGGGTGAGCCGGGCACGGCGCTCCACCAGCTCCCACAGCGTCCGGGAGGAACTCAGGGTGTGCGGGGTCTCGGTCATGTCTGCCCCCTGCCTTGGCTGACGACTCGTCAGGTGACATGCTATCTGACGGTCCATCAGATACGCACCGTCCGGCGGAGGGGAACCATGACCGAACTGCCCCGCATCATCAGCGTCGACGACCATGTGATCGAGCCCGCGCACCTCTTCGAGACCTGGCTGCCGGCCAAGTACCGGGACCGGGGGCCGCAGCCGCTGACCGCCGGGATCGGTGAACTCGCCTACGTGGGCGGCAAGTACCAGATCACGATGGACCCCGAGGGCCCGCCGACCGACTGGTGGATCTACGAGGACCTCAAGTTCCCGTACAAGCGCAACATCGCCGCCGTCGGTTTCGACCGCGACGAGATGACCCTGGAGGGCATCACCCGAGAACAGATGCGGCGCGGCTGCTGGGACCCGAAGGCGCGGCTTGCGGACATGGACCTCAACCACGTCGAGGCCAGCCTCTGCTTCCCGTCCTTCCCGCGCTTCTGCGGGCAGACCTTCGCCGAGGCGCACGACAAGGAGGTCGCGCTGGCCTGCGTGCGCGCCTACAACGACTGGATGGTCGAGGAGTGGTGCGGCGACAGCGGCGGCCGGCTCATCCCGCTGTGCCTGATCCCCCTGTGGGACGTCGACCTCGCCGTCGCGGAGATCCGGCGCAACGCCGCGCGCGGGGTGCGCGCGGTCACCTTCTCCGAGATCCCCACCTATCTCGGGCTGCCGTCCATCCACTCCGGGTACTGGGACCCGTTCTTCGCGGTCTGCCAGGAGACGGGGACGGTCGTCAACATGCACATCGGCTCGTCCTCGCAGATGCCGGCCGCCTCCCCCGACGCCCCGCCCGCCGTGCAGGCCGCGCTGAGCTTCAACAACGCGATGGCCTCGATGATGGACTACCTCTTCAGCGGCGTCCTGGTGAAGTTCCCGACGCTCAAACTCGCCTACTCCGAAGGGCAGATGGGCTGGATCCCGTACGCCCTGGAACGCGCCGACGACGTGTGGGAGGAACACCGCGCGTGGGGCGGGGTGCGCGACACGATCCCCGAGCCGCCGTCGACGTACTACTACCGGCAGATCTACTGCTGCTTCTTCCGCGACAAGCACGGCGTCGCCTCGCTGGACGTGGTGGGCCGCGACAACGCCACCTTCGAGACCGACTACCCGCACGTCGACTCGACCTTCCCGCACACCAAGGAGGTCGCCCTCGACCATGTGAAGGGCCTCGACGACGAGACGATCCACAAGCTGATGCGGGGCAACGCGATCCGCATGCTGGGCCTGGACCTCGACCGCTGATGGACCTGTCGTACACGCCCGAGGAGGAGGAGTTCCGGGCCCGGCTGCGCGAATGGCTCACGAAGGTGCTGCCCACGCTGCCCGCGAAGCCGTCCCCGGACGACTGGCCCGCGCGCCGCGCGTACGACCTCGGCTGGCAGCGGATGCTCTACGACGCCAGGTACGCCGACGTCCACTGGGACGCTTCGCCGACGGTACGGCTCATCTTCCTGGAGGAGACCGAGAAGGCCGGCGCACCCTACGTCGGCGCGAACTTCGTCGGCCTGCTGCACGCCGGGCCCACCATCGCCGCCGAGGGCACCGACGAACAGCGGGCGCGGTGGCTGCCGCCGATCCTGCGCGGGGAGGAGGTCTGGTGCCAGGGCTTCAGCGAACCGGACGCCGGCTCCGACCTCGCGTCCCTGCGGACACGCGCGCGCAGGGACGGCGACGACTATGTGGTCAACGGGTCCAAGATCTGGACCTCCCACGCCGAAGTCGCCGACTGGTGCGAGCTGTTGGTGCGCACGGACGCGGAGGCGCCGAAACACCGGGGGATCAGCTGGCTCGCCCTGCCGATGGACGCGCCGGGGGTCACCGTGCGGCCGCTGCGGACCCTCGCCGGGTCCGCCGAGTTCGCCGAGGTGTTCCTCGACGACGTGCGGGTGCCCGCGGCGAACCGGGTGGGGGCCGAGAACGACGGATGGCGGGTCACGATGGTCACGCTCTCCTTCGAGCGCGGCACGGCGTTCGTGGGGGAGGTCGTCGCCTGCCGGCGAGTGCTGGGTGAACTCGCCGACGAGGCCCGTCGGAACGGCCGTTGGGACGATCCCGCTCTGCGGCGGCGGCTGGGGAGGCTGAACGCGGAGTTCCGGGCGCTGTGGCGGTTGACGCAGTGGAACGTCAGCGAGGCGGAGGCCTCCGGCGGGGTGCCGGGGGTGGGGGGTTCGGTGTTCAAGCTGCGGTACTCGCATGCGCGGCAGGAGCTGTACGACGCGGCGGCGGAGGTGTTGGGGGAGTTCGCGCTGGATCTTGAGCGGCGGTGGGTGCTGGATCGGTTGTCGTCGTTGGCGTACACGATCGCGGCCGGTACGTCGCAGATTCAGCGGAACATCGTGGCCGAGCGGATATTGGGGCTGCCGAAAGGGAGGTGAGGGCGGTGCGGTTTCAATTGAGTTCGGAGCAGGTCGCGTTGCGCGGGGCGGTTCGGGGGTTCTTGGGTCGTCGAACGTCTGCGGGCGCGTGGGGGCTGGTCGCGCCCCGCGGCGGAGCCGCAAATCGACACAGGACCGCGCCCCTGAACGGCGTTGCAGAGTCCGGTGCTGATAGGCCCCGTCTTGATCGGGGGCTGTGGCGGGAGCTTGGAGAGTTGGGGTTCTTCTCGCTTCGGTTGCCCGAGGCCGACGGTGGGGCTGGACTCGGGCTGCCTGAAGCCGTGTTGGTGTTTGAGGAGGCCGGGCGGGCCTTGTTGCCGGGGCCGTTGGTTGCCACGCATCTTGCTGCCGGGGAGGTGCCCGGTGCAGCTGGTGGGGAGACCGTTGTCGCGGCTGTTGACGGGCGGCTGGTGGAGTGGATGGAGGAGGCCGACGTCGTGCGGGCGGGGGCCGAGGGGGCCGTGCCGCTGCGGTCCGTGGATCCGTTGACGCCCTTGCATCGGGTGCCGGCGCCCGGGCGGACCGACCCTGTCGCCGTACTGCTCACGGCTGCCGAGCAGTTGGGCACCGCCACGCGCGTGTGCGAGCTGGCCGTGCAACACGCCCGGACGCGTGAGCAGTTCGGGCAGCCGATCGGGGCTTTCCAGGCGGTGAAGCATCTGTGCGCGCGGATGCTGGTGCGCGCCGAGGTCGCCCGCGCCGCCGTCTACGCGGCCGCCGTCACCGCCGACCCGGCCGACATCGCCGCCGGGCGACTGCTGGCCGACGAGGCGGCCGTACACGGCGCCCGGGACTGTCTCCAGGTGCACGGCGGTATGGGATTCACCTGGGAGAGCGAGGTGCATCTGCATCTGAAGCGGGCCTGGGTGCGGGCACAGCGTGCCGGGGGCGCTACGGAGAGTGAGGAGTTGCTCGCGGCGGAGCTGGCGAGCTGACGGTGTGAAAGGCGGCTGGGCTGGGGGTCGTCGACGACACGCGCGTACGGGTGTCGCGGATCGTGGCATACCGGCATTACGGAGCGTTGATATCGGGTTGTGTCCTATGCGTGACCCGTCACGGCCCGGAGTCGGCTGTGTGCTCCGGTACCTTCTGTGGGATGCGAGTGGTTCCGAGCACGCGCCACGCCGGTGTTGCCCCTGGGGCGAGGCCGGATCAGGCCTGTTCGACTGCTCGTGGTGAGCGTCGCACAGTATGCCGCATGGGTACTCCTTCCCGCTGGAATATGCCCGAAGCGCTTGTTGGGGTGACTGTACGTCAACCATGCTGTCGTGCAAGGGATTCACGTTCCGTGACCCCTGCCTTGGGCTCTGCTCTGGCTGTTGTTCTGGCCATGCAGAAAATGGCTACGATCGTGGCCCTCGTCGCGGTGCGTGCGTGGCGTGAGGTCATGTGTCCGCCGGTTCGGATGGTGTGAGCGGTGCAGGTGCTTCAGGTGCAGCTGGAAGTCCGTCCCGACCCCGCAGAGGTGGGGCGGGCCCGGAAATGGGCGCGTTCGCGTCTCGCCGGGCCCGGTGTCGGGGTCGACGACTCCCTCGCCGAGACACTGATCCTGCTCGTCTCCGAACTCGTCACCAACGCCGTCGTGCACACCGGCCGGCCCGCCGTGCTCCGGCTGTCCCTGCCCGGCAGCGGGGCCGGTTCGGCCACCGTCCGCCTCGAGGTGGCCGACGCAAGCTCCCGGGCGCCGGTGCCCCGCTGCCTGGACGGCGAGGCGACCGGCGGCCGGGGGCTCGCCCTCGTCGACGGGCTCGCCGACCGCTGGGGCTGGAGCCCCGACGGCGCGGGCAAGCGCATCTGGTGCGAGCTGGACCGGTGCGACGGGCCCTCGCGGGCCGCGGCGGCTTACCCGGGGGCCGCTTCGGCCTATGAGGGGCTGGCGTTCGAGGCGGTGTGACCGGACCGGTGCGTCCGGACTGTCCGATGCGTCCGGTGCACGGGTGTCGGTGCGCGGGTGCGGGAAGCGCCGCTGTGTCCCGTCGTACGACGACCGTGCGCCGGGGTGTGCCTCTGTGCGCGGCACTCGCGAAGGGGGCATAACACGTAAATCGCCATGGGGCTGTTGACGGAACGTGGCCACCTGATCACGCTTGAGGGCATCGATTCGCCGCGAGGGGACGGCGAGGTCCCCGGTGACGGGCGCCCTCGGCGAGTGCGGGTCGTGGATCGGCGTCGGCGGTGCGCGGTGCGGTGCTCGGGGCGGGCAGCGCGCGCCGCCGTCCGGTGCACCGCGTCGATGTCAGAGAACGGCGACGGGGGCCACCGGGGTTCCGGTCGCGCCGACGAAGGGCTCGGGCATCGCGGACAGCAGGAACGCGTACCGGCCGGTTTCTCCACAGGCTGTGGACAACTCCTCGAGATTCCAGTTCTGGCCCTGCAGCATCCCCATCTCCACCAGGTCGAGCGCGTGCACGGGCAGCCAGAGATCCTCGATCTCGGGCGGGAAGATCTCGAACGTGAGGGTGTCGTTGGCGACCGCGGCCGCATCGCGCGCGTGGAACCACTCCGGTGTGCGCACCGACAGCCCCGGCGACGGATAGCCGTACCCGTCCCGGTCCCCGGCGAGATACACCTGGATCTGCCCGGTCCGTACGAGGACGACGTCCCCGGCACGCACGCGCGTGCCCGCGAGATCCTCGGCGGCATCCAGATCCTCAGGTGTGACCGCGTGCCCGCCCTCCAGCCGGTCCACGCCCCGCGCGCGGGCCACGTCCAGCAGCACCCCGCGCGAGATGACGTGCCGAGCCTTGTCGATGCCGGCGAACTCGGCGCCGCCGTGCGCGGTCACGGTGTCGGCGGGGCGGCCGTTGTAGAGCTTCCCCGAGTGCGAGACATGGGTCAGCGCGTCCCAGTGGGTGCCCGCCTGCAGACCCATCGTCACGGCGTCGTCGCTGCACGCCACCGTGCCGGGCCCGAACAGCTCCTGGTTGATCTGCACCATCGCGTGCAGCGGATTGACCCGGCCCGGGATCATCCCCGACTGCACACCGTCGTGCTTCAGCGGCAGGGCGAGCGGAACGCGGCGGCCGGTGCTGACGGTCGCGACGGCCTCGCGGACGACCCCGTCGGTGATCAGGTTGAGGGTGCCGATCTCGTCGTCGGCTCCCCAACGCCCCCAGTTGTTCACGCGCTTGGCGATCTCATGGAACTCGGCGGGCAACGACATCGGCCCTCCCCGGGGCTTGTCTCCAGGTATCTGACGCGCCATAAAATCTAACGGTCCGTCAGAAACCGCGGGAAGGGGCCGGGCGTGGGGAACTTCTTGGCAGGCAAGGTCGTCGCCGTGACCGGTGCCGGGCGGGGCATCGGCCGGGCGGTGGCGCTGGCCGCGGCGGCCGAGGGAGCGCGGGTCGTGGTCAACGACTACGGCGTCTCGGTGGACGGCGCGTCCCCGACGAGCGAGGTCGCCGAAGCGGTCGTCAAGGAGATCGAGGCGGCCGGCGGGGAGGCGGTCGCGGTCGCCGACGACGTCTCCACGATGGCCGGCGGCGCGCGGGTCGTGGAGGCGGCGCTGTCGTCGTACGGGCGGCTGGACGGCGTGGTCTGCGTCGCCGGGATCCTGCGGGAGCGGATGCTGTTCAACATGTCCGAGGAGGAGTGGGATCCGGTCGTCGCCACTCATCTGAAGGGGACGTTCACCGTTTTCCGGGCCGCGTCCGCCGTGATGCGCAAGCAGCGGGCGGGGACGCTGATCGGCTTCACCAGCGGCAACCACCAGGGGTCCGTCTCGCAGGCGAACTACAGCGCGGCGAAGGGCGGGATCATCTCGCTGGTGCGGAGCGCCGCGCTGGGCCTGAACAAGTACGGGGTGACCGCCAATGCGGTGGCTCCGGTCGCCCGTACGCGGATGTCGGCGAACGTGCCGATGGAGCTGGCCGAGATCGGGGAGCCGGAGGATGTGGCCGCGCTGGTCGTGTATCTGCTGTCCGAGCGGGCTCGGGAGGCCGGGGTGACGGGGCAGGTGTACACGGTTGCCGGGCCGAAGATCGCGGTGTGGGCGCAGCCGCGCGAGCTGCGCGCAGCGTATGCCGAGGGATCGTCCTGGACGCCGGAACGGATAGCTGAGTTTCTGCCGGGGTCGGTGGGGGTGGATCCGATGCCGATGCTGGAGCGGTTGCGGGAGATGGAGAGGGCTGCGCGGGAGGGTGCGCGGCCTAACGCCTGAGAGCTCGGGGGTGTTCTGGGTTGGCGGGTGCGGGTCGTTTGTGGCTGGTCGCGCCCACGCGGCGGAGCCGCATATCGATACAGCCCCGCGCCCCTGGGGGGGGGTCACTGGTCCTGTGTTGAGGGGAGACGTTCGTGGAGTTCGGGTTCACTGCCGAGGACGAAGCGTTCCGGCTGGAGGCGCGGGCCTGGCTGGCCGGACACGTCGACTCCGAGCAGGACCGGCGTACCTGGGAACGCACCCTCGGCAAAGCCGGCTGGATCGGGCTCGGGTGGCCGGAAGGCGGCTTCGGGAACCGGACCGCGACCCTCACCCAGCAAGTCGTCTGGGCCGAGGAGTACGCGCGGTCCGGGGCGCCTGTGCGGTCGGGGCATATCGGGGAGAAGTTGCTTGCGCCCACCCTCATCGCGCATGGCAGTGAGGAGCAGAAGGGGCGGTTTCTGCCGCCCGTTGCCGCCGGGGAGGAGCTGTGGTGTCAGGGGTACAGCGAACCCGGGGCCGGGTCGGATCTGGCCGGGGTGCGGACCTCCGCCGTGCGGGAAGGGGCGGAGTTCCGGATCAGTGGGCAGAAGATCTGGACCTCGCTCGCCCATGAGGCGGACTGGTGTTTCGTGCTCGCGCGGACGGAAGCCGGGTCGCGGCGGCATCACGGGCTGAGTTTTCTGCTCGTGCCCATGGACCAGCCGGGGCGGATCGAGGTGCGGCCCATCCGGCAGATGACCGGGACCAGTGACTTCAACGAGGTCTTCTTCGACGGGGCACGCGCGCGGGGGGAACATCTGGTCGGGGGCGAGGGGCGGGGCTGGGAGGTGGCGATGAGCCTGCTGGGGTTTGAGCGCGGGGTGTCGACGCTGGCCCAACAGATCGGGTTCGCCCAGGAGTTGACGGAGGTCGTGCGGGGGGCCGTACGGAGTGGCGCGGTCGGGGACGCGGTGGTGCGGGAGCGGATCGTGCGGCTGTGGGCCGAGTTGCGGGTCATGCGGTGGAACGCCCTGCGCACGCTGGGGGGTTCCGGTGACGCGGGCGTGCCGAGTGTGGCGAAGCTGCTGTGGGCCAACTGGCACCAGCGGCTGGGGGAGTTGGCGGTGCTGGTGCGGGGGGCCGGGGCTGCCGTCAGTGGTTCGGACTGGTCGCCTTCCGCGTCGTACGAACTCGACCCGGATCAGCACCTGTTCCTGTTCTCGCGGGCCGACACCATCTACGGCGGCTCGGACCAGGTGCAGCGCAACATCATCGCCGAGCGGGTGCTCGGCCTGCCGAGGGAGCCCAAGGGGGTCGTCTGATGCGCGGTGTGGTGTTCGACGGTAAGCGGGTCGAGGTCGTCGACGACCTGGAGGTGCGGGACCCGGGGCCCGGGGAGGTGCTGGTCGCGATCTCGGCGGCCGGGCTGTGTCACAGCGACCTGTCCGTGGTGGACGGGACCATCCCGTTTCCGGTGCCCGTGGTGCTGGGGCACGAGGGGGCGGGGGTGGTGGAGGCCGTGGGGGCCGGGGTCACGCATGTCGCGCCGGGGGACCATGTGTCGCTGTCCACGCTCGCCAACTGCGGAGCCTGCGCGGAGTGCGACCGGGGGCGGCCCACCATGTGCCGGAAGGCGATCGGGCGCCCGGGGCGGCCCTTCACGCAGGGCGGGCGGGAGGTGTACCAGTTCGCCTCCAACTCCGCCTTCGCGGAACGGACCGTGGTGAAGGCCGTGCAGGCCGTGCGCATCCCGAAGGACATTCCGCTGCCGTCCGCCGCGCTCATCGGGTGCGGGGTGCTGACCGGGGTCGGGGCGGTGCTGAACCGGGCGCGGGTGGACCGGGGGGACTCGGTGCTCGTCATCGGGACCGGCGGGATCGGGCTCAACGTCATCCAGGGGGCACGGATCGCGGGGGCGCTCAGGATCGTCGCCGTCGACGCCAATCCGGCGAAGGAGGAGGTGGCCCGGCGGTTCGGGGCCACGGACTTCCTGACCTCCACCGACGGGGTGAAGGAGATCCTGCCGGACGGCGCCGACCACGCCTTCGAGTGCGTCGGACGGGTCGAGCTGATCCGGCAGGCCATCGACCTGCTCGACCGGCACGGGCAGGCGGTGCTGCTGGGGGTGCCGGCGGCCACCGCGGAGGCGTCCTTCCTCGTCTCCGCCATGTACCTCGACAAGTCCATCCTGGGCTGCCGCTACGGCTCCTCGCGCCCGCAGCGCGACATCGCCCTCTACGCCGAGCTGTACCGGGCCGGACGGCTGCTGCTGGACGAGCTGGTGACCGAGATCTACCCGGTCGAGGACTTCGAGAAGGCGAAGGCCGACGCGGAGGCGGGGCGGGTGGCGCGCGGGGTGCTCACGTTCTGAGCGCGCGGGGTGCTCATTTTCTGACCCGTGCTCACGTTCTGACGCCGGTGCGGAAGGTCCGGCGGTACGCGGTCGGGGTCACCCCCAGGGCCACCTGCAGATGCTGGCGCATCGACTGGGCGGTGCCGAAGCCGGACTCCTGCGCCACCTGGTCCACCGACAGATCGCTCGACTCCAGCAGCTGCCGGGCCCGCTCCACCCGCTGCTGGGTGAGCCACTGGCCGGGACTGACGCCGACCTCCTCGCGGAAGCGGCGCGTGAAGGTCCGTACCGACATCGACTCCTGGGCGGCCATGTCCCGCAGCTGGAGAGGCTCGTGCAGCCGGCCCAGCGCCCAGGCGCGGGCGCCGGTCGTGGTCGCCACCTGGGGCTCGGGGACCGGGCGGTGGATGTACTGCGCCTGTCCGCCGTCGCGGTGCGGCGGTACGACCGTGCGGCGGGCCACC
The DNA here is from genome assembly GCF_022513565.1 of Streptomyces gilvus. GTDB lineage: Bacteria > Actinomycetota > Actinomycetes > Streptomycetales > Streptomycetaceae > Streptomyces > Streptomyces gilvus. The sequence goes on along the minus strand of NZ_JAKWBE010000023.1, from coordinate 59,917 downwards.
TCGTTGGCGACCGCCGTGCCGTGGTCGCGGCGGACCATGTGCAGGCACAGGTCGATGCCGGCCGCGACCCCGGCCGAGGTCAGGACGTCGCCGTCGTCGATGAAGAGGACGTTCGGGTCGACGTCGACCTTCGGGAAGAGGCGCTGGAGCTGGTCGGTCTCCGCCCAGTGCGTGGTCGCGGGGCGGCCGTCGAGGTAGCCGGCGGCGGCGAGCACGAAGACGCCCGTGCAGATCGAGGCCAGCCGGGTGCCGGGGCGGATGTGGGCGAGGGCGGCGGCCAGCTCGTCGGTGAGGACGCCCTCCTCGAAGACCGGGCCGAGTTCGTACGACGCCGGGACGATCACCGTGTCGGCGGTGGCCAGCAGCTCCGGGCCGTGCTCGACGTGGATCGAGAAGTCGGCGTCCGTGCGCACCGGGCCCGGCGGGCGGATCGAGCAGGTCAGGACCTCGTACAGGTGACGGCCCAGGGCGTCCTTGGGGCGGCCGAAGATGCGGTGCGGGATGCCCAGCTCGAAGGGGAGCAGGCCGTCCATGGCGAGGACGACGACACGGTGGGGGCGCCACTCCATGGCCGTACCCCTGTCGGGACTCATGGCCCGATTCTAACGAATGCTGTCCTTCGGGCCAGTGGTTACGCCCGGTTCCGGCCGGGATGCTCTATGTCGTGACCCAGACAACCGAGGCGGCAGCCGCCGTAGAGGAAACCCCGTCCACCGGAAAGACCCACCGCATCCACCGTGCCTGGTTCGTCGCCGCCGTCACCTTCGTGACGATCATCGGCGCGGCCGCCTTCCGCTCCCTGCCCGGGCTGCTGATCGACTCGCTGCACCAGGAGTTCGGCTGGTCGCGCGGCACGATCGGCGCGGCCGTCTCGATCAACCTCGCGCTGTACGGACTGACCGCGCCCTTCGCGGCGGCGCTGATGGACCGCTTCGGCATCCGCAAGGTCGTCGCGGTGGCCCTGACGGTCATCGCCCTCGGTTCCGGCCTGACGGTGTGGATGGACTCGGCCTGGCAGCTGCTGCTGTGCTGGGGGCTGCTGGTCGGTCTGGGTTCGGGCTCGATGGCGCTGGCCTTCGCGGCCACGGTCACCAACCGCTGGTTCACCGTGCGGCGGGGGCTGGTCACGGGCATCCTGACCGCCGCGTCCGCCTCCGGCCAGCTGATCTTCCTGCCGGTGCTGTCGTGGATCGTCGAGCACCACAGCTGGCGTCCGGCGGCGGTCACGGTCGCCCTCGCCGCCCTCGCGGTCGTGCCCTTCGTCTGGCTGCTGCTGCGGGACCATCCGGCGGACGTGGGCGTGAAGCCGTACGGCGCGAAGGAGTTCGTGGCGAAGCCGCCGCCCGCGCAGGGCGCCGCCCGTCGCACGGTGCGGGTGCTGTTCTCGGCCGTCCGCACCGGCCCCTTCTGGCTGCTCGCCGGCACCTTCGCGATCTGCGGCGCCTCCACCAACGGCCTGATCCAGACCCACTTCGTGCCCGCCGCGCACGACCACGGCATGCCGGTGACGGCGGCGGCCTCGCTGCTCGCGGTGATCGGGGTGTTCGACGTCGTCGGCACGATCGCCTCCGGCTGGTTCACCGACCGCTTCGAGCCGCGCCGCCTCCTCGCGGTCTACTACGCCCTGCGCGGCATCAGCCTCCTGTTCCTCCCCATGCTCCTCGCGCCCTCGGTCCACCCCCCGATGCTGTTCTTCATCGTCTTCTACGGCCTCGACTGGGTCGCCACCGTCCCGCCCACCGTCGCCCTGTGCCGCGAGCACTACGGCGACGACAGCGCCATCGTCTTCGGCTGGGTCCTCGCCTCCCACCAGGTCGGCGCCGCCCTCGTGGCCTTCCTCGGCGGCGTCGCCCGAGACGTCTTCGGCTCCTACGACATGGTCTGGTACGCCTCAGGAGCCCTGTGCGCGGCGGCGGCCCTGATGGCCCTGGTCATCCGGCGAAGGCCGAGGGCGGGGGTGCCGCAGCTCGCGACGGCCGGTTAGCCCGGGCCCGTCGCCGGTGCCGTACGTCCGTCGCTGTCGCGGCGGTGGCACCGAAATAGAAGCCGCCGTGCTGCTCGAACAGCGCCCTCAGGAGATACGTCTTGCCCAGGCGCCGCCTGCCGCTGACGATCCCGAGCATCGCGTGCGGCGACGGGCGCCCGAGGAAGGCGGCCAGGGCGCCCCATTTGGCGTCCCGGCCGAAGAGGTGGCTCGGCTTGTGCGGCTTCGTGGCTGCGGCAAGGGCATCTCCTTGGGAGCACACTTCTAAGGAGTGCACTCCTGAGGATCTGTCCTCACCGTGGCGGCTCGTCGTCGTGCAGGCGCCCGAACCGCCCCCGGTGGAAGAGCAGAGGGGCGTCCTGGGTGGCCGACGTGCCCAGGGACTTCACGCGGCCCACCACGATCAGGTGGTCGCCGCCGGTGTGGACCGCGTGGATCGTGCAGTCGATCCAGGCGACCGCGCCGGTCAGGCGGGGGGAGCCGGTGGTGGGGGCCGGGTCGTGGGGGACGTTCGCGAACTTGTCGGCGCCGCGTACCGCGAAGGCGCGGCACAGGTCGCCCTGGTCGGCGGCGAGGATGTTGACGCAGAAGACGCCGGCGCGGGCGATGCGCGGCCAGGTTGTCGACGTACGGCCGACCATGAAGGCGACCAGGGGCGGGTCGAGGGAGAGGGAGGAGAAGGACTGGCAGGCGAAGCCGGCCTCGGGGGGCGCGGTCACGATGGTGACGCCGGTCGGGAAGGTGCCCAGGACGCGGCGGAACTCCGTCTGGTCGACGGGGGCGCGTTCGTCCTCGCCGACGCACCGCAGTTCCGGGCGCGGCAGCGGCTCCACGGGGGCCGTGGCCCCGGTCGACCTGAGGTATCGGACGGCGGCCGCGGCCGCTCCTGCGTGTCCCATCACCCCTCCATTGAAGCTGACGGTTCGTCAGATGGGAAGGTCAACGGCCCTCGTACTCGGGGCTTCTGCGTTCCACGAAGGCCCGTATGCCTTCCTGGGCGTCCCGCGTGGTCATGTTGATCTCCTGCGCGGCGGCCTCGGCGGCGAAGGCGGTCGAGCGGTCGGTGTCCAGGGAGGCGTTGACGAGCTGTTTGGTGAGGGCGAGGGCGCGGGTGGGGCCGGTGGCGAGGCGTTCCGCCCAGGCGCGGGCCGTCTTCGCCAACTCCTCGTCGGCCACGACCCGGTTGACCAGGCCCAGGCGTTCGGCGTCGGTCGCGGAGAGCGCGTCGCCGAAGAACATCAGCTCTTTGGCGCGCTGCGGGCCGATCAGGCGGGGGAGGAGGTAGGCGCCGCCGCCGTCGGGGACCAGGCCCCGGCGTACGAACACCTCGATGAACTTCGCCGATTCCGCCGCCAGGACGAGGTCGCAGGCGAGGGCGAGATGGGCGCCGAGGCCGGCCGCCGTGCCGTTCACCGCCGCGATCACCGGCTTCTCGCAGTCCAGGACGGCCGCCGTCAGCCGCTGGGCGCCGAGGCGCAGGACACGGGCCACGTCCCCCGCCACCCGCTCACCGCCCGCCGAGCCACCGCGCAGGTCCGCGCCCGCGCAGAAGCCGCGCCCGGTCCCGGTGATCACCACCGCCCGGACGTCCGGGTCGGCCGACGCGTCCGCCAACAGCTCGATGAGCAGGTCCCGTTGATTGGGTGTGAGGGCGTTGAGGGCCTCGGGCCGGTCGAGGGTGAGGTGGGTGACGTGGCCGTCGGTCGTGTGCAGGATCCCGGTCACCGGCACACCGCCAGCGCGTCCAGCGCCACCGCCCCCTGCCCCCGGGGCAGCACCATCAGCGGGTTGATGTCGAGCTCCGCCAGCTCGTCCCCGAGCTCCATCGCCATGCGCTGCACCCGCAGGACGACCTCCACGAGCGCGTCCACGTCGGCCGGCGGCCGCCCCCGGACCCCCTCCAGCAGCGCTCGCCCCCGCAGATCGGCCAGCATGGCGTGCGCCTGGTCCTCGCCGAAGGGCGGCACGCGTACGGCGACGTCGTGCAGCACCTCCACCAGCACCCCGCCGAGCCCGACGGTGACCGTCGGTCCGAACAGCTCGTCGTGGGTGACGCCGACGACCATCTCCACACCCCGCTCGACCATCTGGCAGACCAGGACACCGTCCAGGGAGACGCCCTCGTAGCGGGCGATGTCCGTCAGCTCGCGGTAGGCGTCGCGGACCTGGCTCGCGGAGGTCAGACCGACCTTCACCAGGCCCAGCTCGGTCTTGTGGGCGATCTGCGCGCCGGAGGCCTTCATCACCACCGGGTAGCCCACCAGACCGGCCGCGCGGACGGCCGCCGCCGCGCTGGTCACCAGCTGCTCGCGCGGTACGCGGATGCCGTACGCCCGCAGCAGCTGCTTCGCCGCGTGCTCGCTGAGCTGCTGGCCGGGGCGCATCAGCGCCTGCGCCTTGCGGAAGGAGGGCGAGGTGGTGCGCGGGGCCTCGTCGAAGGGGGAGCGGTAGTGGGCGACGAAGCGGTGGTGGTCGAGATAGGCGCGCACCGCAGTGATGCAGTTGGCGACCGTGCGGAAGGTGGCCACGCGGGAGGAGCCGAGCAGCACCTCGCGGTAGGCGGGCTCGGTGCCCACCGGGGAGCCCCACACCACGCAGACCAGCTTGTCCGTCCGCTCGGCCGCGTCCACCAGGTCCTGGACGAGCTTGTCGCTGAGCGGTGGGAAGGGGCCCGTGATCGGACAGATCAGCACGCCGACCGCCGGGTCGTCGAGGATCGCGTCGATGATCTTCCGGCCGCGTTCGTCGCCGACCGGGTGCCCGCCGTTGTCGACGGGGTTGGCCACGCTGAGGTACCCGGGTATCCACTGGTGCAGCTCGGCCTGTTTGGCCGCGGACAGTTCCGGAAGGGACAGCCCGGCCTCCGTCGCGAGGTCGGCGAAGTGCGCGCCGGTGCCGCCCGAGATGGAGTAGACGACGACCCCGTCCGCCTTCGGGGGCCTCGCGCGGGCCAGCAGGGCGGCGGTGTCCTGGAGTTCGTCGAGGCCGTCCACCCGGATCACGCCGAACTGCCGCATCGCCGCGTCCACCACCGTGTCCGCGCCGGTCAGCTTGCCGGTGTGCGAGGCGGCCGTACGGGCGCCGGTCTCGGTGCGGCCCACCTTCACGGCGACGACCGGCACCTTGCGGCGGGCGGCGCGGTCGGCGGCGAGCAGGAAGGAGCGGCCGTCCTTGAGGCCCTCGACGTAGCAGGCGATGGCGCCGACCTCGGGCCGCTCGGCGAAGTAGGAGAGGAAGTCGGCGGTCTCCAGGTCGGCCTCGTTGCCGGTGGGCGCCCAGTGGGAGAGGCGGATGCCGAGTTCCTGGAGGGAGAAGACGGGGCGGCCCTGGTGTCCCGACTGGGTGATCAGGGCGATCGCCGGTCCGTCGAGGTCGTCGCGGAACCGCTCGAAGGCGTTGAGGTTGGTGTTGGGCCCGAGCAGCCGCAGCCCCGAGCGCCGCACGGCGAGCGCCAGCCGCTCCTGCGCGGCCGCGCCCTCGGCCCCGGTCTCGGCGAACCCGGAGGCGAAGACCACCGCGAACTTCACCTTGGCCTCGGCGAGTTCCTCGACCACGGGCAGCGGGTCGGCGACCAGCAGCACCGCCAGGTCGACCTGTTCGGGCAGGTCGGCCACGGACGGGGAGCAGGGGATGCCGAAGACGGACGCGCGGTTCGGGTGGACGGGGTGCAGCCGGGCGCCGACGCGCTCGGCCCAGGCCACCAGCTGCCGGGTGATGCCGGTGTTGGGCCGCCCCTCGGTGTCCGAGGCGCCGATGACGGCGACGGACTCGGGGCGGAAGAACCGGTCCAGGTCGGGGACGTCGGCGTACAGCGGTCGCCCGCCGACGTCCAGCTCGTCGACCTCGGCGGGCCTGCCGTGGACGGCGGGCCCGGGTTGCTCGCCGCAGGCGATGACCCGGGCCCGGCGGGAGTCGGTGGTGAGGGTGCCGTGGGTTGATCCAAGCATCGGTCCGCCCGCTCCTCTGAGACAGCCAATAACTGACGCACTGTCAGATTAAGCGAACTGACGCAGTGTCAGGAATGGGCGTGCACCCAAAGTTGGTGAACCGGCAACCGGATCAGAGCTCGGCGAGCACCTCCTTGGCCACCCGCTCGCCCGACCGCACGGCTCCGTCCATGAAGCCGTTCCAGTACGTGGAGGTCTCCGTGCCCGCCCAGTGGATGCCGCCGACCGGCTTGCGCAGCGAGGTGCCGTAGTCGGTCAGGACGCCGGGCGGGGCGTAGGCGACCGGGCCGCCGCGGGAGAAGCCCTCGTTGTTCCAGCGCTGCAGGACGAAGGAGGTCGGCGACTTGGCCTTGTCGCCGAAGTAGGTGGCGTAGTCCTTCAGGACGGCCGCCTTGACCTCGTCGACGCTCGCCGCGTCGTACGCCCGCATCTCGTCGGCCTCGATGAAGCCCATCAGCGCGCCGTAGGAGGCGTCCGGCGGGGAGTTGTCGAAGGTCGAGCGGACCACGCCGGAGTCGCTGACGACCTGGCCGTTGAGGCCGTCCGCGCGCCAGAAGGGGGTGTCGTAGACCGCGATCGCCTTGCCGATGGAGCCCATCGGCAGCCGCTGGCTGAGCTGGTCCCGGGCGGCCGGGAGCAGGGGATCGTAGGTGATGCGGGCCGCCAGCGGGGGCGGTACGGCGACGACGACCTTCTTCGCCGTCACCGTGATGCCGTCGGCCGTGACGACGTACTTGGCGCCGGACTGCGCGATCGAGCGCACCGGCGCGCTCAGCACCACCCGGTCGCCGAGGGTGGCGGCCAGCTTGATCGGGACCTGCTGGGAGCCGCCGACGAAGCGGGACTCCTGGGCGCCGTTCGCGGTGTCGGTGAGACGTTCCAGGGTGCCGACGTTGGACTCGTCGCCGGCGGCTGCGATGTAGAACAGCACGAAGAGCAGGGAGAGTTCGCGGGGCTGCGCCGAGAAGATCGACGTACAGGCCACGTCCAGCAGGAACTTGGCCGAGGGGATGACCGCGTTGGCGTTCAGCCAGCTCTCGAAGGTCTGCTTGTCCCACTCGGCCGCCTTGGCGGCCGTCCAGGGCGCGTCCACCGGGACCTTCTTGGCCATGTCGTCCAGCGAGGCCTGCACGATCGCCGCGTTGGCGAGACCGGCCGCGTCGATCGGCGGGACCGCGCCGAGGATGCCGCTCGTGTCGTACGGGGTCCGGGTGCCGTCCTTGTAGAGGAGGTTCTTGCCGGTGTTGTAGGTCGTGAAGGTCGCGACTCCCAGGGAGTCGGCGAGGGCCTTGATGCGGTTCTGGGTGGGGCCGATGAACTCGCCGCCGCCCTCGGTGAACCCGCCGTTCGCGAGTGGCAGGTTGACGACCCGGCCGCCGACGCGGTCGCGGGCCTCCAGGACGGCGACCGTCCTGCCCCCGGCCACCAGGTCACGGGCCGCGGTCAGTCCGGCGAGACCGCCGCCGACGATCGCGACGTCGACATCGCGGCCGGTCGCCGCCGACGCGGTTGTGGCGGCGGTGCCGGTGAGGGTGACGGCGCCCGCCGCCGCGGCGGCACCGCCGAGCAGGGAGCGCCGGGTCAGGGCGCGGGGGTGGGGCTGTCTTTCGCGTGCCACGTGCATCCTCCGTATGGAGAGAGTGGGGAGAGACTGTGGAGCCGGAAAGCTGAGCAGTGTTCACATTCTGGCCCCGGAAGACGGCACGCTTCAACGCTTCCGCCACATCTGACACACGAGTAACGCGTATACGGGTGAGGGAAGTTGAGGGTCGTGCAGGTCAGGAGGGGATCAGCCGGGCAGCCGGGACAACGAGTTCCCGCCGGTCCGCACGATCGCCTTCGCGATCTTCTCGGCGTCCGTCGCGACCTCGCGCAGGGTGCCGCTGATCGGCGTGGTGAACCCGGTGAAGTGCAGACCGGGCGCCTGCTTCGGGGCCCGGGCGCCGTGCGCCACCGGTCTGCCCCGCTCGTCCAGCACCCCGAGATGACCGACCAGGCCCTCCAGCGCGCGGACGTACCCGGTGGCGGCGACCACGGCCTCCGGGGAGACGAGGGTGCCGTCGGCGAGGACCGCCTTGCCGTCCTCGAAGCCGTCGACGGCGGCCACGACCTCGACCTTCCCCTTGCGCACGGCGTCGATCAGACCGACGTCCTGCACGGGGATGGCGCCCTCCTTGGCGCGGCTGTAGAGACCGGTGTCCGGGCGGGGCAGCCCCTGCGCGGACAGGTCCGGCACGCTGAGCTTCGCCATCGGCCGGGCCAGCCGGTCCACGAGCCCGACCGGCAGCCGCCGTACCAGGACGCCCGTGTACTGGGCGGCCCAGCCGGCCGTGGAGCGGCGGACGATGTGCGGGGTCGTGCGCACCGACAGCCGTACCCGGGAGGCGCCGCCCTCGACCAGGTCGACGGCGATCTCCGCGCCGGTGTTGCCGACGCCCACGACCAGGACGTCCCGGCCGGCGTACGGCGCGGGGTTGCGGTACTCGCCGGCGTGCACGAAGTCGCCGGCGTACTGGTCGAGTCCGGGCCACTCGGGCACGTACGGCGTGTGGTTGTACCCGGTGGCCACGACCACGGCGGCGCCGGTCAGCTCACGGCCGCCGGTGGCGTGCAGCAGCCAGCCCGTGCCGTCGCCGGTGCGCTCGATCCGGGACACCTCCACACCGGTGACGATCTCCAGCTCGTGCACCTCGGCGTACTTCTCCAGGTAGCGCACGACGTCGTCCCGGGCGACCCAGCGGCCGAAACGGCGCGGCATGGGCAGTCCGGGAAGGGCGGACAGCCGACGGGTGGTGTGCAGGTGCAGCCGGTCGTAGTGGCGGCGCCAGGACGCGCCCACGTGGTCCGACTTCTCCAGGACCACCGCACGGATCCCCCGGGCCCGCAGCGCGTACGCGACGGAGAGCCCCGCGGGTCCGCCGCCGACGACGTAGACGGGACGGTCCGAAGGGCTCGGGGAGGGTGTGGAGTCGGCCATGAGCGCGAGCGTAATCACCAACCAGGTTGATGGGTCTCGGTCAAGACCGGAATTGGTTACGGATTGATCACGCCTGTAGGAGGAGTGGGTGGGACCAGTGACGTAGGACACCTGGTTGTGGCCGTACGGCGATCGGCCGCACCCCCCGCTGCTCCTTCCCGGCCCGGTACCCGGTCACCGTGGCGATCCAGGTGATGAAGTCGCCCGGGTTCCGGGACCGGCGTACCTGACGTACCGTCAGCTGCATGACCCGTCACGATCTCCCGGAGGCCGACGCCTTCACGCGGACGTACTGGGACGCGGCGGCCGAGGGGCGGCTGCTGGTCAGGCGGTGCGGGGCGTGCGGGCGGGCGCACCACTACCCGCGGGAGTTCTGCCCGCACTGCTGGAGCGAGGACGTGAGCTGGGAGCCGGCGAGCGGCCGGGCCGCGCTCTACACCTGGTCCGTCGTCCACCGCAACGACCTGCCGCCCTTCGGCGAGCGCACCCCGTACGTCGCCGCCGTCGTCGACCTCGCGGAGGGGCCGCGGATGATGACGGAGGTCGTGGAGTGCGCGGCGGAACGGCTGCACGCCGGGATGGAGTTGGAGGCCGTGTTCCGGGAGGGGGTGCCGGTATTCCGGCCGCGTGGCTGAGGCGGGCGCGTTTGAATGGGCGCATGACCGGCATACACGAACCCATCCTCGCCCTCGAATCCGCCGAAGTGCTCGGACACGGACTGCGCCTGCGCCCGTGGGACGCGCGCTCCGACGCCGATGTCGAGACCTTCTTCCGGGGCTGCGCCGACCCGGAGTTCCTGCGCTGGAACACACCGCTCATGCCGGTCGCCGACCTCTCCGTGGCCCGTGCCTCGATCGCCGCCAAGACGGAGGGCGCGCGGACGGGGACGGGCGTGGCGTTCTGCGTCGAGGACGCGGGCGACGGTACGAGGCTGGGCCACATCGGCGTCAGCGACATCCACACCCTGCTCAGCCACGCCCGCATCGGCTACTGGGTGCTCCCCGAGGCCCGCGGCCGGGGCGTCGCCACCCGCGCCCTCGCCCTCGCCGCGCACTGGGCCCATACCGACCTCCGGCTGCACCGCCTGGAACTGGGCCACGCCGTCGGCCACGAGATCTCCTGCAAGGTCGCCGAACGGTGCGGCTTCCGCTACGAGGGCACCATGCGTGGCCAGATGTTCGAAGCGGACCGCCAGGACACCTTCCGCGACGCCCACCTGCACGCCCGCCTGGCCACGGATCCGGAGCCGTGGCTGGAAATGTGAGCATTCGGATGTGAGCAGCAGAGGGGGACGCGCTGCGCCATATCGGAGGTCATGAAGACCATCACGCAGCGCGAGCTCCGGAACAACGCCGCCGCTGTCATGGCCGCGGTGGAGGCCGGCGAGACCTTTCGCATCACGCGGAACGGTGGAGAAGTCGCCGAACTGCGCCCACTGGCACGCCGGTGCAGGCTGAGCGCCGAGGAACGGGTGGCGCGGCACCGGTTGCTTCCGCGCGTGGACCACGCGGAGATGCGCGTGGAAGTGGACGAGTTCTTCGGGGACGAGGACAGCGCGGACGACGACCTGGGGGGAGCACGAGCGTGGCTGATCGTCGGCGTTTGAGCGGTGCCCCGTAATTCGGAGGCGTCCCGGGGGGAGTGCGCGGCAGCATGAGGCATGGGATCCGATGACTGGTACCGCATAGACGACGTGGGCGTCTTCCTGTCCCGGGCCGGGGACTTCCTGCGTTCCCGGCCCGCCCTGCACACCCTCGCGCTGACCGTGACCGAGCAGGTGCGGACCCGGGGGCCGGGTGCCTACGGGGACGAGGCGCCGTACTTCGGGGTGCTGGAGCGGGAGGGGGCCGTCCGGGCGGTGTATTTCCGTACGCCCCCTTACCGCCTCAACGTCACCTCCCTCACCCCCGAGGAGGCCGACGCCCTCGCCGCCCACCTGGCCGCCGACGGCCGCCCGCTGCCCGGTGTCTCCGGTGAGCGGGCCTCCGTCGCCGAGCTGGCGCGGGCCTGGGAGCGGCACACGGGTGCGAGGGCGGCGGTGCGCGAGCGCCAGCGGCTGTACCGGCTCGACGCCCTGACCGCACCGGGCCCGGTGCCGCAGGGCCGGGCGCGGGTCGCGGGGGAGGCGGACCGGGAGCAACTGGTGTGCTGGTACCGCGAGTTCACCGCGGCCGTCGGCGAGGGTGCTTCGCAGCGCGCGGAGAGCTGGGCCGACGCGCGCATCTCCTACGGCGGCGTCACGTTCTGGGAGGACGCCGACGGCACCCCGCTCTCCATGGCCGGCGCCACCCCGATGGTCGCCGGGCAGGTGCGCGTGGCGCCCGTCTACACCCCGGCGGACCTGCGCGGCCGGGGGTACGCGGGCGCGGTCACCGCCGAGGTCAGCCGGGCGGCGCGGGCGTCGGGCGCCGACGAGGTCCTGCTCTTCACCGACCTGTCCAACCCGACCAGCAACGCCCTCTACCAGCGCATCGGTTACCGCCCGGTGGCCGACTTCGACCTGTACGACTTCAAGGGGTGACGCGGGTCAGGTCGTCGACGCTGGATGAACAGTCTCACGGCCACAGCAGCTCGCGCTCCCAACCCCCGCCCTCCCGCCGGTAGTTCAGCCGTACGTGGCGGCGCTGTTCGTCGCCCTGGAAGAACTCCGCCTCCTCCGGGCGCAGCCGGTACAGCGTCCAGGTCGGTACGGGGGCGTCCGGCTCCCGTTGGGCTCGCTCCCAGGCGGCCTGTGAGACCTGCGCCAGCTCCTCCAGCGAGCCCAGGACCTCGCTCTGGCGGCCGGTGAGCGCGGCGGCGAGGGCGCCGGTGGAGCGGGCGTGCAGATCGCCCTGGGACGCGGCGGCGGGAGCGGCGGTGACGGTGCCGCGCAGCCGTACCTGGCGGCCGAGGGCGGCCCAGTAGAAGCACAGGGCCGCCTGCGGGCGCTCCGCGAGCTGCCGGCCCTTGCGGCTGCTCGCATGGGTCGCGAAGGTCCAGCCGTCGGCGTCCGCGCCGTGCAGCATCACGATCCGTACGTCCGGCCGCCCGTCCGCGTCGGCCGTCGCGAGGGACATGGTGTGCGGCTCGCGCTGCCCGGCCGCGACCGCGTCGGCGAACCACGCCGTGAACAGGTCGAGGGGGTCGGCGGGGGCGGCCGACGGGTCGAAGGGGCGCAGTTCGGTGACCGCCGGGTCCCACACCCGCAGCGACCTCAGCAGCTCGTGAAGATCCGTTGCCATGCCTCAGACGGTACCGAGGTCCGAGGACAGCCACCGTTCGGGCCGCATCCGCAGGAACACCTGCTCGCCGTGGTTCTTCCAGGCGAAGTCGACGTACGCGTCCACCTTCTCGGCCGGCAGGTACCGCGCGCTCATCTCCCGCAGCCGCTCGATGGTGCCGGGCGCGGTCTCGATCACCGGGCCCTCCACCGACACGTACCGGATGGTGGGCTCCAGCCGGTCGACCATCAGGGAGAAGCGGCCCGCGGCCCGGATCAGCTCGTACTTGCGGGAGGTGAGCCCGGTCAGGATCCACACGGTCCCGTCGGCGTCGTCGTACTGGTACCAGATCGGCAGCGTGAGCGGCGCGCGTCCCTCACCCGCGTCCACCGACAGCGCGGCGATGTGGGGTTCGGCCAGGAACTGTGCGCGCTCTACACGGGTCAGGGCCATACGGGTCTCCTCCGGTGACGGGCGGTACGCTGCGGGCCGGGAAGGGGGCTCCAGTTGCAGCGTACGACCGTCGCCGTCGCCGGCACCCTCGTCCTGCTCGGCGCCCTCACCGCGTGCGTCAGTGAGGAGCCGACCTTCCTCACCATGCCGAAGGTCTTCTACGTGCCGCCGTACGGCGAGAAGTCGGTGTTCCACGACCCGCCCGAGTTCACCCTCCAGGCCGACGGCGGGGCGCCGTACCCGCGCGACGAGAGGCACCACGTCACGGTGGAGGTGCAGCAGGGCGCGAAGGACGTCGTCCGGCTGCGCGAGTCCGGCCCGGACTGCCGGGCCGCCGATCCGGCGCACGTCAGCTGCGACGTGGTGGACACCCAGGTCAACGGGGTCGGCCAGCGGCGGATCCTCCCGGTGGCGGCCAAGGGCGCCCGGGCCGGGGACTCGGCGTTCGTGAAGGTCACGTTCGGCGTGAAGGGCGGCAAGAAGCTCACCGCGCGGACCAAGGTGGTGGTCGGCGAGCCCGTCGTCCAGGCGCTGGTCCCGAAGCCGTTCCAAGGCGTCCGCCCCGGCGCCGGCCTCACCGCGCCCCTGATCGTCCGGAACACCGGCGCGGTGCCGGTGCGCGGGCTGGGCATCGAACTCAAGGCGGGGCAAGGGGAGTTCGCCGAACGCCACTCCGGCTGCCGCTACCCCGACCGGGAGGACCACTTCGGAGCCGTCGCGATCTGCCGCCTTCCCGATGTGCGGATCGCGCCCGGCGAGACCGTCGCCCTGCGCCCCGGACTGCGGCTGCGCGCGTCGGACACGACGATGTACGACGGCATCGGCACCGAGGTGTGGCCGCTGGACGCCGAGCCGCCCATCGGAGGCCACACCAGGCGCGGGGACGAGGGTGACGGGCCCGCCCTCCAAGTGACCGCCGGAACCGCCCACTTGGCGCCGGGCACCTTCGAGACCGGCGGCGGCACCACCCCCGTCTCCCTCCGCACCCACGCCGACTACGAGGTCACCGGCGCCACCCTGCGCGGCGACCCCGGCGACACCCGCGAGCTCCGTGTCACCGTCCGCAACAACGGCCCCGGCGACCCGGGCGCCGCGGCGGAGCTGATCTTCGAGAAGCCCCTCGACAGCGGGGTCCTGAAGGAGCCCATGACGGAGATCGACGACGGTCAGTACGGGCCCTACTGCGAGACCAACCTCGCCGCCTACACCTGCCCCGTCGAGGAACTCGCCCCCGGGAAGTCCCGCACCTTCGAGTTCACCCTGCGCCTCGGCGCGCCGGGCGCGGGACGGGTGAGCGTCCGGGACACCGAGGACGCCACCCGGTCCGGTCTCGTCCGCCACGATCCCCACCCGGCCAACGACGAGGCCGCGGTCACTGTCGAGAAGTGACCCCGGTTCAGTCCCGTCCGAGCACCACCGTCCCGGAGGAGCAGAACCACCCGCCGGTCCCCGACGCCACCCCCAGCCGCGGCAACTCCCCGTCGCTCGCGCGCACTTGCCGGGCGCCCGCCTCCCCGCGCAGCTGCCGTACCGCCTCCACCAGCAGGAACAGGCCCCGCATCCCGGGGTGTTGGGCCGACAGTCCGCCGCCGTCCGTGTTCACCGGCAGCTCCCCGCCCTCGACCCGCAGCCGCCCCTTCTCCACGAACGCCCCGCCCTCGCCCTTCCCGCAGAAGCCCAGGTCCTCCAGGGTCACCAGCGTCATGTACGTGAACGCGTCGTAGATCTGCGCGAAGTCCATCTCCGCCGGCCGCACCCCGGCCCGCCCGAAGGCCAGCCGCCCGCTCACCGCCGCCGGGGACACCGTGAAGTCCGGCCACTCGGACATCGCCGCGTGCGAGACGTGCTCCCCGGTGCCGAGCACCCAGACGGGGGCGGTACGGCAGTCCCGTACGTACTCCTCGGCGGCCAGCAGCACCGCCGCGCCGCCGTCGGAGCGGATGCAGCAGTGCAGCTTGGTGAACGGGTCGGAGATCATCGGGCCGGACAGGACGTCGTCCACGGTGACCGGGTCGCGGAACATCGCGTCCGGGTTCAGGGCCGCGTTCGCCCGGGCCTGCACCGCCACCTCCGCCAACTGCTCGATGGTCGTGCCGTGTTCGAGCATGTGACGGCGGGCCGCCATCGCGTACTTGGCGATCAGGGTGTGGCCATAGGGGACCTCGAACTGCAGCGGGCCGCGCGCCCCGAAGGAGAGGTCGCCGGTGCGGCGGCCGGCCCTGATGTCGGCGCGGGCGGTGGAGCCGTAGACCAGGAGCACGGCGTTCGCGTGGCCGGCCGCTATCGCGTCCGCCGCGTGGGCGGCCATGACCTCCCAGGTGGAGCCGCCGACGGAGGTGGAGTCGACCCAGGTGGGGCGCAGGCCGAGGTACTCGGCGACCTCGACGGGGGCGAGCGTGCCGAGGCCGGCCGAGGCGAATCCGTCGACCACGTCGCGGCCGAGGCCCGCGTCCGTGAGGGCGCGGCGGGCCGCCTGGGCGTGCAGGGCGTACGGGGTCGCGTCGTCGACACGGCCGCAGTCGGAGAGGGACACCCCGACCACGGCCACTTTCCGGCTCCCGCGCGTCATGAGAGGCCACCTTCCCCTGGGCATATCGTTCCCGGACTCCTAATATGACGGCCCGTCAGATCCGGAGGGAAGAGCCATGGACGCCCGCTTCACCGCCGAACAGGACGAGATCCGCCGTACCCTGCGCGAACTGCTCACCAAGCGCTGCGGCCCACGGGAGCTGCGGGCCGCCCTCGACACCCCCGACGGGCACGACCCCGTCCTGTGGACCGCCCTCGCCGACCAGCTCGGCCTGCCGGGGCTCGCCCTGCCCGAGGCGTACGGCGGTGTCGGCTGCTCGGCGACCGAGCTGGCCCTGGCCTGCGAGGAGACGGGACGGGCGCTGGCCCCCTCGCCGCTGCTCGCCACCGCCGTCCTCGCCGCGCCGCTGATCCTCGCCCTGGGCTCGGACGCCCAGCGCGCCGCGCTGCTGCCCCACCTGGCCTCCGGCGCCCTCACCGCCGCTCTCGCCGTCCCCGGCACCGCCCTCGCCACCGCCCTCGCCCTGACCGGCGACAACGGCGGGGAGTGGGCCGGCGGCGGACGGGCCGGGGGCGTCCAGGCCAGACGGGCGGGTGAGGGGTGGCGGCTGTACGGGCAGGCCGAGCAGGTGCTCGACGGGCACAGCGCGGGGGTGCTGCTCGTCGCCGCGCACACCGGGGGGTTCGCCCGCTCCCGGACGCTGCTCTTCCTGGTGCGGGGTGAGGCGGAGGGGGTGGTGCGGGTACGGCAGACCGCGCTGGACGCCACCCGGCCGCAGGCCCGCGTCCAACTCCGGGACGTGGAGGCGGAGTTGCTGGGGGAGGACGGCGCGGACGTCCTGGGCGCCCTCGCCGCGCTCGGGGACACCGTCGCCGCCGTGCTCGCCTGCGAGGCCGTCGGGGCGGCGGACCGGGCGCTGGAGCTGACGGTGGAGTACGTGGGGCAGCGTGAGCAGTTCGGGCGGCCGATCGGCTCCTTCCAGGCGGTCAAGCACCGGCTGGCGGACGTGTACGTGCAGGTCCAGGCGGCGCGGTCGGCGGCGTACTACGCGGCCTGGGCGACCGCCAAGGGGGAGCGGGCCGGCGGGCTGGCGCTCGCGCAGGCCCTGGAGGCCCTGCGGGTGGCGTCCGCCGAGGGCGTCCAGCTGCACGGGGGCATCGGTTTCACCTGGGAACACCAGGCGCATCTGTACTTCAAACGCGCATCGGGCGACGAACTCCTCTTCGGGCCGGTGCATCGGTTGCGGGCGCGTGCCGCGGAGACGGCGCGGCTCTTCGAGGGCCGGGAGGTGGCGGTGTGATCGGCGAACGTGTCGTGCAGCGGGTGTCGTCGACGCGGGGTTTCGCGAAGGTGGCCCCGCACGTGATCCCGGCGCTGGACCGTGCGGTCCACCGGCTGACCCGGGGGAAGGTGCTGCTGAGCGCGCAGATGCTGCCGGGGGTGATCCTGACGTCCACGGGGGCGAGGAGCGGGCAGCGGCGCCGTACGCCGCTCGCGTGCATGCCGGAGGAGGGCGGCCGCAGCTGGCTGCTCATCGGCTCCAACTTCGGCCGTACGGACCACCCGGCCTGGACCCACAACCTGCTCGCCCATCCGGACGCCGAGGTCAGCTGGAAGGGCGCGGACATCCCCGTCCGGGCCCACCTGCTGGAGGGCGAGGAGCGGACGGCGGCCTGGAAGCGACTGCTGGCCTTCTGGCCGCCGTACGCCACCTATCAGGCACGGGTCGACAGGGAGATCCGGGTCTTCCGGATCACCCGTCGCGATCAGTGATCGGATCACGCGTCGCGATCAGTGACCGGGTCACCCGTGGCGATCAGTGAGCCGAGACCTGTGTGCAGGCCACGTCGTACTGGGAGACCGAGGCCGGGTTCTTGGAGTTCTGGGGCTGGGAACCGGCGTACTTGCCGCCGGCGACACCGCCCGGATCCTCGTTGAACGCGGAACCGGGGGCGCTCGACGCGTGGCCGGGGCTCGCGGGCTCGGCCTGGCAGGACTGGTTGGGCTGGCCCGTCGCGAAGGCGGGCCCGGCGGCGATCCCCGCGGCGCCGGTGACGAGGGCGACCGAGGCCACGGCGACGGCCGCTCGCTTGAGCAGGATCATGAGCGCGTCCCCTTTCGTGGAGTACCTCCCCCTATGTACGCAATCCGGCGAGGCGATGTTCACCGGGTACCGGGGCCGGGGGCCGGGCGGTGCCCGGACAGCGGAGCAGGCGGTGGCTCACGGGAGTCGTCCGTGAACCACCGCCTGCGAGACAGGACTTGGGGGGGCCTGGAAAGGGGGGCGGGTTACTTCGTGGGTTTCTTGCCCGTGACGCCCAGGTGCACCAACAGGGCCAGGTTCGGCTTGAGTTCGGCCTGTTTGACGCCCCAGGTCTGGAAGCCCTTCTGGTGCGAGGCGACCGCCGCGAGCATCGCGACGAGCGAACCGGCGACCGCGGCCGGGTTCACGTCCCTGTCGACCCTGCCCTTGGCCTGCAACTCGGCGACGGAGTCCGCCAGGGAGTTGTTGACCGAGTTCAGGATCTTCATGCGGATCTTGTAGAAGCGTTTGTCGCCCTCGGCGGCCCCGAGATCGACCACGCGCAGGATCGCGTCGTTCTTCCGCCAGAACTCCAGGAACCCGTCCACGAGTTCCTGCGCGGTCTGCCAGCCGGCCTTGCCGACCCACGAGCGGCCCTCGAGCAGCGCGGTCAACTGCCCGCCCTCGGTGGCCATTTGCTCGGCGATCTCCAGGACGGCGCCCTCGACGTCCGGGAAGTACTGGTAGAAGGTCGCGGGCGAAGTGCCCGCCTTCCGGGCGACATCGATGACTTTGACGTCCCGGTACGGGGAGGAGCTGAGCATCTCGCTGAGGCAGTCGAGCAGCTTCTGCCGGGTCGCCTGCCCACGCCGACCCGCCACACGGCCGTCGACGGTACGCACTTGTCCTGTCATGTCGTCAGCTTACCGAGGGGTGATCGGAGCGCGATTCGGCCGACTGCAAATGGGGTGCATGGGGGTGGGGAGACAGGTGTGCCTGGTCCTGCGGGGTGCGCGAGGCGCCGTTAGGTTGGCGGTATGGCCGAAAACAGGGCATCCGCGTACGGAGAGGGCGTCCCCTGCTGGGTGGACGCGCAGCTTCCCGACGTCGAGGCGGGCAAGCGGTTCTACGGTGAGCTCTTCGGGTGGGACTTCGAGGACGCGTACGGCGGATCCGTCTGGGCGCGCAAGGACGGCGAGCCGGTCGCCGCGCTCGCCCGCAAGACGGACGGGCGGCTGCCCACCGTGTGGACCGTCTACTTCGCCACCCCGGACGCGGAGTCCCTCGCCGACCGGGTCTGGGCGGCCGGCGGACAGGTCGTCACCGCGCCCGTCCCGCTCGGCGACCTGGGGACGACCGCGCTGGTCACCGACCCCGAGGGAGCTGTTTTCGGCCTCTGGGAGCCCGGCTCCCACCCCGGCTTCGGCAGGCGGCACGAGCCGGGCACCTTCGCCTGGGCCGAGCTGTACGCCCGTGACACCGAGGCCGCCAACACCTTCTACGGCGAGCTCTTCCACGACGCCCTGTTCGGGCCGGACGCCCGGCCCGACTTCGGCCGCGCGCCGGTCTCCGAGGTCTTTCCGGCCGAGATGCCGCCCCATTTCGTCGTCCACTTCGCCGTCGAGGACTGCGAGACGGTCCTCGGGACGGTGAGCCGGCTCGATGGCCGTATTCAGGCACCACCATTCGAGACGTCGTACGGAAAGGTGGCGGTCGTCACCGACAATCAAGGGGCGTCGTTCGCCGTACTGGAGCGGCCCGAGCGCTGAGTCATGCGGTGAAACGCCCCGGTTTGCCGGGAGACACCCCGATTCGGGCCCGGGTTCGCAACCGGTGCCCCGGCCAGGAAGAATCGGGGTGCGTGCCGCCATGGCGGTGCGGTGGTGAGACGCTGCACTTCGGTCGCGTACATATGTGGGTGGCGCGGCTTGTACGGGGAGGTGGCAGGCAAGTGGTGGATCAGCTGACGCAGCACGATCCGCGGCGGATCGGGCCGTTCGAGGTGCTGGGACGGCTGGGTGCCGGCGGCATGGGGCTGGTCTATCTCGCGCGCTCGGCGTCCGGCCGGCGCGTGGCGATCAAGACGGTCCGGACCGAGCTGGCCGAGGACCAGCTCTTCCGTGTCCGTTTCACGCGTGAGGTGGAGGCGGCCCGGGCGGTCTCCGGCTTCTACACGGCGGCCGTCGTCGACGCCGACCCGCGCGCGGCGGTGCCCTGGCTGGCCACCGCGTACGTGCCCGCGCCCTCG
This sequence comes from Streptomyces gilvus, assembly GCF_022513565.1. Taxonomy (GTDB): domain Bacteria; phylum Actinomycetota; class Actinomycetes; order Streptomycetales; family Streptomycetaceae; genus Streptomyces; species Streptomyces gilvus. Next base: position 40,555 of record NZ_JAKWBE010000023.1, on the reverse strand, counting down.
CTCGAGGAGATAGTGAACGAGTGCGGGCCGCTCCCGGCCCAGGCCGTGCGCTGGCTCGCGGCGGGCGTGGCGGAGGCGCTGCAGTCGATCCACGGCGCCGGGCTGGTCCACCGCGACCTCAAGCCCTCGAACGTGCTCGTGGTCGAGGACGGCCCCCGGGTGATCGACTTCGGTATCGCCTCCGGTGTCTCGAACACCCGTCTGACCATGACGAACGTGGCCGTCGGCACCCCCGCCTACATGTCCCCGGAGCAGGCCAAGGACTCGCGGTCGGTCACGGGTGCGAGCGACGTCTTCTCGCTCGGCTCGATGCTGGTCTTCGCCGCCACCGGCCACCCGCCCTTCCACGGCGCCAACCCGGTCGAGACGGTCTTCATGCTGCTGCGGGAGGGCCCGGACCTGGAGGGCCTGCCGGACGAGCTGCGCCCGCTGATCGAGTCCTGCATGCAGATGGAGGCCACGGCCCGCCCCAACCCGGCCGACCTCCAGGCCAACCTGGCCCCCCACCTCTTCGGCTCCGGCTCCGACGACAGCGGTACGGCCTCGGCCTGGCTGCCCGAGCGGGCGGTGAGCCTGATCGAGGCACGGCGCAACGGCCGCCCGGCGGCCAAGCCCGGCCAGCAGGGCGGCGCCCGCAGCGGAGGGGGCCGCCCGCCCCTGCCGCCCCCGCCCTCGCACGACCCGGTGATCCCCACCGCGCCCCCCGTGCCGGTCGGCGCCCCCGACACCGGCCCGGTCCGCCTCGCCGGCGCCCAGGTGCCCATCGGCCCCGGCCCCCGGGTCGCCGACGTGCGCGCGGCCGCCGTGAAGGCGCCCCCGCCGGAGGCCGCCCTGGCCGCCTCCTGGGCCAAGCCCCGCCCCGGCGTCAACGGCGCCGACCCCGCCGTGCCGGCGCCCCCCGCCCCCGCTCCGGAGGCCACCGGCTGGCGCCCGTGGCGCTTCCGCATGTCCAACGACGTGTGGGGCACCCCCTCCGTCTTCGGCGACCTCGTCTACGTGACCTCCTTCGAGGTGCACGCCCTGGACGTGGCCACCGGGCGGCGGCGCTTCAAGACCCGGGACGTGGCCTGGTCGATGGCGGTCGCCGACGGCCGTATCCACGCCTCCGACGGGCCCACGCTGTTCGCCCTGGACTGCCGTGAGGGCGCCGACCTGTGGCGGCTGAACACCGACGCCTGGGTGTACTCCCTGCACGCCGACCGGGGCACGGTCGTCACCGGCACCCGCGGCGGCGGCGTCCAGGCATGGGAGGCCGCCAACGGGCAGAAGCTGTGGGAGCTCACCGGCGCCCAGACCGACTTCGAGTCGCCGGAGGCCGGGCCCGCCGTCCACGAGGGCACGGTGTACGTCTGGCAGGACGCCCGGCTGCGCGCCCTGGACGCCCGTACGGGTGACGAGCGCTGGTCCTACCCGATCGGCGACGCCGCCTCCTGCGGCGGGGTGCCGATCCGGCTGACGCACGCCCCGGACGGCTGCGTCTACGTGTCCGCCGGCACCCGTGTGCTGGCCCTCGACGTCGCCGGCGGCCACGTCAGGTGGCACTTCGAGGCACCGGCCGTGTTCCTCTCCCCGCCCACCTTCGCGCCGGGGCCCGCCGTCACCGGCGGCGGCATCTACCTCGCCGACTACCTCGGCACGGTCTACGCCCTCGACGCCACCGACGGCCGTGACCGCTGGCGCATCGCCACCGAGTCCCGGGCCTCCGTCGACCCGGTCCTGGTGGCCGCGGGCCACGTCCACGTCGGCAGCGGCAAGGGCCTCTACACCCTGGACGCGGTCACGGGCACGCCCAAGTGGCGCTTCCAGGCGGGCGGCGACATCGTGGGGGCGCCGGCCGTGGCGGAGGGCCGTATCCACTTCGGCTCCACCGACCACCTCCTGTACACCCTGAAGGCCGACGACGGCCGGCTGCGCTGGAAGCTGGCGACCGGCGGCGAGATCACCGGGTCGCCGGTGGTCAGGGACGGGGTCGTGTACGCGTGCAGCAAGGACCGCTGCGTGTACGCCCTGGACGCGGAGAAGGGCACCGGTACCGCACGCACCGGCTGAGCGGGGGACGGCCGTCGTACCAGCTGCACGGAAGGGTGTGGACGGCGGCCGTCCGTGCCGACGCTACGCCCGCCGGACGATGACCGCCATGCGGTGACCCGGTCGGCTCAGCGGGTCCGGTATGCGTTGCCGCGCCGCGCGAACAGCTCCGCCTGCCGTTCGCCCGGCAGATTCCCGAGCGCGACCAGATGGGCGGCCTGCGCGAACCCGGCGGCCACGGCGCCCTCCCGGGCCGCCCACAGCGCCCGCACGGTGCCCTGGACGCCCTCCGGCGGATACCCGGCGATCACGGTCGCGCACTCCATGGCCGCCGCCAACGCCCCGCCGGGCTCGGTGAGTTCGGAGACCAGGCCGATCTCGTGGGCGCGTCTCGCGGAGATCCGTTCCGCCGTGCCCATCAGCATCATCCGCGCGACCTCCCCGTACGGCATCCGCTGGGCCAGCAGCACCGACTCGTAGGCGCTGACCATGCCGTAGGTGGTGTGCGGGTCGAAGAAGGCGGCCGTGGGGTCGGCGACGACGAAGTCCGCCTCGCCGAGCAGGTAGAAGGCGCCCCCGCAGGCCATGCCGCGCACGGCGGCGACGACCGGTTTCCACAGGTCGTTCGACTTGGGGCCGACCCGCAGCAGCGGATCGTCCGCCATGAAGGGCGAGCCGGGCTGCGGGACGACGGCGTCGCGGTCCAGGCCGGTGCAGAAGGCCCGCTCGCCCGCGCCCGTGAGGACGACCGCGCGTACGGCGTCGTCGAACCGCAACTCCCGCCAGGTCTCCCGGAGTTCGTCCCGCATGGTCAGGTCGATGGCGTTGAGCCGGTCGGGCCGGTCGAGGGTGACGGTCGCGACGCGGGTGTCCTTGTCGACGGAGAGGGTGATGGCCCGGGTCGTCGTCACGGCCGCTCCAGGACCCACTGCGGCAGACCGTCCTCGGTGAAGACGACCTGCACCCGAGCCCCGATCCGGATCCGCTCCGGCGCCACCGAGTCCAGCCGGGCGCCGGCCTCGGCGACGACGTTGCCGACCAGCCGGATGCGCGGGGCGTCGGCGAGTTCGACGACGACCACGTTGTACGGGGCCTGCTCGGCGTAGTCGGGAAGGAGCGGCGGATGCGGCAGGACGTAGGACCAGATGCGGCCGTGGCCCTCCATCCGGCGCCACTCGGCGGCGAAGGACTGGCAGTGCGGGCAGCAGGGCCGGGGCGGGAAGCGCGGCTCGCCGCAGTCGGAGCAGGCCTGGACGCGCAGTTCGCCCTGGCGGGCGTAGCTCCAGAAGGGGGCGCCGTCGGCGTCGGTGACGGGGCTCAGCATGTCAGCTCCTCAGCAGCAGTGCGGACGTCGGGACTCCCTCACCGGCGGTGACCAGGCAGGTGGCGGCGTCCGGGACCTGGGCGGTGCTGGTGCCGCGCAGCTGCCGTACGCCCTCGTTGACGAGGTTGAAGCCGTGGACATAGGCCTCGCTGAGCCCGCCGCCACCGGTGTTGAGCGGCAGCCGGCCGCCGATCTCCAGGGCGCCCTGCTCGGTGAACGCCCCGCCCTCGCCGCGCGCGCAGAAGCCGTAGCCCTCCAGGGAGAGCGGGATGAGCGCGGTGAACGCGTCGTAGATCTGGGCGACATCGACGTCCTGCGGGGTGAAGTCGGCGTGCTTCCACAGGTGTCGGGCGGCGGCCCAGGCGGGGCCGGTGAGCGGGTCGTCGTTCCAGTAGTTGACCATGCCGTGGTGCTGGGCGGGCAGGCCCTGGGCTGCCGAGTGCACGTACACGGGGGTCTGCCGGCAGTCGCGGGCGCGCTCGGCGCTGACGAGGACGCAGGCCAACGCCCCGTCCGTCTCCAGGCAGTTGTCGAAGAGGCACAGCGGCTCGCTGATCCAGCGGGCGGTCATGTACATCTCGCGGGTCAGGGGCCGTTCGTACATCACGGCGGCGGGGTTCTGGTTCGCCCGGTTGCGGCAGGCGAGCGCGACGTTGAACAGGTGGTCCCGGGTGGCGCCGTACTCGTGCATGTAGCGGCGGGTGAGCATGGCTATCTCGTCGGTGGGGCGGAGCAGTCCGAAGGGGCGGGTCCACTGGGCCGGAGTGGGGAGCTGGACGGTGGTGTTGGTCCAGGGGCGGGGGCCCGAACCGCGCTTGCGGGAGCGCCAGGCGACCCCGACGGTCGCCTGTCCGGAGGCGATGGCGGCGGCGAGATGCGCGACGGTGGCGCACGAACCGCCGCCCCCGTAGCCCACCTTGCTGAAGAAGGTCAGGTCCCCGAAGCCGACGGCCTTCGCCAGCTCCACCTCGTCCGTCTCCTCCATGGTGTACGAGGCGAGCGCGTCGACCTCGCCGGGCGCGATCCCGGCGTCGTCGAGGGCGGCGAGGACGGCACGGCAGGCGAGGGTTCTCTCGTCCTCCTCCAGATGCTTGGCGAACGGTGTCTGTCCTATGCCGACGATCGCGGTGGCGTCCTTGATTCCGCCCATGCCGGTGCACCTCCGCATGCTGTCCCCTGAGCTGACAGACCGTCAGGTTACCGCTAATCTGACGGTCAGTCAGCTAGCGGTAGGGGGCTGTTGTGCGCGGTGACGTGGAGTGGGGGACCATCCCGGGCCTGGTCCGCTCGGCCGCCGAGCGGTACGCGGACGTCGAGGCGGTGGTGGAAGGACGTGTGCGGGTGTCGTACGCGGAACTCGGCGCCCGCGTCGACCGGGCCGCCGCGGCCTGCGTGGCGAACGGGATCGCGGTCGGCGACCGGGTGGGGATCTGGGCGCCCAACTCCCTGGACTGGATGGTCGCCGCGCTGGGCGCGGTGTCGGCGGGCGCGGTGCTGGTGCCGCTGAACACCCGGTTCAAGGGCGGCGAGGCGGCGGACGTGCTGCGGCGCAGCGGGGCGCGGCTGCTGTTCGTGACCGGGACGTTCCTGGGCACGTCGTACGTGGCCTCGCTGCGCCGGGCGGCGGGGGAGGGGCCGGGGTCCGGTCCGCTGCCCGGACTCCCGGACCTGGAACAGGTCGTGGTGCTCTCGGAGGACGCCCCGGCCGACTTCCGCACCTGGAAGGACTTCCTGGCGAGCGGGGAGGGCGTGGGGGAGTGGGAGGTACGGGCGCGCGCCGCGCTGCTGTCCCCGTCCATGCCCTCCGACATCATCTTCACGTCCGGGACGACGGGCCGCCCCAAGGGCGCGGTCATCACGCACGCGCAGACCCTGCGGGGCTACGAGATCTGGAGCGATCTCGCGGGCCTGGAGCGGGGCGACCGCTACCTCATCGTGAACCCCTTCTTCCACACCTTCGGCTACAAGGCCGGGGTGATCGCGTGCCTGATGCGGGGCGCGACGATGATCCCGCAGCCGGTGTTCAACGTGGACACGGCCCTCGCCAACATCGCGGCGGAGCGCGTCTCGGTCCTGCCGGGCCCGCCGACCCTGCACCAGTCGCTCCTGGACCACCCCGCCCGGGACGCCCACGACCTGTCCGCCCTGCGGCTGGTGGTGACGGGCGCGGCGGTCGTGCCGCTGCGGCTGGTGGAGCGGCTGCGCGGCGAACTCGGCGTCGGCACGGTCCTGACCGCCTACGGCCTGTCCGAGGCGAGCGGCATCGTCACGATGTGCCGCCGGGGCGACGAACCGACGGTGATCGCGTCCACGTCGGGGCGGGCGATACCCGGCACGGAGGTGCGGGTCGAGGCGCCGGTCGGGAAGCCCGGGGAGGTCCTGGTCCGGGGCTTCAACGTGATGCGTGGCTACTACGAGGACGAGGCCGCGACCGCCGAGGTCCTGACGGAGGACGGCTGGCTGCGCACCGGCGACGTCGGCGTGCTCGACGCGGCCGGCAACCTCCGTATCACCGACCGCATCAAGGACATGTTCATCGTCGGCGGCTTCAACGCGTACCCGGCGGAGATAGAGCAACTGCTGGGCCTGCACCCCGACGTGGCTGACGTGGCCGTCATCGGCGTCCCGGACCCGAGGCTGGGCGAGGTCGGGAAGGCGTACGTGGTGCGGCGGCCGGGGTCCGTCCTCACCGCCGACGATTTGATCGCCTGGGCGAGGCGCGAGATGGCGAACTACAAGGTCCCGCGGTCGTTGGAGTTCGTGGCCGAGCTGCCGCGGAACGCGAGCGGGAAGGTGGTGAAGGGGAAGTTGCGCAGGGCTGGTATCACCGGATAGCGTGGGTTGGTATCTGCTGATACCATCCCGGCATGGCCAAGACGCAGATCAACATCCGCATGGACGACGAGACGGCGGAGATGGCCCGCCAGGCCGCAGCCACGAGGCGGATACCCGTCAACGAGTATGTCGAGCAGCTCATCAGGGACGACAACGAGCACCTGCGCGCCGTGTTCATGGCCGCCGCGCAGGAAGTGCTCGATGAGTACGGCGATCTCATCGATGAGATCGAGGGGGAAACCGGGCCGTGAATCTCAACGTGGACCTCGCCTGGATCCTGGAGGTCGCGCAGCGGGCGGGTCAGGAGGACCCTGCCATCGACGACTACGGCGTTCCCGTGGCCGCGGTCGAGCGTCATCGGGCGGTGCTGGTCGGGCAGGAGGTCTACCAGGGGGTGCATGCGAAGGCGGCGGCCCTGGCGCATTCGCTGAGGCGTATGCGCTGGCTGGAGCGTTCGAACCTGCGGGTGGCCGTTGCCGTCGCTCATGCGTATCTGACCGCCGCCGGGGTCCCGGTCAAGCTCGATCAGCAGCGGGTTTCCGCGCTGGCGCGGGAGCTCAAGCGGCCGGAGAGCACGGTGCGCAGTGTGGCGGCCGTCCTCAAGGAGTGGACCGTGTGACGACGGGAACGACTCGGCCGCGGCAGCTCCCCTCCGGGCTGCCGCGGCCGTTCCCCGTCGGGGTGGTGGTCGTCAGGCCTTCTCGTCGGTGACGTGGATGTTGTCCGTCGTCACCTTGCCCGAGTCCTTCGCGGTGGCCGTGAGCGGCTCGTCCGTGACGTGGATGTTGGCCGGGGTCACCTCGGCGCCGGCCGGCTCGTCGGTGACGTGGATGTTGTCGGTGGTGTTCTCGTCGCTCATCTGGTGCTCCCCTGAAAGGCTCGTGCGGTGGATGGACGAGACCCGCCCGGCAGCTCCCCCGAGAACCGCCGGACGGATCCTGAGGCCGGTTCACCTTAGGGCCCGTCCGACAATTCCCGTCCGCCGCCCCCACGCCTGGCACGCTCGCGCGCTCTCCCCCGCGCGGACAACCTCGCGCGAGGGACCCCCATGGCGCCGCGCGGCCCGACCCCCGGGCGTACGACGGGAATTGCCGGACAGGCCCTGGAGCCCGCCCCCGTGCCGTTCCGTCTGCCCCCCGACGCGACGGCCCGGCACAAGTGAGAGTGCACCAGGGCGATAAACGAACGATGAACGCCCGTTCAGGCGACCGACGCCGGGGTCAGCAGGGCCCGGACCTCGTCCGCCTCCGGGGCGCCCAGCGCCTCGAAGATCTCCAGTGCCTCCCGCCAGCACACCTGCGCCCGGTCCAGCTGGCCGATGCCGTTGAGGGCACGTCCGAGCACGGTGAGGACGTTGCCCCGCCGCCACTCGCCGCCGATGCCCCGCAGCAGCGTCAGCGCGGTCTCCGCGTCCGCCGCCGCCTGCGCGGGCCGCCGGGCCGCGAGGTCCAGCTCGGCGAGCCGGAAGAGGGTCATCCCCTCCCACAGTCGCTGCCTGCTCTCCCGGAACACCTCGAGTGCCAGCTGCAGGCACCGGGTGGCCTCCGCCAGCTTCCCGCTGCGGGTGAGCGCGAGCCCCAGCGCGTACCGCCCGTTGGCGCCCTTCAGCGCGTGCCCCATGTCGTCGTACATCGCGGTGCCCCGCCGGGCCAGCGCGACGGCCTCGTCCGTGCGGCCGGTCGCCAGATAGGTCCGCGACAGGTTGCACAGCGCGCTCGCCTCGCCCGAACGGTCGCCCACGGTACGGAAGTTCTCGATGGCCTGGCGGAAGTACCGCTCGGCCTCGTCGTGCCGGCTCTGGTACATCGCGATCGCGCCGAGGATGTTGTACGACCAGCAGCCGCCCAGCGGATCACCGGCCCCGCCCCCGGTCAGCTCCCTCGCCCGCCCGGCCTCCTCGTCGGCCAGGTCGAACCGGCCGGTGATGCTGTGCGCGTACGCCAGCGAGATCAGCGCCCGGGCCTCCGCGCGCGGGTCCCCGGCCTCCCGCGCCGCCTCGCGCAGCGCCGAGGCGACCGCCTCGTACTCCTTGGAGTTGGTCCCCGACTCGGCCAGGTCGACCGCCGCCCACAGCACGTCGACGGCGTGCCCGATCATCCCCGGGTGCGCGGACTGCCGTACGCAGGCCAGCAGGGAGACCGCCTCCGAGTACAGCCAGTCCTGGGCCGCGTGCCGGTCGGAGAAGGTCAGCCCCGGGTACTCCGGTGCGGCCAGGTGGTCCACCAGCCGGTCCCCGGGCCGCTCGATCAGATAGACCCCGCCGACGGTGGCCAGGTAGAAGTCCAGCAGCCGCGACAGCGCCGCCGTGCGCTCGCTGGGCGGCCACTCGTCCCGCTCGGCGCACGCACGCGCGTAGAGCCGTACGAGATCGTGGTACCGGTAGCGGCCGGGCGCCGCCGACTCCAGCAGCGAGGTGTCGACAAGGGACTCCAGCAGGTCCTCGGTCTCCTCGGCCGGCAGGTCCAGCACCGCCGCCGCCGCGGCGAGCGAGATGTCCGGGCCGTCCGCGAGGCCCAGCAGCCGGAACGCCCGCTGCTGGGCCGGCTCCAGCTGGCCGTAGCCCAGCTCGAAGGTGGCCTTGACCGCGAGGTCGCCGGCCTGCAGCTCGTCCAGGCGCCGGCGTTCGTCGCCCAGCTTGGCGGCCAGTACCGAGACGGTCCAGGTGCGGCGGGCCGCCAGCCGCGAGGCCGCGATCCGGATCGCCAGCGGCAGGAACCCGCACGCGGCCACCACGTCCAGCGCGGCCTCGCGCTCGGCGGCCACCCGCTCCGCGCCGACGATCTTCGTGAAGAGGGCCAGCGCCTCCTCGGGGGACATCACGTCCAGGTCGACGAGATGGGCGCCGGCCAGGTCGACCATCCGCACCCGGGAGGTCACCAGCGCCGCGCAGCCCTCGGTGCCCGGCAGCAGCGGCCGCACCTGCGCCGCGTCCCGGGCGTTGTCCAGCAGGACCAGCACCCGGCGCCCGTCCAGCACCGACCGGTACAGCGCCGCGCGCTCGTCCAGGGAGTCCGGGATCGCGGAGTCCACCGTGCCGAGGGCGCGCAGGAAGGAGCCGAGGACCGTCTCCGGTTCGGCCGGCCGGGGGCCGGCGCCCTGCAGGTCGACGTACAGCTGTCCGTCCGGGAAGGCCGTCCGCGCCTGGTGGGCCACGTGCACGGCGAGGGTCGTCTTGCCGACGCCCCCGATGCCGGCCAGCGCCGAGACCGCCATCACCCGGCCCTCCGCCGAGGCCAGCACCTCGCCCAGCTCCGTCACGAAGGCCGCGCGGCCGGTGAAGTCCGGGACGGTTGCGGGAAGTTGCGCGGGGCGTACGGGGACGGCGGCGGGCTCGGCCTGCGGGGCGGAGGGCTCCGCGAGACCCGGGTCCGCCCGCAGGATCCGCTGCTGGAGTTCGCTGAGGCCCGGGCGGGGGTCGACGCCCAGTTCCTCGGCGAGCAGCCGGCGGGTGTCGGCGTAGACGGCGAGCGCCTCCGCCTGCCGCCCGCTGCGGTACAGGGCGAGCATCAGCAGCTCCCGCGGCCGTTCCCGCAGCGGATGCGCCGCCGTCAGCGCCGTCAGCTCGGAGACGGCCTCCGCGTGGCAGCCCTGCTCCAGGTCCATGTCCAGCCGGGATTCCAGCAGTTGCAGCCGCCACTCCTCCAGCCGCACGCGCTGCGCCTCGGCGTACGGCCCCGGCACCCCCGCCAGCGTCTCCCCGTCCCACAGCGCGAGCGCCCGGCCCAGCACCTCCCGCGCATGGCACAGGTCCCCGGCGGCCCGCGCCTTCTCCGCCTCGGCCGCCAGCTCCTGGGCGACCGCGAGGTCCAGCGCGCCCTCGCCGAGCCCGCGCACCGCGTACCCGCCGGACTCGCTGACCAGGACCCCCGGGTCGAGCACCTTGCGCAGTCGGGAGGCGTACGTGCGCAGCGCCGCCAGCGCCTGGGAGGGCGGCTCCTCGCCCCACAGGGCGTCGATCAGCTCGGCGGCGGTGGCGGTACGGCCCTCGCGCAGCAGCAGGGCGGCCAGCAGGGCGCGTTGTTGCGGTGAGCCGGTGTTCAGGGCCTCGTCGCCGCGCCGGGCACGCACCGGGCCGAGCACGCCGAAGCACAGTGCCGTCGGCTCAGCCGAGCCGGGGCGCCTCTGCTCCGGCACCCGCGGTACATCGTCCATCGCCGTCCCCCTAGACCCCTGTGAGCAACTCCGTCAGTTTGCCTTGTTCCCGGCGGATCCGGCAGCCGTGGAGAGCTCCGTCACAGCCGGGCGCGCGGGATCTCACCAAGCCCTCACCTCTCCTCCCCACTCGGCAACCCCCACCCCAGGGAGCTGACGGGTCGTCAGATCGGCGCTACCGTGAGCGCCATGGACTCCGAACTGACGCTCCCTCAGATCATCTCCGTCGACGACCACACCGTGGAACCGCCGGGCGTCTGGCAGGACCGGCTCCCGAAGAAGTACCTGGACGTCGGCCCCCGCATCGTGCGCGCCCCGCTGAAGGAGATCAGCTTCCTCGGCGGCCGCTTCAAGCCCGTGATGGGCGCCCCCGGCGACGACGGCCCGATCGGCGACTGGTGGCTGTACGAGGACCTCCAGCGCCCGCTGACCCGCCTGGACACCGCCGTCGGCTACAGCAGGGACGAGATCAAGCTCGAGGTCATCACGTACGAGCAGATGCGCCCGGGGTCGTACGACGTCCCGCAGCGGCTGGCCGACATGGACGTCAACCACGTCCAGTCCGCCGTCTGCTTCCCGACCTTCCCGCGCTTCTGCGGCCAGACCTTCACCGAGGCCGCGGACCACGAGCTGGGGCTGCTGTGCGTGCGGGCGTACAACGACTGGATGGTGGAGGAGTGGTGCGGGCCGAAGGCCAATGGCCGCCTCATACCGCTGACCCTCATCCCCCTGTGGGACGCCGAGCTCGCGGCCGCCGAGGTCCGCCGCAACGCGGCCCGCGGGGTCCGCGCGGTCGCCTTCTCGGAGATACCCCCGCACCTCGGGCTGCCCTCCGTCCACTCCGACGCCTGGGACCCCTTCCTCGCCGCCTGCGACGAGACCGGCACGGTCGTCGCCATGCACATCGGCTCCAGCAGCCGTATGCCCTCCACCTCCAAGGACGCCCCGCCGGCGGTCGGTTCGACGATCACCTTCGCCAACTGCTGCTTCTCGATGGTCGACTGGCTGATGAGCGGCAAGTTCGAGCGCTTTCCGAACCTCAGGGTCATGTACGCCGAGGGCCAGATCGGCTGGATCCCGTACATCCTGGAGCGCGCGGACGTCGTCTGGGAGGAGAACCGCGGCTGGGGCGGGGTCGCCGACAAGGTGCACCGGCCGCCGTCCGAACTGTTCGCCGAGCATGTCTACGGCTGCTTCTTCGACGACGCCTTCGGCCTGAGGAACCTCGACTCGATCGGCCTCGGCAACGTCCTGTACGAGACCGACTACCCGCACTCCGACTCCACCTGGCCCAAGTCCCGCGAGGTCGGCGAGGCGCAGATGGGCCACCTGGACGCGGACGTGGTGGAGCGGATCGTCCGCGGCAACGCCATCGACCTGCTGGGGCTCACCCCCGAAGGGCTCTGGCGGCCATGAGCGCCCTGGCGTACGGGATCCAGCTGCCCGTCCAGTCCCAGAGCACGATCTACGCCGAGCCCTGGGAGGCCACGGCCGGCCCCGCCGACCTGGTCGCCGTCGCCCGCGCGGCCGACCGCGCCGGCTTCGACTACATAGCGAGCTGCGACCACGTGGCCATCCCACGGCGTCTCGCCTCCGCGATGAGCACGGTCTGGTACGACCCCGTCGCCACCCTCGCCTTCCTGGCGGGCGTGACGGAACGCGTCCGCCTGCTCAGCCACGTGGCCGTCGTGGGCCTCCGACACCCCCTGCTGACGGCCAAGCAGTACGCCACGCTCGACCACCTCGGCGGGGGGCGCCTGATCCTCGGGGTCGGGGCCGGGCACGTCCCGGAGGAGTTCGCGGCGCTGGGCGTCGACTTCGAGCACCGCGGGGCCGTGCTCGACGAGTCGATCGACGCCCTGCGCGCGGCCCTCGGCCCCGAGGAGTTCCCCGAACACCACGGCAAGCTCCACGACTTCGAGGGACTGGGGCAGCAGCCCAGACCGGCGCAGGAGCAGGTGCCGATCTGGGTCGGCGGTTCGTCCCCCGCCGCCGTCCGCAGGGCCGCGCTCAAGGGCGACGGCTGGCTCCCGCAGGGCGACCCCCGCGACCGCCTCCCCGAGCAGATCGCCCGGCTGCGGCGGCTGCGCGAAGAAGCCGGTGTCGAGCGCCCGTTGACCATCGGAGCCATCACCGAGCCGCTCTACGTCGGCACGCCCGCCTGGGAGGTCGGCCGCCGCACCCTGACCGGCCCCCCGGACGCGCTCGCCGAGTCCCTGCGTGCCTACCGCGCGATGGGCGTGCACCAGATCCAGGTCCGGTTCCGCTGCCGGAGCCGCACCGAACTCACCGACCAGATGGCGGCCTTCGGCGCCGAAGTAGCCACACACCTCTAGGGAGTTACCGCATGGGCAAGCTGGACGGACGTGTCGTCGTCGTCACCGGGGCGGCGCGCGGGCAGGGGGAGCAGGAGGCCCGGCTGTTCCGGGCGGAGGGCGCGGAGGTGGTCGTCGCCGACGTCCTCGACGAGCAGGGCGAGGCGCTGGCGCGGGAGATCGGCGCCCGGTACGTCCACCTCGACGTCGGCGAGGAGGCGGACTGGCAGGCGGCGGCCCGCACCGCCAAGGAGACCTACGGCCGGGTGGACGGCCTGGTCAACAACGCCGGCATCCTGCGCTTCAACGCCCTCGTCGACACGCCTCTCGACGAGTTCATGCAGGTCGTGCGGGTCAACCAGGTGGGCTGCTTCCTCGGCGTCAAGACCATGGCGCCGGTCTTGGAGGACGGCGGCACGATCGTCAACACCGCCTCCTACACGGCCGTGACGGGCATGGCGGCCGTCGGCACGTACGCCGCCACCAAGCACGCCATCCTCGGCCTCACCCGCGTCGCCGCCCTGGAACTCGCCGACCGGCGCATCCGGGTCAACGCGATGTGCCCCGGCGCGATCGACACCGCGATGTCGAACCCGGCCCAGCTGGACCCGGAGGCAGACGCGGAGGAGACGAGCCGGGCCCTGGACGAGCTGTACCGCAAGCTCGTGCCCCTCGGGCGGATCGGGAAGCCGCAGGAGGTGGCGCGGCTGGCCCTGTTCCTGACGTCGGACGACTCCTCGTACATCACGGGACAGCCCTTCGTCATCGACGGCGGCTGGCTGGCGGGAGTCAGCATCATCTGACGGGTCGTCAACTATTGACCTTTCTGACGGTACGTCAGAAAGTCATAGGACTCAGCACTCGGAATCAGCAGACTCACCTGACTTGGGACGGTGAACCGCCGTGGAATTCGGCCTCTTTGTACAGGGATACGTGGGTAAGCGCGCCGAGACCGATCCGCTCGCCGAGCACAAGGCGCTGATGGAGGAGACCGAGTACGTCATCCAGGCGGACAAGTCCGGCTTCAAGTACGCGTGGGCCTCGGAGCACCACTTCCTGGAGGAGTACTCGCACCTCTCCGCCAACGACGTGTTCCTGGGCTACCTGGCGCACGCGACGGAACGCATCCACCTGGGCTCCGGCATCTTCAACCCGCTCGCCCAGGTCAACCACCCGGTGAAGGTGGCCGAGAAGGTCGCCATGATGGACCACCTCAGCGAGGGCCGCTTCGAGTTCGGGTCCGGGCGCGGGGCCGGCTCGCACGAGATCCTCGGGTTCATCCCCGGGGTGACCGACATGAACTACACCAAGGAGATCTGGGAAGAGACCATCGCCGAGTTCCCCAAGATGTGGCTCCAGGACGAGTACGTCGGCTTCCAGGGCAAGTTCTGGCAGCTGCCGCCGCGCAAGGTCCTGCCGAAGCCGTACGGCAAGTCGCACCCGGCGATGTGGTACGCGGCCGGGTCACCTCCGTCGTACGCGATGGCCGCGAAGAAGGGGCTCGGGGTGCTGGGGTTCAGCATCCAGAAGGTGTCCGACATGGAATGGGTGCTGGAGCAGTACAAGACCGCGATCGTGAACGCGGAGCCGGTCGGGGACTTCGTCAACGACAACGTGATGGTGACGACGACCGCGATCTGCGCGCCGACCCACGCGGAGGCGATCGACATCGCGGTGCACGGGGGGCTGCACTATCTGCCCTCACTGGTGTTCCGGTACCACGACACGTTCCCTCGTCCCGAGGGGTTCCCGGTGTGGCCGGAGACGCTGCCGGAGTACACGCCGGAGTTCGTGGAGCTGCTGATCGAGGAGGAGCTGCTGATCTGCGGCGACCCGGACGAGGTGCTCACGCAGTGCAAGCGGTGGGAGCAGGCGGGGGCGGACCAGTTGAGCTTCGGGTTGCCGGTGGGGGTGCCGAAGGAGGAGACGTTGCAGACGATTCGGTTGATCGGGGAGCACGTGATTCCGAAGATCGACACGGATCCTGTCCATCGGACGTCGCGGTTCCGGGCGGCCGGCTGATCGCCGTCGCGGGGTGCGGGTGTGTGGGGGCTGGTCGCGCCCGCGCGGCGGAGCCGCACATCGACACAGCGGCACATCGACACAGCCCCGCGCCCCTTCAGGTCGGACATGTCCCCGCAAGTGAAAAGGGAGCCCCCATGCTTGATCACGTCATCAAGGGTGCGACCGTCGTGGACGGGACGGGTGCGCCCGGTTTCAGGGCCGACGTCGGTGTACGGGACGGGCGTATCGCTGTCGTCGGTGAGGTCACCGAGGAGGCGCGGACCACTGAGGACGCGTCCGGGCTCGTCCTCGCGCCCGGGTTCGTCGATCCGCACACCCACTATGACGCCCAGCTGTTCTGGGATCCGTACGCGACGCCCTCCCTCAACCACGGCGTCACCACCGTCGCCGCCGGGAACTGTGGGTTCACGCTGGCGCCGCTCAATCCCGATCGGCCCGAGGACGCCGACTACACGCGGCGGATGATGTCCAAGGTCGAGGGGATGTCGTTGGTGGCGTTGGAGGAGGGGGCGCCGTGGAGTTGGCGGTCCTTCGGGGAGTACCTGGACGCCCTTGAGGGGCGGATCGCCGTCAACGCCGGGTTCATGGTGGGGCATTGCGCGCTGCGGCGGCATGTCATGGGGCCGGACGCGGTCGGGGGGCAGCCCAGTGCGGAGCAACTGGGTGAGATCGTACGGCTGTTGCACGAGGCGATGGACGCGGGGGCCTGGGGGTTCTCCACCACGCAGTCCTCGACCCACTCCGACGGCGACGGACAGCCCGTGGCCTCCCGGCACGCGAAGCCGGCGGAGCTGCTGGCGCTGTCGCGGGCCGTGGGGGAGCACGAGGGGACGCAGATCGAGGCGATCGTCGCCGGGTGCCTGGACCAGTTCAGCGACGCCGAGATCGAACTGTTCGCGGAGATGAGCGCGGCGGCCGGGCGGCCGCTGAACTGGAACGTGCTGACCATCGACGCGTCCGTCCCCGAGCGCGTGCCCCGGCAGCTGCAGGCGAGCGAGCAGGCGCGGAAGGCCGGCGGCCGGGTCGTCGCGCTGACCATGCCGATCCTCACGCCCATGAACATGTCCCTGGGTACCTTCTGCGCGCTGAACCTGATCCCGGGATGGGGCCCGATCCTGGGGCTTCCGGTGCCGGAGCGCATCGCGCGGCTGAGGGACCCGGCCGTGCGCGCCGAGATGCTGCGGCGTGCCGGGTCCAAGGAGGCGGGCGTCTTCCGGCGGCTCGCGGACTTCGGGCGGTACGTCATCGGCGACACCTACAGCGAGGCGAACCGCGGGCTGACCGGCCGGGTGGTGCGGGACATCGCGGCGGAGCGGGGGCAGGACCCGTTCCAGTGCCTGGTGGAGATCTGCGCCGCCGACGAGCTGCGTACGGTCCTGTGGCCCATGCCGACCGACAACGACCCGGCGTCCTGGGCCCTGCGCGCCGAGACCTGGCAGCACGAGGACGTGCTGCTGGGCGGGTCCGACGCCGGGGCGCACCTGGACCGGATGTGCGGGGCGCCGTACACCACCCGCTTCCTCGGCGACTGTCTGCGCGGACGCAGGCTGGTGGGGCTGGAGCAGGCGGTGAAGATGCTGACGGACGACCCGGCGCGGCTCTTCGGCCTGCGCGAGCGGGGCCGGGTGGCGGAGGGCTTCCATGCGGACCTCGTGCTCTTCGACCCGGAACGGATCGGCGCGGCCTCGGCCACCCTGGTGCACGACCTGCCGGGTGACAGTCCGCGGCTGGACGCCAAGGCCCTCGGGGTGCGGGCCGTGTGGGTCAACGGGGTCGAGGCGATCCGGGACGACGTGGTGAGCGGCGCCGTACCGGGGAAGGTGCTGCGATCCGGGCGGGACACCAGGACGGTGAGCACCCGGTGAGCGACATGGCCGACGGGCAGCGGCTGTTCGTCGGGGGGCGCTGGGTCGAGCCGGACGGCGGGTACTACGCCGTCGTCGACCCGGCGACGGAGGAGACCGTCGGGTGGGCTCCGGAGGCCTCGCGGGATCAGGTGCACGCGGCCTGCGCCGCGGCCCGCGAGGCCTTCGGGCCGTGGTCGAGGACCCCGCCGGAGGAACGGGCGGCGGTCCTCGGCCGGGCCGCGGACATCATCGGCAGCCGCTTCGTGGCGTACGCCGAGCTGGCGCAGGCGGAGACCGGGGCGACCACCGGGACGGCGCGGGCGATGCAGGTCGGGGTGGGCGTGGCCCGGTTCCGGCGGTACGCGCGCGTGGAGCCCGCCGAGTGGGCGATCCCGCCGCAGATCAACGAGGCCGGGCCGATGGGGCGCGCGGGGGTGTTCGGTGCGCTCGCCGTGCGGCAACCGGTGGGGGTGGTCACCTGCATCACCTCGTACAACAACCCGTGGGCCAACCCGGCCGGGAAGGTCGCGCCCGCCCTGGCCATGGGCAACACGGTGGTGGTGAAGCCCGCCCCGCAGGACCCCCTGTCGGTCTACCGGATGGCGGAGGCGCTGGAGGCGGCGGGCGTGCCGCGGGGCGTGGTGAACGTCGTGTCCGGGCGGTCGGTGGCCGTCGGCGAGGCGGCGGTGGAGTCGGCCGACGTCGACATGGTGAGCTTCACCGGGTCGACGGCGGTGGGGCAGCGCATCGGCGAGGTGTGCGGACGGTCGATGAAGCGGCAGTTGATGGAGCTGGGCGGGAAGGGCGCGGCGGTCGTCTTCGACGACGCGGACGTCGCCTCGGCGGTGGCCGGGATCGGCACGACCTTCTCCTTCTACAGCGGCCAGATCTGCACCGCACCGACGCGGGTGCTGGCGCAGCGCGGGGTGTACGACCGCCTGGTGGACCAACTGGCCGCGTACGCGGGCCGGTTGAAGGTGGGTGACCCGAGGGAGCCGGACACCGTGGTCGGTCCGGTGATCTCCGCGGCCCACCGGGACCGGGTGGAGTCGTACGTCGAACTGGGCCGCAAGGAGGGCGCGGTGGTGGTCGCGGGTGGCGAACGCCCGTCACTCGACCGGGGTTTCCACGTCTCCCCGACGCTCCTCGCCGACTGCACGAACGACATGCGGGTGGCCCGCGAGGAGATCTTCGGCCCGGTGGTCGTCGTCATCCCCTTCGACGAGGAGGACGAGGGCGTCGCCCTGGCCAACGACAGCGACTACGGGCTCATCGACTACGTCTGGTCGGGGGACGTGGCGAGGGCGTTCCGGGTGGCCCGGCGGCTGCGGGCGGGGGGCGTGGGCGTCAACACGGTCGGCCGCAACATGGAGGCCCCGTTCGGCGGCTTCAAGCGGAGCGGGGTCGGCCGCGACGTGGGCTCGTACGCCCTGCACGCGTACGGGGAGGTGCAGTCGATCGTGTGGGGTTTCACGTAGTGGCCCTCCTGGTCGATTCGGTCATCCCCGGTCCAGATCCACCCGCACAGTCAACAACCCGGCCCCGATCGCCCGTACCGCCACGCTGTTCAGGGAGCGGAGGGCGCGCAGGCGGGCTACGGGGTCGTCGTCGGGGAGGAGGTGGGCGGTGCCGGTGTGCCAGCGGCCGCGGATGCGGACCCGCACCCTCGGGTCGGCCTTGATGTTGCGGATGTACTGAGCGCGCTCCCCGAACTCCGACACCATCCAGAACGAGTCCCCGACCCGCCGCCCGCCGACCGGGGTACGGCGGGGGAGTCCGGAGGTGCGGCCGGTCGTCTCCAGCACCGTCTGGAGCGGCAGGCGGCGCATGATCGGGTTGAGCCGGCGCTGGAAGGCGGTGGCGAGCCGGTACCTGCTCTCGTGGTCACGGGTCATGTTCGTGGATCTCCGTCTCGTCGTGGTTCTGATGCTCTTCAATGTCTCTCACGCCGGATCGGACAGCCGGTGGAGCTGCGAACGCCTGAACGATGAGAGACGGTGGCCCCATGCGCATCGCGACCTGGAACCTGTGGTGGCGCTTCGGGCCCTGGGCCGAGCGGCAGAAGGCCGTTCTCGCCGTCCTGCACGACCTGCGGCCCGACGTCGTGGGCCTGCAGGAGGTGTGGGCCGAGGGCGACGACAACCTCGCGGGATGGCTCGCGGACGAACTCGACATGCACTGGACCTGGGCCCCCTCGCCCGCCTCCGACCGCTGGCAGCGGCGCATCGGCCGGACGGGCGTCGAGATCGGCAACGCCGTGCTCAGCCGCTGGCCGCTGGTGGAGCGGGACGTGCTCCACCTCCCCGCCCCCGAGGACGTCGACGACGGCCGCATCGCCCTCTACGCGCGCGTGGCCGCCCCGGGCCACCAAGTGCCCTTCTTCTCAGCCCACTTGACCTCCCACCACACGGCCTCGGCGATCCGCTGCCGCCAGGTCACCGCCCTCGCCGGATTCGTCGCGGCACACCGGGGCCGCACCGACTTCCCGCCCGTCGTCACGGGTGACTTCAACGCCGGCCCCGACTCCGACGAGATCCGCCTGTTCCGCGGCGCGGACACCTTCTCCGACGCCTGGGACCAAGCCGACCCGTCCGCCCCCTCCGCCACCCTGGACCACGCCAACCCCTACAACGGCCCGAGCCACGGCCCCGGCGCCCGCGTCGACTACATCCACATCGGTACGGACGCCTCCGGCCTCGGCACGGTGCGAAGGGCCTGGCGAGCGGGCGACGGCCCGGTCGACGGAGTCTGGCCCTCGGACCACGCGGCGGTGGCGGCGGACCTCAGGGTGTGGTGACGGGCGTGAGAGGTGTACGGGCCTTCAACGCGTCGACCAGGGCGGCGAAGGCCGCGGGGGTGACGGTGAGGACGGCTTGGGGTGGGGTGGGGCGGTCGGTGAGGTGGATGGCGGTGGGGGTGCGGGATATGTGGACGCAGGCCTCTCCCTCTTGGCAGTAGGAGGACTTCCGCCAGGCGTGCGTGGGCATTCCGGCTCCTTCACATGTTCTGGACGATGGCGAGGATCAGATCCCGGGACTTCGCCGGGCTGAGGGACATGGCTTCGACGACGTCGAGAAGCCGCCGGTACTTCTCCAGATGGGCCTCGGCGTCCAGGAGTACGGGACCGTGGAACTGGTCCAACTGCACAGTGTCCAGGGCCGGTACGGGACCGCACAGGTAGTTGATGGACTGACCCGAGCCGGGGAACGCCCCGATGTCGAACGGAAGCACCCGCAGGGTGATGTGGTCGCGTTCGCTCATGTCGAGCAGGTGGCGCAACTGCTCACGGGCCACCCGCCGGCCGCCGACCCGCATGTGCAGGGCTGCCTCATGGATCACCGTGCTGTACGGATTGGGGCGCTCCCGGAACACGAAGTCCTGGCGCTTGATCCGGTGCGAGACGCGGTGCTCGACCTCCGGCGGGGTGGGGGCCGGGATCGCGTGGCTGAAGATCTCCCGGGCGTGCTCGCTGGTCTGGAGCATGCCGGGGATGTGCGCGGTGAACGCGGTACGGACGGCGCTGGCGTGGTGCTCCAGTTCGGCGAGGGTGAGCAGTCCTGACGGCAGCACCTCGCGGTACGCGTCCCACCATTGGCCGCGGGCCTTCTCGGCCGCCATGTCGGCCAGGGCGTCGACGTAGGGCTGGTTCGTGCAGGAGTAGACGCCGGCCATCGCCCGCACACGGTCCGGACTCACGCCGAAGCGGGCCGACTCGACGTTGCTGAGTTGACCCGAACTCGTGCCGAGCAGGTGTGCGGCCTCGGTCGAGGTCAGCCCGGCCCTCTCACGGAGTTTGCGCAGCTCCGTGCCGAGCCGGACGCGTCGGGCCGTCGGCGCGGGTCTGGGCGCCATGGGACCTCCTCCTAGCGGCCGTACCGCGAGTTTGTCACCCACACGAGGGAGAAGTCGCCCAGATTCTTCGAACTCACGCAAAGCAGCTTTGCGCTCCCCCTATCGTCTTCTCCGGGCGCCCCGTCTGGAAGCGCACCGTGGGACGCCACGGCATCGACACCAGGCACCTGTCCAACTCCCCTCAGTGACCGGAGACTTCCGATGGCCACCGTATCCCCGTCCTGGAACTACACCCTGCACCTTCCGCGTGATCCACGCGCACCGGGTATCGCACGGGGCACCCTCAGACTCGTACTCGCCGCTCACGGGATGCCGGAGCTGACCCCCACCGCGGAACTGCTGGCGGCGGAGCTGCTGACCAACTCGCACTGCCACACCAAGGGCCCGTACGCCCTGCGCCTCCTGTCCTCCGAACCGGGCCGCCTCCGCGTGGCCGTATGGGACACGGACCCACGGGTCCCGCCCGGCTTCACGAACGCGGCCACCCCCGAACCCCCACCGAACGCCGAACACGGCCGCGGCATCCCCCTGGTCCGAGCCTGCGCGGACGCCTGGGGCGCGTCGGTCCTCCGCGAACTGGGCGCCTCGAAGGGCGGCAAGCTGCTGTGGGCGGAGTGCGGGGCGGGGGCGTGGTGAGCAGGAGCCCGGTGTCAGCGCGGGTCAGCCCCGTATGCTGGCCTCATTAGCCGCAGCCCGTCCCGTGGAGGTCCCGATGAGCACACCCGGCGCGGAGTACTCCGGCTATCCACCGCTTCGACCCCGGGTTTCGGTCGAGGAGCTGCTGGCCGCGAAGAACACCCAGCCGATCCGGTCCCTGGACGACCTCGCCGCCGACACCTTCGAGTCGGACGAGGAACTGGAGGAGTTCCTGGCCTTCACGTACGCCGAGCGCCACCGCGACGTCGCCTGAGCCGCCGCCGTGCAACCCGTCATCCTCGACACCGACGTCGCCTCGCTGTCCCACAAGCGCAAGCTCGCCGGCCCGCTCGCCACCAGGCTGATCGGCCGCAAGCCGCTGATCACCTTCGTGACCTTCGGCGAACTGACCAAGTGGACCGAGATCCGCCACTGGGGCGCCCGCAGCCGCCAGGAACTCGCCGACTGGCTCTCCGGCATCCCGGTCCTGCCCGGCGATGAAGCCGTCGCCGCGACCTGGGGCCGCCTGTCGGCCGCGGGCATCCAGCGCGGACACCCACGCCCGATCAACGACATGTGGATCGCGGCCTGTGCCCTCACCTACGACCTGCCGCTGGCCACGCTCAACCTCAAGGACTACGAGGACTTCCGAGCCCACCACGGCCTGCGCATCCTCGGCGCGGAGTAGCCGCTCACCGCTGGCGCAGCCGAACCCGGCTCCCAGACAGGCAGCGGCCCGTGACCAGGCTGACCGGAATCTGGCTGCTGGCGCGTCGCCTCCGACGGGGAGGGGGAGGTACCAGACACGCCACACGCTGGGACATGGACCAAGTTCCTGGCAATCCTCGGGCGACTGCCCGCACACCAGCGGGGGTGAACCTCTGCCCATCCAGCTGTCCGAGGCCGCGGGGCCGTCCTACATAGAGCCCGCCCACGTCCCCGCGCTGACACTCCTGCCGTAGCCCGACCGTTGGTCTGCACCTCTGACGGCAGCACTGACGGAATGACCTCGTTGGGTTTAGTGGAGTGGCAGGGGAGGCGATTTAGGCCTTCAGGTCTTATCGCCCCAGAAAGATCGGGTTCGTGAACGCCGCCAACGCCCCCGGTACCGGCCCCGCCGCCGTCTCGTGCCGTACCTCCGCGCGGACGTACGCCGCGTACGCCGGTGTCGTGCGCCACTCCGCCGCCCCCGACCCCGACACCGGCAGGAGGTCGCTCGTGTACAGGACGCCCTGGTCCGTGACCAGGCGGATCGTGCAGCGGGGAGCGCCCGTCGCCTCCACCCGGACGGTGACCGGAGTGTCCGCGGCCACCGCCAACCGCTCGCCGATGCCCGCGTGTTCGCCCCGGGCGCCCGAGGCCGTGAAGGTCAGGGAGACCTTCGCGGACTCGGCGACGTAGGAGCGGCCCGCGCGGATGCCGGACTGGATGGCCTCGCGGGTGAGGGCGTCGGCGAGGACCACCGTCTGGGGCAGGCCCACGGCGTCCGGGTCCCGGTGGGCGTCGCTGTTGCCCATCGCCGGGATCCAGGCACGGCCCTCCCGGACGGAGGCGACCAGCATGTTGTCCCACTCGGCCAGCGTCACCTCGTCGTCCGGCGTGTACGGGCCGTTCCACACCTCCACCGCGTCCGCCTCGCCGAACCCGAACTTCCAGCCGCAGCCGACGCAGGTGGCGTGCGGGTGGGCCGGGACCACCAGGCCGCCGGCCCGGCGGATCTCGCGGGCGAAACGGCCGAAGCAGTTGTCGCGGGCCCGGTAGCGCCAGTCGATGAAGGTCCCCGGGTCCGTCCCCAGCGCCACCACGTGGCCGTTGCGGGTCGTGACCTCCTCGCCGAGGAGGATCAGTAGGTCGTCGCCCGCCTCCGTGGCCCAGTGAGGGTGGGAGGTGTGGGTGTTGTGGTCCGAGGAGTTGATGAAGTCCAGGCCGGCCGCGCGGGCCAGCGCCGCGATCTCGGCCGGGGTGCGGCGGCCGTCCGAGTACCAGGAGTGGAGGTGGCAGTCGCCGCGGTACCAGGCCCGGCCCCGGCCCTTCGCTCGCGAGGGCGGGTAGACCGGCCTGGGCGTCTCCCCGGGCTCCCCGTATGTCAGCGTGATCGTCAGCTCGTACGACAGGCCCTGCGGCGCCACCGTGTACGGGCCCAGCGCCACGTGCCAGGTGCCCTCGCCGACAGGGCCCGGCACATACCCCGGCGTCGCGTCGTCCGCGCGGAGGAAGAACTCCGAGCGTGCCCCGCCCGACCAGCCCCGGAAGCCCTGGCCGCCCAGCTCGGTGCCGTGCTCGTCGAAGATGCCGATGTCGAGGGCGTTGCCCTGCGTGCCCGCCGGGACGGACGGTCTGTCGTAGGTGTACGCGACCCTGATCTCCCCTACCCCGGACGGGACTTCGACGGGTACGTAGACGAAGTCCGGCGAACCCGGGGGCAGGGTGCCGCGTACCGTCCTGGTCTCCTGGTCCTGGCCGTCGGCCGCCGCGAAGCTCACGCCTCCCAACGTAAGGGCGGCGGCCGCGCCCGTCACGAACAGAGCCCGTCGTCCGATGCCGTGCGCGTCCTCACACATGGAGGCCACCTTCCGGTACGGGTGTGAACTGCTATGGAAGGGAAGGGAATCGGGGGTCGACGGTATGTCATGTACGCGGAGAAGGGCAGTCGGCACACCGCCACTGTGACCAAGGTGCCGACCGGTCGGTATGGACATCCGTACCCCCGGCCGGTACAGATGGGTCATGCGTATCGCCGTAACGATCTTCCTCACCGACGAGACCATCACCCCGACCCGGCTCGCCCGTGAGCTGGAGGATCGGGGCTTCGCCGGCCTCTATCTGCCCGAGCACACCCACATCCCGGTCGAGCGGGTGACGCCGTACCCGGCGGGCGGTGAGCTGCCGCCCGAGTACGGCCGTACCCTCGACCCCTTCGTCGCCCTGGGTCAGGCCGCCGCGGTGACCGAACGGCTCGGCCTCGGCACCGGCATCACGCTGGTCGCCCAGCACGACCCGATCGACCTCGCCAAGCAGATCGCCACCCTCGACCACCTCTCCGGCGGCCGTTTCACCCTCGGCCTCGGCTTCGGCTGGAACGTCGAGGAGGCCGCCGACCACGGTGTGGAGTGGCGGACGCGGCGGGAGCTGGTCAAGGACCGGATGGCGCTGATGCGCGCGCTGTGGACGGACGAACCGACGGCGTACGAGGGACGGTTCGGGAGCGTACGGGCCTCCTCCGCCTTCCCCAAGCCGGCGCAGAAGCCGCGCGGACCGGTGGTCGGGCCGCGCACGCTGATCGGCGGGGCGGCAGGTCCCAAGCTGTTCTCGCACATCTCCGAGTACGCGGACGGCTGGATGCCCATCGGCGGTCGCGGGCTGACCGAGTCCCTGCCCGTCCTGCGCGCCGCCTGGACCGACGCCGGGCGCGACCCGGCCGCCCTCCAGGTCGTCCCGTACGCCGTCTTCCCGACCCCCGGCAAGCTCGCCCACTACGCCGACCTCGGCATCGAGGAGGTCGTGGTCCAGCTGCCGCCGGAGGGGGAGGCGGAGGTGCTGCGCGCACTGGACGGCTGCGGCGCCTTCCTGGACTGACCTCCGGGCGCTGATCAGCCCGACCTTATGCTCGAAGAATGACGACTTCCGCGACCCCCGGAACCGGCCCCACCGAGAACTCCATGCGTCGCGCCCTCAAACGCGCCCGGGACGGCGTCGCCCTCGACGTCACCGAGGCCGCCGTCCTGCTCCAGGCGCGCGGCGAGGCCCTCACCGACCTCGCCGCGTCCGCCGCCCGGGTGCGCGACGCGGGCCTGGCGGCGGCCGGCCGGCCAGGCGTCATCACGTACTCCAAGAGCGTCTTCATCCCCCTGACCCGGCTGTGCCGGGACAAGTGCCACTACTGCACCTTCGTCACCGTCCCCGGCAAGCTGCGCCGCGCCGGGCACGGGATGTTCATGTCGCCGGACGAGGTCCTGGACATCGCCCGCAAGGGCGCGGCCCTCGGCTGCAAGGAAGCCCTGATCACGCTGGGGGACAAGCCGGAGGAGCGGTGGCCCGAGGCGCGGGAGTGGCTGGACGCGCACGGGTACGACGACACCATCGCGTACGTCCGCGCCATATCCATCCGCATCCTGGAGGAGACGGGGCTGCTGCCCCATCTCAACCCCGGCGTGCTGTCCTGGACCGACTTCCAGCGGCTCAAGCCCGTCGCGCCGTCCATGGGCATGATGCTGGAGACCACCGCGACCCGTCTGTGGTCCGAGCCGGGCGGCCCGCACCACGGCTCCCCGGACAAGGAACCCGCCGTACGGCTGCGGGTGCTGGAGGACGCCGGGCGGTCCTCCGTGCCCTTCACCTCCGGCCTCCTCATCGGCATCGGCGAGACCTACGAGGAGCGGGCCGAGTCGCTGTTCGCGCTGCGGAAGATCTCCCGCGCCTACCACTCCATCCAGGAACTGATCATCCAGAACTTCCGCGCCAAGCCGGACACCGCGATGCGCGGCATGCCGGACGCGGAGCTGGACGAGCTGGTGGCGACGATCGCCGTCGCCCGGCACATCATGGGCCCGGCCGCCTGTCTGCAGGCCCCGCCCAACCTGGTCGAGGGCGAGTACGAGCGGCTCATCGGGGCGGGCATCGACGACTGGGGCGGGGTCTCCCCGCTGACCATCGACCACGTCAACCCCGAGCGCCCCTGGCCGCAGATCGAGGAGCTGGCCGTACGGTCGAAGGCGGCCGGGTTCGCGCTGCGGGAACGTCTCTGCGTCTACCCGGAGTTCGTCAAGCGCGGGGAACCCTGGCTGGACCCGCGGCTGCGCCCGCACGTACGGGCGCTGGCGGACCCGGAGACCGGACTGGCCCTCCCGGACGCGGTGGTCGAGGGGCACCCCTGGCAGGAACCCGAGGAGGCCTTCACCGCCTCCGGCCGCACCGACCTGCACACCGCCATCGACACCGAGGGCCGCACCTCCGACCGCCGGGACGACTTCGACGAGGTGTACGGCGACTGGGCGGAGCTGCGCGAGGCCGCGGCGCCCGGCATGGCGCCCGAGCGCATCGACACCGACGTCCGGGCGGCCCTGGCGACCGCGGCCGACGACCCGACCCGCCTGACCGACGCCGAGGCGCTGGCGCTGCTGCACGCGGACGGGCCCGCGCTGGACGCCCTGACCCGGATCGCGGACGACGTGCGCCGGGCGGCGGTCGGCGACGACGTGACGTACATCGTCACCCGCAACATCAACTTCACCAACGTCTGCTACACCGGCTGCCGCTTCTGCGCCTTCGCCCAGCGGCGGACTGACGCGGACGCCTACACGCTCTCCCTGGAGCAGGTCGCCGACCGCGCCCAGCAGGCCTGGGACGTCGGCGCGGTGGAGGTGTGCATGCAGGGCGGGATCCACCCCGACCTGCCGGGGACGGCGTACTTCGACATCGCGAAGGCGGTCAAGGAGCGGGTGCCCGGCATGCATGTGCACGCCTTCTCCCCGATGGAGGTCGTCAACGGCGCCACCCGCACCGGCCTGTCGATCCGGGAGTGGCTGACGGCGGCGAAGGAGGCCGGCCTCGACACCATCCCCGGGACGGCCGCCGAGATCCTCGACGACGAGGTCCGCTGGATCCTGACCAAGGGCAAGCTGCCGACCGCGACCTGGATCGAGGTCGTCACCACCGCGCACGAACTCGGCATCCGCTCCTCGTCCACGATGATGTACGGCCATGTCGACCAGCCCCGTCACTGGCTCGGCCATCTGCGCACCCTCGCCCGCATCCAGCAGCAGACCGGCGGCTTCACGGAGTTCGTGACCCTGCCGTTCATCCACACCAACGCGC
This sequence comes from Streptomyces gilvus, assembly GCF_022513565.1. Lineage (GTDB taxonomy): Bacteria > Actinomycetota > Actinomycetes > Streptomycetales > Streptomycetaceae > Streptomyces > Streptomyces gilvus. The sequence goes on along the minus strand of NZ_JAKWBE010000023.1, from coordinate 13,727 downwards.
CCGTCTACCTGGCGGGGATCTCCCGCCCCGGACCGACCGTCCGCGACAACCGCGCGGTGACGGCGATGGCCCGTCTGCTGCTGCACCCGCACATCCCCAACATCCAGACCAGCTGGGTCAAGCTGGGCACGGAGGGCGCGGCGGAGATGCTCCGCTCGGGCGCCAACGACCTCGGCGGCACGCTGATGGAGGAGACGATCTCCCGGATGGCCGGGTCGTCGTACGGCTCGTACAAGTCGGTCAAGGACCTGATCGCCGTGGCCGAGGCCGCCGGACGGCCGGCGAGGCCGCGGACCACGCTCTACGGCGAGGTGCCGGAGGAGCGGCAGCGGGCCGCGGCGGTCTCGGACGGGCACCTTCCGGAGCTGCTGCCCGTGCTGGACTGAGGACCGGGAGCGTCACAGTACGATGATCGGACCCCTGTTCCGACGGGTTCCAGGGGTCCTGTAACCGAGGAGATGCGTGCCGTGCCAGCCCCCAAGGTCTGGGTGACCGGTCTGACGGTAGGAGCGATCGCCGCTGTCGCCGTCCTGGCCGTGCAGGCCGACAAGGGACCGAAGCCGCACGTGGCCGCCTCCCGGCCGCAGGCGTCGGCCTCGGCGGGCGCGCACCCCTCGGCCACGAAGTCCGCGGCCCCGGCCAAGGTGCCGGACGGCTCCGGGACCGGGCGCCGGATCGTGTACTCGCTCGGGCAGAAGACGGTCTGGCTGGTCGACGCGAGCGACGCGGCCCGCCGCACCTTCGCCGTCTGGCCGGGGACGGTGAGCCCGGCCGTGGGCACCTACACGGTCGGCACCCGCACCGAGGGCCCGATCACCGGATCCGACGGCGTGAAGATCGAGCACATCGTGTACTTCTCCGCCCAGTCCGGCGTCAACATCGCCTTCTCCAACGCGGTCGACGGCGCCTCGCCGCCGCCCGCGACCGGCGTCCGTACCGGTGGTGTCCGGATGCGGACGGCGGACGGGGCGGCGCTGTGGGCCTTCGGGACCGCGGGCACGAAGGTCGCGGTCGTCAGGTAGCGGTCGTCACGTAGCGGTCGTCACGTAGTGGCGTCGGTCCGCCCGGTGTCGCTCGCCTTGGTGGCGCCGGACGCGATGTCGTTCGACGTGGTGGCGCCGGACGTGATGTCGTTCGACGTGGTGGCGCTGGACGTGGTGTCGCTCGGCCTGCGGTCGCTGAACAGCACGACGAGCAGCGAGATCCCGGCGAACACGAACACCCGCAGGGCGGCGTCCAGTCCGTTCCACGTCTTCGACTGCCACATGGAGAACCACTCACCGCCGATGGCGATGAACCCGGCGCCGAAGAGCAGCAACAGCATCAGCAGCCCGTAGACGGACATGGCGCGGGCACGGGCGTGGTCGCGCCGGGCCCAGAGCCAGGTGGCGTAGATGAGCACGAGCGCGGCCAGGGTCTCCCAGACGATGATCAGGACGTAAGCGGTGTTCTGCAGGCCCTTGTTGGTGATCGCGCGCCACATCAGGTCGTCGTCCTTGAACGTGGTGTCCATGGCGAGGACGTGCTGCACGAACGCCTGGTTCGTCCCGAAGTCGGTGATGTTCCCGAAGGCGACGAGCGCGATGTAGAGGGCCACGCCGGCGGTGAGCAGCCCGGCCGTGAGGTCGAGGGCTCGGGTGGTGGGGGGTGTGTTGGTGGACATGACAGCAATCTTGCCCGGGAGGATCAGCCGTGCTCACCCCGTGGGCCAGAATGTTGCCGACGCGAGGGGTTCTGGGACGAGAGGACGGACCGGTGGCGCGGGCACGGGGGTCGCGGCCGTCGATGCAGGAGCTGATCGCCCGCCGTAGACGCGCCGGTTTCGTCGGCAGAGCGGCCGAACGGGCCGCGTTCCGGGGCGACTTGGACCTGGGCGCCGGAGGACGAGCGGCATTGCTTCCGCTTCCATGCGCACGGCAACGCAGGCGTCGGAAAGACCTTCCTGATACGGGAGTTGGAGCAGATCGCCCGTGAACGGGGCGCGCTCACCGCGTACGTCGACGAGAGCGCCGCCGACCTGCCCGAGGCACTGGAGGTGATCAGCCGTCAGTTCGCCGCCCAGGGGCACCGGTTCAAGGAACCCGACCGGCTTCTCGCGGCCCATCGGGAGCGGCGGCACGAGGCGGAGGCGGTGCTCGCCGCGCCGGACACGGACCGGGACGGCCCATCGGCGGGGGAGCCTCGCGGTGACCCGGGCCGGGCTGATCGGCGCGACGGCCGTGCCCGTGGTCGGCGCCTTCGCCGGCGCCCTCGATCCCCCCCAACTCGCCGAGGGCGTCGACCGGTTGCGGGCCGGGCTCAGCGCCCGCTTCCGCAGCCAGGAGGACGTACGACTCGTCCTGGACCCGGCCGCGTGCTCACCCCGGTGCTGCTGGACGCGCTGACCGAGGCGGCGGACGCGGCACCTACGCCTCGGCCCACGCCGGCCGCGGCGCCTCGCTGAGCAACCTGGGCCGCCACACGGAGGCCCTCGCCGCTCTGGACCGGGCCCTGGAACTCAACTCCGACTGCCCCTGGGCACGGGAGCAGCGAGCCGCCGTCCTCGTCCGGCTCGGTCAGCTCGCCGACGACGGCACATCCGGTCGAAACCGGTCATGAACGGTCACTTCCGTCACTCCTCCCATACATACACGCCCCCTGAACGCACCGTCCCCGTTCGATTACAGTGCTGGACTGTCATGCGTCGGGCGGTGCCGCAGGGGAGGTCTTGGTGACTGTGACTACCGGGGCCGTGTGGGGCCGGGTCGAGCAGCAGGACTTCCGCAGCCGGGTGCGCGGCACCCTGCTCGGAGCGGCCGTCGGTGACGCGCTCGGGGCGCCGGTGGACGCCCTTGACCTCGACCAGATCCGCGAGACCTACGGCGCCGAGGGGCTCGTGGACCTCGCTTTCGCCTACGGCAGGCGTGGTGCCGTCACCCACCTCACCCAGCTCACCCTGTTCTCCGTCGACGGGCTGATACGGGCCCAGGTGCGCCGTGACACCGGCGCCTGGCATCCGCCGACCGACCTGCACCGGGCGTATCTGCGGTGGGCGGCCACCCAGCGGGACTGGGGGCCCGACGAGCGGCGCAAGGACGACGGCTGGCTGGCGCGGGAGGAGTGGCTGTACGCGCGCCGGGATCCGGCCCGTTCGCTGCTGATCGGGTTCGGCGACGACACCATGGGGACGCTGGACGCGCCCAAGAACCCGGCCGAGGTCGGGCCCGAGGCGGTCGCCCGGTCCGCGCCCTTCGGGCTGCTGGTCGGCTGGGAGCCGCAACTGGTCGTCCAGCTCGCGGTGGAGTGCGCCGCGCAGACTCACGGCCACCCCACCGCCTACCTGTCGGCGGGAGCGTACGCCGTGATCGTGCACGCGCTGGCCCGGGGCGACAGCCTGGACGGCGCGGTGCAGCGGGCGCTCGCGCTGCTCGCCGCGCGGCCGGGGCACCAGCCGGTGTCCGACGCGCTGCAGCACGCGCTGGGCGCGGTACGGCAGGGCATACCGACACCGCTGCGCGTGGAGGAACTGGCCGGCGACGGCTCCGCCGAGGGCGTGCTGGCCGCCGCGGTGTACTGCGCCCTGGTCGGCGAGGACGTACGGCACGGTCTGTGTCTCGCCGTGAACCAGGACGGGCCCTCCGGTCCGACCGGCGCCCTCACCGGCGGTCTGCTGGGCGCCCTGCACGGCGAGACGGCGCTGCCCCCGGCCTGGCTGGCCGAACTGGAGGGCCGCCCCACCGTCCTCGAACTCGCCGACGACTTCGCCATGGAGATGACCCAGGGCCCGGCCCTCCACGGCCCGGCCGGCTCCTCCCCGGGCTGGCTGGCGCGCTACCCGAGGGCGTAGAGCGCATCACCCTCATCCGGCCGAACGGCGCGGCGCCGGTGTGGTGTCGGGGCGGGGGCGCGTCGGGATGCGGCCGTCGCGCTCCCGGGCCAGGCGCGCATCGCGATCCGCCGTGTCGGACGGACCGGGCTCCGGTGTGGCGTGGCGCCAGGGTGCTGTCGGGTCGGGGGCGTGTCGGGATGCGGCCATCCCGGGCCCGGCCCGGTGCGCATCGCGATCCGCCGCGTCGGACCGGTCCCCGGCGCGGGTCGGGGACAGCGCGGGCGCGGGCGTCTGGCCGGGGTAGCCGTCGCTCAGACCCCGCTCAGACCCGCTCAGGCCCCCGTGGCCGGGGCCGGAAGCGTGGGGCCCATTGTGCTTGCTCGGGGGATGAGGCGGTGGGGGGCGCGGATCTCCATGCCGGGGACCGGGGTCGGGGTGGTGATGCGTTTGAGCAGGCGTTCCACCGCCGTCTCGGCGATCATCCGCTTGTCCGGGGAGACCGTCGTCACCGGCGGGTTCGAGTAACGGGCGTCCTCTATGTCGTCGTAACCGACGATGGCGACGTCCTCCGGGACCCGCAGTCCGCGGGCGGCCAGGGTGTGCAGGGCGCCGAGCGCGACCAGGTCGCTGTAGCAGAAGACCGCGTCCGGGGGTTCCTGGAGGTCGAGCAGGTGGGCCATGGCGGTGGCGCCGTCGGAGCGGTTGAAGCGCGGGGTGGAGATGACGTACTCCTCCCGGACGGGCAGACCGGCCCGCTCATGGGCCAGCCGGTAGCCGCGGGTGCGCAGCTGCGCGGCCTCACCCGTGCGGTACGGCTGGTCACCGATCGCCGCGACGCGCCGCCGCCCGAGGTCGAGCAGATGCTCGGTAGCCTCGCGTGAGGCGCTGACGTCGTCGATGCCGATGTGGTCGAAGCTGCCGTCGCTGACCCGCTCGCCGAGCACCACCAGCGGCAGGCTCGCGTCACGCTCGGTCAGGTCCGTCTGGGCCAGGCCCAGCGGACTGAAGATCACGCCGTCGAAGAGCAGCTGCTGCGAGCCGCGGCTGAGGAACAGCTTCTCGTGCTCGGCGTCGCCGTCGGTCTGGTCGATCAGGACGTTGTACCCGCGCACCCGCGCCGCCCGGATGATGCCCTGCAACAGCTCGGCGAAGTACGGGGTGTCCAGATACGGCACGACCACCGCGAGCTGCCCCGAGCGCCCGGAGGCGAGGTTGCGGGCGAGCACGTTCGGCCGGTACCCGAGCTCGTCCACGGCCTGCTGCACCCGCGCCCGGGTGCTCTCGGCGACCGGCGCGTAGCCGTTGACCACGTTGGACACGGTGCGACTGGAGACGCCGGCCAACGCCGCGACGTCGCGGAGTGTGACGCCTTTTGCCATAGGTCACCTTCATCCCGGATGGGGGTCGTTGTGGAAAGTTTCGCCCCAGCTCTTGCAGCGTGGCAATCCTTCGGTTAACACTTTTGCAGCGCTGCAGAGCCTAGCAGGGGCACCCGAAGGGATGATCGGGAACCGCCTCCTGTCGACCCTGTCGCGCTCGGACAACCGGTAGGAGCCGCCACCAGTTCTCTGGCCGAAATCTCGAACGGCGTTCGAGATGAGGATTCCGCGTACTCTTTTCCGGCCCGTACCGCCGCATACCGCTCACCGATCCCCTCCCTCTTCCTGCCCTCTCGGCACCCTCACCCAGGAGAATGCTCATGTCGTCCACCAGACTGCCCCGTTCTCTGCGCCGGACCGCCGTCGCGACGACCTCCGCCGCCCTCGCCGCCGTGCTCCTCGCGGCCTGCGGCTCCAGCGGCGGCAGCGACTCGGGATCCTCGTCCAGCGGCCCGGTGCACATCAAGGTGTGGGCCTGGTACCCGGACTTCAAGCAGGTCGTCGACCAGTTCAACAAGACCCACAAGGACGTCCAGGTCGACTGGGTGCAGGCAGGCGTCGGCCAGGACGAGTACACCAAGCTGAAGACCGCGCTCAAGGCCGGCCAGGGCGCCCCGGACGTCGTCATGCTGGAGTTCCAGGAGCTGCCGACCATCCAGCTCACCAAGGGCCTGCTCGACATGGGCAAGTACGGTGCGAACGCGGACAAGGGCAACTACGTGTCCTGGGCCTGGAACCAGTCCTCCGACGGCGACCACGTCTATGCCATACCGGTCGACGGCGGCCCGATGACGATGATGTACCGGGCCGACCTCTTCAAGAAGTACAACCTGAAGGTGCCGACCACCTGGGCGGAGTTCAAGCAGGAGGCGGTCAAGCTCCACAAGGCCGACCCGAACGCCTACCTGACCGACTTCGGCAGCGACGAGACCGCCGCCGGCTGGCGCCAGGGCCTGATGTGGCAGGCCGGCTCCCGCCCCTACACCTACTCGGCGAGCAAGCTGCCGGACATCGGGGTCAACCTGAACGACGCCGGGGCGAAGAAGGTGTACGACTACTGGGGCGACCTGGTCAAGAACAAGCTGGTCGACACCACCTCGTACGCCACCACGGACTTCTACAACGGCCTGAGCACCGGCAAGTACGCCACCTACATCGCGGCCGGCTGGGGCCCGGGCTACCTCTCCAGCGTCGCCAAGAAGACCGCCGGCAAGTGGCGCGTGGCCCCGCTGCCGCAGTGGACGGCGGGCGGCAGCGACCAGGGCGACTGGGGCGGTTCGAGCTTCGCGGTGACCACCCAGACCAAGCACCCCAAGGAGGCCACCGAGGTCGCCCGGGAACTCTTCGGCACCTCCGAGGCCGCCTGGAAGATCGGCATCGACCAGGCCTACCTCTTCCCGCTGTCCAACCCGATCCTCAACGGCGCCTACTTCAAGCAGAAGAAGTACGCCTTCTTCGGCGGCCAGCAGATCAACTCGGTGTTCGTGCCCGCCGCCAACGGCATCTCCACCTTCGACTGGAGCCCGTTCCAGGACTTCGCCTACAACACCGACACCAGCGAGGTGGGCAAGGCGATCCAGGGCCAGACCGACTGGTCCGCGGTGAACGACGACGTCCAGAGCCAGGTGACCTCCTACGCGTCCAAGCAGGGATTCAAGGTCAACAAGTAACCGGCCCGGTTTCTCGAGTCCGCACCGCCCCCGCCGACGCCCCACGCGTCATCCGTCCGCCGTCGGAGGGGGCCCGTACGACGCGCAAGGAGATGTGATGAGCCTGCTCCGACAGCAGGGACCAGCACTCGCGCCCGCAAGTTCCGCCCCCGCCGCGGTGGCTGGTGCCCCGACGGCCGGCGGCAGGAGCGGCCGGCGCTCCCCCGGGCGGTCCGCCCGCTCCCGCCACCGGGGCATGGGACTGCTGCTGATCACCCCGTTCACCCTGCTCTTCCTGGCCTTCCTGGTGGCGCCGCTGGCGTACGCCTTCTGGCTGAGCCTGAGGACCTCCACCCTGGTCGGCGGTGACCACTTCAGCTGGTTCGCCAACTACAAGCAGACCTTCACCGACCCGCACTTCCTCTCCGGTGTGCGCCGGGTCGCGGTCTTCGGCCTGGTGCAGATCCCGCTCATGCTCGGGCTGGCGCTGCTCGGTGCGCTGATCATCGACGAGGTCACCAGCAGGCTCGCCAAGGTCTTCCGCATGACCCTGTTCATGCCGTACGCCGTGCCCGCCGTGATCGGCGCGCTGATGTGGGGCTTCCTCTACAGCCCGACCTTCGGCCCGGTGAACACCCTGAGCCACGCCCTCGGCATGGGCAAGGTCGACCTGCTGGGGCACAGCCTGATGCTGACCTCGCTCGGCAACATCGTGACCTGGCAGTGGACCGGCTACAACATGATCGTCCTGTACGCGGCGCTGCAGGGCCTGCCCCGCGAGGTCTACGAGGCCGCCAAGCTGGACGGCGCCGGGCAGATCCAGACGGCCCTGCGCATCAAGATCCCGATGGTGTCCTCGGCGATCGTCCTCACCCTGATGTTCACCATCATCGGCACCCTGCAGTTCTTCACCGAACCGCGTGTCCTGGAGCCGACCGCCTCCTCGGTGATCAGCCCGGACTACACGCCGAACCTCTACGCCTACAACCTCGCCTTCCAGTACTCGGAGTTCAACTACTCCGCCGCCATCTCCTTCTCGCTCGGAGCGGTGGTCTTCATCGGCTCCTACCTCTTCCTGTTCGCCACGCGCAAAAGGAGCGGACTGAAGTGACGACCGCCGCAGCCCCCGCCCCCGCCGCCCCCGCCCGGGCGCCCCGCCGTACCTCCGCCGCCCGCGGACGCGTCACCGTCAACGCGGTGATGGTGGCGATGATCCTGTACTTCCTGCTGCCGTTCTGGTGGCTGGTCGTCGCGGCCACCAAGAACAACGACGCGCTGTTCTCCACCGCCGCCCTCTGGTTCCACTCGCCGGCCTCGTTCTTCGACAACCTCCGCCAGCTGTTCACCTACAACGACGGCGAGTACCTGCGCTGGATGGGCAACACCGCGATCTACGCGGGCGTCAGCGGCGTCGGCGCGACGGCGGTGGCCACCTTCGCCGGGTACGCCTTCGCCAAGTACCGCTTCCCCGGCCGCAACCTGCTCTTCTCCAGCCTGCTCGGCGCCATCATGGTCCCCGCGACCGCGCTGGCCATCCCCACCTATCTGCTGCTGAGCAAGGTGGCGCTGACCAACACCATGTGGGCGGTCATCCTGCCCTCGCTGCTCAACCCGTTCGGCGTCTACCTGGTGCGGGTGTACGTGCAGGAGTCGCTGCCGGACGAGCTGCTGGAGGCGGCCCGCGTGGACGGCGCGGGGGAGCTGCGGGTGCTGTTCAACGTGGCGCTGCCCACCCTGAAGCCCGCCCTGGTCACGGTGCTGCTGTTCTCCATGGTCGGCACCTGGAACAACTTCTTCCTGCCGCTGGTGATGCTCAACAACGACAAGCTGTTCCCGCTCACCGTCGGCCTGCAGTCCTGGTACCAGGGAGCGCTGATCCAGTCCGGCGCCAACGCGCTGTTCACCCTCGTCATCGCGGGTTCCCTGGTGGCGATCCTCCCGCTGATCGTCGCCTTCCTCCTCCTCCAGCGCTACTGGCGCGGCGGCTTGACCGTCGGAAGCCTCAAGTGAGCTGAAGAGCCCGCCTGTTCCCCCCTCCTTCCCCCGCACCTCCCGGAGCGCCCTTCATGCTGCACGCTTCCCTGACCGTCGACCCCGCCTTCCGCGTAGCCGACGTGAGCCCCCGTACCTTCGGCTCGTTCGTCGAGCACATGGGCCGCTGCGTCTACACCGGCATCTACGAACCCGGCCACCCCGAGGCCGACGAGGACGGTCTGCGCCGTGACGTCCTGGAGCTGGTGCGCGAGCTGGGCGTGACCACCGTGCGCTATCCCGGCGGCAACTTCGTCTCCGGCTTCCGCTGGGAGGACGGCGTCGGCCCGGTCGCCGACCGGCCCACCCGCCTGGACCTCGCCTGGCACAGCACCGAGACCAACGCCTTTGGACTGCACGAGTTCGCCGCCTGGGCCCGCAAGGCCGGCGTCGAGCCCATGATGGCGCTCAACCTCGGCACCCGGGGCGTCCAGGAGGCCCTCGACCTGCTGGAGTACGCCAACCACCCCGGCGGCACCGCCTGGTCCGACCAGCGCGTCAAGAACGGCGCCCGGGACCCGTTCGGCATCCGCATGTGGTGCCTGGGCAACGAGATGGACGGCCCCTGGCAGACCGGCCACAAGACCGCCGCCGAGTACGGCCGGCTCGCCGCCGAGACCGGCCGCGCGATGCGCATGATCGACCCGAACCTCGAACTGGTGGCGTGCGGCAGCTCCAGCTCCTCCATGCCGACGTTCGGCGCCTGGGAGGCGACCGTCCTGGAGGAGGCGTACGACCAGGTCGACTACATCTCCTGCCACGCCTACTACGAGGAGCTCGACGGCGACCTCGGCAGCTTCCTCGCCTCCGCCGTCGACATGGACGGCTTCGTGGAGTCGGTGGTAGCCACCGCCGACCACGTCCGGGCCAAGCTGCGCCGCAAGAAGCGGATCCAGCTCTCCTTCGACGAGTGGAACGTCTGGTACAACTCCCGGTTCGAGGCGGCGGAGAAGCCCACCGAGTGGGCCGTCGCCCCGCGCGTCATCGAGGACGAGTACAACGTCGCCGACGCCGTCGTGGTCGGCGGTCTGCTGATCAGCCTGCTGCGGCACAGCGACCGTGTCACCGCCGCCTGCCTCGCCCAGCTCGTCAACGTCATCGCCCCGATCCGCAGCGAGGCCGGCGGCCCGAGCTGGCGGCAGACGACCTTCCACCCCTTCGCCCAGGCCGCCCGGCACGCCCGCGGTACGGTCCTGCGGGTGGCGCCGGTCGCGCCGTTGTACGAGACGAAACGATTCGGCGGAGTTCCGGTCGTGGACGCCGTGGCCACCCACATCGAGGGCGCGGACGGCCCCGACGAGCTCACCGTCTTCGCCGTCAACCGGCACCAGGGCGAGAACGTCGAACTCGCCCTCGACCTGCGGGCGTTCCCCGGCTACACGCCGGTGGAGCACTCCGTGCTCAGCGACCCCGACATCCGCGCCACCAACACCCAGGACGACCCCGACCGGGTCCGGCCCTACACCGCCGAGACCGGCGCCGTCACCGACGGACGGCTCACCGTGAGCCTCTCGCCCGTCTCCTGGAACGTCGTCCGGCTGCGCCGCGCCGGCTGACCCACCCCCTCGGACACCCACCGCTCCCGACTCCCCGCTCTTCCTCCCCGGGGAGCGGCGGGTCAGGCACCACCCCTCTTCCCCGGACACCCTTTGGGAGCCGCATGTCCACCACCAGGGAAGGCGCCGTACACCGCGCCGCACCCGCCGTCCGCAGACCCCAGACGATCACCGTGCTGCTGGCCCTGCTCGCAGCTGCCGTCGCCCTCCTCATCCCCTCCGCCGGCCCGGCCCACGCGATCTCGCGCGCCTCGCAGACGATGTACACCCCCGCGTCGGGCACCCCGTCCCCCGGCTCGCTCTACCCGCGCGGCCTGCGCCTGCAGTACAGCGGATCCTCCAACGGCACCCTGCTCGCCACCTTCGAGCAGTACAGCTCGGGCACCCCGGTCTTCCCGGTCTACCGCAGCACCGACAACGGCAACAGCTGGACCCAGATCTCCAGCATCACCGACACGCACAACGGCTTCGGCATGCGCTACCAGCCGTTCCTGTACGAACTCCCCACCGCCGTCGGCAACTTCCCGGCCGGCACGATCCTCGCCGCCGGCAACTCCATCCCGAGCGACCTGTCCACGACCGAGCTGGACCTGTACGCCAGCACCGACCACGGGGTGAGCTGGTCCTACGTCAGCACCATCGCCACCGGCGGCAAGGCCGACCCCACCAACGGCCAGACGCCCGTGTGGGAGCCGTTCCTGATGGTGTCCGGCTCCAAGCTGATCGTGTACTACTCCGACCAGCGCGACCCCAACAACGGCCAGAAGATCGTGCACCAGGTCAGCACGGACGGCCTGACCTGGGGTTCCGTGGTGAACGATGTCGCCACCTCGACCTACGGCGACCGCCCGGGCATGCCGACGGTCGCGAAGCTGCCCAACGGCAGCTACGTGATGACGTACGAGTTCTGGGGCGCCCCCGAGGGCGGCTTCGCCGTCTACTACAAGATCTCCGCCGACCCCGAGGCCTTCGGCTCGGCGACCGGCATCGCCCTCAAGGCGACCGACGGCACCGTGCCCACCAGCTCGCCGTACATCACCTGGCTGCCGACCGGCGGCGCCAACGGCACCCTCGTCGTCAGCGCCAACAGCACCACCGACCTGTTCCTCAACACGCAGAACGGCGCCTCCGGCCAGTGGACGCGCATCGCCTCCACCGTCCCCGGCGGCTACAGCCGTGGCATGGTCCCGCTCTCCGACGGCCACAGCCTGCTGGTCCTCAGCGGCGGCCACCTGACCAGTACCGGCCTCAACCCCGTCACCTACGGCACGATCGACCTGGGCGGCGGCATCTCCGACGGCGCCACCTACACGATGTCCAACGCCAACAGCCACCTCATGCTGGCCATCGCGGGCGGCTCCACCACCAACGGCATCAACGCCACCCAGCAGAACGCCGACAACGCGAGCGACCAGAAGTGGAAGTTCGTCCAGCAGACGTCCGGCTACTTCAAGATCTTCAACGTGGCCAGCGGCAAGGTCCTGGGCGTGCAGAACCAGTCCACCGCCAACGGCGCCAAGGTCCTGCAGTGGGACGACAACGGCACCCTCGACCACGAGTGGGCGATCGCCCCGAACCCGGCGGGCGGCTTCACCGCCACCAACCGGATCAGCGGCAAGTACCTGGAGATCCCCAGCGCCTCCACCACCGTCGGCACCGCCGCCGGGCAGTGGTCCGACACCGGCTGCGCCTGCCAGCGCTGGAACCTCACCCAGACCGCCCTGCCCACCCTGTCCACCGGCCAGTACCGGCTGGTCAACAAGAACAGCGGCAAGTTCTTCGAGATCCCCGGCGCCTCCACCGCCACGGGCAAGCAGGCCGGCCAGTGGGTGAACACCGCCAACAACTGCCAGCTGTGGACGTTCCAGTCCGCCGCCGGCGGGGCGTGGACCGTGAAGAACGTCAACAGCGGTCTGTTCCTCGACAACAACGGCTCGACCTCGTCGGGCGCGGCCGTCGTCCAGAACGCGTCCTCCGGCGCGAACTCCCAGAACTGGACGCTGACCGACGCGGGAAGCGGCTACTTCAAGCTCGTCAACTCCGCCAGCGGCCTGGTCGCGGACGTCGCCTCCGCCTCCACGGCCAACGGCGCCCTGATCGTCCAGGCGACCGACACCGGCGCCGATGACGAACTGTGGCAGGTCGTACGGGTCAACTGACCCTCAGGGGCCCGGCTTCGCAGCCGGGCCCCCGATCTTCTGTCCAACATTCCGAACCATGACTGACATACCGAACAAGAAAGGTAGGCCCGCCGTGTCTGAAGAACTCTGTGTGGTGGGTGTGGACTTCGGTACCCTGTCCGGCCGCGCTGTGGTGGTCCGGGTCCGTGACGGCGCCGAGTTGGGGACGGCGGAGCACGCGTACGGCCACGCGGTCCTGGACCGTGAGCTGCCGGACGGTACGCGGCTGCCGCCGGACTGGGCGCTGCAGGTGCCCTCGGACTACATCGACGTGCTGCGCGAGGCGGTGCCGGCGGCGCTGGCGGCCGCCGGGATCCGTCCCGAGCAAGTGGTGGGCATCGGCACGGACTTCACCGCGTGCACGGTGTTGCCGGTGCTGGCGGACGGCACGCCGCTGTGCGAGCTGCCGGAGTACGGTGCCCGCCCGCACGCCTACGTCAAGCTGTGGCGCCATCACGCCGCGCAGGGGCAGGCGGACCGGATCAACGCGCTGGCCGCCGAGCGCAAGGAGCCGTGGCTGGAGCGGTATGGCGGGAAGATCTCCTCGGAGTGGGAGTTCGCCAAGGCGCTGCAGGTGCTGGAGGAGGATCCGGAGGTCTACCGGCGCACGGAGCGGTGGGTGGAGGCGGCGGACTGGATCGTGTGGCGGTTGTGCGGGAGGTATGTCCGCAACGCCTGCACCGCCGGCTACAAGGGGCAGTATCAGGAGGGGAGTTATCCCTCCCGCGGCTACCTGGAGGCCCTCAACCCCGAGTTCGCGGGCTTCGTGACGGACAAGCTGGAGCAGCCGATCGGCCAGCTGGGCGATGCGGCGGGTGGGTTGACGGCGGAGGCGGCGGCCTGGACCGGGCTGCCGGAGGGGATCGCGGTGTGTGTCGGCAACGTCGACGCGCATGTCACCGCCCCGGCGGCGGTCGCGGTGGAACCGGGTCAGATGGTCGCCATCATGGGCACCTCGACCTGTCATGTGATGAGTTCCGACCAGCACGGTGTGGTGCCGGGCATGTGCGGGGTGGTGGACGGCGGGATCCTGCCGGGCCTGTGGGGGTATGAGGCCGGTCAGAGCGGTGTCGGTGACATCTTCGCCTGGTTCGTGCGCACCGGGTTCCCGGCCGCATACGCCG
>NZ_JAKWBE010000022.1 GCF_022513565.1 Streptomyces gilvus | reverse complement strand
CGCCCCCCCCCCGGGGGGGGGCCCCCCCCCCCCCCCCCCCCCCCCCCCCGCTCCTAGTTCACCCGCACGAGGTGTCAGACGTCCACGACGACCGGGAGGATCATCGGCCTGCGGCGATAGGTGTCGGAGACCCACTTGCCGAGCGTGCGGCGGATGAGTTGCTGCAGCTGGTGCGGCTCCACGACGCCGTCCTGGGCCGAGCGTTCCAGGACCTCCGTGATCTTCGGGATCACCTCGCTGAAGGCGGAGTCCTCGATGCCGGAACCGCGGGCCTGGATGTGCGGTCCGCCGCTGATCTTGCCGGTGGACGAGTCCACCACCACGAAGACCGAGATGATGCCCTCGTCACCGAGGATCTTTCGGTCCTTCAGCGCCGGCTCGCCGACATCGCCGACGGAGAGCCCGTCGACGTACACATAGCCCGCCTGCACCTTGCCCGAGATCTTCGCCTTGCCCTCGACGAGGTCGACGACCACGCCGTCCTCGGCGATGACGATCCGGTCGTGCGGAACGCCCGTCAACGCGCCGAGTTCCGCGTTCGCCCGCAGGTGGCGCCATTCGCCGTGCACCGGCATCAGGTTCCTCGGACGGCAGATGTTGTAGAAGTACAGCAGTTCGCCGGCCGAGGCGTGGCCCGAGACGTGGACCTTCGCGTTGCCCTTGTGGACGACGTTGGCGCCCCAGCGGGTCAGGCCGTTGATCACGCGGTACACCGCGTTCTCGTTCCCCGGGATCAGCGAGGAGGCCAGGATCACCGTGTCGCCGTCGACGATGCGGATCTGGTGGTCGCGGTTGGCCATGCGGGACAGGGCCGCCATCGGTTCGCCCTGGGAGCCCGTGCAGACCAGGACCACCTCGTGGTCGGGGAGGTCGTCGAGCGTCTTGACGTCGACCACCAGGCCCGGGGGAACCTTGAGATAGCCAAGGTCGCGGGCGATGCCCATGTTGCGGACCATGGAGCGGCCGACGAAGGCGACCCGGCGGCCGTACTCGTGGGCCGCGTCCAGGATCTGCTGGATGCGGTGGACGTGGCTGGCGAAGCTCGCCACGATGATCCGCTTGCGGGCGCTTCCGAAGACCTGGCGCAGGACGTTGGAGATGTCCCGCTCGTGCGGGGTGAAACCGGGGACTTCCGCGTTCGTGGAGTCCGTGAGCAGGAGGTCGATGCCCTCCTCGCTCAGGCGTGCGAACGCGTGGAGGTCGGTGAGACGGTTGTCCAGCGGGAGCTGGTCCATCTTGAAGTCGCCGGTGTGGACGACCATGCCGGCCGGGGTGCGGATGGCGACGGCCAGCGCGTCCGGGATGGAGTGGTTGACCGCGACGAACTCGCAGTCGAAGGGGCCGACGCGCTCGCGGTTCCCTTCCGCCACCTCGAGGGTGTACGGGCGGATGCGGTGCTCCTGGAGCTTGGCCTCGATCAGGGCGAGGGTCAGCTTGGAGCCGATCAGCGGGATGTCCGGCTTCTCGCGGAGCAGGAAGGGGACACCGCCGATGTGGTCCTCGTGGCCGTGTGTGAGGACGATGCCCTCGATGTCGTCGAGGCGGTCCCTGATGGACGAGAAGTCCGGCAGGATCAGGTCGATTCCGGGCTGCTCCTCCTCGGGGAAGAGCACTCCGCAGTCGACGATCAGGAGACGGCCGCCGTACTCGAAGACCGTCATGTTTCGGCCGATCTCACCGAGACCGCCGAGCGGGGTGACCCGTAGGCCGCCCTCGGTGAGAGGCGGGGGCGGGGCGAGTTCAGGATGCGGATGACTCAAAAGACTCTCCTCACCACACGCGCCACGTACCGGTGGGCACGTGGCGCGCGTGACGTTCGTGCGTGTAGCAGTTGTCGTTGTGGGACGCAGGCAACCGGTGGCCTGCCTATTCAGTTGTGAAGCCCGGGTGGTGCTAAGTCTGTTGTCAGAGCTGTACCCCGCCGGCGGCAAGATCGATCTTGAGCTGCTCGATCTCTTCCGGCGCGCACTCGACCATGGGGGCGCGCAGGGGTCCGGCGGGCAGCCCCTGGAGGGCCAGCGCGGCCTTCGTCGTCATGACGCCCTGCGTGCGGAACATGCCCGTGTAGACGGGGAGCAGCTTCTGGTGGATCTCCGTGGCCTTGTGTACGTCACCGGAGACGAAGGCGTCGACGAGGGCCCGCAGGTCGGGCGTGACGACATGGCCGACGACCGAGACGAAGCCGACCGCGCCCACGGAGAGCAGCGGCAGGTTGAGCATGTCGTCGCCGGAGTACCAGGCGAGGCCGGAGCGGGCGATGGCCCAGCTCGCGCGGCCGAGGTCGCCCTTGGCGTCCTTGTTGGCGACGATGCGCGGGTGCTCGGCGAGCCGGACCAGCGTCTCGGTGTTGATCGGGACGCCGCTGCGGCCGGGGATGTCGTAGAGCATCACCGGCAGGCCGGTGGTGTCGGCGACGGCCGTGAAGTGCCGGTACAGACCCTCCTGCGGGGGCTTGTTGTAGTACGGGGTGACGACCAGGAGGCCGTGCGCGCCGACCCGCTCGGCCTCGCGTGCCAGCTCGATGCTGTGGTGGGTGTCGTTCGTGCCGACGCCGGCGACCACGTGGGCCCGGTCGCCGACCGCCTCCAGGACCGCCCGTACGAGGTCCGATTTCTCCGCGTCGCTCGTGGTGGGGGACTCTCCGGTGGTGCCGTTGATGATCAGGCCGTCGTTGCCTGCGTCCACCAGGTGGGTGGCGAGCCGCTGTGCGCCGTCGAGGTCGAGTGCGCCGTCCGCCGTGAAGGGCGTGACCATGGCGGTGAGGACCCGCCCGAAGGGGGTCTGCGGAGTGGAGGTCGGAGCCATGGGTAACACGCTACTCGCTGCTGATTACGAGGTCTGCCCTCGGGGTGCGGGATAAGTCCGGACAAATGCGGAGCCCGGTACTGCCTGCTCGGGGGTTCAAGCAGTACCGGGTCCGTTTGATCAGGCTAGATGAACTTCGCCAAATGCCGCAATTGGGACACCTGGCGAGGCTGACCCGTACATGTGTGCTTCGCGGGGGGACGGTGGAGCGTCACGGTGCCACGCGCCCGTTCGCATTGAAGGCGGCGTACGTCAGCGGCATGAGCTTCGCCCACTCCGCCTCCATCTTCTCGCCCACCATCTCGATCTCCCGCTGCGGGAAGGACGGCACCTTCGCGAGCTCGTGCTGGGTGCGCAGCCCGAGGAAGTGCATCAGCGAACGGGCGTTGCAGGTGGCGTACATGGAGGAGAAGAGCCCCACGGGAAGGACGGCACGCGCGACCTCGCGGGCGACACCCTCGGCAAGCAGCTTCTGGTAGGCGCCGTACGCCTGCTGGTACGACTCCTCCAGCTCGCGGGTGACCGTCGCGTGCTGTGACGGGGTCCCCTCGACGAAGACGTACTTGCCGGGCCGACCTTCCTGAACCAGCTTCCGGGACTGTCCGGGGACGTAGAAGACAGGCTGAAGCTCACGATAACGACCCGACTCCTCGTTGTACGACCATCCCACCCGGTGCCTCATGAACTCGCGGAAGACGAAGATCGGGGCGCTGATGAAGAAAGTCATCGAGTTGTGCTCGAAGGGGCTGCCGTGCCGGTCCCGCATGAGGTAGTTGATCAGGCCCTTGGAGCGCTCCGGGTCCTTGTTCAGCTCTTCCAGGGACTGCTCGCCGGCGGTCGAGACGCGGGCGGCCCACAGCACGTCGGAGTCGGCCGCACTGTGCTTGACCAGCTCGACGGTGACGTCACTGCGAAAGCTGGGTTTGAGGTCGTCGGCGGGGGTGTCGGTCACGGCTCGGAGGGTCCTTCCATCACGTCTCTCGGGCGGCGCCCACTCTACGGCCCGGCACTGACAACGGGGCGTTCGGTACCGGGTCGCGACATACGTCGGCGAATTTCTGTGAATTCGGCGAAACCGGGCACCTTTTGGGGCACTCGCCCGTCTGTGTGGGTGACGGTCACTCATTCGACTCCGAGAGGAGAGGTACCAGCCATGTCTCGTCGGCGCGAACCCGTTCCGTTCGCCTTCGTCGCGGAGGCCGACAGGTTTCGCAGCAATGTCGCTCCCCCGCCGCGCGAGCGGGCGTCCGCCGGTCAGGTAGCCGGGCGCTGGCTGCTCGGGATGACCATCGTGGCCGCGCTCGTGGGCTCGCTGGTGCTCGGCATGCCGGCGCTGTCGACCGACGCCCATGCACCGGCTCAGCAGTCACAGGCCTCCCAGGGGCACTGACTCCATCGGACCCCCGAGAGTGGTGAGCGGGGACACAGGCGGATAGCCTCACCGGGCACAGCCCACGCGTGGATCGAGTGAGGACCAGCCGTGCCCCTGCCCTTCCTGACGGCCGACCGTGCTTTCGAGACAGCCGACGACCTCGCGCTGCCCTTCGACGACCGCGACCGCTGGCGGCGCCCCTACCGCCCCGGGCCGTGGCGGGTGGGGACGGCGGCGCTGTTGCTGCTGCTCGCCTCGTTCGTGCTGTTCGCGGCCGTCGTGATCGCGCTCACCGCGTCGGTGTCCGAGGCCGGGGTGATCCTCGGGGTCGCGCTGGTCGTCATCCTGGGCGCCCTGCGGCTGCTGCGCATGGGTGTGTGGGTGAGCGCGCGGGGGCTGCGTCACGTCGGTTTCGTCAGCACGCGTACGACGGCCTGGGAGCAGGTCGTCGCCGTGCGGACGGTGCAGCAGCCGGTGCGCTGGCTGGGGCTGCCGCGGACGGTGCAGGGACAGGCGCTGCTCCTGCAGCGCAAGGACCGGGCCGCGCAGGACGCGCCGGTGCTGATGACGACGCACAACGCCGACTTCGTGGGGCGTGCCGGGTCCTTCGACCGGGCGGCGGACACCATTGAGGCCTGGGCCGCGGAGAACCGGCGGGGCTGACGTCGGCGATCGAGCCGGCCGCCTCCCGGTCGCGCACGTCGGCCGTGGAGCCCTCCGTCGAGCGGCTGGAGGACCGCTTCGCCCTGCTGCCGGCCGGCAACCCGCGCCGCCAGACCGCACCAGCGCACCCTGCGTGCCGTGCTCGACTGGAGCTGGGAGCTGTGGGGCGCACGCGCCCGCCGGCAAGTCGGCAGTCGTACGTGCGTAGGGGCCCGTCCGCGAGAAGTGCGGAACGGCCCCTTCGGCGTTCGTGAGGGCCGACGGCGGGGGCTACGCCTCGATCGCCCTGCCCTCGTGCAGGGCGATCGCACGCTGCATCGCCTTGCGCGCCCTCGGGGTGTCGCGGGCGTCGTGGTAGGCGACGGCGAGGCGGAACCAGCTGCGCCAGTCGTCGGGGGCCGCCTCCGTCTCGGCCTTGCGCTTGGCGAAGACCTCGTCGGCGGAGTCGCGGTCGATCCGGCCGCCCGGCGTGCGCCTCAGTTCGTCGACGGGCAGGCCGCCCTCGGCGTCGAGTTCGGCGGCGAGCCGGTTGGCCTTGCGGACGAACTGGGTGTTCTTCCACAGGAACCACAGGCCGATGACCGGCAGGATCAGCACCGCCACGCCGAAGGTGACGGTCACGAGGGTGCCGGACTCGATGAGCATGACGCCGCGGCTGCCGACCAGGACGAAGTAGAAGACCAGGACGGCGGCGGTTATGGCGTAGGACAGCTTGGCGCGCATGGCGGTGTCAGCCCAGGTCCAGGAAGTGTTCCAGGCCGAAGGTCAGGCCCGGGGTGGTCACCACGCGGCGCGCGCCGAGCAGGATGCCCGGCATGAAGCTGCTGTGGTGGAGGGAGTCGTGGCGGATCGTCAGGGTCTCGCCCTCGCCGCCGAGCAGCACCTCCTGGTGGGCGAGCAGACCGCGCAGGCGGACGGCGTGCACGGGGATCCCGTCGACGCTGGCGCCGCGGGCGCCGTCCAGGGCCGTCTCCGTGGCGTCCGGCGCCGGGGCGGTGCCCGCCGCGCGCCGGGCCTCGGCGATGAGCTGGGCCGTGCGGGTGGCCGTACCCGACGGGGCGTCGACCTTCTTCGGGTGGTGCAGTTCGACGACCTCGACCGATTCGAAGTACGGCGCGGCGATCTGCGCGAACTTCATGGTCAGGACGGCGCCGATGGAGAAGTTGGGCGCGATGAGGACGCCCGTCTCCGGGGAGGCGGCGAGCCAGCCCCGCAGCTGCGTGAGGCGTTCGTCGGTCCAGCCGGTGGTGCCGACGACCGCGTGGATGCCGTGGCCCACGCAGTACTCGAGGTTGGCCATCACCGAGTCCGGCGTGGTCAGTTCGACCGCGACCTGGGCGCCGGTCTCGGCGAGGGTCTCCAGCTTGTCGCCCCGGCCGAGGGCGGCCACCAGCTCGAGGTCCTCGGCCGCCTCGACGGCCCGTACCGCCTCGGAGCCGATGCGGCCCTTGGCTCCGAGGACCGCCACGCGCAGCTTGCTCATCTCTTTCGCTTCCTCACGCAGATACCGAAGACGGGTGTCAGGCGACGGCGTCGTGCAGCCGGGACGCCTGCTTGTCCTTGAGCGGGCCGATGACCGACAGCGAGGGCCGCTTCCCCAGGATGTCGCGGGCGACCGAGCGGACGTCGTCCGGGGTGACCGACGCTATCCGGCCCAGCATGTCGTCCACCGACATCTGCTCGCCCCAGCACAGCTCGCTCTTGCCGATGCGGTTCATCAGCGCGCCGGTGTCCTCCAGGCCGAGGACGGTCGAGCCCCGCAGCTGGCCGATGGCACGGTCGATCTCGTCGTCGGACAGGCCGTGCTCGGCGACCTGGTCGAGTTCGTCCCGGCAGATCTTCAGCACGTCGTGGACCTGCGAGGGCCGGCAGCCGGCGTACACGCCGAACAGACCGCAGTCGGCGAAGCCGGAGGTGTACGAGTACACGCTGTAGGCCAGGCCGCGCTTCTCGCGGACCTCCTGGAACAGGCGGGAGGACATGCCGCCGCCGAGGGCCGTGTTCAGCACGCCGAGCGCCCAGCGCCGGTCGTCCGTGCGGGCCAGGCCCGGCATGCCGAGGACGATGTGCGCCTGCTCGGTCTTGCGGCCGAGCAGTTCCACGCGGCCCGCGGTGCGCAGGGCACGCCTGCCGTCGCGCGGGGCGAGGGGCGTGGCGTCGGGGTTGGTGAGGGCGCCCGCCTTCTCGAAGGCGGCGCGGACCTGTCGTACGACCTTGTTGTGGTCGATGTTGCCGGCGGCCGCCACGACCAGGTGGGTGGGGTCGTAGTGCTTCTTGTAGAAGCGGCGGATGCGGTCGGCGGTGAGGGCGTTGACGGTGTCGACGGTGCCGAGGACCGGGCGGCCGAGGGGGTTGTCGCCGAACATCGTGTGCGCGAACAGGTCGTGCACGCAGTCGCCCGGGTCGTCCTCGGTCATGGCGATCTCTTCGAGGATGGCGCCGCGCTCGACGTTGACGTCCTCTTCGAGGATCAGGGAGCCGGTGAGCATGTCGCAGACGACGTCTATGGCGAGCGGCAGGTCGCTGTCGAGCACGCGCGCGTAGTAGCACGTGTACTCCTTCGCCGTGAACGCGTTCATCTCGCCGCCGACCGCGTCGAGGGCGGAGGAGATGTCCAGGGCGCTGCGCTTGGAGGTGCCCTTGAAGAGCAGGTGCTCCAGGTAGTGGGTGGCACCGTTCAGGGCCGGGGTCTCGTCGCGGGAGCCGACGTGCGCCCAGATGCCGAAGGTCGCGGAGCGGACGGAGGGCAGCGTCTCGGTGACGATGCGCAGGCCGCCCGGGAGGGTGGTCTTGCGGACCGTGCCGATGCCGTTCTGGCCCTTGATCAGGGTTTGGGTACGGGCGACGGCCCGCGCCTCCGTGGTGGTGGGGGCCGTCGCCGTCGAGCTGCTCGACGTCACTTGTCGGTGTCGTCCTTCTTCGCGTCGTCGTCGGAGCCCTCTTCGCCCTCGATCACGGGGATGAGGGAGAGCTTGCCGCGGGAGTCGATCTCGGCGATCTCGACCTGGACCTTCTGGCCCACGCCGAGCACGTCCTCGACGTTCTCCACGCGCTTGCCGCCGGCCAGCTTGCGGATCTGCGAGATGTGCAGCAGACCGTCCTTGCCGGGCAGGAGGGAGACGAAGGCGCCGAACGTCGTCGTCTTCACGACCGTGCCCAGGTAGCGCTCGCCGACCTCGGGCATCGTCGGGTTGGCGATGCCGTTGATGGTCGTACGGGCGGCCTCGGCGGAGGGGCCGTCGGCGGCGCCGATGTAGATGGTGCCGTCGTCCTCGATGGTGATCTCGGCGCCCGTGTCCTCCTGGATCTGGTTGATCATCTTGCCCTTGGGGCCGATGACCTCGCCGATCTTGTCCACGGGGATCTTGACGGTGATGATCCGCGGGGCGTTCGGGGACATCTCGTCCGGCGTGTCGATCGCTTCCATCATCACGTCGAGGATGTGGAGGCGGGCGTCACGGGCCTGCTTGAGGGCGGCGGCCAGGACGGAGGCCGGGATGCCGTCCAGCTTGGTGTCGAGCTGGAGCGCGGTCACGAACTCCTTGGTGCCGGCGACCTTGAAGTCCATGTCGCCGAAGGCGTCCTCCGCACCGAGGATGTCGGTGAGGGTGACGTAGTGCGTCTCGCCCTCGATCTCCTGGGAGATGAGGCCCATGGCGATGCCGGCGACGGGGGCCTTCAGCGGCACACCGGCGTTCAGCAGCGACATGGTGGAGGCGCAGACCGAGCCCATGGACGTCGAGCCGTTGGAGCCGAGGGCCTCGGACACCTGGCGGATCGCGTACGGGAACTCCTCGCGCGTCGGCAGTACCGGCACGAGCGCGCGCTCGGCGAGGGCGCCGTGGCCGATCTCGCGGCGCTTCGGGGAGCCGACGCGGCCGGTCTCGCCGGTGGAGTACGGCGGGAAGTTGTAGTTGTGCATGTAGCGCTTGCGGGTCACCGGGGAGAGGGTGTCCAGCTGCTGCTCCATGCGGAGCATGTTCAGGGTGGTGACGCCCAGGATCTGGGTCTCGCCACGCTCGAACAGCGCCGAGCCGTGCACGCGCGGGATGGCCTCGACCTCGGCGGCCAGGGTGCGGATGTCGGTGACACCGCGGCCGTCGATGCGCTTCTTCTCCTTGATGACGCGCTCACGGACCAGGGTCTTGGTCAGCGAGCGGTACGCGGCGGAGATCTCCTTCTCGCGGCCCTCGAACTCCGGGAGCAGCTTCTCGGCGGCCAGACCCTTGACGCGGTCCAGCTCGGCCTCGCGCTCCTGCTTGCCCGCGATGGTCAGCGCGGAGGCGAGCTCCGGCTTGACAGCGGCGGTCAGCGCCTCCAGGACGTCGTCCTGGTAGTCGAGGAAGATCGGGAACTCGGCGGTGGGCTTGGCGGCCTTCGCGGCGAGGTCGGCCTGGGCCTTGCAGAGCACCTTGATGAAGGGCTTCGCGGCGTCCAGACCGGCGGCGACGACCTCCTCGGTCGGCGCCTCGGCGCCGCCCTTGACCAGCTGGATGGTCTTCTCGGTGGCCTCGGCCTCGACCATCATGATCGCGACGTCGCCGTCCTCCAGGACGCGGCCGGCGACGACCATGTCGAAGACGGCGTCCTCGAGCTCGGTGTGCGTCGGGAAGGCGACCCACTGGCCGTTGATCAGCGCGACGCGGACGCCGCCGATCGGGCCGGAGAAGGGCAGACCGGCCAGCTGCGTGGACGCGGAGGCGGCGTTGATCGCCACGACGTCGTACAGGTGGTCGGGGTTGAGGGCCATGATCGTGGCGACGACCTGGATCTCGTTGCGCAGGCCCTTCTTGAAGGACGGGCGCAGCGGGCGGTCGATGAGGCGGCAGGTGAGGATCGCGTCCTCGCTGGGCCGGCCCTCACGGCGGAAGAAGCTGCCGGGGATCTTGCCGGCGGCGTACATCCGCTCCTCGACGTCCACCGTCAGGGGGAAGAAGTCGAGCTGGTCCTTGGGGTTCTTGGAGGCGGTGGTGGCCGACAGCACCATGGTGTCGTCGTCCAGGTACGCCACGGCGGAGCCGGCGGCCTGCTTGGCCAGGCGGCCCGTCTCGAAGCGGATGGTGCGGGTGCCGAAGGAGCCGTTGTCGATGACGGCCTCGGCGTAGTGGGTCTCGTTCTCCACTAGCGTTTTCTCCGTTACTTGTCGTCTTTTGTCCCGCCTCGCCCGTGTGGCGGGGGGACAGTCGCGGAGAAGCGCTCCGTGCGGTGCGGGCCGGTCTTCGATCGAAGCACCCGGGGTTCATTCCCGGGGGCCACTACCGAGGACCGGCGGCGGCTTGGGTGCGCTTCTCCTCGTTCTGTGTGGTACGGCGTTACGTGTCGTGCGTATGGCGTTGTGCTACCACACTACAAAGCGTGAGGGACACTCCGCACGTTTCCGCCGCCACGTCAGTACTTTCCGTACGTACGCAAAGGGAGCGGCCCCCGATGCTCCGGGAACCGCTCCCCTCACGGCGTCTTACCGGGCGCCCGCCGCACCACGGCGGATGCCGAGGCGGTCGACCAGCGCACGGAAGCGCTGGATGTCCTTCTTCGCCAGGTACTGCAGCAGGCGACGGCGCTGACCGACGAGGATCAGCAGGCCACGGCGGGAGTGGTGGTCGTGCTTGTGGGTCTTGAGGTGCTCGGTCAGGTCGGAGATCCGACGGGACAGCAGAGCGACCTGGACCTCGGGGGAGCCGGTGTCACCCTCCTGGGTACCGAACTCGGAGATGATCTGCTTCTTCGTGGCGGCGTCGAGCGACACGCGTACTCCTCAATGGTCTGAGAGTGCCTCCGAGTGCCCCGGTCTTCGTCTCGGGGAAGCTTCTGTTACTCGCAAGGCGGAAGGCCGTGCACACACGGCCATCCATCAGGGTACCAGCAGCTAGGGGGCGGGCTCGCCACCTGTGGATGAGGCCGTGGAAGAGGCTGTGGAAACCCGGAGGGCGGGCCGACGCGGCCACTAGGGTGACCGTACAGATCGTTCTCGTACGTCGGGAAGGGACCCATGGCGGAGACGGAAGAGCAGATCAAGGCGCGCAAGGAGCGGGAGCGTGACGAGTTGTACGCGCTCGACATCTCCGACGCGGAGTGGTACGGCGCGCCCGGCACCGAGGAGCACGAGGAGCGGGTCGAGATCGCCTATCTTCCCGGCGGTGCCGTGGCCATGCGCTCCTCGCTCGACCCGGACACCGTGCTGCGCTACACGGAGGCGGAGTGGCGGGCCTTCGTGCTCGGTGCCCGGGACGGCGAGTTCGACCTGGAGCCGTCGCCGGAGGCGTAGAGAGGCGTAGAGCTACCGGACGGCCATGCTCTCGATGCCGAGGGCGAGGTAGACCCATTTCGGCTGTCCCTTGGCGGGGCCGTCGACCTTCTTGACGCCGAAGAAGATGCGGCCGTCCTGGACGACGATGTCGTTGTACTCGGTCATCGTCATCAGGTCGGCCTCCTCGGGCAGGTCGAAGTAGAGGTACGGGGTCTCCCTGCCCGTTGCCGGGTCCAGGCCGACCAGCCCCGAGGGCATGATGTGCTGGTCGCTCACGCGGACGGCCAGCAGCCGGTCGCCGCTCATCCGCACCGGGTACAGCAGCGAGCCGGGGCCGGAGTCGAACTTCTCGGTGGTGTTCCCGGTCGCGAGGTCGAAGCCGATGATCCAGTTGGAGTTGGTCAGCTCGCCCGACTCCTTGCTGCGCAGGAAGACCTGGCCGTCACCGACGGCGATGGTCGGGCAGTCCTCGGTGGAGAGGTAGTCGTCGTACGAGCATTCGCCGACGTAGGTGCCGTTCTGCAGGCGGATGACCGCGCGGGTCCCGCCCTTCGCGTCGAGGGAGAGCATCTCGGAGATGCCGATCTCGCCCGCCTGCACGGCGATCACGGGCGGTTCGGCGGAGGGGATGTTGATGTCCCGGACGCCCTGCGCGGCGGAGTACGTCCACAGCACCCGGCCCGTCCGCGGGTCGACCTTGCGCGCCTTGTAGCTGACGGCGTCCGTGGAGTCGAGCGGGGCGTCGTCGTTCCAGCACTCCTGGCGCACCAGCAGCGCGTCCCCGCCGGCGGCGCCCATGTCCTGGCAGGCGCCGGTCGACGTCGTACGCCACAGGCGCCGACCGCCGTCCATGGCGTACGCGTCGGTGCCGCCGCCCCAGGTGACGACGACCGTGCCGTGGGTGAGGGTCACGCTCGGGGTGTCCTGGTCGTCGCCGCCGGTCG
This sequence comes from Streptomyces gilvus, assembly GCF_022513565.1. Classification (GTDB taxonomy): domain Bacteria; phylum Actinomycetota; class Actinomycetes; order Streptomycetales; family Streptomycetaceae; genus Streptomyces; species Streptomyces gilvus. The sequence goes on along the minus strand of NZ_JAKWBE010000022.1, from coordinate 133,299 downwards.
CGAGGCCCTTGGCGTCGCCGATCTTGGAGTAGGGGAAGTCGGTCTCCCAGACCTCGCGTCCGGTGTCGAGGTCGAAGAAGGCGACGTGGTTGCAGTAGGCGCCGCCGCGGTCGTTGGCACGGAAGAGGACGGCGGTGCGGTCATCGCCGGTGACGCGGCGCGTGTAGCCGCAGATCGGTCCGTCCAGCGGCAGCTTCCACTGCTCGTCGCCGGGTGCGGCGTCGGTGCCCATGCGCAGGCCGACGACGGTCTTGTTGATGCCCTTGGCGAGGATCCGGTCCGTGGCCCACATGCCGGGCAACTCGTAGTGCTCGCCCGGGCTGAGGTCGTCCACGGAGAAGCGGACGGCCATCTTGCCGGTGGGATCGGCGGGCGGCTTCTCGACGGTCTCCCGTACGTCGAGGGGCCCTTGGGGGTCGTCCGCCCGGTTCGGTCCGTCATTTCCCTTTCCGTCACCACCCCACACGAGCCACCCGCCCGTCCCCACCGCCGCCACGAGGACGAGCACGAACAGCCCCACCAGCCATGTCCGACGGCGCTTCCTCTGTTGCGTCTCCGCGGTCAGGGCGGACTGGGTGTACATCGAAGGGGGTGGGCCGAAGCTCACGCGGGATCCTTTTCCTCTGAAGCGGGCACGTACGTCCATGACATGGTCACGGAAACGTCCCCACTATGCCGGGTTTCTTGATCACGCGCGCGAATGGACGGCGCCAGCAACGGTATCGCCCGATTTCTTCCTCAATGAGCAAGCTGTGTACGGCAATTCATGGCTGGTTGTGACGCAGTGGGCAGGTGCTCAAGGGTGGACGGGCCTGCCGGGGTGGGGCTACTGGTGATTAGGCTGGTACAGGGCGCGCCGCCAGAACCCGTGGACCAGGTGGCGGCGCCTCGGGGGGAGAGCCGGTGGATCGGTCTGCCTCGCAACGCATCAGGACGACAAGCACATGGTCGCCCCGGCACGGCATTGAGGGTGCTCGACCACACCAGGAGGAACTGTGAGCAGCGATCGGGACGGGAACCGCGGGGGCTGGGCCACACCCGGCGACGACCAGCCCGACGCCGAGTCCGCCATCGAGACGACGGGCGAGTTCACCATCGACTACGCACCGCCGGCGTGGTACACGCAGAACGCGTCGGGGGGCTCCTCCGGCGGAGGCGGTGCGGGGGGTGGCGGCGCGGGGGGTTCTGGCACGGCTGGCGCGAGTGCGGCGGGGGCCGGTGCGGGTGGTGCCGGAACTGCTGGGTTCGGTGCGGGTGGTGCCGGGGGTGCGGCGTCTGGGGCCGGTGCGGGTGGGAGTGGGGCGCCTGGGGCGCCGTCTGCTTCGGGGTCTCCGTCCGACTTCTCGCTCTCCTCCCTGCCAGGGCTGACTCCGCCGGCGCATTCGCGGCCTCAGTCGGGCACGGGTGCCGGTACGGCTCCGGGGGCGCCGTTCACTCCGCCGGCTCCGGCGCCGGGGGCTCCCTTCACGCCTCCCGCTCCCGCTCCGGCGCCAGGTGCGCCGTTCACGCCGCCGGCGGCTGCCGCCGCGCCTGGGGCGCCGTTCGCTCCGCCGGCTCCGGCGCCGGGTGCGCCGTTCGTGCCGCCGGTCGGGGGGCCCGGGGCGGTGCCGAAGCTTCCGGTGGGGAGCGGGTTCGAGCCTCAGCCGCAGGGGCAGGGGCCGACGGAGACTCCGGGAGCTGCTGTTCCGTCAGCTCCCGTGGCGCCCGAGGCGTCCGAGGCGTCCGGGTCCCCGGCTTCCGACGAGGAGTCCGGAAGCGGTGATCTGGAGAGTGGCCGCACCATGCGGTTCTCTCCGGTGGCCCTGAAGCAGGAGATCTCCGAGCGCGCCGGGTCCGCCGAGGTACAGGCGGGTTCGGAGGACGCCGCCGACGCGGCGAGCGAGGAGGGCGCGGTCGACGCGGCTTCCGATGAGGTCGACGACGTCGCGGGCCCTGGCGAGGCCGACGGTTCCGCCGAGGCGACGGACACGGAGACTGACGCCGATGATGTGGCTGACGGTGACGAAGACTCCGGTTCGGCCGAGGTGATCGAGCTCGGGAGCCACTCCGACGACGACTCCTCCGAGGGAGCGGAAGCTTCGGCGGACGCGGATGTGACGGCGGATGCGGAGGCGGGCGACACCGACACCGACACCGACACCGACACCGACACCGAGGTTGCCGCCGATGTAGAGGCCGATGGGGAGACGGAGGGCTCGGCGTCCGAGGAGCAACTGCCTCAGGAGGCGACGCCCGAGGAGGAAGTACCTCAGGAGGAGGTGCCTCTGGAGGAGGCGTCCGTTGACGTCGAGTCGGCGGACGTGGTGGACGAGGAGACGGTACGAGGGGACGCCGAGCCCCCCGACGCCGTATCCGCGGATGCCGTGCCGTCCGACGCCGAAGCGCAAGCCGGCGAAGCGCAGGACGGTGAGGGGCAGGACAGCGAGCCGCAGGATGCCGTTCCGGGCGGGTCCGCGGCCCCGCAGGACACCCCGCCCGCCTGGGCTCCGCCGCCCGCGCCGCAGGGCGAACTGCCGCCGTTGCCCCCGTCGTACCAGCCCGCGGCGCCCGCGGCGGCTGCCGAGTGGCCCGTACAGCCGCAGCAGGATCCAGCGGCGCCTGTGCAGCCGCCGGCCCCACAGGGCCAGCCGCCGGTACCGCCACAGCCCTTCCAGCCGCATGCCCCTCAGTCGGCCCCGGCAGCCTGGAACGGGCCGGCAGCACAGCAGCAGACTCCAGGCACCCAGCAGCCGACCGCCCCGACGCCCAACACACCGGGCGCATACGGCTTCCCGCACCCGGGCACCCAGGACCAGCCCCCCGCACCACACCAACCGCCGACCGCACCCGCCCCTAACACTCCGGGGGGCTACGGCTTCCCGCACCCCGGCGCTCCTGGCCAGCCCCACGCAGCCCACCAACCGCCGACCGCCGCCCCCGCCACAGGCTTCCCGCAGCCCAGTGCTGCTGGGCAGCCCCCGGCAGCGCAGCAGCCACCCGCCGGCGCCTCGGGCGCGTACGGCTTCCCGCATCCAGGCCGGCCTCCGGCGGCACCGCACCAAGCCGGCACTCCTGACCCGAACACGCAGGGCTCTTACGGCTTCCCTCACCCGGGTTCCCCGGCAGCACAGCCGCCGACCAGTGCCCCCGCCCCCCACGCCCCGGGCACCCCGGGCCAGCCCCCGACGGCACCGCCGCCGACCGGCGCACCCGCCGCCGGCTTCCCGCAGCCCGGTGCCGACACCCCGGCGGCCGCCCCCGTGGCACCGCCGGCACCGGCTGACGCGCCCCCGCAGCGCGGCCACGGCTTCCCGCAGCCCCCTGCACCGCAGGACGGCTACGGCTATCCCAACCCCGCCGCACCCCAGGCCACCCCGCCTGCCCCGAGCGCAGCCAACCCACCGGCCCAGCCCGGCGGTTACGGCTTCCCCCAGCCGCCCACGGCTCAGCCCCAGCCCAACGACGCCCAGGCCTCCGCGCCTGCGGCGCCCGGCGGCTACGGCTTCCCCAACCCCGCAGCGCCTCAAGCGGCTCCCGCCGCCCAGGCAGGCCCCAACTCCCCGGCTCACCCGAGCGGTTACGGCTTCCCCCAGCCCCCCGCTCCGCAAGGCCGGCCCCAGCCCGGCGTGCCTCCGCAGGGGCAAGCCGAGCCCGGCGGACCCGCACAGGGGCAGCCTCAGCCCGGCCCCAACCCGCCGGCCCAGCCTGGCGGCTACGGCTTCCCCCCGCAGGGACAGCCCCAGCCCGGCCCCAACCCACCCGTCCAGACCGGCGGTTACGGCTTCCCCCCGCCACCCACCCCCCACGACCAGGCACAGGCGGCACAACCCGGCGTACCCCCGCAGTACCAGCCGCACCCCGGCGTTCCGCCGTACGGTCAGGCTCAGGCGAATGCGCAGGCGGGGCCCGGGTTCCCGCAGCAGGGGGGTGCCGATCCGGCAGCGGCGCAGCCCGTCGATCCGCGGGCCGGGGCCGGGTGGCCGCAGCCTGTTCAGCATGACCAGCGGCAGCCGACCAACCCCGGTGCCGCGCCGCTCGGTTACACCGCCGCCGTGGAGCTGTCCTCCGACCGGCTGCTCAACAACAAGCGGCAGAAGGCGAAGAGCGGCCGGCCCGCCGCCGCGCCGAGCCGGTTCAAGATCGGCGGGAAGAAGGAAGAGGCGGAGCGGCAGCGGAAGTTGGAGCTGATCCGCACACCCGTGCTGTCCTGCTATCGGATCGCGGTCATCAGCCTCAAGGGCGGAGTCGGGAAGACCACCACGACCACCGCCCTCGGGTCCACCCTCGCGACCGAACGGCAGGACAAGATCCTCGCCATCGACGCCAACCCGGACGCCGGTACGCTCGGTCGCCGCGTGCGCCGGGAGACGGGCGCCACCATCCGCGACCTCGTCCAGGCGATCCCGTACCTGAACTCGTACATGGACATCCGCCGGTTCACCTCACAGGCGCCGTCCGGCCTCGAGATCATCGCCAACGACGTCGACCCGGCCGTCTCGACGACCTTCAACGACGAGGACTACCGCCGCGCCATCGACGTCCTCGGCAAGCAGTACCCGATCATCCTCACCGACTCCGGCACCGGTCTGCTCTACAGCGCGATGCGCGGCGTGCTCGACCTCGCCGACCAGCTGATCATCATCTCGACGCCGTCCGTCGACGGCGCGAGCAGCGCCAGTACGACGCTGGACTGGCTGTCGGCGCACGGGTACGCGGACCTCGTGTCGCGGTCCATCACCGTGATCTCCGGTGTCCGGGAGACCGGCAAGATGATCAAGGTCGAGGACATCGTGGCGCACTTCGAGACGCGCTGCCGCGGGGTCGTGGTCGTGCCCTTCGACGAGCACCTCTCGGCCGGCGCCGAGGTCGACCTCGACATGATGCGGCCCAAGGTGCGCGAGGCGTACTTCAACCTCGCGGCGATGGTCGCCGAGGACTTCGTACGCCATCAGCAGTCGCACGGACTGTGGACCAACGACGGCAACCCGCCCCCGGTCGCGGCCCCGCCGATGCCGGGCCAGGCGATGCCGGGCCAGCCCTACGCCCAGCCCGGACAGCCCATGCCGGCGGCCGGGCAGTACTACGGTCAGCCCGGACAGCCGGTTCCGGGGCAGCCGGGGCCCTATCCCCAGGCCCAGCAGCCTCCGGCACCTCAGCCCGGACAGCCGTACGCCCCGGGCCAGCCGTATCCCGGGCAGCCGTACGCACCGCAGCCCGGACAGCCGTATCCGCCCGCCGGTCAGCCTGGCGAGCCCGGATACGGCTACCCCCAGCCGCCACAGCAACCGCAGCCGCCACAGCAGCAGTAACCCCGGTGCATGCGAAGGGGGCCGGTGCCTGATGGCACCGGCCCCCTTCGCCATGACGACAATGCGTGAGGCGTTACTCCGACGCCGCCGACGACGCTGCCGCCACCAGCTCGCGGCACCCCTTCACGTCCTTGGCCATCTGCTCCAGCAGGGCCTCCAGCGACTCGAACTTCGCCTGCCCGCGGACGAACGCGAGGAAGTCCACAGCCACGTGCAGGCCGTACAGGTCGAGGCCGACGCGGTCGATGGCGTACGCCTCCACCGTGCGCTCCGTGCCGTCGAACTGCGGGTTCGTGCCGACGGAGATCGCGGCCGGCATCGCCTCGCCGTCCACGTGCAGCCAGCCGGCGTAGACGCCGTCGGCGGGGACGGCGGTGTGGGGCAGCGTCTCGACGTTGGCGGTGGGGAAGCCGAGCTCGCGGCCGCGCTGGGCGCCGCGGACGACCACGCCCTCCACCCGGTGCGGCCGGCCCAGGATCTCGGCGGCGCCCTCGAGGTCGCCCTCGGCGACCAGGCGACGGGTGAGGGTCGAGGAGAACGGCTCTCCGCCGCCCGCCTCACCGGTCACGTACAGGTCGACGACCTCGACCTCGAAGTCGTACGTCTTGCCCTGTTCGGCGAGGAACTCCACGTTGCCCGCGGCCTTGTGGCCGAAGCGGAAGTTCGGGCCCTCGACGACCGCCTTGGCGTGCAGCTTGTCGACCAGGACCTTGACGACGAAGTCGGCCGGCGACAGCCTCGAGAACTCCTTGGTGAAGGGGAGGATCAGGACCGCGTCCACGCCCAGGTCCGCCATCAGCTCGGCGCGGCGGTGGTGCGGGGCGAGCAGTGGCGGGTGGCTGCCGGGGCGCACGACCTCGCTCGGGTGCGGGTCGAAGGTGACGACGACGGAGGGAACGCCCAGCTCACGGGCGCGGTCCACGGCGTGCTGGATGATCAGCTGGTGGCCGCGGTGGACTCCGTCGTACGAGCCGATGGTGACGACGCTGCGCCCCCAGTCCTCGGGGATGTCCTCCAAGCCACGCCAGCGCTGCACTGTGACCGCTCCTCGAACCCGTGTCCGTGTCTACCGACCTCTTACGCAGGTCTAAGGGTGCCATGCCGGGCCCGTACCGCCCGCATCGGCATGGGGGCTGTGACCCGACGCACGTGACGACGGGGAGCTCAGACGGGCACGCGGACGCCCGACAGGTTCTCGATCATCCGGCGGGCGCTGGGGCCGACCACCGCCGCCCAGTCCTGCGGGGCGTCCGTCAGCCAGCCGGCCGTCCGGGCCGCGAAGCCGGGCACGCGCCGGCCCAGGTCGACCAGCCCCCGGTCGAAGCGGGCCGCGCCGTCCGGGGTGCGGCCCATGAGGAGGCCGGTGCGGTGGACGAGGTCGCGGATCTCGTCGCCCGTGTGCGTCGCGACGGCGTGCAGCAGGACGTCAAGGACGGCCGGATCGTGCTCGTGGGAGAGGAGGAACTCCAGGAGTTCCTGGCGGAGGGGGTGGGAGACCGGGGTGCCGGGGACGGCCAGCACGGCGGCCAGCGCGGCCCGTACCTCCTCCGGGCCGCCGTCGAGGAGGCCGGTGACGAGTGGGAACAGCACGGCTCGGGCCGCGGGGCCCTGGTCCAGACGGCGTTCGACATAGGCGGCGACGTCGGCGGCGGTCTCGGGGCGGTGCCGTACGGCGTCCCGTACCAGGGCGGCGATCCGGCGGGCCGGCGCGGGTGTGGTGACGTCGGCCAGGGTGCGCAGCGCCTGGCCCGGCTCCGGCCCGCGCAGCCGCTCCCGGAACGCGTCGAGGACCGGTTCCGGGTGGGTGGCCAGGGCGGGGACCAGCGCGCTCGGCGGGAAGCCCGGGTCGCCGGTGGCGAACCGGCGCAGCGCCTGCGGGAGATGGCGGGCACGCGTGCGTGGATCACGGACCAGCAGGGCGAGCGCACCGCCGTGCAGGGTCTCGTCGGCGGGGCGGGCGAGCAGGACCCCGGCGGCGTAGCGCAGGAGGTCGCGGTCGGCCTCGGTGCGGACGTGGGGGGCGGTGCGCAGTGCGTGGGCCAGGGCCGCAGCTCGCCGGGAAGCGCGTTCGTCGTGCGCCCAGCGGTCCACGGCCCGGCACACGGCCGAGGGCTCGTCCTCGGCCAGCGCCGCCAGCAACTCGTCCGCCCTGGGGTGCGCGGACTCCACCAGCAACTCGGTCAGCTCGTCCAGGGCGCGATGCCGGTGGGTGTGGAGCAGGGCCTGCGCGGCGTCGGCCACGGTCGCGTGCGGAGTCGCGGGGAGGGGGCGGTCGTCGTCGAACCAGGCGGTGAGGAGGGGTTGTACGGCGGTGGGGGCGGCGGCGAGGAGGCGGGAGACGGCGTCGAGGTAACGGGGGGTGGTGGGCGCGTCCTGGGGTGGGTGGTCGGCGAGGAGGAGGTGGCGGAGGAGGTCGAGGCGGTCGCTGTCAGGGAGGGAGAGGGCGGTCCAGAAGGCGGGGGCGAAGAGGGGTGCGGCGGTGGTGGGGCGCTGAGCGGTGACGACGTGGTCGGCGAGGTGGCGGAGTACGTCGAGGTACGGGCCGGCGTCCGGGACTCGGAGGAGGGTTCCGGAGAGGAGATGCGCGGGCCACCAGGAGTCCGGGTCCGTCCGCAGTGCCTGGACCAACTCGTCCAGGCGGGTGGCGAGTTGGGGGCTGCCCTGCTCTCTGGCGAGGAGCAGCAGGGCCTGGACGACCGGGCCGATGCGGTGGTGCGGTACGGGGAGCGGGTGGGCGTCCGGGGAGGGGGCCCGGCGGTGGACCAGGGCCCGCAACGCCTCGTCGAGGTCGAGGTGGGTGCCCTGGATCCAGTCGGCGAACTCCTCGTGGGCGAAGCGGTAGCCGGTGCCGGCGGGGACGAGGAGGCCTTCGGTGAGGACGGCGGAGGCCCAGCCGGTGCCGCCGCCGAGGTGGGGCAGGGCCTGGCCCCAGGGGAACAGCGCCTCGAACGAGGCACGGTCCAGTTCGCCCTGGCCCGGGGCGAGACTGCGGCGGGCCGCCTTGTGGACCTGGCCGGAGACCTTGGCCGCGAGGCGGCGTACGGCGCTGCCGCAGAGGCCGTTCTCGGCGGCCAGGCGGACGGCGATGCGCAGGCACATCAGGTCCAGGTAGGCCGAGAAGACGGTGTCGCGGTCGAGGGGGGCGTGCGGAGTGGCGAGGGCGTCGGGCAGTGCCGTGCGGATCTCGGCGAGGAGGCGGAGGCTGAGGGGGTGGCGGGCCTCGGCGGGGGCGAGGGCGCCTTCGGGGATGCCGTAGCGGGCACGGGCCGTGCGGGCCTCGGGTTCCGTGAGGTCGGTGAGGTGCAGGCAGGGGGGTGTCGCTGAAGGAGCCTCGTCCGCGACGGCCGGAGGTGACGGGAAATGCGCCGCCGCTGTTTCCCAGTACTCCTCCCTGCAGGCCACCACCAGGCGGGCGCCCGTCTCGCCCAGCCAGGACGCCGTGCCCTCGGTCCAGGCCGGGAGGCGGCGGGAGAGGAGCGGGGGCATCTCCTCGGGGCCGTCGAGGAGGAGCAGCAGGGGGCGCTGGGCGGTGCGGGCGATCTCGGCGAGGCGGGCCGGGCCGACGTCGCCCAGATCGCTCGCGCGGGCGTCTTCCGACTCGGCGTCGACACGGACACCGGGACCCACTGCGCGGCCACTCACACCAGCAGCTTCCGACCCGGCGACGACACGGGCGGCGCGGGCCAAGGCGCGGCTTGCGGCGTCGGCGACGGACGTGTCGTCGTCGCGCAGGTCGGCGCCGCGCAGCCACAGCGTGGGGGCCGGTTCTGCGCAGTGGTGTCGGCGTGCCGCGAGGGCGGCGAGTTCCGTCGTACGGCCGCTGCCCGGGGATCCGACGAGGCCGAGGACCGAGCCGGGGGCCCGTCCTTCGGCGAAGGCCGTCAACTGCCTTGCCGACGCGGCCCGTTCCACCGGCCGCACCGGCTCCGCACTACCGGTCGGCGTCCCCGGCGGGCCGTCCTGGCGCACCGATGTGGCTGTCAGTTCCAGTACGCCGGCCAGGTTGAGGTCGGCTCCGTAGGCGGGGACCGTGGCCGCGTTGCGGGTGAGGAGGTCGGTCAGGGCCCCGTCGGACCCGGGGCGCAGGGGGACGGCGTACCCGGTGTCGCGGTGGCCGGACCGCAGTGCCGTGCCGAGGACGGCGACGACGGCGCCCGTGCCGGCGTCCAGGACCGGGCCTCCGGCGGCGCCCCCGCCGAGCCGCAGCGCGTCCTGGCCGGCCGTGCCGATGGCCAGTTCCAGGGCGCCGTCGATGAGGCGGTAGCGGTCCGTCGCCGCATAGGTGACGGAGGTCGCGGCGAGGACGCGGGCCTCGCGCCAGCGGCCTGCGGCGAGACGGACGTAGCTGCCGGTCTCGACCCGGTCCCGGACGGTGATGGGGAGCGGGGCGACGGCCAGGCCCTCGGTGCGGAGGAGAGCGAGGTCCAGCTCGGGGAGGGCGGTCACCGCGTCCGCCGTCACCAGGCAGGTGCGGTCGCCGTCCGCGTGCACCACCAGTCTGGACAACCCGTCGACCGCCTCGTGGCTGGTGACGACGGTGCCCTGGTGGTCGGCGACGAAGCCGGTGCCGCGGGGGCGCCCGGCGAGGTCGTGGATGCGGACGACGCCGGTCTCGACGGCCCCCCACTCCCCCGCCTCCCGGACGACGCCGGTCTCGACGGCCCGCAACTCCCCCGTGCCCCGTCGCTCCCGCGCACCGTCCCTCGTATGCCGGGACCGCTCTCGTCCCGTCATGGCCGTCCTCCCCGCCGTACGCCCGTTCCCTGCATTCGACGGTAGGCGCGGGATGATCAGCGGGACAGATCGCGTCGTGAACGCGCCCCCTTCCACTCCCTCGGTTCACTCCGAGCGCCTGCCCGGACGGGTGAACAGACGGGGGTCGCTGGATACACCCTAGGGGTGGGGGAACCGAGGGGGGACCGTGGAGCGGCGTCGCAACCCCGTGAGCGCCGCTCCACGGGCGGGCAGCCTCGGTTCCGCCGGCGAGGTCGTCAGCCGAAGACGGCCAGGCTCTTCGCCTTCCCCTTCTGTGCCTCGACGAGCGCGAGGAAGTGGCCCTCGGGGTCGAAGACGGCGACCGGGCCGGCGGTCGCGTACTCGTCGGGCATCTCCAGGCGGACGCCGTTCGTCAGCAGACGGGCGCGCTTGGCGTCCACCTCCCAGCGAGGGAAGGCGGCGGTTGCGGCGTCCGCGATGGGCATGACCGTCAGCTGCTGCTGGAGTTCGTCGAGGGTCTTCGCCGAGTCCAGCTTGTAGGGGCCGACGCGGGTCCTGCGCAGGGCCGTGAGATGGCCGCCGACTCCGAGGCCGGCGCCGAGGTCGCGGGCCAGGGCCCGGATGTAGGTGCCGGAGGAGCAGACCACCGAGACGACCAGGTCGAGGACGGGGGTGCCGTCCTCGGCGACGGCGTCCCGGATGTCGTACACCGAGAAGGACGAGACGGTGACCGGGCGGGCCGGGATCTCGAACTCCTCGCCCTCACGGGCCCGTTTGTAGGACCGCACGCCGTTGATCTTGATGGCGCTGACCTTGGACGGCACCTGCATGATGTCGCCGGTGAGCTCCGCGATCCCGGCGTCGACGGCTTCCCGGGTGACCTTCGAGGCGTCGACCGACCCCGTGATCTCGCCCTCGGCGTCGTCGGTCAGGGTCGTCTGGCCCAGGCGGATCGTGCCCAGGTACTCCTTCTCGGTCAGCGCGAGGTGGCCGAGGAGCTTGGTCGCCTTCTCGACGCCGAGGACGAGCACGCCCGTCGCCATGGGGTCTAGGGTGCCCGCGTGTCCGACGCGGCGCGTCCGCGCGATGCCGCGCATCTTGGCGACCACGTCGTGCGAAGTGAAGCCCGACGGCTTGTCGACGATGACAAGGCCGTCGGGCGTCCGGTTCGGCTGGGTCATTCGGCGGTGTCGTCCTCGTCCTCGCCCGGCTTCCTGTACGGGTCCGCCTCGCCCGCGTAGGTGGCGCCGGCTGAGACCTCGCGCACCTTCGCGTCGGACTGCCGGGCCTTGTCGAGGAGGTCCTCGATGGTCCGGGCGGTGTCGGGCAGGGCGTCGGCCACGAAGGTCAGCGTCGGCGTGAACTTCACGCCGGCCGCGGCCCCGACCGCGGAGCGGAGAACGCCCTTGGCGCTCTCCAGTCCGGCCGCCGCGGCGGCCCGCTCCTCGTCGTCCCCGTACACGGTGTAGAAGACGGTCGCCTCCCTCAGGTCCCCGGTGACCCGGGTGTCCGTGATGGTGACGTGCGAGCCGAGCCGCGGGTCCTTGATCCCGCGCTGCAGCTTCTGGGCCACCACCTCTCGGATGAGGTCCGCCAGCCTCTTGGCACGCGCGTTGTCGGCCACTGGTCCGTCTCCTTAGTTACTTCTCTTGCCGCTTGCTTCAGTCTTCGTCGCTGTGGAGCCTGCGTCGAACCGAGAGCAGTTCCACCTCGGGCCGCGCGGCGACCAGTCGCTCACAGCGGTCCAGTACGTCGGTGAGGTGTCCCGTGTCCCCCGAGACCACCGCCAGCCCGATCTCGGCCCTGCGGTGGAGGTTCTGGTTGCCCGTCTCCGCCGCGCTCACCCCGTACTTGCGCTGGAGTTCGGCCACGATCGGACGGACGAGAGAGCGTTTCTCCTTCAGCGAGTGGACGTCGCCGAGGAGCAGGTCGAAGGACAGAGTCCCCACATACATGTGTGTCCGGATGTCCCGCCGGTTCGGGGTACGGGCGCCATGCTCCGACGCCGATACGGGAACCGTACACGCAACGGCCGGGGCCGATCGACGGAAATTCCGTGGAGGAACTTCCCCGCCGACCGGCCCCGATCGCGTGCTGGATCAGACGCGCGGCTTCTCGCGCATCTCGTACGTCGCGATGACGTCGTCCACCTTGATGTCGTTGAAGTTGCCGAGGTTGATACCGCCCTCGAACCCTTCGCGGATCTCGGTGACGTCGTCCTTGAAGCGACGCAGGCCCTCGATGTTGAGGTTCTCCGCGACCACCTTGCCGTCGCGGATGAGGCGGGCCTTGGTGTTGCGGCGCACCTCGCCGGAGCGGATGAGGACACCGGCGATGTTGCCCAGCTTGGACGACTTGAAGACCTCGCGGATCTCCGCCGTACCGAGCTCGACCTCCTCGAACTCCGGCTTCAGCATGCCCTTCAGGGCCGCCTCGATCTCCTCGATCGCCTGGTAGATGACCGAGTAGTACCGGACGTCCACACCCTCGCGCTCGGCCATCTGCGCCGCGCGGCCTGCCGCACGGACGTTGAAGCCGATCACGATGGCGTCGGAGCCCATCGCCAGGTCGATGTCCGACTCCGTGACCGCACCGACGCCGCGGTGCAGGACGCGGATGTCGACCTCTTCGCCGACGTCCAGCTGGAGCAGGGACGACTCGAGAGCCTCGACGGAACCAGAAGCGTCACCCTTGATGATGAGGTTGAGCTGCTGGACCTCGCCGGCCTTGAGCACCTTGTCCAGGTCCTCGAGGGAGACACGGCGCGTGCGCTTGGCGAACGCGGCGTTGCGCTCACGGGCGGCGCGCTTCTCCGCGATCTGACGGGCCGTACGGTCCTCGTCCACCACGATGAAGTTGTCGCCCGCGCCCGGGACGTTGGTCAGGCCCAGGACCTGGACCGGCGTCGACGGGCCGGCCTCGGCGACGTTGTTGCCGTTGTCGTCGAGCATGGCGCGCACCCGGCCGTAGGCGTCGCCCACGACCATCGTGTCGCCGACCCGCAGCGTGCCTCGCTGGACGAGGACCGTCGCCACGGCACCGCGGCCGCGGTCGAGACGGGACTCGATCGAGATGCCCTGCGCGTCCTGGTTCGGGTTGGCCCGCAGGTCGAGCGAGGCGTCGGCCGTCAGGATCACGGCCTCCAGCAGCGAGTCGATGTGCAGACCCTGCTTGGCGGAGATGTCGACGAACATGGTGTCGCCGCCGTACTCCTCGGCCACCAGGCCGTACTCGGTCAGCTGACCGCGCACCTTGGTCGGGTCGGCGCCCTCGACGTCGATCTTGTTGACCGCGACGACGATCGGGACGTCGGCCGCCTTGGCGTGGTTGAGCGCCTCGACCGTCTGCGGCATGACGCCGTCGTTGGCCGCGACGACCAGGATCGCGATGTCGGTCGACTTCGCACCACGGGCACGCATGGCGGTGAACGCCTCGTGACCCGGGGTGTCGATGAAGGTGATCTTGCGCTCTTCGTCGTTGACCTCGGTCGCGACCTGGTAGGCACCGATGTGCTGGGTGATGCCGCCGGCCTCGCCCGCGATGACGTTCGTCTTGCGGATGGCGTCGAGCAGTCGGGTCTTACCGTGGTCGACGTGACCCATGACGGTCACCACCGGCGGACGGACGACCAGGTCCTCCTCGGTGCCCTCGTCCTCGCCGAACTCCAGGTCGAAGGACTCGAGCAGCTCGCGGTCCTCCTCCTCGGGGCTGACGATCTGGACCGTGTAGTTCATCTCGTCGGCGAGGAGCTGCAGGGTCTCGTCGGAGACGGACTGCGTGGCCGTGACCATCTCGCCGAGGTTCATCATGACCGCGACGAGGGACGCCGGGTTGGCGTTGATCTTCTCCGCGAAGTCGGTGAGCGACGCGCCACGGGAGAGACGGATGCTCTCGCCGTTGCCGCGCGGCAGCATCACGCCGCCGACGCTCGGGGCCTGCATGGCCTCGTACTCCTGGCGCCTCTGCCGCTTCGACTTGCGGCCACGGCGCGCGGGACCGCCGGGACGGCCGAAGGCGCCCTGCGTGCCACCGCGACCGCCCGGACCACCGGGACGACCGCCGAAGCCCGGACGGCCACCGCCGCCGGCACCTGCGGGACCACCGGGACGGCCGGCGAAACCGCCGCCACCGCCACCGGGACCGCCGGGACGGCCGGCGAAGCCGCCACCGCCGCCGCCACCCGGACGACCGGCGAAGCCGCCGCCGCCCGGACGACCGCCGCCGCCACCGGGACGACCGCCGCCGCCGGGACCGCGGCCGCCGGGGCCACCGCCGCCGGGACGCGGGCCGGCAGCCGGACGCTGCGGCATCATGCCGGGGTTCGGACGCGGGCCGCCGGGACCGCCGCCGGGACGGGGACCGCCCTGCGGACGGGGCATGCCGCCCGGGGTCGGACGCGGGCCGCCCGGAGCCTGCGGACGCGGGCCGCCCGAGGCGCCCTGGGGACGGGGACCGCCCTGGCCCTGCGGACGCGGGGCGCCGCCGGGAGCACCGGGGCCACCCGGGCCGCCGGGACGCGGGGCACCGCCCGGACGGGGCGCCTGCGGGCGCGCCATTCCGGTGGAGCCGCCGGAGGTGAAGGGGTTGTTGCCCGGACGGGGACCGGCCGGACGGGCACCGGGACGCGGCGCCTGGCCACCCGGACGCGGGGCGCCGGGACGGTCACCGCGGTCGCCGCGACCCTGGCCGCCCTGGCCGGGGCCACCGGAACGCGGGGCGCCCGGACGGGAAGCCTGGCCGCTGGGACGCGGGGCGCCCGGACGCGGACCGGAGCCCTGGGAGGCGGGGGCCGCCGGGGCCGACGGGGGTGCCGTGAACTCGGGCGTCGTCGGAGCCGGGGACGCCGGGGCGGGCCGCGGCGCGGGCTTCGGGCCCGGGGTGGGACGGGGGCCGGGAGAGACCGGCGCGGCGGGAGCCGCGGGCTTCTCGGCGGCGGCCGGCTTCGGGGCCGGCGGGCGCGGGGCGGCCGGACGGGCAGCCTGCGCGGGAGAGGGGGCCGCCGGACGTGCCGGGGCGGCCTTGCGTGCGGGGGCGGCCTTGCCGCCTCCGTTGCCCTGCTGGAGGGCGTCCGTCAGTTTGCGGACGACGGGCGCTTCGATGGTCGAAGACGCCGAACGGACGAATTCACCGAGTTCCTGGAGCTTGGCCATGACGACCTTGCTCTCCACCCCGAACTCCTTGGCGAGTTCGTATACCCGGACCTTAGCCACTTCGCTCCTTTTAGGTCCGGGTGCGTCCGGACCGTCGCTACTTCATGGGCGTACTCATCGCGTGCTCATCGAGTGCTCATCGCAATCTCGACCTACTTCCAACTCGCGGGGTACCTAGGGCCGCACGGGGTTCCGTACGGCACGTCTTACGGTGTTGCCTGCTCAGCAACTGTTGTCTGCTCGACGTACTGGCGCAACGCCTTAATGTCGAGCGCTCCCGGGGCGCGCAGCGCCCGCGTGAACGCCCGGCGGCGTACCGCCTGGTCGAGACAGACCGAGGCGGGGTGTACATAGGCACCCCGGCCGGGCAGCGTACCGCGAGGATCAGGGACGCATGCGTCCTTGATCGCCACGATGCGCAGCAGATCCGTCTTGGCCGCTCGTTCCCGGCACCCCACACAGGTGCGTTCAGGGCAGGCGCGGGCGTGCGTCCGGCCAGACACTCCTCAGTCTACCTCCCCGTACCGACCTCACCCCTCTGGGTGAGGTTTCGAACAGCCGCCGGGCAAGATCCGTCTCGATCCAACCCACCCCGGGCCGAGATCTATTCCCCGGCCTGCTCGGTGTCGGGCCGGATGTCGATCCGCCAGCCGGTCAGGCGGGCCGCGAGGCGGGCGTTCTGGCCCTCCTTGCCGATCGCCAGCGACAACTGGTAGTCCGGCACCGTCACGCGTGCGGAACGGGCGGCGAGGTCGACCACGTCCACCTTGGTGACCCGGGCCGGCGAGAGGGCGTTGGCGACCATCTCGGCCGGGTCGTCGGACCAGTCGACGATGTCGATCTTCTCACCGTTCAGCTCGCCCATCACGTTGCGGACCCGGCCGCCCATGGGGCCGATGCAGGCGCCCTTGGCGTTCAGGCCCGAACGGGTGGACCGTACGGCGATCTTGGTGCGGTGGCCGGCCTCACGGGCGATGGCGGCGATCTCCACGGACCCGTCGGCGATCTCCGGCACCTCCAGGGCGAAGAGCTTCTTCACCAGGTTCGGGTGGGTGCGGGAGAGGGTGACCGACGGACCGCGCACGCCCTTGGCCACCCGGACGACGTACGACCGCAGCCGCATCCCGTGCGGGTACGTCTCACCCGGCACCTGCTCCTGCACCGGCAGGATGGCCTCCAGCTTGCCGATGTCGACCAGCACGTTCTTCGGGTCGCGGCCCTGCTGGACCACTCCGGTGACGATGTCGCCCTCGCGCCCGGCGTACTCGCCGAGCGTCGCGTCGTCCTCGGCGTCGCGCAGCCGCTGCAGGATGACCTGCTTGGCGGTGGTGGCGGCGATACGGCCGAAGCCGGAGGGGGTGTCGTCGAACTCGCGGGGCTCCTGGCCCTCCTCGAGGTCCTCGGGGTCCTCCTTCGCCCACACGGTCACATGTCCGGTTTCCCGGTTGAGCTCCACGCGCGCGTGCCGGCGGCTTCCCTCGGTGCGGTGGTAGGCGATGAGGAGGGCCGACTCGATCGCCTCGACCAGCAGGTCGAAGGAGATCTCCTTCTCCCGTACCAAGCCCCGCAGGGCACTCATGTCGATGTCCACGGCTACGCCTCCTCTTCCTTCTTGTCGTCCTTGTCGTCCTTGCGGCTGAACTCGACCTGCACGCGCGCCTTCTCGACCTCGCCGAAGGCGACTCTGCGTGCGGTGGCCTTGCGCCCCTTGACCCCGGGCACTTCGAGGTCGACGCCCTCGTCGTCGACGTCGAGGATCCTGGCGACCAGTTCGCCGCCCTCGGCCAGCTGGAACCTCACCAGCCGGCCCTTGGCGCGCGCGTAGTGCCGGTGCTCCTTGAGGAGGCGTTCCGCGCCCGGGGTGCCGACCTCGAGGGTGTACTCGCCCTCGCCCATCGCGTCCGTCTCGTCGAGCTTCGCCGAGAGCGCGCGGCTCACATCGGCGATCTGGTCCAGATCCGCACCGGTGTCGGAGTCGACGACGACGCGCAGCACTCGCTTGCGTCCGACGGAGTCCACTGCGATCTCTTCGAGATCCAGGCCCTGGGAGCTGACGAGCGGTTCCAGGAGCTCTCGCAGCCTCTCGCTCTGGGTGGTGCTCATCCGGGTGACTCCTCGGCCGCGTGTGCTGTTGTGGGATGGTCGCGTGTCTGGTCAAAGGGTATCCGGTCGCGGGGAGTGTTGCCGTCCACCCGTGCACGGCCGGTGGCGATGAGCGGCACCGAACGTGAGCGCGGGTACCGTGATCACGGCGGAACACCCCCCGCCCGTGTGTTCGCCCGATGTTCGTACGAGCCCCCGAGGACGTCACCCGTGCAGTACCCCCCACACTCGCGCACCCTCTCGGGGCCGCGCAGAAGATCCCTGCTCGCCTCTGCCGCCGGGACCGCCCTGCTCGCGGGCTGTTCGCACGCCTCCGGGGAGTCGGAGGAGAGCACCGGCGGCAGCTTGTCGCTCATCGCGAGGGCACGCGCGCGTGCGGCCCGCGAGAGCGCGGGGTTGCTGCAGCGGTACGACGCCGTGCTCGCCGCGCATCCGGTGGTGGCGGATCGGCTGCGGCCCCTGCGGGCGGAGGTCGTGCGGCACACCGAGGCGTTCGGCGGGACGGTAGCGAAGGGGAGCCCGGCGTCCGCATCGCCGTCGGCTTCCGCATCGCCGTCCGCGTCGGCTTCCGCATCGCCGTCCGGGCAGGCGTCCGGGGCGCCGTCCGCCGCCGTACCGGTCGACGAGAAGCAGGCCGTCGCGCAGCTCGCCGCCGCCGAGCGGGCGCTGGCCGACCGGCGGACGGCGGCGCTCCTGGACGTGCCGGGAGAGCTGGCACGGCTGCTGGCGTCGGTCGCGGCGGCCGGGGCGGCGCACGCCTATCTGCTGACGGAGGGTGCCAGGTGAGCGACGAGAGCAGACAGAAGGCGCTGAAGGCCCTGCAGGCAGCGCTGGCCGCGGAGCACGCGGCGGTCTACGGCTACGGCGTGGTCGGCGGCCGGATCGGCGAGGACCGGCGCGCCGAGGCCCGTTCCGCGTACGACGCCCACCGCTCCCGCCGGGACGCCCTCACCCGCGACATCCGGGACCTCGGGGGCACGCCGGTCGCCGCGGCGGCCGCGTACGCGCTGCCGTTCCCGGTGCCGGACCCGGCTGCGGCCGTGAGACTGGCCGCTGAGCTGGAGGACCGGGTGGCCGGGGTGTACTCCGACGTGGTGCGCGCCACCGAGGGCGAGCGGCGGCGCTCGGGGGCCGAGGCGCTGCGGGAGGCGGCGGTGCGGGCGGTGCGCTGGAGCGGGGAGAGCGTAGCCTTCCCTGGGCTCGCCGAGCGGGCGGGCACGACCGGTACGACCGTCGCCTCGCCGACGCCCTCGGCGTGACCGGCACGGGAAGGGAACGACTCGGGTATGGCTTTCGAACCCCCGCAGCGTCTGGTGCGGGCGCTCGGCGAGACGGCACCGGACGGTGACGGCTGGCTGGAGAAGCTGCCCGAGGCGGCGGAACGGGCCGTCGCGCTACGCGAGTTGACCGTGGAGCGGGTGCAGGTTCCCGGGGGACGCAGCAGCCTGGTCGTGCTGGTCAGGCGCCCCGACGGCAGCCCGGCCGTGCTCAAACTGGCGCCCCCGCGGTCGCGGCCGGGGGCCGAACGGGCGGCGCTGTCCCACTGGGGCGGGCTCGGGGCCGTACAGCTGGTCGAGGACGCGGCATCAGACGGTGCGCAGGAACGTGCGCAGGTCGATACGCAGGACGGTGTGCTGCTGCTGGAGCGGCTGCATCCTGATGTCTCCGTGCGGTCGCTGCCGGAGGCGAAGGCGCTGTTGGAGGCGGCGGGGACCTTGCGGCGGCTGTGGGTGGAGCCGCCCGCCGGTCACGCCTTCGAGACGGTCGCCGAGCGGACGGGGCGGCAGGCGGAGGCGATGCGGGCCGGCGCGGGTGCCTTCGGCGAGGTGGCCGGGCTGGTCGACGCGGCGCTGGGTGCGCGGGCCGAACTCTTGGGGGCGCCGCCTGAGGGCCGGTTGCTGCACGGGACGTTTCGACAGAGCAAGGTGCTGGCCGGGGAGCGGATGCCGTGGTTGGCCGTGGGGCCGGATCCGGTGATCGGGGAGAGCGCGTTCGACCTGGCGCGGTTGGTGCGGGACCGGGTGGAGGATCTGATCGCCTCGCCCTCGGGAGCGGCGACCACTCGGCGGCGGGTCAAGCGGTTGGCCGAGTCGTTGGACGTGGATCAGGAGCGGTTGCGGGGGTGGACGTTGTTCCGGGCCGTGGAGTCGGGGGTGCGGGCGCTTCGGGTGGGGCGGGCGAAGGATGCGGAGCTGTTGCTTGAGTTTGCCGGGTGGCTTTGAGGTTGTGGGTCGCTGCGGGTCCGGTGGGGATTGATCGCGCCCACGCGGCGGAGCCGCACATCGATACAGCCCCGCGCCCCTGACGGGGCGCTCACCTTGCCGTTAGTTTCAAGGCCAGGGCAGGGCAGTCCGCCGCCGCTCTGCGTGCCCGTTTCAGGGTGCGAGCCGGGACGGGGCCGCCGTCGACGAGCGGGTATCCCCACTCGTCCAACGTGACGTGTTCCGGGAGGAGTTCCGCGCACAGGCCGTGGGCCTGGCAGGACGTCCAGTCGATGTCGATGCGCTGGTCCATGTCAGGTCTCCTGGGGTACGGGGAGCAGGGGTGTGGGGCTGGTCGCGGTGCAGAAACCCCTTGCGTGGGCGTCGAGTTCGGTGGCGAAGGTCGTGAGGGCGCTGTGGACCAGGCGGACCGTGCCGTCGGGGTGGTGGCAGGCGCCGCGGCCTTCGACCAGACCGGCCCAGCGGAACACGTCGGTGCGGGTGGCGCCCTGGGGGCCGGGCGTCGCCAGGGTCTGGAAGGCCGCCGCGATGCGGGGCAGGCCGTTGAGGCAGGGGCCGCACTGGCCGGCCGACTGGAGGGCCAGGTAACGCAGGACCCGGGCGGTTTCCGTCAGGCCGCAGCGGTCGGTGGGGAGGGTGGCCAGCACTCCGGCGCCCATCGTCGTCGCGTCCAGCCGGAGTTGGGCTGCGTCCGCGGCCGGGACCCACGTGCCGTGGTAACCGCCGAGGAGGACGGCGGACATGCCGTTCAGCGGGACGATGCGATGCAGCGGTGTGCCGAACGGGGCCTCGATCACGCGGGGTTGGTGACCCGACACATGAACCGTGCAGAGGGCGCTGCCGGGTTGGCCGGGCGTGCCCGCCGAGCGGAACCAGTCCGGGCCGTAGCGGGCGATCATGGCCAGGTGGGCCAGGGTCTCGACGTTCTGGACCAGGGTCGGCGCCCGGCGCACACCGCGTTCGCGGACCGGCGGGTTCTGGTACGACGGCAGCGCGGCGGCTCCGCCGACGAACTGGGCGAGCGCCGAGGCCTGGCCGGACAGGAACCGCTTGGGGAGCCGTACGACCCGGACGGGGACCGGGTCCCCGCGGTGCGCGATCGCCGATTCGAGGTAGGAGACGCCTTCCTCGACCGCCAGGTGGGCCTCCCCCGCCCCGACCGCGTGGGCCGCCACCTGGAGGCCGTCGAGGACCAGGTGCGGCGACAGGGCGAGCAGGGTCTTGTCCTTGCGGCTCGCGGGCTCGCCCTCCGCGCCGTTGGCGACGACGACGGGAGCGCGGCCGGTGCGGTGGGCGGCCTCGGCGACCGCGGTCAGCTTGCGGTGCACCGGGAACGCCGCTCCCCCGCGGCCGGTGAGCCCGGACGCGGCGACGGTTCTGAGGAGCGCGGCCGGATCGCCGTACGAGAGCGGCCCGTAGCGCTGTCCGTGCGTGGCGAGGTCGGCGGCGGTGCCGCCGGGTGCGAGCAGGCGCGGGGGCATGTGGAGTTCGGACTGGGTCATGGTCATGAGCGGGCTCCTTCGGCCGTGCGGAGAAGGGCTGCGGGGGTACGGCGAGCCGCGCGGACGGAGTGCGCCAGGCGGATGCCGCCGACGGCGACGACCGCGGCCACGCAGGAGATCGTCAGCCAGGTCATCCAGCCGGTGCCGGTGTCCGTGCCGATGCCGATGCCGTGGATCAGGGCGACCGGCCAGGAGGCGTAGGCCAGCCAGTGCAGGGCGCGCCAGGCGCGGTGGCCGACGCGTTCGCGCAGGAGGCTGGTGATCAGGACGGCGAGCATCAGATCGAGGGCGACCGTGCCGAGGCCGAGCCAGAGGGGCTGGTAGTCGGAGACGAAGGGGATCAGGACGTCGGTGAGGGTGATGTCGACGTAGCTGTCGAGGACCGCGAGCGCGATGTGCAGGGCCAGGAAGGCCGTCGCGGAGAGGGAGAGGGTGCGGTGGAGGGTGACCGTGCCGAAGCGGGGGAGGCCGGGGAGCCGGGTTCTCAGTCGCACCGCGATTCCCAGGAGGACTACGACGGTGAACAGGATGAGGCTGATGGCACCCGTGGCTCGGTTCGCGTACCAGAGGGTTTCGGATGTCATGCGGCTGACCGCCTGCGGGAGCTGGTGGCGCAGTGCCCCGCGCCCCTGAGGTCGGTCGGCCAGCCCGGAGTTGTTGTGACCCGGCCGTCCTGGCTCACCAAACGCGCCGGCAATCCCGTCCTTCTCAGCCAGCGCTCCGCGCCCGCCCCCTTCACCAGGGCCGCTGTCGTCGCCGCGTTGGCTTCGGCGCAGGTAGGGGCCGCTGCCGTGACCGTACGCCATGGGGTGCGGGCCGGGAGACCGGTGTGCGGGTCGATGATGTGGTGGAGGGACTCGTCGCCGCGGCGCCAGGTGCGGGCGGCCGTGCCCGAGGTGGCGAGACCCCCGCTGTGCAGGCCGACCAGGTCGTACGGCCCCTGGGGCGGTGTCTCCTCGACCGGGCCGGTGATGTCCTGGACGCGGATCTGCCAGCCGTCGGCCGGGGGCTCGCCCGCGACGGCGGTGTCGCCGCCGAGGCTCACCAGGACTCCGCAGCCGGCCGTCCGCGCGAGCAGCGCGGCGGCCTTGTCGGCGGCCCAGGCCTTCGCCGTGGCGCCGAGGTCGAGGCGGACGCCTGCCGGGACGGTGACCGTGTTGGTGGCGCGGTCGAGGTGGACCGTGCGCCAGCCGGGGGCGCGCTTCACGGTGAGCCGGACCGGGCGGTCGTCCTCCTGGACCAGTGTGAAGTCGCGGTCGTAGCCGATGGCGTCCATCGCCGAGCCGACCGTGGGGTCCACGGCGCCGTCGGTCGTCTCCGCCGCGTGGAGGGCTACCGCGAGGGCCTCGGCGAGCAGCGGGCTGACCCGGACCGGGCGGCCCGCGCTGTCGTCGAGGGCGGCCAGTTCGGAGTCGGTACGGAAGCGGCTGCAGGCCGCGTCGACCTCGGCGAGGTGCCGGGCGAGCAGCAGGTTGCAGGCGTCCAGCAGGGCCGGGTCGGTGACGACCAGGCGGACCGTGGTGCCCAGGGCACGCCACTCGACGGCGGCCGTGGTGCGGGGCTCGGCCGGCGCGCTCATGACGCCCCCGAGGTGGAGTCGGTGGAGCCGCTGCCGTTGGAGGACGTCAAGCCACCGGAGGCCGAAGAGGAGGTGTCGGAGGAGGAGGTGTCGGAGGACGACGTGTCGCTCGACGACGAGGACGAGCTCGTACCGCCGCTGTCGCTGCTGCCCGACTCCGTACTGCCGCTCGACGCGGTGCTGCCGCTTGTCCCGGTGCTGCTGCTCGACCCGGTGCTACCGCTGGACCCGGTGCTGCCGCTCGACCCATCACTGCTGGTCGTCGTCGACGACACCGCGCTGGTGTCCGTGTGCATCGTGCCGATCAGCGCGAACATTCCGGCGGCGGCCGCCACTGTGACGGCCGCCGCTGTCGCCGCGGTGCGCCGGGTTCCTCTGCGGACCGCGGCGAGAGCACCTCGTTCCCTGCCGGTCATGTCGTTCCCTCCCTGGTGACGTTCTGTCACGCACTACGGTCGGGTACGACCCTCTGAGAATGCTGTGCGGCACCTTCGGGTGCCCTCAGAGGTTTCTGAGGTGTTCCTTTACGCGGTGAGGCGGGCGATCGCCTCGTCCACCGTCAGCTCCTCGCGCTCACCGGTTTTGCGGTCCTTGAGCTCCAGGACGCCCTCGGCGGAGCGGCGGCCGGCGACCAGGATCTGCGGTACGCCGATGAGCTCGGCGTCGGTGAACTTCACACCCGGGGAGACGCCGGCGCGGTCGTCGACGAGGACGCGCAGGCCCGCGGCGCGCAGCTTCTCGGAGACCTCCAGGGCCAGTTCGGTCTGCAGGGCCTTGCCGGCGGCGACGACGTGGACGTCGGCGGGCGCGACCTCCTTCGGCCACACCAGGCCCTTGTCGTCGGCGGTCTGCTCGGCGAGCGCGGCGACGGCGCGGGAGACGCCGATGCCGTAGGAGCCCATGGTCACGCGGACCGGCTTGCCGTTCTGGCCGAGGACGTCGAGCTTGAGGGCGTCGGCGTACTTGCGGCCGAGCTGGAAGATGTGGCCGATCTCGATGGCGCGGTCCAGCTTGAGGCCGGTGCCGCACCGGGGGCACGGGTCGCCCTCCTGGACGACCACGACGTCGACGTACTGGTCGACCTCGAAGTCACGGCCCGCGACGACGTTCCTGGCGTGCGTGTGCTCCTTGTTGGCGCCGGTGATCCAGGCCGTGCCGGGGGCCACACGCGGGTCGGCGATGTACCTGACCTTCTCGCCGCGGCCCTGCGGGCCGACGTAGCCGCGGACCAGGTCCGGGCGGCCGGCGAAGTCGGCCTCGGTCACCATCTCGACGACCGCCGGGGCGAAGTGCGCCTCGACCTTGTCCATGTCGACCTCGCGGTCGCCGGGGACACCGACGGCGACGATCTCGCCGTCGACCTTGACCAGGAGGTTCTTGAGGGTGGCGGAGGCCTCGACGCCGAGGTGGGCGGCGAGGGTCTCGATGGTCGGGGTGTCCGGGGTGGGGATCTCCTCGAGCGCGGGCACGCCGTCGGCGTCCACCGGCTGCAGCTCGTAGGTGATCGCCTCGGTGTTGGCGGCGAAGTCGCAGTTGGGGCAGTCGGCGAAGGTGTCCTCGCCGGCGCCGGCCGGGGCGAGGAACTCCTCGGACTTGGAGCCGCCCATCGCGCCGGCGGTGGCGGCGCAGATGCGGTAGTCGAGGCCGAGGCGCTCGAAGATCCGCTGGTAGGCCTGGCGGTGCAGGGCGTAGGACTGGGCGAGGCCCTCGTCCTCGGTGTCGAAGGAGTAGGAGTCCTTCATCAGGAACTCACGGCCGCGCAGGATGCCGGCCCGGGGGCGGGCCTCGTCGCGGTACTTGTGCTGGATCTGGTAGAGGATGACCGGCAGGTCCTTGTAGGAGGACGCCTGGTCCTTCACCAGCAGGGTGAAGATCTCCTCGTGGGTCGGGCCGAGGAGGTAGTCGCCGCCCTTGCGGTCCTTGAGGCGGAACAGCTCCTGGCCGTACTCGTCCCAGCGGCCGGTGGCGTCGTAGGGCTCCCGGGGCAGCAGGGCGGGCAGGAGGACCTCCTGGGCGCCGATCGCGTCCATCTCCTCACGGACGACGCGCTCGACGTTGGCCAGCACCTTCTTGCCGAGCGGCAGCCAGCTCCAGATGCCGGCCGCGGTGCGGCGGACGTAGCCGGCGCGGACGAGCAGCTTGTGGCTGAGGACCTCGGCGTCCGCCGGGTCGTCGCGCAGCGTCTTCGCCATCAACTGGGACATGCGCTGGACCGGTGCGTTGGCCATGGTTCTCGTACTCCTGCCGGGAAAGGGTGATGGCTAGGAGGTTAGCCGGGGTGGCTGTGCCGGTGGAAATCCGTCAGCGGCGGCGCAGTGGGAGCGGGGCGCCCATCACGGCGTACGGCTTCGGGGCGCTGGGGAACAGGACGCGGCGGGCCAGGTCCTCGTAGCCGAGGGAGTGGTAGAGGCCTCGGGCCGGGCTGTCGGTGTCGATCGCGGACAGGATCGAGCGGGGTTCGGCGGCGCCGTCGGTGATGGTGGTGATCAGGGAGCGGCCGATGCCGCGGTTCTGGTAGTGGGGGTGGACGTGCAGCTCGGTGATCACGAAGGAGTCGTCGAGCCAGGCGTCGTGGCCCTGGGCGCGGAGGTAGGGCTCGACGACGGTCGACCACCAGTGGGTGCGGTCGTTCGGCATGCCGTACACGAACCCGACGAGCCGACCGCCGGTGGTGGCGCCGAGGGCTCGGGCTCCGGGGTAGGTCATGTGGCGCAGGACGATCTGCCGGCGGACGGCCACCTCGTCCGCGCCGAGGCCGAAGGCGACGGCCTGGACGGCGAGAGCCTCGTCTACGTGGGCGGGGAGGTCGAGGGGGCCGATGACGAGGTCCATGCGGGGGAGACTACAGGTCGCCCACGAGCCTCAGAACAGCACCGTGAACAGCGACTAGAAGAGAACGCTGGTGAAAGCGCCGACCTCCTGGAACCCCACCTTCAGGTAGGTCCGCCGCGCCGGGGTGTTGAAGTCGTTGACATACAGGCTCACCACTGGCGCCACGTCGGCCAGGGCGTACCGCAGGACCGCCGCCATGCCCGGAGCTGCCAGGCCCCTGCCCCGGTACTCGGGGGCCACCCAGACGCCCTGTATCTGGCAGGCCTGGGGGGTCGCCGCGCCGATCTCGGCCTTGAAGACGACCTTGCCGTGCTCGTCGAGGCGGGCGAAGGAGCGGCCGGAGCCGACGAGTTCGGCGACCCGGGCCTGGTAGAGCAGACCGCCGTCGCCGGCCAGCGGGGAGACGCCGACCTCCTCGGTGAACATCGCCACGCACGCCGGCATGATCGTCTCCATCTCGTCCTTGCGGATGCGGCGGACGTACGGATCGGGGGCGATGCCGGCGGGCATGCGGTCGGCGACCATGAGCGGCTGGTGGGCGCGGACCTCGCGGGCGGGGCCCCAGCTGGGTTCGAGCAGCCGCCACAGCTGGGTGGTGGCCTCGGCGGGGCCGACGATGGAGGAGCAGCGGCGGCCGGCCCGGCGGGCGCGGTCGGCGAAGGAGCGCACGGCGCGCGGGGTGGCGCAGATGGGGACCAGGTTGGCGCCGGCGTAGCAGAGGGACGTCAGCATGCCGTCCTCGTAGAAGCCCCACATCTCGCCGCCCAGCCGCCACGGGTCGAGGCCGGCGACCTGGACGCGGGACGTCACGAAGGCGTTCGCGACCGGCTCGCGGTCGAGGACCGCGAGCGCGGCGTCCAGGTCGCTCGGTTCGAGCACTCGGGAGGTGGTCTGGGTCAACACGTGCGGGACCTCACGCTGAGGGTTCTGCTGATCTCCGCACTGTACCTGCCGAATCTGGGCCGCGCCGCCCCGTGCGGCGACGCTGCAGGGCCCGTGCGTCAGCCGTGGCTCGTGGGACGGCCGTAGCCGACCTGGATCTCGTCGATGCGCAGCTGCTGGTAGAACGCGGGCACGGTGGGGGCGCCCCAGGTGGTGGGCACGTCGAGGCGGATGTAGCGGGTGCGCAGACCGGTGGGGAGGTCGATGAAGCGGATGCCGCGGGCGCTCTCCAGCACCCCCGCCTTCACCTCACTCCAGGTCGTTCCGTCGTCACTCACCGACACGGTGTAGTCCTTGATCCGCGCGGAGTCCTCCTTCCTGCCGAAGGTCTCCCGGTTGTATGTCGGCGACCATTCGCGCTGGTTGACGCCCAGGTAGGAGGCCCTGCGGACGCGGCCGAGGTCGAGGGTGTAACTGGCGGGCAGGACGCCCTTGTTGTCGGTGTAGGTGGTGAAGTCGCCGTCGGTGAGGGCGGGATCGGAGGCCTTGACCACGCCGGTCGGGTAGACGCCCTCGCGCACGGGTGCGGTGCGGACCTTGAAGACGGTGTCGTACGGGTCCCAGTCGGTGACGCCCTTGATGGTGAGGGTGCCGCCCCGCTGGTCGAAGTGGAACCGCCTGCCGGTGCGCAGGTCGGTGATCCTCTCGATCCGGTAGCCGTTGTCCCGGATGCGGACCTGGTCGCCGGAGGTCGGTTTCGTGGTGACGTGGACGTACTGGGTCGTGCGGTCGGTGCGGCTGACGGTGATGTAGCCGTAGGACCCGTCGTTCCAACTGCCGGGCTGCATACCGCCGTACATGAACCCGCCGCCGTACACCCCGTGCAGGGACGGCCAGATGGGCGGGAGGTAGTCCTGCATCAGGTCGAGGAACTTCTCCTGCTGGGCGGGGAAGCGGCCGTTGACCATGGCGGTGAAGTCGGCGAGGGAGAGGATGGAGTTGCCCGCGTTGGCGATGTACCGGTCGACGTTGAGGCCGGTCGACACCGGGCGGTCCTGGCCGTCGTACCACCAGCTGCCGGTGTCGGGGACCTTGTAGCAGGACTCGGTCAGGCGGGGCATCGGGGTCCAGATCGCCGACGGCTGGTCGTACGGCGGGGTCATGCCGACCTTCTGCTCGTGGGACACCATGTCCATGATCGGGGTGTCCTCGTTGTTGTTGCTCAGGGTCATGTCCGGGCGCAGCCGGCGGATCTGCTCGTAGAGCTGGTGCTGTTCCCAGTACTCGTTGTCGTTGTCGATCCAGAAGCCCGACAGCTTCGGGTAGTTCTTCATGACCTCGAAGAAGTTGTCGTAGCTGAACTCGCCGAAGCCCTCGCGGGTGGTGAGGTCGACGTCGTGGCCCTTGTAGGCGGAGTAGGCGGCGGAGTCGAGGGTCTCGACGCCCTGCTCGTCGTGCCACTTGGGGTCGTCGGTCATGTAGAGGATGACCTTCAGGCCCTTCTTGGCGGCCGCGTCGATGAGTTCACCGAGGATGTCCCGCTTGGTCGAGCAGGATCCGGGGATCGCCGACGGCCAGGGCCGGGCGTAGCCGAGGCGGGAGTGGAAGGTGGCCAGCACGATGTAGCTCGCGCGGATCTTGCGGGCCTCGTCGACCCAGTAGTCGGGGTTCCAGCCGCCGTCGGTGACGTCCTTCTCCCAGCTCGCGCAGTCGAGGTGTTTGGGTGCGGTGAACATGCCCCAGTGCAGGAACATGCCGGCGGTGGCATTGCGCAGCATGGTCTGGCGGGGCGGGTACGCGGGGTGGTGCGCGGCCGCCGCCTGCGACGCGGGCGCCGCGAACAGGCCGCAGAGCAGGGCGAGTACGGCCACCCACAGCAGGTGGACGGTGCTCCGTGCGGGTCTCATGGATACATGACCTCTGTTCCGTTGACGAACACTTTCCTCATCACGAGATCCGGTGCGGACTCGATGACGTTCGGTCAGGTGGATGCGGTCCCGGTCGATCTGGCGGAGGCCTTGAGGAGGGTGCGGCGGCTCATGCCGTCGTCACCTCCGTGCCGTTGACGGTGACGTGCCGTTCGGTGAGGTCGTCGGTGTACGTCACGCTGTCCGGGCCGCGGACCCCGGTGAAGTCGCAGTGGTCCAGGTGGACGCCGCGGAGGTGGTCGGTGGCGAGGCCTTCGAGGTTCAGGACCGCCTTGGCTCCGTCGAGGCGGGTGCGGCGGACGGTGATGTTCTCGACGGTGACCGGGAGGGTGCCGTTCTCACCGCCGTTGTAGTTCGCGGTGACGTAGACGGCCTCGCGCTCCACGTCCGTGCCCGTGAAGTCGCGGATGTGCACGCCGGAGACGACCCCGCCGCGCTTGTTGTTGGTCTTGACGTACAGCGGATACTTGACCGGGTAACGGCCGGGGAATTCGGGCGAGTTGACGACACACCGCTCGGCGAAGACGTTCCGTACCCCGCCCGACATCTCGCTGCCGACCGCGAGCCCGCCCCAGCGCCCGGAGAAGCGGCAGTCCTGCACGACGACGTTCTCGCTGGGCACGCCGACGCGCCGGCCGTCCTCGTCGCGCCCCGACTTCACGGCGACGCAGTCGTCGTTGGTGTCGAAGGAGCACTCGCTGATGTGGACGTCCCGGCAGGCCTCGGGGTCGCAGCCGTCGGTGTTGTAGAGGGTGCTGTCGACGGTGACGCGGCGGACGGTGACGTTGCTGGACAGCACCGGGTGCACGGTCCACATCGGCGGGTCGACCAGGGTGACGTCGCTGACCAGGACGTTCCGGCAGCGGTGGAACTGGATCAACTGGGGCCGCAGGTGGTGTCCGGCGCCGAAGACCCGCTCGGCCACCGGGACGCCCGAACTGCCCATCTGGCGCAGGAGTCTCTGGTCCGGTGACTGGAGCCTGCCGTCGCGGTACCAGCTCTCCCAGGGGCCCAGCCGGGCCTGTCCGTCGATGATGCCGGTGCCGGTGACGGCGACGTTCTCGCAGCCGTGGGCGTAGACGAACGGCGAGTAGTTCCAGCACTCGGTGCCCTCCCAGCGGGTGAGCACCGCGGGGAGGTAGTCGGCGGGGTCGGGGCTGAAGGCGATGACGGCGTTCTCGGTGACATGGAGGTCGACGTTGCTCCGCAGCTGGATCGCTCCTGTCAGGTACCTGCCATCCGGTACGACGACCCGGCCGCCGCCCGCCTCATGAGCGGCGGCGACGGCCCGCCGGAACGCCTCGGTGCACGGGGTCACTCCCCCGGCCACCGCGCCGAAGTCCCGTATGTCGAACCGGCGTCCGGGGAATCGCGGCGGCCGGATCCGGGCGAGGATGCCGGGCACCCGGGCCCAGGGGTCGCCGGGGGCCGCCTCGGCGGGGGGCGGTGTCAGCAGCGGGGCGGCCGCGGCCAGGCCGCCCGCGGCGAGGGCGGTGCGCCGGGAGATGCGGGCGGTGCGTCGGGGGAAGCTTGCACGCAAGGGGGTTCACCTGTTTCTGGCGGACGGTGCGGGTACGGGCCGGTCGGTCAGCCGGGGGCCACGACATCGAGGATGTCCAGGGCGACCGGCTTGGAGGGCTTGCCGGGAATCTTCCTATCCGCACCCTTGTCATCGGATGACTTGCCGCCGGGAGCCCCGCAGGCAGCAACGGCACCGATGAGCAGCAGAGCCGCCACAGCGAGCCGTGGCGCGGGGTGTCGAACGAGCGTGACGTGCTCTGGAGCTGTACTGCTTTCCGAACACGGCGGCTCCTGCAGGCGTCGGCCGGGTGGAGGCCCGGCAATGAGACAGCGCTTCCTCGGTCCGTGTGCTCGAACAAGGTCCTGCGATACATCGGAGCTGTCAAGACGCTGAGCTCAGATTGGTCCGGACGAACCGCGAACCCGCAGCTCGACCGGGAGCGTTACCGATTCGACGCCCTCGTCGCCCGCCATCAGCCGCGCGAGCGCATCCCCGGCCACCCGGCCGAGACCGCCGCGGGGCACCGCTACCGTGGTCAGCGGCGGCGAGGAGTAACGGGCCAGGTCGATCTCGTCGAAGCCCGTCAGGGACACATCCCCCGGCACCCGTACGCCCATCTCGGTCAGCCGGGACAGCAGGCCCAGGGCGACGAAGTCGTTGTAGGCGACGACCGCGGTGGCGGCACTGTCGAGCACGGCGGGCCCGGCGCCGTACCCCTCGGCCGTGGTGGATCCGCAGGCGAGGATCGTCACCTCCAGCCCGAAGGCCCGGGCACCGGAGAGGGCCCGCAGCCGCTCCTTGTTGGCCCAGGAACCCTGCGGGCCGGCCAGGTAGGCGACCTTGCGGTGGCCGAGCTGGGAGAGGTGCCCGCACAGCGCGAGCAGGCCCTGGTAGAAGTCCACGCACACCGAGGTCAGGGCGAGGCCGGGCTCCTGCCGGTTGGCCACGAGCAGCGGGACGCCACGCGCGACCAGGGCGGCGAGCTCCTGCCGGGGCATACGGGGCGAGGCGAGCAGCAGCCCGTCCGCGTACCGCATCAGCTCCTCGGCCAGCTCCCGCTCCACCCCCGGATCCTCGTCGGAGTCCATGACGACGACCCGCGCGCCGCGCTCCCGCGCGCTCGCGGAGAAGGTCTTGATCAGGTCGCTGAAGTGCGGGTTGGCGAGATCGGGCACGAGCACCCCGATGCTCCCCGAACGCCCCCGCGCCAGCCCCTGGGCCGCCGCGCTGGGCCGGTACCCCAGCTCCTCGATGGCGATCCGCACCCGGTCCGCCAGAACGGGATCCACGGTCCCGATGCCGTTGAGCACCCGGGAGACCGTGGACACGGAGGCGTCGGCGGCGCGGGCGACGTCGGCGATGGTGATGCGCTTGGCCCGTCCCCCACCCCGAGCCGACCGGGGTTCCCGCACCCGCCGGGGTTCCGCCATGGCCATCGGGCTCTCCCTCCGGTCGGTCCCGAGAGTGGCCCGAGGGAGCCGCTCTCGACGACGGCTTCTGGGGAGAAGCTAGCGGTGGGGAGCGGGGCGGGGAAGATCCCCTGCGGGTGGTGGAGGGACGGGGACGTGCGGTTCGGCCATGAAGCCGGGTCGCCCTTCCGGCATCAACCCTTGACCGACACCTCGGGCTCGCCAGACGCGACCCCGGCCGCCTCCATCTGCTCGGCCAGCTTCATGGCCTCCTCGATGAGGGTCTCCACGATCTTCGACTCCGGGACGGTCTTGATGACCTCGCCCTTGACGAAGATCTGCCCCTTGCCGTTGCCGGACGCGACCCCGAGGTCCGCCTCCCGCGCCTCACCGGGACCGTTGACCACACACCCCATGACGGCCACCCGCAGCGGAACCTCCATGCCGGTCAGACCGGCGGTGACCTCCTCCGCGAGCTTGTACACGTCCACCTGCGCGCGCCCGCAGGACGGACACGAAACGATCTCCAGCCCGCGCTGCTTGAGGTTCAGGGACTCCAGGATCTGGTTGCCGACCTTGACCTCCTCCACCGGAGGAGCGCTGAGCGAGACCCGGATCGTGTCGCCGATGCCCTGCGAGAGCAGCGCCCCGAAGGCGACCGCCGACTTGATCGTGCCCTGGAACGCCGGTCCCGCCTCGGTCACACCGAGGTGCAGGGGGTACTCGCACTGCGCGGCGAGCTGCTTGTACGCCTCGATCATCACGACCGGGTCGTTGTGCTTCACGGAGATCTTGATGTCCCGGAAGTCGTGCTCCTCGAAGAGCGACGCCTCCCACAGCGCGGACTCCACCAGCGCCTCGGGCGTCGCCTTGCCGTACTTCTGCAGCAGCCGCCGGTCGAGCGAGCCGGCGTTGACGCCGATCCGGATCGGCGTGCCGTGGTCCTTGGCGGCGCGCGCGATCTCCTTGACCTTGTCGTCGAACTGCTTGATGTTGCCGGGGTTGACCCGCACGGCGGCACAGCCGGCCTCGATGGCCGCGAAGACGTACTTCGGCTGGAAGTGGATGTCGGCGATGACCGGGATCTGCGACTTCCTCGCGATGGTCGCGAGCGCGTCCGCGTCGTCCTGCGTGGGGCACGCCACCCGCACGATCTGGCAGCCGGACGCCGTCAGCTCGGCGATCTGCTGCAGGGTGGCGCCGATGTCGGAGGTACGGGTCGTGGTCATGGACTGCACCGACACGGGCGCGTCACCGCCCACCGCCACGGACCCGACCTGGATCTGCCGGCTCTTCCGACGCTCGGCAACCCTGGTCGGAACGGACGGCATGCCGAGAGAAATCGCAGTCATCTGCTGTGCAACCCCAAGTCGTGGATCAAGATCCGGTCCCGTCAGCAGCGGGCTCCGAACATCGAGATTACGGCACGGACATGAACGCGAGCACACGGCGGCCCGACGATCCGCCCGATGGTGTCCCAGCCGACCACCCCGGGCATGACGCCCGCTCCGGAGGACAGGATCTCCGGTTGACCGCCATTCCCGGTCGGGCGCAATGCGCACTCCTCACCCGTGGGGCTCCACGAGCGAAGAGTGCGTCACCGCCATCCAGCGACAAGAAACGACCGTTTCTCAGGTGATCTTGACCGGATTGACGACGTCCGCGATCAAGACGAGCAGGGTGAAGCAAACAAAGATCCCCGCCACCACATAGGCCACCGGCATCAGCTTCGCCACGTCGAAGGGGCCCGGGTCCGGGCGCTTCAGGACGCGGGCCAGGTTGCGGCGGAGGGACTCCCACAGGGCGCCCGCGATGTGGCCGCCGTCCAGGGGGAGCAGCGGGAGCATGTTGAAGAGGAACAGGGAGAGGTTGAAGCCGGCGACCAGCATGACGAACATCGCCAGTTGCTGGGTGGCCGGGACGTCCAGGGTGAAGATCTCGCCGCCGACGCGGGCCGCGCCGACCACGCCCATCGGGGAGTCGGGGGCGCGTTTGCCGCCGTCGAAGGCGGCGTCCCAGAGGCCGGGGATCTTGCCGGGCAGGGCGGCGATGGAGTCGACGGCGTCGCCGACGCGGTCGCCCATCCAGGTCACCGACTGGCCGAGGTCCTGCTTGACGATGCCGGTGGCGGCGCTGAAGCCGAGGAAGCCGGCGCTGACGTACTTGCCCTGGACGATCTGGCCGCTGGAGTCCTTCTTGGCGACCTGGTTGGTGGCGATGGTGGCGTGGAGGGTGACCTCCTTGCCCTTGCGGTCGACGACGATCGCGACGGGTTTGCCGGGGTCGGCGCGGATCAGGTCGGACAGCTTGTTCCAGTCGTCGGTGCGTACGCCGTCGAAGGAGACGATCTTGTCGCCGGGCTTGAGGCCCGCGGCGGCGGCCGGGGAGGCGGGGTCGCCCTTCTTGCAGGTGTCGCGGTTCTCGCTCTGGGCGATCACGCACTGGGAGACGGAGCTGACCGTGGTGGTCTGCTGGGAGATGCCGAAGCCCATCAGGACGGTGAGGAAGAGGGCGACGGCGAGGATCAGGTTCATGAAGGGGCCCGCGAACATCACGATGACCCGCTTCCAGGGGGCGCGGGTGTAGAAGAGGCGGGTCTCGTCGCCGGGGCGCAGTTCCTCGAAGGCGGCGGAGCGGGCGTCCTCGATCATGCCGCGCCAGGGTGAGGTGGAGCGTGCGGTGATCTTGCCGTCGTCGCCGGGCGGGAACATGCCGATCATGCGGATGTAGCCGCCGAAGGGGACGGCCTTGATGCCGTACTCGGTCTCGCCCTTCTTGCGTGACCAGATGGTGGGGCCGAAGCCGACCATGTACTGGGGCACGCGGATGCCGAAGAGCTTGGCCGTGGACAGGTGCCCCAGCTCATGCCACGCGATCGAGATCAGCAGGCCGAACGCGAAGACGACTATGCCGAGGATCATCATCAGGGTCGTCATGCACGCGCCTCCGCGGTCGCCGTGGTCCGGGTCAGTTCCCTCGCCCGGGCTCGTGCCCAGGTCTCCGCTTCGAGGACGTCCGACACGGTGAGTGAGGTTCCCGTACGCGGAGTGCCGTGTTCCTCGACCACCCGCGTGACGGTTTCCATGATCCCGTTGAAGGGGAGCGCGCCGGTGCGGAAGGCCTCGACGCTCTCCTCGTTGGCCGCATTGAACACCGCGGGGGCGGTGCCCGCGAGTTCTCCGACGTGCCGGGCGAGGTTGACGGAGGGGAAGGCGTCGTTGTCGAGGGGGAAGAACTCCCAGGTCGACGCCTTGCTCCAGTCGAAGGCGGGTGCCGCGTCGGGCACGCGTTCGGGCCAGCCGAGGCCGATGGCGATGGGCCCGCGCATGTCGGGGGGTGTCGCCTGGGCGATCGTCGATCCGTCCGTGAACTCAATCATCGAGTGGACATACGACTGGGGGTGCACGACCACCTCAATGCGGCTGAAGGGAATGTCGTAGAGGAGGTGGGCCTCGATCACCTCCAGTCCCTTGTTGACGAGGGTCGCCGAGTTGATCGTGATGACGGGGCCCATGGCCCAGGTGGGGTGGGCGAGGGCGTCCTGGACGGTGACGTTCGCCAGTTCGGCCTTCGTGCGGCCGCGGAAGGGGCCGCCGGAGGCGGTGACGACGAGTTTGCGTACGTCGGCTCTGGTGCCGGCGGCGAGGGCCTGGAAGAGGGCGGCGTGTTCGGAGTCGACGGGGATGATCTGGCCGGGTTTGGCGAGGGCCTTGACGAGGGGGCCGCCGACGATGAGCGATTCCTTGTTGGCGAGCGCGAGGGTGCGGCCGGCTTCCAGGGCGGCGAGGGTGGGGGCGAGTCCGATGGAGCCGGTGATGCCGTTGAGCACGGTGTGGCAGTCGGCGGCGGCGAGCTGGGTGGCCGCGTCGGGTCCGGCGAGGATCTCGGGGAGCGGTTCACCGGGGCCGTACAGGCTGGTGAGTGCCTCGCGCAGCTGCGGTACGGCGTCCTCGCGGGCGACCGCGACGGTCCGTACCCGGAGCTGGTGCGCCTGTTCGGCGAGGAGGGCGACGCGGCCGCCGTTGGCGGAGAGGCCGGTGACCCGGAAGCGGTCGGGGTTGCGCCGTACGAGGTCGATGGCCTGGGTGCCGATCGACCCGGTGGAGCCGAGGATCACCACGTCCTTCGGGCCGCTGCCCGCCACGGGGTCGTAGACGAGGTGCGGGTCAGCGAGTGGGGATGGACTGTCGCTCATTCCTCCATTGTGGCCGTAAGGACGGTGTGTGAGGACAGGGCGTCCCCCTCGTCCCCCGCACGGGGGGTGAGGGGGACGCGTCTTCGTCCCTTCGGTGGCCCGCACTCCCTGGGCGTCAGCCGATGGGGCGGTGGACGTTCTCCTTCTGGGAGGGGCCGGGGGCGGCCTCGGCGATCCAGGGGCCTTCGCCGGAGGGGTCGACGATGCCCTGTTCGAGCCATGCGTAGGTGCCGGACATGACGCCCTTGACGAGTTTGCGGTCGAGGTCGTCGGTGTTGGTCCACAGCCGGTTGAAGAGTTCCTCGACGCGGATGCGGGCCTGGCGGCAGAAGACGTCGGCGAGCTGGTAGGCCTCGCGGCCGTGGTCGCCCTGGCTGCGCAGGAGTTCGGCGCGGACGCAGGCGGCGCTCATGGCGAACAGTTCGGCGCCGATGTCGACGATCCGGCCGAGGAAGCCCTGTTTGGTCTCCATCTTCCCCTGCCAGCGGGACATGGCGTAGAAGGTGGCGCGGGCGAGCTTGCGGGCGTGCCGTTCGACGTGGCGCAGG
Source organism: Streptomyces gilvus (assembly GCF_022513565.1). Classification (GTDB taxonomy): domain Bacteria; phylum Actinomycetota; class Actinomycetes; order Streptomycetales; family Streptomycetaceae; genus Streptomyces; species Streptomyces gilvus. The sequence continues at coordinate 97,423 of NZ_JAKWBE010000022.1, read as the reverse complement.
TGGACGGAGAGGTCGACCTCTCGTTTGAACTCGCTGTAGGAGGTGGGGAGTTGGCCGGGGCCGGCGACGAGTTTGGGCAGCCACTTGGCGTAGAAGACGCCCGCGCCCATGCCTGCTTTCGCCTTGTCCTGGAGGGACTTGTCGGGGTCGATGAGGTCGCCGGCGACGGAGAGGTGGGCGTCGACGGCCTCGCGGGCGATGAGGAGGTGCATGATCTCGGTGGAGCCCTCGAAGATGCGGTTGATGCGCAGGTCGCGCAGGACCTGTTCGGCGGGGACGGCGCGTTCGCCGCGGGCCCGCAGGGAGTCGGCGGTCTCGAAGCCGCGGCCGCCGCGGATCTGGACGAGTTCGTCGGCGATGAGCCAGCCCATCTCGGAGGCGTAGAGCTTGGCGAGGGCGCCTTCGATGCGGATGTCGTTGCGGTCCTCGTCGGCCATCTGGGAGGACAGGTCGAGCACGGCCTCCAGGGCGAAGGTGGTGGCCGCGATGAAGGAGATCTTGGCGCCGACGGCTTCGTGCTGGGCGATCGGTTTGCCCCACTGCTCGCGGGCGGCGGACCATTCGCGGGCGATCTTCAGGCACCACTTGCCGGCGGCGACGCAGGAGGCGGGCAGGGAGAGCCGGCCGGTGTTGAGGGTGGTGAGCGCGATCTTGAGGCCGGCGCCTTCGGGGCCGATGCGGTTGGCGGCGGGGACGCGGACCTGGTGGAAGCGGGTGACGCCGTTCTCGATGCCGCGCAGGCCCATGAAGGCGTTGCGGTTCTCGACGGTGATGCCGGGTGAGTTGGTCTCGACGACGAAGGCGGTGATGCCGCCCTTGTAGCCCTCGCTCCTGGGCACGCGGGCCATGACGACGAGGAGGTCGGCGACGACGCCGTTGGTGGTCCAGAGTTTGACGCCGTCGAGGACGTAGTCGTCGCCGTCGCGTACCGCGGTGGTGGCGAGGCGGGCGGGGTCGGAGCCGACGTCCGGTTCGGTGAGGAGGAAGGCGCTGATGTCGGTGCGGGCGCACCGGGGCAGGAACTGTTCCTTCTGTTCCTGGGTGCCGAACAACTTGAGCGGCTGGGGTACGCCGATCGACTGATGGGCGGAGAGCAGGACGCCGATGGCCGGGGAGGCGGAGCCCGCCAGAGTGAGGGCCTTGTTGTAGTACACCTGGGTGAGGCCGAGGCCGCCGTACTTGGTGTCGATCTTCATGCCGAGGGCGCCGATCTCCTTGAGGCCGTTGATGACCTCGTCGGGGATGCGGCCCTCGCGTTCGATGAGGGCGCCGTCGACCTTGGTCTCGCAGAAGTCGCGGAGCTTGGCGAGGAACTCCTCGCCGCGCTGGGCGGCCTCGATGGAGGGGGTGGGGTGGGGGTGGACCAGGTCGAGGCGGAAGCGGCCGAGGAACAGTTCCTTGGCGAAGCTGGGCTTGCGCCATTCCTGTTCCCGGGCCGCCTCGGCCACCTGGCGGGCCTCACGCTCGGAGACGGTGGGGCGCCCTGTGGACTCGGTGGGGCTGGCGGACATGAGGCTCACCTCGCCGCGAATCGGGATCTTGGACCGTTATGGTTACCGACGGGTGCTACCCGATCGTATCTACCCGATAGCGGGCGACCCCACCACCCTTCGCGCAGCCGATCGGCCCAATGGCGTCCGCGCCGGGCCGGTCCGCGGAGTTGCGCCGGACGTCTTTCCGGGAGACCGTTCGGTCTGACCCCCCACGGCACCGGCGCGTTTCGCACGAGAAAAGCTGTCGAAGCGCTTCGACTGACTATGGACACCCAGGGGCGGCAGAGCTAGTGTCGAACCACCCTCACACCCACCCCTGTCAGTCATGCGCACTGTCGAAGCGCTTCACACCGCTTGGAGAGCTGGATGGTCACCCTCGCCGAGGTCGCCCAGCACGCCGGAGTCTCGGCGAGCACGGTGAGCTATGTCCTCAGCGGCAAGCGGTCCATCTCCGCGACCACCCGGCAGCGGGTCGAGCAGAGCATCCGCGAGCTCGGCTACCACCCGAACGCGGGCGCCCGGGCGCTCGCCAGCAGCAGGTCGAACATCATCGCGCTGATGGTCCCGCTGCGCACCGACATGTATGTGCCGGTGATGATGGAGATCGCCATCGCGGTGGCCACGACGGCCCGCACCCATGGGTACGACGTGCTGCTGCTGACCGGCGAGGAGGGCCCGGACGCGGTCCGCCGGGTCACCGGCAGCGGGCTGGCGGACGCGATGATCCTGATGGACGTCGAACTCGACGACGAGCGGCTGCCGCTGCTGCGCGGCACAGACCAGCCGTCGGTGCTGATCGGGCTGCCCGCCGAGACGACCGGTCTGACCTGCGTCGACCTGGACTTCCGGGCGACCGGCGCACTGTGTGTGGAGCATCTGGCGATGCTCGGTCACCGTGACATCGCTGTCATAGGCGAGGCCCCGGCGGTCTACGAGCGGCACACGGGTTTCGCGGAACGCACGCTGGACGGACTCCGCTCGCGCGCCCAGGAGTTGGGGGTGGGGCTGCTGCACCGGCCGTGCGAGGGCGGGTACGACGCGATGGCCGTGACGCTCGCCCGCATCCTGGACGAGCGCCCGGGCACCAGCGGGTTCGTCGTGCAGAACGAGTCGGCGGTGGAGCCGCTGCTCGCCCTGCTGCGCCAGCAGGGCCGTGCCGTTCCCGAGGACGTGTCCGTGGTGGCGGTCTGTCCGGAGCAGGTCGCCGTCCAGGCCTCGGTGCGGCTGACGTCCGTGGCCATCCCCGCACAGGAGATGGGCCGGTACGCCGTGGAGCACCTGGTCGCCAAGCTCGACGGCCGGGGCACGGACGAAGTGGTGCTGATCGCACCCGAGTTGACGGTCCGGGCGAGTACGGGTCCGGCTCCCGCCGGCCGTATTTCCTGAACCCCGCTTCTGGGTGTCCGCCGGGCACCCGCACGACCTTCCGGGAGCACCCTTCGTGAACCAGCCCGCCGATCAGCGGCATCAGGTCAGCCTCGCGCAGTCGTCCCCCACGGTCGGCACCTTCCGTGAGCGGGACGGCGCGCTGGAGTGGAGCGGCCGCCAGGAGACCCTGCGCGTCGAGCCGTGGGGCCCGGACGCGGTCCGGGTGCGCGCCCGGCTCGGCGGGCCGGTCCTCGAGGGGCTGCCGGGCGCGCTCCTCGAGGTGGCGCCGGCCACCGAGAGCAGCGTCAAGATCGATGACGGGCAGGGGCGGTTGACCGTCGGCGCGCTGACCGTCGAGGTGAGCGCCGAGGGCCTGGTCCGTTTCCTGCGCACCGAGGACGGCAGCGAGGTGCTGGCCGAGGAGCGGGCACACTTCTGGTGGCCGGGGTCGCGGCTGTACACGGCCGTGGGCAACGGCCATCACCGTCTGGAGCAGCGCTTCGCCGCCTACGACGACGAGCGGCTGTACGGGCTCGGCCAGCACCAGCACGGCCGCTTCGACCAGAAGGGGCTGGTCCTGGACCTGGTGCAACGCAATGCCGAGGTCGGCATCCCGGTGCTGTCCTCCAGCCGCGGTTACACCTTCCTGTGGAACAACCCGGCGATCGGCCGGGTGGAGCTGGCCGGGAACGGCACCCGGTGGGTGGCCGACTCGGCGCGGCAGATCGACTACTGGATCACCGCGGGCAGCCCGGCTGACGGTCAGCGCCGCTACAGCGCGGTGACGGGCCGGACGCCGATGCTGCCGGAGTGGGCGGCGGGCTTCTGGCAGTGCAAGCTCCGCTACCGGACGCAGGACGAACTCCTGGAGGTGGCACGGGAGTACAAGCGGCGGGGGCTGCCGATCTCCGCGATCGTGTGCGACTTCTTCCACTGGACGCACCTCGGCGAGTGGCGGTTCGACCCGGCCGAGTGGCCGGACCCGGCGGCGATGGTCCGTGAACTGGACGAGCTCGGCATCAAGTTGGTGGTCAGCGTGTGGCCGTCCGTGTCGCCGCTCAGCGAGAACCATCCGGTGATGGAGCAGCGGGGCTACTTCATCGGCACGCAGTACGGGCCGATGGCGCACGCCGACTGGCCGGACAAGCAGGTCGCGTCGACGGTCCAGGTCGCCTTCTACGACGCGACGAACCCCCAGGCGCGGGAGTTCGTGTGGTCGAGGGTGCGGGACAACTACCTGCGTCCGTACGGCATCACGGCGTTCTGGCTGGACGCCTGCGAGCCCGAGCTGAAGCCGGGATTCCAGGAGAACCTGCGGTACTGGGCGGGGCCGGGGCTGGAGGTCGGCAACATCTATCCGGCGGAGAACTCCCGGACGTTCCACGAGGGTCTGCGGGCCGAGGGCGAGGAGGTCGTCACCCTCAACCGCTCGGCGTGGGCGGGCAGTCAGCGCTACGGCGCGGCCCTGTGGTCCGGGGACATCGGCACGGACTTCCCGACGCTGCGGCGGCAGATCGCGGCGGGGCTGAACACCGCGCTGTCCGGCATCCCCTGGTGGAACACGGACATCGGCGGCTTCCACGGCGGCGACCCCGACGACCCGGCGTACCGGGAGGTCATGGTGCGCTGGTTCCAGTTCGGGGCGCTGTCCCCGCTGATGCGGCTGCACGGCTTCCGTGACCCGGCGATGCCGCTCGGCCCGGAGATGACCGGCGGTCCGAACGAGGTCTGGTCGTACGGGCAGGAGGCGGGCGCGATCCTGGAGCGGTATCTGCGCCTGCGTGAGCGTCTGCGGCCGTACGTGCTGGAGGTCATGCGGGAGGCGCACGAGGAGGGGCTGCCGGTGATGCGGCCGCTGTTCCTGGAGTTCCCGGAGGATCCGGCGGCCTGGTCGGTCGACGACGCCTATCTGTTCGGACGCGACCTGCTGGTGGCCCCCGTGCTGGAGGCGGGTGCGACCGTCCGCAGCGCGTATCTGCCGGCGGGGTCGACGTGGACGGACGCGTGGACGGGTGAGGTGTACGAGGGCGGCTCGGCGGTGACGGTCGACGCGCCGCTGGACCGTATCCCGCTGTTCCTGCGGGACGGGGCGCGGCTTCCGATCGCTGCGGAGGAGTCGCCGCGCCCCTGAGTCCGGCGTGGCCGGAAACCCGGGGGTCAGTCACGGCACAAGGAGGCCAGTGACCGTACCAGGGCCCCCGTGTGCAGGAGGTCCGCGTGCTGCTCGTGGGAGACCTCGGTGACCGCCACCGCGAGTTCCGGGCGGCAGAGCGCGGTACCGCGCTCCGGGGTGGAGTCGGCGACGGCCTGGACCAGGTCGGTGTTGAGGCGGTTGATGGTCTGGCGGACGACGTTCAGGTCCGGCTTCGTGGTCGGCGCCTGGTCCGGGTGGGCCGTCCAGCGGGCGTAGAGGGCCCGCTGGACGATCTTGTTGGCCTCGATCTGGTCGCGGAAGACACGGCGGATCTCGTCGGGGTCGGCGCCGATCCGCTGGGCCTGCGCGGCAGCCGTGTCCAGGACCTGCTGCTCGCGGGCCGGGTCGTCGATGGGGCTGTCGGTGCCCCACTTGGCGGCGGCCACCAGGTCGGCGGTGGCGACGCGTTCGGCGGCCAGGGAGACCACGGGAAGCAGCGGTGCGGACGCGGGGGCCGCCGTCGCGGTGCCCGGCAGGACGAGCAGCGCGGCGGCGGCGATCGCTGTGGTGCTCAGAGTCAGGGGGGTGGTGATGCGCATGTGCTCATCAAACCCCGGCCTGCCCGCCGTCGGGTCAACTGCTGCTGACACTCTCGCTGTTGACGGTGAAGTTCAGGCCACCGGACGACGACGTGATCTCGAAGCCGAACTGCAGGTCCCCGATGGTGACGTTGCCGAACCAGCCCTTGGTGTCCTTGATCCACTTCAGGATGGGCAGGACGTTGACGGTGCCGGAGGTCGAGTTCGAGGTGCGGACGAAGGAGAAGACGTCGTTGGAGCCGTTGTTGCCCTTGTAGACGGTCCAGGTGTGGCCGCCGAGCGTGACGGTGCCCTGTGAGGTGCCGAGCGGGCCCACGGCGCCGGTCTTGTTGACCCAGAGCATGATCTCGTACTTGTAGCCGGTGTCCCAGATGTCGTACGACGTGTTGTAGGCGCCGGACGACGGGACCGAGACGTTGTAGCTGCTGGTGAGCGAGGCGAGCGAGGTGATCGACTTGTTGATCACCTTCTTGGCGTTGGGGTAGGACTTGATGCCGCCGGTGTTGGGGTGGTTGGCGTTGACGCCCCAGTTGGTGCCGGAGTTGGCCCAGATGCACTGGCTGCCGGCGCCGGAGCCCCAGATGTTGTTGTAGAGCGTGTAGCCGTTCAGCGTGGTGTTGCCCCACTGGTCGCAGGAGCTCCAGACGGCGGCGGAGGCGGGGGCGGAGGCGAGGCCGACGGTGGCGCCGAGGGCCATCGCCGGGGCCAGCACGGCCATGGTGACCTTGCGCAGGGTGCTGTGTGCCATGGTGTCCCTTCCATGGGTGGGGGGAGATTGCGGGGGTTACCACGCCCCCAGAGTGAGGACGCGGTCTTCTCCGGCGACGGGGTCGAGCGGTCGCGCGCCGGAGGAAGTCCGGAGTTCGACGCGTTGGTCCGGGTGGGGCGGATCACCGCGATCGCTTCGTGGGGGTTCCCGGGTACCGTGCGCGATGGTCATGGGGCCAACACCGCCACGCCGTACCTGCCGAGCATGACCTCGCCTCCGACTTGCGCCCCCGTCAGCAGGTCGTGACGGCTGCCCGGCACCTCCACGGCCACCGCTTCCCGGCCGTGGTTGAGCAGGAAGAGCAGATCGCCGCGGCGGACCGCCTCGACCTGGTCCGGCAGACCGTCGAGGACGGGACGGACCCCCGCCTCGGCCGCGATCCCGGCGAGCAGGGCACGCAGCGCGTGCGGTTCGGGGAGCGTGGAGACGTACCAGGCACGGCCGTTGCGCAGCACGGCGGGCAGGCCGTCGAGTTCCCCGCCCTTGTAGACGGCCTCCACGGAGGCGTCCTCGGCGGGGTCGATCTCCTCCGACCACAGGATCCCGCGGAACCGGTCGGTCTCGGCCGTCTCGTCCTCGTCCAGCGGCCACCACTCGTGCAGCGTGCGGATGCCGAGCAGTGCGCGCAGCCGGGCGTCCATGCCTCCGGGGCGCACCCGGTCGTCCTGGTCGGCGACGCCGGTCAGGAAGCCGCAGACGAGGGTGCCGCCGCCGCGGACGTAGGAGAGGAGGTTGTCGATCGCCGCGTCCGTGAGGGCGTACGAGTGCGGGACGACGACCAGCTTGTACGCGGTGAGGTCGTGCTCGGGGTGGGCGAAGTCGGTGGCAAGGTGGGCCTGCCAGAGCGCCCGGTGCCAGGCGGTGAGGAGCTGCGGGTGGTCGACCTCGGTGGAGAGCCGCCCCTCATGGGAACCGGCCCACCAGGAGTGCCAGTCGTGAAGAATCGCGATGTCGCAGTCCACATGACTGCCCGTCACTCGGTGGGCGAGCCGCGCTAGTTCGGCACCGATCTGCTTGATCTCCTGGAAGGTGCGCCCCTCCTCCCCCGCGTGCGGGACCATCCCGGAGTGGAACTTCTCCGCGCCCTGCCGTGACTGCCGCCACTGGAAGTAGCAGACGGCGTCGGCGCCGCGGGCGACGGCCTGGAGCGACCAGAGCCGGTTGAGTCCGCGCGGCTTGGGGTGGTTGACGCCCCGCCAGTTCACCGGCCCGGCCGCCTGCTCCATCAGCATCCAGGGACCCCGGGCCTGCGAGCGGGTCATGTCCTGGACGAGGGCGCCGTGCTGGGCGCCGAACGGGTCACGTGGGTCGGGATACAGGTCTACGGAGACGACGTCCTCCTCCTCGGCCCAGCGCCAGGCGTCCTGTCCGGCCCACAGCGGCATGAAGTTGGTGGTGACGGGGATGTGGGCCGGGGAGTGCCGGCGGACGATGTCCCGCTCGGCGACGTAGCACTCCAGGAGCATGTCGGAGGTGAACCGCTTGAAGTCCAGCACCTGCCCGGGGTTCTTCAGATAGTGGGCGTGCCGCGGCGGCAGCACCTCCTCCCACGCCCCGTATCCCTGGCTCCAGAAGGCGGTTCCCCAGGCTGAGTTGAGGGCGTCGAGCGTGCCGTACCGCGTCCGCAGCCAGTCGCGGAAGCGGGCGGCGGCCTCGTCGCCCCAGTCGTAGGTGCAGTACTCGTTGTTGATGTGCCACATGGTGAGGGCGGGGTGGCCGCCGTAGCGGGCGGCGAGGTCCTCGGTGATGGCGGCGGCGTAGCGGCGGTAGACGGCGCTGGAGTGCGAGAAGTGCTGCCGTCCGCCCCACCACTCGACCCGGCCGTCCTCGTCGCGGGGCAGGGTCTCGGGGTGGAGGTGGCCCAGCCAGGGCGGCGGCGAGGAGGTCGGGGTGGCGAGGACGACACCGATGCCGCCCTCGTGCAGGAGGTCCATCAGCCGGTCGAGCCAGCCGAAGTCCCGTTCCCCCGGCCGGGGTTCGAGCTTCGCCCAGGAGAAGACGCCGAGGGTCACGGAGTTGACGCCGGCGTCCTTCATCAGCCGGACGTCCTCGTGCCAGGTCTCCTCGGGCCACTGCTCCGGGTTGTAGTCGCCGCCGAAGAGGACGCGGCCACGGGTGGCGTCGCCGAGCCCCGGCATCAGACGGGCTCCCCGTACTGGATCCCCCGCCCGTTGGTGGCGAGGTAGACCCGCCCGTACACCCGGGGGTCACCGACGATCACATCGCCGATGTAGCCCCATTGATGCCGGTCGTCGTTGATCCGCACCCAGGTCCTGGCGCCGTCGTCGGAGCGGTGGACGGCGGTGATGCTCTCGGTCGAACCCACCTGGTAGATCGCCGGGTAGTCCGCCCCGTCGGCCGCCTTCCCGAAGCCGAGGGTGTACGAGGCCCAGCAGCTGTCGACCTTCGAGAAGGACGGATGGAACAGCACCCCGGTGACGAACCCGGTCCCCCCGATGACGGCGTTGCGCCGCCGGTAGGCGGGACGACCGGCGCCGACTTCGGCTGCTTCGGCGCCCCGGGAGAGAAACGGCACTGCGGCAGCAGCGGCGGTACCCGCAAGAACGGCACGACGACTCAACCCGGACGCGCGCATGACACATACCTCACTGTGTGAGAAGGAGTGGGCAGACTTACCCAGGGGCGCGGGGCTGTATCGATATGCGGCTCCGCCGCGTGGGCGCGACCAACCACGACGAACCCGCAGCCGCCAGACGACCGAAGACCCCCGCCCAAGAGGCGCCCCGGTCACCCCTTGACCGCTCCGGTCAACATGCCCTTCTTGAAGTGCTTCTGGACGAACGGCGACAGCACAGCCACCGGCAGCAGCGCCATCACCATCACCGCCATCTGCACGGCCAGCCCCGACAGCTCCCCCGTCTTGATCGCCTGCCCCAGCCCCACCGGCGCCTCCTGCTTCTGCACCAGCTGGATCATGACGTTCTGCAGGGGCATCTTGTTCTGGTCGTTCAGGTACAGCGACGCGTTGAACCACGCACTCCAGTAACCGACGGCGTAGAACAGGGTGATCACCGCGAGCACGGCCCGCGACAGCGGCATCACGATCTGCCGGAGGATCCGGAAGTCACCCGCGCCGTCGATCCGCGCGCTGTCGATGAGTTCCGGCGAGATCCCCATGAAGAACCCGCGCAGCACGAGGATGTTGAAGACGCTCACCGCGCTCGGCAGGATCAGCGCGAGGTAACTGTCGGTCAGGCCCAGGGACTGGACGAGCAGATACGTCGGGATGAGCCCGGCGCTGAAGAACATGGTCGCCAGCAGCAGCATCAGCAGCCAGCGGTGGCCGAGCGAGTCGACGCGGGAGAGGCCGTACGCGCACAGCACGGACACGGCCATCGAGAACAGCGTTCCGAACAGGGTGACCAGCACGCTGATGACCGCGGCCCGCGTGACCTGGCCCCCGCTCAGCAGCTCCCGGTACGCGATGAACGTGATGCCCTTGGGGACCATGACCAGTCCGCCCGCCTGGTCGATCGTCTTCCGGGAGGACAGGCTGGTGACGACCACGATCCAGATCGGGAAGAGGATGCCGAGGCAGGCCAGGGTCAGGACCAGCCCCTTGCCGGCCAGGCCGGCCTTGCGGGGCTCCTCCTCCCAGGACGGCCGGGGCGGCGCGGCCCACCGGAACGGCGTCCGCTCGTCCGTGGGCGGCTTGTCGATGACGGCGGTCACCTCTTGTACACCCCCTGCTCGCCCATGAGATGGGCCACCTTGTTCGCGGCGAGGACCAGTCCGAGGCTGACCACGCCCTTGATGAGTCCGGCGGCGGCCGCGTAGCCGAAGTCCTGGTTGCGCACGCCGTTCCACCAGACGAAGGTGTCCAGGACTTCCGCCGCGCCCGGTCCGACGGCATCGCGTTGCAGCAGGATCTGTTCGAAGCCGACCGTCAGCGCGTCGCCCACACGCAGCACCAGCAGCAGGGCGATCACCGGACGCAGCGCGGGCAGCGTCACGTGCCAGATCCGGCGCCAGCGCCCGGCCCCGTCCATCGCCGCCGCCTCGTAGAGGTCGGGGCTCACCGAGGCCAGCGCGGCGAGGAAGACGATGATCCCCCAGCCGGCGTCCTTCCAGATGCCCTCCGCCGTGACGAGGAACTTGAAGGTGGACGGGTCGGTCATGATGTCCAGCCCGCTGTAGCCGTGTTGGCGCAGCAGCTGCGACAACACACCCGCTCCGCCGAAGAGTTGCTGGAAGACGGAGATGACCAGGACCCAGGAGAAGAAGTGCGGGAGGTACAGGACGGCCTGGGCGAACGCCCGTACCCGTGGCCTGACCACGCTGTTGATGAGCAGCGCGAGCAGGATGGGGATCGGGAAGAACAGCACGAGCTGCAGGACGAAGATCACCAGGGTGTTCTGGACCGCGTTCCAGAAGGACGAGTCCGCGAAGATCCGCTGGAAGTTCTCGAAGCCGACCCAGGGGCTGTGCAGCATCGAGACGATGCCGTTGTCGCTGACGTAGGGGTCGTAGTCCTGGAAGGCGACGATGTTGCCCAGGATCGGCAGGTAGTTGAAGAGCAGGACCAGGACGAGCGCCGGCGCGGTCATCAGGAGCAGGACGCGGTCCCGTCCGAACCGGAGCCGGAAGCTCAGTCTGCCCTTACGCGCCTGGCCCTGGGTGCCGGCGCCGTCGGACGCCACCGGGGTCTTCGCCGGCTTCGTCTTCGCCTCGGCCCTGCTCCGAGGCACCGTGCTGTGGGACACGGCCTTCTCCTCGCCTCGGTACCGGGTCAGCTCGCCGCCGAGCCGTTGTCGTCGAGCAGCTTCTTGTACCAGTCGCGCAGTTTGTCGCCGCCCTTGGACTTCCAGTCGGAGACGGCCTGCTGCATGTCGCTGATCTTCTTGCGGCCGCGGGTGATGTCGTCCTCGAGCTGCTCGAAGTCGTTGCCGAGGTTGATGAAGCGGGAGGGCTCGGTGATCATCTGGCCGTAGAAGCTGGACTTCTTGGTGAAGGAACCCATCCGCTGGTACCACTCCACCTGCGCCTTGGCCACGTCGGGGAAGTCGGGGTGGGCGATGGTGGCGGCGGGACTGGCGACCATGACGTAGGCGTTGAGGACCTGGTTGTTGCCCGCGGTGGTCTTGACGGGCACGCCGTCCTTGACCGTGTAGTGGGTGCCTTCGACGCCGTAGTTGGTCATCATGTACTCCTTGGTGCCGTACGGCGCGGCGGTGACGTCGGCGACGGCCAGCACGTCACGGATCACGGACTCCGAGGCCTTCTTGTTGACGTAGGCGAAGATGCCGGCCGGCTGCTCCGCCCAGACCGTCGGGTTGCCGCCGCCGTGGGCGTACACGTCCATGCCCCAGATCTTGAACGCAGGGTTCTGGGTCGCCTGTTCGGCGGTGCGGCTCCACCACTGGGTGATGTTGTTGGGGTAGATCAGGAACTCGCCGGCCGCGAACTTGGGCCCCGGGTCGGGGGCGTTCTTGCCCATCATGGAGTCCGGGTGCACGACCCCGGCGGCGAAGAGCTTGCGGGTCCACTCCAGCGCCTCGAGGTACTCGTCGGTCTCGATGCGGTTGATCATCCTGCCGTCGACGAGGTTCCAGCCGAGCGACTTCTCGCTGCCGGAGAGCACGCCGAACATCTGCCAGGCCGTCCACTTCATGTCCAGACAGGCCCACCGCTTGGCCTTCGCGTTGGTGATCTCCTTGGCGAGGGACATGAACTCGTCGGCGGAGCGCGGGACTTCGTAGCCCTGCTTGTCGAAGATGTCCTTGCGGTAGAGGGGCACGATGCCGGTGATGGGCGGGGAGGGCTGCGGCAGACCGCGCAGCTTGCCGCCCATGATGCAGCGCTGCCAGGCGTCGGTCGGGATGGCCGCGAGATTGGGGTAGTCCTTGACCTTGTCGCCGGCCAGGTACGGGCCGAGGTCGGCGAACTTGTTGATGATGGCGGTGGGTATCCGGCCGTTCATGTTCCAGCTCGGGACGACCACCACGTCCGGTACGTCGCTGGAGGCGAGGACCGCGCCGAGCTTCTGGTCGTAGGTGTTGCCGTCCTGGTTCTGCCAGACGACGTCCACACCGATGAGGTCGTTCATGCCCTTGTAGTAGGGGTTGTCCTGCTTGGGCGGGGAGCCCCAGAACGGCGACATGACGGTGACCTTGCCGCCCTTGCCGAGCTTCTTGGGGACCGAGGTCTTGAGGGTGCCGAGGTCGAGCTTGCCGGTGAAGCCCAGCGGAGAGCCGTACTTCGAGGGGATGTCCGGGGTCACCACGTCGTCGGCGACGTAGGTCGGAAGCAGCTTCCGCGAGCCCTTGCCGGCGGAGGAACCGCCACCGGAGCCGCTGTCCGACGCCCCGCACGCGGACAGCAGCGGCATTCCGCCGGCGACCGCCGCGGTGGCGACCGCGGTCGAGGCGAGGAAGCTTCTCCGGCTCGGCCCGGAGGGGGAAGCGGCGTTCGGCGTCATTGCGTCAACCCTTCATGGCGCACCAGGACACCCGGCGGGGGCCGTCGGCTGCGGTGTCTCGAGTGGAACTGGCTGAGCTGAAGCGATCCTTCGACGGCTGCGGCTCGCACTAGTCGAAGCGCTTCGATGTTGCTGCGAGGTTAAGTGAACGTCCGGGGGTGCACAAGGGTCGCTCCCAGAATTCCTCCGAGCTATCCAGGATGACCTTTTCTTATGCGCCGCTTGAAGTAACGGTGTGCATCCCTTGACACCGGCCCATGCGTCGAATCAGCATCGAAGCGCTTCGAAAGCGCTCCGTCGCTCCATCGCAAGGGGACCCCCACGTGACCGAACAGACGCCGCCCACGCCGCCGTTCCGCGATCCGCAGCTGCCGTTCGCGAAGCGCATCGACGATCTGCTGGAGCGGCTCACGCCGGAGGAGAAGATCTCCTTCCTGCACCAGTTCACGCCCGCCGTGGAGCGGCTCGGCGTCGCCGCGTTCCGCACCGGCCAGGAGGCCCTGCACGGTGTCGCCTGGATGGGCCCGGCGACGGTCTTCCCGCAGGCCGTGGGCCTGGGCGCCACCTGGAACACGGACCTGGTGCGCCGCGTCGGCGAGGCGGTCTCGAAGGAGACCCGCGCGATGCGCGCCCGGGACGACCGGGTGGGCCTCAACGTCTGGTCCCCGACGGTGAACCTGCTGCGGCATCCGCTGTGGGGCCGCAACGAGGAGGGCTACTCGGAGGACCCGAAACTGACCTCGGCGATCGCGACGGCGTACACCCGGGGTCTGCGCGGCGACCACCCGACGTACTGGCGCACGGCGCCGGTCCTCAAGCACTGGCTCGCCCACAACAACGAGACGGACCGTGCCACTTCGTCCTCCTCGGTGCGTCCGCGCGTCCTGCACGAGTACGACCTGCGCGCCTTCCGCGAGACGGTCGAGGCGGGCGCGGTCGCCGGGGTGATGCCCGCGTACAACCTGGTCAACGGCCGCCCCAACCACGTGTCGCCGTATCTGCGCGAGCAGTTGCGCACCTGGACGGAGGAGGAGCTGCTGGTCTGCTCGGACGCGGGGGCGCCCTCCAACCTGGTCGACTCCGAGCACTACTACGACAGCCACGAGGAGGCGACGGCGGCCGCCCTGCACGCGGGGGTGGACAGCTTCACCGACCACGGGACCGACCCCTCGAAGATCACCGCCCGGGTCCGAGGGGCCCTGGACCAGGGGCTGCTGACGGAGGCCGACATCGACACGGCCGTGCGCCGCCAGCTCTCGGTGCGGTTCCGCCTCGGCGAGTTCGACCCGCTCTACGACCCGCACGCCGGCACCCACGACTTCGACACCCCGGCGCACCGCGCGCTCGCCCAGGAGGCGGCAGAGCAGGCGATCGTGCTGCTGAAGAACGACGGTCTGCTGCCGCTCGCCCCCGACAGCCGCGTGGGCGTGGTGGGCCTGCTGGCCGACGAGTGCAAACTCGACTGGTACAGCGGCACGTTGATCCACCGCTCCACCCCACTGGAGGGCCTGTACGAGCGCTTCGGCGCAGAGCGCGTGGAGTTCGCGGAGGGCGTCGACCGCGTCCGGCTCAGGACGTCGTCCGGCGCGTTCGTGGAGGTCCCCCCGGCCGACGCGGACGACGAAGTGCGCGGCGCGGAAGGGGCGTTGGACCCGGCGCTGCTGGCCGGCCGCACCGACCTGCCGCCGCTGACCACCGGCCCGGCCGGCACCGAACTCGCCCTGGTGGACTGGGGGGACGGCGTCCTCACGCTGCGCGCCCCCGACGGCCGGTACCTCTCGGTCGCCGACGACGGCCGGGTACGCGCCTCCGCGGACCAGCCCGGCGGCTGGGTCGTCCAGGAGACCTTCCGCCTGGAACCCCACGAGAACGGTCACCTCCTCCGGCACCTGGGCACGGGTCGCCATGTCACGGTCGCCGCCGACGGAGTGAAGGTTGCCGACGGGAATCCGGAAATCTTCGAGCTGATCTACGCCGAGCGCGGCGAGGAGGCGGTGCGCAGGGTCGCCGAGCAGGCGGACGTGGTCGTGGTCGTCGCCGGGAACGACCCGCACATCAACGGCCGCGAGACCGAGGACCGTACGACGCTGCGGCTGCCCGGCCACCAGGAGCGCCTGCTGCGCGCGGCCCGCGCCGCGAACCCGCGCACGGTGCTGGCGCTGGTCTCGGCGTATCCGTACGCCGTGCCGGCCACCTCGCTCCCGGCGGTGCTGTGGACCGCGCACGGCGGCCAGGCGGCCGGCACCGCGCTCGCCCGGGTCCTGGCCGGGGACGTCTCCCCGGCCGGCCGGCTCCCGCAGACCTGGTACGAGAGCGACGCCGATCTGCCCGGGCTGCTCGACTACGACGTGATCGGCGGCCGGCAGACCTATCTGTACTTCGAGGGCACGCCCCTGTTCCCGTTCGGACACGGCCTGTCCTACACCGCCTTCTCCTACGGCGATCTGGCGACCCGGGTGGCGGGCGACGCGCTGCACGTCTCCTTCGCGGTCACCAACACCGGGGATGTGACGGCCGACGAGGTCGCCCAGCTCTACACCCGGGCCGTCGAGCCGACGGTGCCGCGGCCGCGGCGCGAACTGCTCGCGCACCGCCGGGTCACGCTCGCCCCGGGCGAGCGGACGGAGCTGGCCTTCGAAGTCCCGCTGTCCGCCTTCGAGTTCTGGGACGTGACGCGGGGCGGGTGGCGGCTGGAGCCGGGCCCGTACGACATCCTGGCGGGCGCCTCCAGCGAGGACGTCCGGCTGCGTACGACGGTGATCCTGGACGGTGAGCCCGGCGCCCCGCGGCCGGTGCTCCGACGCGGCCTGGAGGCGGCCGACTTCGACGAGCAGAGCGGGGCCGTCATCGTCGACCGGACGAAGGTCGCGGGCGACGCGGTGACGCCGGAGGGCGACCGGGTCGCCGAACTGCTCTACCGGGACTGCGACTTGGGGGACGGCGTCAGCGAGGTGCGGGTGACGGTCGCGGGCGGGGGCGCCGTGGAAGTGTCCCTGGACGGGGGCGCGGTGCTGGCGGTGCTCAGTCCGAAGACGCCTACCGCGGGGCCGTACGACTACACCACGCTGCGCGCCGGAATCGTCGCCGAGGGCGTGCACGACGTGCGTCTCAGGCTGCGCGGCCCGCTGCGGCTCGCGCGTGTCGGCTTCTCCGGTTGAGGGGCCGGGGAAGGCCGGCGTGAGGAAGGGGCCCGGCACCGGAAGGCATCGGTGCCGGGCCCCTTCGGGGAGCCTATATGAAAACGGTTCCCATTAACCAGCCTGTTCGGCTCGGCGCTCGTCCGGGTCAGAGAGCGAGGCCGGTCAGCACGAGCACGCGCTCGTAGGTGTAGTCGTCCATCGCGAACTTCACGCCCTCGCGGCCCACGCCGGACTGCTTGGCGCCGCCGTACGGCATCTGGTCGGCGCGGTAGGAGGGGACGTCGCCGATGACGACGCCGCCGACCTCGAGGGCGCGGTGGGCGCGGAAGGCGGCCTGCAGGTCGTGGGTGAACACGCCTGCCTGCAGGCCGTACTTGGAGGAGTTGACGGCCGCGAAGGCCGCGTCCTCGCCGTCCGCCTTCTGCACGGTCAGGACGGGGCCGAAGACCTCCTCGCAGGAGATGGTCACGTCGGCCGGAACGTCGGTGAGGACGGTCGGCGCGTAGGAGGCGCCGTCGCGGTCGCCGCCGGTGAGCAGGGTCGCGCCCGCCTCCACGGCCTCCTTCACCCACGACTCGACGCGCTTGGCGGCGTCCTCGCTGACCAGCGGGCCGACGTCCGTCTTGTCGTCGCTCGGGTCGCCGGTGACCTGGGCCTCGACGGCGGCGACGATGCGCGGCAGCAGCCGGTCGTACACGGAGGCGTCGGCGATGACCCGCTGCACGGAGATGCAGGACTGGCCGCCCTGGTAGTTGGAGAAGGTCGCGATGCGGGTGGCGGCCCAGTCGAGGTCGGCGTCGCTCGCGTAGTCGGCGAGGACGACGGCCGCGCCGTTGCCGCCGAGCTCCAGCGTGAGGTGCTTGCGCGGCACCGAGTCCATGATCGCGTAGCCGACCTTGTCGGAGCCCGTGAAGGAGATGACCGGCAGCCGCTCGTCCTGGACCAGGGCGGGCATCCTGTCGTTGGCGACCGGGAGGATGCTCCAGGAGCCGGCCGGGAGCTCGGTCTCGGCGAGAAGGTCGCCGATGATCAGGCCGGAGAGCGGGGTGGCCGGGGCCGGCTTCAGGATGATCGGCGCACCGGCGGCGATCGCGGGGGCGATCTTGTGGGCGCAGAGGTTGAGCGGGAAGTTGAACGGCGCGATGCCGAGGACGACGCCCTTGGGGAAGCGGCGGGTCAGCGCGAGCCGGCCCTGGCCGCCGAGGTCGGTGTCGAGGCGCTGGGCCTCGCCGCTGTTGAAGCGCCGGGCCTCCTCGGCGGCGAACCGGAACACGGAGACGGCACGGCCGACCTCGCCGCGCGCCCACTTGATGGGCTTGCCGTTCTCGGCGGAGATCAGCCGGGCGATCTCCTCGGTGCGCTCCACGAGTCGGCGGCTGACGTGGTCCAGGGCGGCGGCGCGGACGTGGGCGGGGGTGGCGGCGAACTCGTCGCGCACGGCGTACGCGGCGGCGACGGCCTCCTCTACCTGCGCGTCCGTCGGCACGCTCACCCGGCCGACCACATGGCCGTCCCACGGGGAGGTGACGTCGACGGTGTCCTCGCCGGTGACCTGGCGGCCGGCGAGCCAGAAGGCGGTGGTGGAAGTCATTGCGGGATCCCGGCCCTTCCGTTGGGGTGTCCAAGGGGTTCGCGTCCACGGTAGGACGCGGCGGGCGGGGGTGCGTTTGTCCGGGGTGTAGTGGTCGACGGGCCGGGTGTGCCGCTTTGGCGAGTCCACCGCCCCCCGGACGCACCGGCCCGGACCCTGCTCGCCGTGGTGCCCCGCGACCACGAGGAGTCGCACTCGGCGAGCAGATCTCCACCGCGGGCGAACGCCTCGCCGAGCTGCGGGCTCGGGGGCCTCCACCGACCGCCGGCGCCGACCAGCCACGTGCCCCCCTCCTGCCGGGCCCCACCATTTCCCCGACCCGCTGGGCGAGGGGGGCCTCCGGCGGCCAGCGGGCCGGCCCGGCCCCTGCTCGCCGTGGTGGCCCGCGACCACGAGGAGTCGCACTCGGCGAGCAGATCTCCACCGCGGGCGAGCGCCTCGCCGAGCTGCGGGCTCGGGGGCGTCCGCCGACCGCCGGCGCCGACCAGCCACGTGCCCCCTCCTGCCGGGCCCGACCACCCGCTGGGCGAGGGGGGCCTCCGGCGGCCAGCGGCCGACCAGCCGCCTGCGGCTCATCCCGGGTCCGACCGCCTCCCCGCCCCGCCCGGCAGGGGTGTCTGGCAGCCGGCGCCGACCAACCAGACGCACCGCATTGGCGAACCCACAGAACTCCCCGCCCGCCCGGAAACACCCGCCCCGCAGCCGGCGGCGACCAGCCGGACGCGCCCCATCGGCCGACCCACAGACCTCCCGGGCCACCCAGCAAAGACCCACCCCGCAGCCGGCGGCGACCAGCCAGACACACCCCGTTGGCCGGCCCGCGGATCTCCTCCAAGCGCCGGGCGAGGGTGTGTCCGGCAGTCGGCGGGCGAGGAGTCGGCTGGGGCTCAGGGCCCGGGCCCTAGTCCGCTGACGTCGCCTTCAGGGCCAGCCACAGTTCCATCCGTACGTCCGGGTCGTCCAGGGAGCGGCCCAGGATCTCCTCTACGCGGCGCATGCGGTAGCGCAGGGTGTGGCGGTGGACGCCCAGGTCGGCCGCCGCCGCGTCCCACTGGCCGTGTCGGGACAGCCAGGCCCGGAGTGAGGCCACCAGGTCGCCCCGGCCGGTCGCGTCGTGTTCGTACAGCGGGCGCAGCAGGCCGTCCGCGAATGCCTTCACCGCGTCGTCGGCCAGCAGCGGCAGCACGGAACCGGAGGCCATCTGCTCGTGCGCCACGTACACCCGCCCCCGCCGCCGGGCGACCGACAGCGCCTGCTCGGCCTGTTTGTAGGCCGCCGCGACGGCGATCGGGCCGACCGGTGCCGACACGCCGACGACCAGTTCGCCCTCGTCGCCGCCCAGTTGCTCCCGGGCCGCCCCCGTCCGCGCGGCCTCCAGGCCCGCCGCGAAGTCCGCGCAGGCCGCCAGTACCGCCCCCTCGTCGGCCGCGAGCACCATCAGCCGCTCCCCGTCGGGTACGACCAGCAGGGGCTCCCCCGCCCGCGCGGCGGCGGACTCCGCTGCCTCGGCGAGCGCGGCCAGCGGATCGGGGCCGACGGCGTCGGTCCCGGTTCTGGCCGTCTCCAGGTGCGCGTGGGAGTCGACGCTCATCCGGACGGCCGGGGCCGACTCGGCGACGATCATCCGGAAGGGGGCGTCCAACAGCCCGCCGTACAGGTCCCCGGCCACGGCCCGCGCGTGGTCCGGCTCCCCGGCGAGCAGCATCCGCAGCACCGCCACCCCGATCCGCTGCTCGGCGGCGCGCAGCGAGCGGGACCGCTCGGTGGTGAGCGTCAGCAGGGCGATCGCCGAATGGACCGCGTACCGCTCGGCCGTACCGAGCGCCGAGGCCGTCCCCACCGCGAGCGCGGCCCGCGGCCGGCGCCCCGTGCCGAGCGAGTGCAGCTCGACCCGGTCCTCGCCGTCCGGGCCGCCGACCACCGAGGACGCCGGCGCCGGCCGCTCCCGCAGCCGCTCCACGTCCGCCGTGAGCCGCGCGGCCCGCCGCCCCGCCCACTCCGGCGCGGTCGCGACGACGGCACCGGAGGCGTCGTACAGCGCGGCCCAGCCGTCGACCTGTCCGGCGAGCGCGGCGAGCAGTCCCTCCGGGCCTTCGGCGAGCGCCTGCCGGGTCAGTTCCCGCTGGGCGGCGAAGCCGGCCGTCACCGCCCGGTACTGGTCGGCCGCGATCTCGGCGGACACGGCCTTGCTGATGGCGAGGAACGGCGTGCGGCGCGGCACCTCCAGCAGGGGCAGCCCCTCCTGTTCCGCCGCGTCGACCAGCGCCTTCGGGATCTCCTCGTAGTTGACCCCGACCGCGAAGCCGAGCCCGACGACCCCGGCGCCCACCAGCCGCTTCACATACCGGCGCATCGCCTCCGGGTCCTCCGCGTCCAGCTTCAGCGCGGTGATCAGCAGCAGCTCGCCGCCCTCCATGTACGGCACGGGGTCGGCGAGCTCGCTGACGTGCGCCCAGCGGACGGGCACGTCCAGCCGGTCCTCGCCCGCGCGCACGGTCAGCTTGAGCGCGGAGTGGTGCACGAGCGAGGCGAGGGTCGGGGGCATGGGGCCTTCAGGTCTGTGTGGGCGGCGTGATCCCTGTGATCACTTGGCCACCGTGTATGAACAGACTATGCCGATTCCGCCGTACCGTACGATCCGGTGTCAGCCCCTGAGGTCCACCAGCAACGGCGGCGCGTGCTCCCCCTTCACGTTCGTCAGGGACAGCACCGCGTGGCCCGGCGGCACCCCGTGCGCCAGCTCGGACGCCGACCAGCGCTCCCGCTCCACCTGACGCACGGTCACCGCGCGCTGCGTGGGCGCCTTTCCGGTGATCACCCGGCGCAGTATGTGCAGGGCCTTGCCGGCCGGGGTCTCGGCGATGATCTGCCGGTCGGTGACGTCCCGCGCCTCGATCCACTCCTTGCCCCACACCTCGGCGAAGTCCTGTCCGTCCCAGGGGGTGAGCCCGGACAGCGCCATCCGGCAGCCGACGGCACCCAGCAGCGGACCGCGCAGGGGCCTGGGTACGTCGTCCAGGGTGCGCAGGGTCAGCACGACGCCGGCGTTCCCCGACCGCAGCCGCTGGATGCCGCGCACCGCCTCCGGGGTGACGAGGCCCGTCGCGTCGTCCAGCACCAGACAGGCGAACAGCGACCGGTCCTCCCGTACCGCCACACTGGCCGTGAACTGCGCGAGCACCAGCCGGGCCAGCATCCGGGAGGCGTCCGCGTGTCCGCGCTCGGGCAGGTCGATCCGCACCCGGACCGGGTGGTCGAGGGCCTTGAGGGAGAACGGCTTGGACTGTCCGGAGGTGTCGAAGAACCCCGCGAAAGCGGGCCGGTCCAGCAGCGCCACCCGGTCCGCGAGCACCGCCGCCACATCACCGGGATGCCCCGACTGCCGCTCCCGCGCGTCCAGTTCACGGATCAGCGACTCCTGCCCGGAGTCCTGCAGCGCGGTGCGCAGCTCCCGCAGCGGCTCGGGAGCGCCGTCGAGCAGCCGGCGCAGCTCGGGTACGGAGGGGAAGCGGCCGTGGACCGCCCGGAACGGTCCGAGCAGCTGGGCGAGCACGGTCGTGGAGCGCCGGCTGTCGCTGCCCGGGTGCGGATCGGCGAGGTCCCCGACCAGCGCCTCGGCGAGCACGGCCGCCGCCTCGTCGGGATCGGCGCTCCCGCCGTACAGGTCCAGGTCGTACTCGGACTCCAGGTTCCCGATCCGTACGACGACGTCGAAGGCGTCGGCCGGTCCGAGCCCCGCGCCGGCCGCGCCGACCACGACGACCGCGGCCCGTCCGGCCAGCGCGTGCAGGCACAGCGACTCGGCGAGCGGGCGCACCACGGTGCCGGTCTTGCCGGAGCCGGCCGGGCCGACGGCGAGCAGGGAGGTGCCGAGCAGTTCGGTGCCGAGGCCGAGCCCGGCGCCGCGGTAGGCGTAGGGGTTGCGGGGGTCGTCGGCGGTGGTGCCGAGCCGTACCTGCCCGGTGAGCAGGTCGTGGCGGGCGATCCGGGCGGGCAGGTCGCGCTCGCCGGAGGGGTGCAGACAGGCGGCGGCGCCGTCCTTGAGCACGGCCGAGGTGAACGTGGCGAGGTTGAACCGGCCGCTGCGCACGCCCTGCCAGGCCCGGACGATCCGCGCGTGGTCGACGTCCCGCATCCTCCCGGCGCGCGCCTCGGCGGCGAGCCGCTCGGCGGCGTCGACGGCTCCGGCGGCACGCAGCTGCGGCCACTCGGCGGGGTCGTGGTCGGGGGCGGGCGGGCGCTCGGTACGGGGGGTGGCCTTGCCGCGCCAGGCGGGCGGGCCGTAGCGGCGCCAGATCTCGCTCCAGCGGCCGAGCCTGCCGACGGCCAGCATGATGATCAGGGCGATCAGCACGTAGTAGGCGTAGACGACCACGACCGAGGCGAAGCTGTGCGGCTCGGCCCAGGAGTCCGGGATCATCGCGTAGAGCGGCAGCAGCCACCAGCCGCCCAGGTAGCCGTTCCACAGCAGCGACCAGACGAGCCAGCCGACGAGGAAGGCGATCAGGGCGCCGCTGACCAGCTGGCGGGCGGGGATGAGTTCCGGTTCCTCCTGCGCGCGGGGCTTGTGCCCGAACCGCCACACCCCGGGCAGCGTCTCCGGGCGCGGCGCCCGCAGCCAGGTCAGGAACGCCGAGCTGTCCGGTGGCGGCACCGACGGCGCCCGCGTGGGCATCGGCGGCACCGCGGAGCGTGCCCGCGGCACAGGATTCGCATGCGTCTCCCGCGCGTCCCGCGTCCCGTCGCTGTCCATCGCCCTCGCTCCCTGACCAGCCGCTTCCGTCCACCTTCAGCGGTCAATCTAACGCCCCCGCCAAGGGAGTTCACCGACTGCGCGGCCGAGCGGACCCGGGTGCTCCCGGATGCGCCATGTCCACCGCGGACAACCCGATCCGCCGACAACGCCCACATGGAGCATGCCCACCCCCCTCTCCCCGTCCTAGCCTGCGAGAAAAGAAGGCAGGAAACCGCAATTCCCCCCAGGAGCCCCTCATGAGCGCACTTCCGCAGGAGCGCCGCGTCGTCACCGCCATCCCCGGCCCGAAGTCGCAGGAGCTGCAGGCCCGCCGTACCGCCGCGGTCGCGCAGGGCGTGGGCTCCGTGCTGCCCGTGTTCACCGCGCGCGCGGGCGGCGGGATCATCGAGGACGTCGACGGCAACCGGCTGATCGACTTCGGTTCCGGCATCGCGGTGACGTCCGTCGGCGCGTCCGCCGAGGCCGTCGTACGCCGGGCCTCCGCCCAGCTCGCCGACTTCACCCACACCTGTTTCATGGTCACCCCGTACGAGGGCTACGTGGAGGTCGCCGAGGCCCTCGCCGAGCTCACCCCGGGTGACCACGCGAAGAAGTCGGCGCTGTTCAACTCCGGCGCCGAGGCCGTCGAGAACGCCGTCAAGATCGCCCGCGCGTACACCAAGCGCCAGGCCGTCGTCGTCTTCGACCACGGCTACCACGGCCGCACCAACCTCACGATGGCGCTCACCGCGAAGAACATGCCGTACAAGCACGGCTTCGGGCCGTTCGCGCCCGAGGTGTACCGGGTGCCCATGGCCTACGGCTACCGCTGGCCGACCGGCCCGGAGAACGCCGGTCCGGAGGCCGCCGCGCAGGCCATCGACCAGATCAGCAAGCAGGTCGGCCCGGACAACGTGGCCGCGATCATCATCGAGCCGGTGCTCGGCGAGGGCGGCTTCATCGAACCGGCGAAGGGCTTCCTGCCGGCGATCCGGAAGTTCGCCTCGGACAACGGCATCGTCTTCGTCGCCGACGAGATCCAGTCCGGCTTCTGCCGCACCGGCCAGTGGTTCGCCTGCGAGGACGAGGGGATTGTCCCGGACCTGATCACCACCGCCAAGGGCATCGCGGGCGGCCTCCCGCTGGCCGCCGTCACCGGTCGCGCCGAGATCATGGACGCCGCGCACGCGGGCGGTCTGGGCGGCACCTACGGCGGCAACCCGGTGGCCTGCGCCGGTGCGCTGGGCGCCATCGAGACCATGAAGGAGCTCGACCTCAACGCCCGGGCGAAGACCATCGAGTCGATCATGAAGCCCCGGCTCACGGCCATGGCCGACAAGTTCGACGTCATCGGCGACGTCCGCGGCCGCGGCGCCATGATCGCCGTCGAGCTGGTCAAGGACCGTACGACCAAGGAGCCCGACCCGGAGTCGACCGCCGCGCTGGCCAAGGCCTGCCACCAGGAGGGTCTGCTGGTCCTGACCTGTGGCACCTACGGAAACGTCCTCCGCTTCCTGCCCCCGCTGGTCATCGGCGAGGAGCTGCTGAGCGAGGGTCTCGACATCATCGAGCAGGCCCTCGCGCGGATCTGAGACACAGGGAATCCGCAGCTCACGCACAGGGGACCGGTCTCTCCCGCCCCAGCCGCCCCAGCCCTTTCGAGCGCCGGGATTCCGCGGCCGGGGCGGCGAGCGGCAGGCCGTGTGAAGAACGTGTGCGAGGTGTCTGTCGGGACTCGATTCCGCCTGTCTTCGACCACCGGACTGCCGTAGGTTCTATCCAGATGAGAGATACACCCCGCCCACAGGGGACTGTGGGCGACTTCAGGCCGTGGCCTCCCCAGCTACGACCTGGTCGTGCCCTCGCGCACACACCCGGAGCCTCCGGCTCCGGATCTCCTCACCGATCGGACAGTCGCCCGCCCCAAACCCCCCGGGGTGGGCGTCCATCCGGTCAGATCGGCCGCCCCGGAACGACCCCCCCTGTTCCGGGGCGGCCGGCCTCCTTCTTCCTCCTCCTTCTCGGGCTTCCCGCCCTGCTCTTCGCGCTGATCACCTGGCAGGTCGCGGCCGGCGGCCCGCTGGTGCGCGTGGACGGGCGGGTCAGCCGCGCCCTCGTGGACCCGCAGCCCTTCTACGGCGTTCTCGCCGACCTGGGCGGCGCGGGCGTCGCCGTGCCGGTGCTCGCCGTCGTCATCGGATACGTCGCCTGGCGCGGACGCGCCACCGGTACAGACCGCTGGTGGCTGCCGCCCCTCGCGGCGGCCGTCCTGATGGCGCTGGTCCCGGCCCTGGTCGTCCCGCTCAAGGCGCTGATCGACCGTCCGGGCCCACCGGTCACGGGCGTGGGCACCGGCTACTACCCGTCCGGCCACACCGCCACCGCCTCCGTCGCGTACGGCGCGGCGACCCTGCTCCTCCTCCCCTGGCTCCGCTCGGTGTACGCACGCCGTGAACTGGTCATCGCCTGCGCGGTCGTGAATCTCGCTGTCGGCTACGGCCTCGTCCGGCGCGGCTACCACTGGCCACTGGACGTCGTGGCCAGTTGGTGCCTGTGCGCGATGCTGCTGACGGGCTTCTGGGCGCTCCTCAGCCGAAACAGCCGTCGAACGTCTTGTGGAACTCCCGGTTCGAGTACCGGTCCCCGTTGATCGACCAGGTCATCAGACCGCGCAGGGTGGGCCAGGTGCCGTGGGTGGCATACGGGCCGCAGTTCGCCTTTCTCGTCAGGCTGTCGAGGGTCACGGCGCTCAGTCGTCCTCGGCCAAGCCTGCGGCAGCTTCGTGCATCGCCAGTTCCAGCAGCGCCGGGTCCGTGAGGGTGCCCGAGCCGTCCGGCGGCACCAGCCAGCGGACGCCGCCGGTGGAGCGGCCCGGGTACGGCACCACGATCCAGGTGCCGGCGCCTGCCGTACGGATGCCGGTGCCCAGCCAGCGGGCGGCGGTTCCGGGCGGCACGAAGAAGCCCATGCGCGCGTCCCCGAAGTCGACCAGCACGGGGCCGAGCTGGTCGAGGACGCGGGTGAGGACGTCGAGCGTGGGATAGCCGAGCTCGCCCGGCAGGATCAGTACGTCCCAGGCCTTGCCGGCGGGCAGCAGCGCGACCCCGAGGGGGTTGCGCTCCCATTCCCGGCGGCAGGCCCCGGGATCCGGAGCAACGGATGCCAGCCACTCGACCGCCGTCTTCGCCCCAGTCATGAGAAGACCTCCCTCTCTCCTGGACGCTGGTCGCGTCACGGGAGAGAGGGAGGTCTTCCGGCCCGCATTACGCGGGTTTCGTTCACCTTTCTCGGTGAACCGGGTCACATCTGAACGCCTAGCTGTCGAAACCGAGTCCGAGTCTGTCCATCGTGCGCAGCCACAGGTTGCGGTGGCCGGCGTGGGAGTCGGCCCGGGCGAGCGACCACTTGGTGAGGGCGATGCCGGTCCAGGCGAAGGGTTCGGGCGGGAAGGGGAGCGGCTTCTTGCGGACCATCTCCAGCGAGGTGCGCTCCGTGGCCTCCCCCGCCAGCAGGTCCAGCATGACCTCGGCGCCGAAGCGGGTGGCGCCGACGCCCAGGCCCGTGTAGCCGGCCGCGTACGACACCCGGCCCTGGTGCGCGGTGCCGAAGAACGCGGAGAAGCGGGAGCAGGTGTCGATCGCGCCGCCCCACGCGTGCGTGAAGCGGACGCCCTCCAGCTGCGGGAAGCAGGTGAAGAAGTGTCCGGCGAGCTTGGCGTAGGTCTCCGGACGGTCGTCGTACTCGGCGCGCACCCGGCCGCCGTAGTGGTGGACCGCGTCGTAACCGCCCCACAGGACGCGGTTGTCGGCGGAGAGCCGGAAGTAGTGGAACTGGTTCGCCGAGTCGCCGAGGCCCTGGCGGTTCTTCCAGCCGACGGAGGCCAGTTGGTCGGCGGTCAGCGGCTCGGTCATCAGGGCGTAGTCGTAGACCGGGACGGTGTACGCCCGCACCCGCCTGAGCAGGTTGGGGAAGATGTTGGTGCCGAGCGCGACCTTGCGGGCGCGCACCGAGCCGTACGGCGTGCTCACGGCCATCCCGGCGCCGTACGGCTTCAGGGTGAGGGCCGGGGTGTGCTCGTGGATGCGGACGCCGAGGCGGAGGCAGGCGCGCTTGAGGCCCCAGGCCAGCTTGGCGGGGTGCAGCATGGCGACGCCCCTGCGGTCCCACAGACCCGCCTGGAAGGTCGGTGAGTCGACCTGTTCCCGTACCGCGTCGGCGTCCAGGAATTCGACGCCCTCGGCGAGTCCCTGGCGCTCCATCTCCTGGTGCCAGTCCCGCAGTTCCCAGGCCTGGTAGGTCTCGGTGGCCACGTCGATCTCGCCGGTGCGCTCGAAGTCGCAGTCCAGGCCGTGCCGGGCGACCGCCTTCTCGATCTCGTCCAGGTTGCGGGCGCCGAGTTCCTGAAGCTTGTGGATCTCCTCCGGCCAGCGGGTCAGGCCGTTGGGCAGGCCGTGGGTGAGGGAGGCGGCGCAGAAGCCGCCGTTGCGCCCGGAGGCGGCCCAGCCCGCCTCCCGGCCTTCCAGCAGGACGACATCCCGTCCGGGATCGCGCTCCTTGGCGATCAGCGCGGTCCACAGTCCGCTGTAGCCGCCGCCGACGACCAGCAGATCGCAGGTCTCGGTGCCGGTCAGCGCGGGCTCGGGGTGGGGCTTGCCGGGGTCTTCCAGCCAGTACGGGACCGGCTGGGCTTCGGAAAGTGCCTTCGTCCAACGGCTCATGGCGCTTGGGGCCATGATTTCAACTCCCTACAGGTGCTTATGCCTTCTGCTTGTTGCGGCGATTGCCGATGACCATGGAGGTCAGGACCAGCAGTACCGCGACGAGGAACATGGTCGTGCCGATGACGTTGATCTGGACGGGCGTTCCGCGCTGTGCCGAACCCCAGACGAACATCGGGAAGGTGACGGTCGAGCCCGCGTTGAAATTGGTGATGATGAAATCGTCGAAGGAGAGCGCGAAGGACAGCAGCGCGCCCGCGGCGATTCCCGGCGCCGCGATCGGCAGGGTGACCCTGAGGAAGGTCTGCGCCGGGCTGGCGTACAGATCCCGCGCGGCCTCCTCCAGGCGCGGGTCCATCGACATCACGCGCGCCTTGACGGCGACGACGACGAAGCTGAGGCAGAACATGATGTGGGCGATCAGGATCGTCCAGAAGCCCAGCTGGGCACCCAGGTTGAGGAACAGGGTGAGCAGCGAGGCCGCCATCACGACCTCGGGCATCGCCATCGGCAGGAAGATCAGCGAGTTCACCGCGCCCCGCGCGCGGAAGCGGTAACGCACCAGCGCGAAGGCGATCATGGTGCCGAGGACCGTCGCGCCGATGGTCGCGAGCGCGGCGATCCGCAGGCTGATGGAGAGCGAGCCGCACATGTCGGCGACCCCGCAGGGCTGTTTCCAGGCGTCCAGGGAGAACTGCTGCCACTCGTAGTTGAAGCGCCCCTTCGGTTTGTTGAAGGAGAACACCGTCACGATGACGTTGGGCAGCAGGAGATACCCGAGGGTGATCAGTCCCGCGATGACGACGAGATGACGCTTGAGCCAGTTGACGAAGGCCATTTAAACCAGATCCTCCGTCCCGGACTTGCGGATGTAGAAGGTGACCATGGCGAGGATCGCGGCCATGAGGATGAAGGAAAGGGCGGCGGCCGTCGGATAGTCGAGAATTCTCAGGAACTGCGTCTGGATGACGTTTCCGACCATCCGGGTGTCCGTCGAACCGAGCAGGTCCGCGTTGACGTAGTCGCCGGCCGCCGGGATGAAGGTCAGCAGGGTGCCGGAGACCACGCCCGGCATCGACAGCGGGAAGGTCACCTTGCGGAAGGTGGTGAACGGCTTCGCGTACAGATCGCCCGCCGCCTCGTGCAGCCGTCCGTCGATGCGCTCCAGCGAGGTGTACAGCGGCAGGATCATGAACGGCAAGAAGTTGTACGTCAGTCCGCACACGACCGCGAGCGGTGTCGCCAGCACACGGTCGCCGGCCGTCCAGCCCAGCCAGTTGGTCAGGTCCAGGACGTGCAGCGAGTTGAGGGTGTGCACCACCGGGCCGTTGTCGGCGAGGATCGTCTTCCAGGCCAGGGTGCGGATCAGGAAGCTGGTGAAGAACGGCGCGATCACCAGGATCATGATCAGGTTCCGCCAGCGTCCCGCGCGGAAGGCGATCAGGTAGGCCAGCGGATACCCGAGCAGCAGGCACAGCACGGTCGCGGCGGCGGCGTAGGAGACCGAGCGCAGGAACTGCGGCCAGTACTCGCTCAGCGCGTCCCAGTAGGTGGCGAAGTGCCAGGTGACCTTGTAGCCCTCCTCCAGGGAGCCCGTCTGCACGGACGTGGAGGCCTGGTAGATCATCGGCAGCGCGAAGAAGACGATCAGCCAGAGGATGCCGGGCAGCAGCAGCCAGTACGGCACCAGGCGGCCCCGCTTGCGCGGGGGCTTCTTCTCGGGGGCCGGCGCCAGGGGCGGCGCCTCGGTGACGGCGGCCATCAGGCGGCCTCCTCCTCGACCTCGGCGACACCGGCGTCGCCCACCGTCCCAGCAAGCAGGGACTGTGCCGCGTCGAGGCCGAAGGTGTGGGCCGGGTTCCAGTGCAGGACGACCTCGGCGCCGGGCACCAGCCGGGCGTCGCGGTCGATGTTCTGCGCGTAGACCTCGAACTCGGGGCAGACGGGGCTGTCGATGACGTACTGGGTGGAGACGCCGATGAAGGAGGAGTCGGCGATCCTCCCGGTGATGCGGTTGCGGCCCTCGGCTATCTCGCCCGCGTCGTCGGCGTGGGTGAGGGAGATCTTCTCGGGGCGCACACCGACCAGGACCTTGCCGCCGGTCGTGGTGGGCGCCGAGCAGCGCGCCTCGGGCAGCACGAGCTTGCCGCCGCCCGCCCTGAGCACGATGTCGTCGCCGCTCTTGGTGTCGACCTCGGCCTCGATCAGGTTGGACGTGCCGAGGAAGTTGGCGACGAACGTGGTCTGCGGGTTCTCGTACAGGTCTGTCGGGGAGCCGAGCTGCTCGACGCGGCCCGCGTTCATCACGGCGACCGTGTCGGCCATGGTCATGGCCTCCTCCTGGTCGTGCGTGACATGGATGAAGGTGATGCCGACCTCGGTCTGGATGCGCTTGAGCTCCAACTGCATCTGGCGGCGCAGCTTGAGGTCGAGGGCGCCGAGGGGCTCGTCGAGCAGGAGCACCTTGGGGTGGTTGATCAGGGCGCGGGCGACGGCGACGCGCTGCTGCTGGCCGCCGGAGAGCTGGTGCGGTTTCTTGCGGGCCTGCTCGCCGAGCTGGACCAGCTCCAGCATGTCCTCGACCTGCTTCTTCACGCTCTTGATGCCGCGCCGGCGCAGGCCGAAGGCGACGTTCTCGAAGATGTCGAGGTGCGGGAAGAGGGCGTACGACTGGAAGACGGTGTTCACCGGCCGCTTGTACGGCTGCAGGTGGGTGACCTCCTGGTCGCCGAGGTGGACGGTGCCCGTGGTGGGCTCCTCCAGCCCGGCGATCATGCGCAGGGTGGTGGTCTTGCCGCAGCCGGAGGCGCCGAGCAGGGCGAAGAAGGAGCCCTGCGGCACCGTCAGGTCGAGCGGCTGCACGGCGGTGAAACCGTTGTCGTACGTCTTGCTGATACCGGCGAGGCGGACGTCGCCGCTGGTGTCCTTGGTCATCTTCGTCACGCCCCTGTGAGCTTCGCGAACTTCTGCTGGTAGGCGGTCTCTTCCTTCGAGCTCAGCGCGCGGAAGGCGTGGGACTTCGCCTGCATGGCCTTGTCGGGGACGATCAACGGGTTGCTCGCCGCCGACTTGTCGATCTTTGCGAGGTAGGGCACCACTCCCGCGACGGGGCTGACGTAGTTGACGTAGGCGGCGAGTTCGGCGGCCGGTTCGGGCTCGTAGTAGTAGTCGATGAGCCGCTCGGCGTTCGTCTTGTGACGGGCCTTGTTGGGGATCATCATGTTGTCCGTCGACGTCATGTAGCCGCTGTCGGGGATGACGTAGCCGACGTCCGGGTTGTCCGCCTGCAGTTGGACGATGTCGCCGCCCCAGGCCACGCACGCGGCGAAGTCGCCCTTGGTGAGGTCGGACGTGTAGTCGTTGCCGGTGAAGCGGCGGATCTGCCCCTTGTCGACGGCCTTCTGGAGGCGGGCGATGACGGCGTCGTAGTCGTCGTCGGTGAACTTCGCCGGGTCCTTGCCCATGTCCAGCATGGTCATGCCGACGGTGTCACGCATCTCGGTCAGGAAGCCGACGCGGCCCTTGAGCCTGGGGTTGTCGAGGAGGTCGGAGACCGACTTCACCTCGACGCCGTCGAGGGCCTTCTTGTTGTACGCGATGACGGTCGAGATGCCCTGCCACACGTACGAGTAGGCGCGGCCCGGGTCCCAGTCGGGGCTGCGGAACTGGTCCGAGAGGTTGGCGTAGGCGTGCGGCAGGTTCGACGCGTCCAGTTTCTGCACGTAGCCGAGCCGGATCATGCGGGCGGCCAGCCAGTCGGTGAGGACGATCAGGTCGCGGCCGGTGTCCTGGCCGGCGGCGAGCTGCGGCTGGATCTTGCCGAAGAACTCGTCGTTGTCGTTGATGTCCTCGGTGTACTTGACGGTGATGCCGGTCCGCTTGCGGAACGCGTCCAGCGTGGGGTGGTGCTTCTCGCTGTCGTCCACGTCGATGTACTCGGGCCAGTTGGAGAAGTTGACCTCCTTCTCCTTGGCCGAGTGGTCGTCCGCCGACACTCCGCCGCTCGTCTTGCCGGCCGCGGGGATGCCGCAGGCGCTCAGCGCGCCGAGGCCGCCGAGGGTGAGCGCGCCGCCCGCGGAGGCGCGCAACAGGGACCGGCGGGTCATCGCCGCCCGGCCGTCGCGAAGGCTGCGCCGCATCGCGGCCGCCACGGCCGGTGACAGGCGGTCGGGCTCGTACTGCTCCATGCGCTGCTGCCCTTTCGGGAGTCGCGGCCGCGGGTCGGGCGGCCTGCTCTACTGCTGTCGGTCCCCGAAGATCGTGCGGTGCCAGTCCTTGCGGGCCACCGCCGTGTTGTCGAACATGACGTGCTTGATCTGGGTGTACTCCTCGAACGAGTACGCGGACATGTCCTTGCCGAAGCCGGACGCCTGGTACCCGCCGTGGGGCATCTCGCTGATGATCGGAATGTGGTCGTTGATCCACACGCAGCCCGCCCTGATCTCGCGGGTGGCGCGGTTCGCCCGGTAGACGTCCCGGCTCCAGGCCGAGGCGGCGAGGCCGTACGGCGTGTCGTTCGCGAGCCGGATGCCCTCGTCGTCGCTGTCGAACGGCAGGACCACCAGCACCGGTCCGAAGATCTCGGACTGCACGATCTCGCTGTCCTGTGCGGCGTCGGCGACGAGGGTCGGGCGGTAGTAGGCGCCGCTCTTCAGCTCCCCCTGCGGAGCCTCGCCGCCGGTGACCACGCGCGCGTAGGAGCGCGCCCGCTCGACGAAACCGGCTACGCGGTCGCGCTGGACGTGCGAGATCAGCGGTCCGAGGTCGGTGCCCGGCGCGAACGGGTCGCCGAGCCGGACGGTCTCCATGAGGGCGGCCGTCCGCTCGACGAACGCCTCGTAGAGGGGCCGCTGCACATACGCGCGCGTGGCGGCCGTGCAGTCCTGCCCCGTGTTGATGAGCGCGCCCGCGACCGCGCCGTTGACGGCCGCCTCGAGGTCGGCGTCGTCGAAGACGACGAAGGGGGCCTTGCCGCCGAGCTCCAGGTGCAGGCGCTTGACGGTCGCCGTGGCGATCTCGGCGACGCGCCTGCCGACGGCGGTGGAGCCGGTGAAGGAGGTCATGGCGACGTCGGGGTGGGCGACCAGGTGCTCGCCGGCCTCCCTGCCGGTGCCGGTGACGATGTTGACGACACCGTCCGGGATGCCGGCGTCGGTCGCGGCCTGGGCGAACAGCAGCGAGGTGAGCGGGGTCAGCTCGGCGGGCTTCAGCACGATGGTGTTGCCCGCGGCGATCGCCGGGAGGATCTTCCAGGCGGCCATCTGCAGGGGGTAGTTCCAGGGCGCGATGGAGCCGACGACGCCGATCGGTTCGCGGCGGACGTACGAGGTGTGGTCGCCGGAGTACTCACCGGCCGACTGCCCCTGCAGATGCCGGGCGGCGCCCGCGAAGAACGCGGTGTTGTCGATGGTGCCCGGCACGTCGAACTCACGGGTCAGCTTCAGCGGCTTGCCGCACTGCAGCGCCTCGGCGCGCGCGAACTCCTCGGCGCGGTCGGCGATCACGGCGGCGAACCGGTGCAGGGCGTCCGAGCGCTCGCCCGGGGTGGCACCCGCCCAGCCCGGGAAGGCCTCTCGGGCGGCGGCGACGGCCGCGTCGACGTCGTACGGGCCGGCCAGCTCGTACGTGTAGACCTCCGCGCCGGTCGCCGGGTCGACGACGGCGTGCGTACGGCCGGACGTGCCCTTGGTCGGGCGTCCCGCGATGTACTGCGCGCCGTCCGCGAGGCGGTCCTGCGCGGGGAATCGTTCCGGGGTGGCGGTGCCCGGGTTCTGCATGTCGCTCTCCTCCGCCGTCGCCCCCCGGGGGAAGGGGGCGGGTGGCGTAGCTCCAGCTCGATTTGAGTGCCGATCCTGACAGAGGGAATGGCGGTCGACAAGTGATTCCGTTGTTGCCTTTCGGTTACGCGACGGAATCTGTCGACCAGGTGTCGAGTGAGCATGGAAAAGGGGGGACGGAGTGTCAGTGGTGGCTGCGAGACTCGCGTGCATGGAGAGGATCACGGGGAAGATCGACTCGCGAGAGGCCCTGGTCAGGGAGGTCCGCGCGGGGGCGAAGGTCAAGTACCTGCACTTCTGGGGGCATCGGCCGCGGGCGGACGGACAGATCGGGGCGAGCTGTCTGAGCCAGTGGTGGCCGTCGCCGTTCACGGTGGACGGGGTGACCTGTGCGACCGCCGAGCACTGGATGATGGCGCGCAAGGCACGGCTGTTCGGGGACGCGGAGGCGGAGCGGCGGGCCCTGGAGGCCGGGCATCCCTCACAGGCCAAGAAGGCGGGTCGGCTGGTAAGGGGCTTCGACGAGGCGGTCTGGGAACGCGAGCGCTTCGGGATCGTCGTCGAGGGCAGCGTCCACAAGTTCGCCGCGCACGCCGATCTGCGGGGGTTTCTGCTGGGCACGGGTGATCGGGTGCTGGTGGAGGCGAGCCCCGTGGACCGCGTGTGGGGCATCGGCCTCACGGCGGACGACGAGGCGGCGACGGATCCGGAGCGGTGGAGGGGGCTGAATCTGCTGGGGTTCGCGTTGATGGAGGCGCGGGGGCGGTTGCGGGAGGGGGTGGCCGGGGCTGAGTCCGCTGAGGTCCCGTAGCGGGGGTGCGGGTGATGTGGGGAGGGGCTGGGCGGGAGTGAAGCGGCTGGACCCGGAGTGGGGGCGGGCGGATCCGGGACGGTGAGCCGGGACCGGATCGGCGGTTCCCGTGGGGGAGGCGGGCGGTTTCTGGGGGGCGAGCAGGGGCTGAATGGCAAGGTCAGCGGTGATGGGGGCGCGGGGCGCTGTGGGAGTGCTGGGCAGGAGCTGAGCGGGGGTTCGCCCGCGCTCAGCCCTGCGCCGTCAGTCCTCTGCCGTCAGTCGTGCCGTCAGCCCTGCGCGAGCAGTGGTGCCGAGATGCTGGGGGCGGAGTTGTAGGACGGTTCGTCGTCCGTGCGGTTCTTCTCGTCGTTGATGGCGAGGACTATGCCGACGATCAGCAGGGCGATCGTGGCGAGGCCCAGGATGATGCCGATGATGCCGGTGATGAAGCCCGCCTGGGCCTGTCCGCGGTTGGTGGCCTCGCCACGGTCCGCGCGCCGCTTGCCCTTGACGCCGAAGACGACCGCGAGAACGCCGAGGATCAGGCCGACGATGCCGTAGATGCAGAACAGGCAGCAGGACAGGATGCCCAGCACCATCGCCGCCGTGCCCATGCCGTTCTGCGGGGGCGCCTGCATACCGGGCCAGCCGTAGCCCTGCGGGTAGGCGGGGTAGCCGTAGCCGCCGGGCCCGGCTCCCTGGGTGCCCGGACCCGCGCCGGGCGCGACGGGCGGAGGCGGCACGGCCGACTCGGCCCAGCCGTTCGGGGCGCCGGGGGCGCCGGGCGGGGCGTAGGAGGGGGCGCCGAAGCCGGGGGCTCCCTGACCGGCGGCGTCCTGACCGGGGGCGGCGAAACCGGCCCCCTGCCCTTGCTCCGGGGCGCCGAAGCCAGGGGTCCCCTGTCCGGGAGTGTCCTGACCCGGGGCGGCGAAACCGGACCCCGATGCCGGCTGGGTGGGGGCGCCGAAGCCGGGGGTGGACTGGCCAGGGGGGTAGGAGCCGGGGGTGCCCTGTGCAGGGGGGCCGAAGCCGTCCGACGGGAAGGACGTCACCGTGGCCTGGTCGTGTGCGGACGGCGGCTGGGCGGAGGGCTGCCGGTCCTGCGGGGCGGGCTGTGTGCCGGGGGCCGACGAGGCGCCCTTGTCCAGCGAGGTCTTGCGCTCCGGCGGCGCCCACGGGTCCTGCTCGGCTCCCGCGCCCCCACCCGGCTGTGTCTGATCCGCCACGTCCCCGTCCCCCTCAATCGATCGTCACGCCATGGTAGATGCTCCCCCCACCTCGCTCACCGCCTGGTCACCGACCACCCCCTCCGCACCACACACCCCCGCCGCGTCAAACCCACGCCACCACCGCGAGCGGCCCCCGCATGCCCCACCGACTCCGTCGCCACCGCCTTCCTCCCCACCGCCTCCCCACCGTCCGCCCCCCGCCGTCCCCCACAGCCAATCGTCCCCACGCCCAACCGCCCCAGCCCTCACCGTCTCCCTCCTCACCGTCCCGCGCCCCACCAACTCCCCGCCCCCCACCGTCCCCACACCCCACCACCCCGGCGCCCGCCCGTCTCCCTCCCCACCATCCGCCGCCCACCCCTCACCCCCGGCCTACGATGATCCCGAGTCATCGATCAGCCGATCACCCGCGTCCCGAGTCGCTGCGTTCGGGGCGCTGTTGCGGGGAGGAACCTTGTCCGAGCGTCTTGTCGAGCCGCGTGTGCCGCGTGATCTGCATGCCTTCATCGCCTCGCTGCCGAAGGCCGAACTGCACGTCCACCACGTCGGCTCCGCCTCCCCCAGGATCGTGTCGGAGCTGGCGGCACGGCATCCCGACTCCCGGGTGCCGAGCGACCCGGAGGCCCTGGTCGACTACTTCACGTTCACGGACTTCGCGCACTTCATCGAGGTGTATCTGTCCGTCGTGGATCTCATCCGCACCCCGGAGGACGTCCGGCTGCTGACCTACGAGGTGGCGCGTGACCTGGCCCGGCAGCAGGTGCGGTACGCCGAGCTGACGATCACTCCGTTCTCCTCGACCCGGCGCGGCATCGACGAGCGCGCCTTCATGGAGGCGATCGAGGACGCCCGCAAGGCCGCCGAGGCCGAGTTCGGGACCGTACTGCGGTGGTGCTTCGACATCCCCGGCGAGGCGGGCCTGGAGGCAGCCGAGGAGACCGCGCGGCTCGCCACCGACGACCGGCTGCGCCCGGAGGGCCTGGTCTCGTTCGGTCTCGGCGGCCCCGAGATCGGCGTACCGCGCCCGCAGTTCAAGCCGTACTTCGACCGTGCCATCGCCGCCGGCCTGCACTCGGTACCGCACGCCGGCGAGACCACCGGCCCGGAGACGGTCTGGGACGCGCTGACCCACCTGCGCGCCGAGCGCATCGGGCACGGCACCAGCTCCGCCCAGGACCAGAAGCTGCTCGCCCACCTCGCCGAGCACCGCGTCGCGCTGGAGGTCTGCCCGACCTCCAACATCGCCACGCGCGCCGTCCGCACCCTCGACGAGCACCCGCTGGCGCAGTTCGTGCAGGCCGGCGTCCTGGTCACGATCAACTCCGACGACCCGCCGATGTTCGGCACCGACCTCGACAACGAGTACGCCGTCGCCGCCCGCCTGCTGGACCTCGACGAGCGGGGACTGGCCGACCTCGCGAAGAACGCGGTCGAGGCGTCCTTCCTGGACGAGGCCGGCAAGCGCCGGATCAAGGACGAGATCGACACGTACACGACGGACTGGCTCGCACCCTGAGTCACCTCGCCTCCCCCGGTCCCGGTGCGTCCCGACACAATGGGCGCATGCAGACGCTGACTGCCGTGGCCCATCGCGGCGACCCCTACCGCTTCCGTGAGAACACGATCGACTCGCTGCGTTCCGCGCTCGACCGGGGCGCGGACGCGGTCGAGATCGACGTACGGCTCACGAAGGACGGCGTGCCCGTGCTGCTGCACGACGAGACGCTGAAGCGGCTGTGGGAGCAGGACCGTCCGCTGCTCGCGCTGTCCGCCGCCGAGGTGCGCGGGCTGACGGCGGGCGCGGTGCCGACCCTCGCTGAAGCGCTCGCGGCGACCGGGGGCAGCCGGGTGATGCTGGACCTGCCGGGGACCCGGGAGGTGCGCACGGCGCGGCGGGTCGTGGACGTCGTACGGGAGGCGGGCGCGGCCGACCGGGTCTACTACTGCGCCGACGCCGCCGCGATGCTCGCCGTGCGCGGCGCCGATCCGGCCGCGGAGATCGCCCTGACCTGCACCAGCCTGGCTCCCCCGCGTCCCGCCCTGCTGGACGCGGTCAAGCCGCGCTGGCTCAACTACCGTTTCTCCCTCGTCGACCGCGACCTCGCGGCCCGCGTCCAGCACGACGGATATCTGCTGTCGGTGTGGACCCCGGACACCCGCCGCTCCATGCGCCGGCTGATCGGTCTGGGCGTCGACTCGATCACCAGCAACCGCGTCGACCTGCTGTGCGCGCTGCGGGACTACACGCGGGAGCGCTGAGGCACCGTCGCCGGGTCGGCCGGGGTCGAGCGGGTGAGGTACTGCGGGACGGGGGTGTCGTCCCCGCCGGTGTCGCGGACCAGGCCGTAGCGCCTGGCCCCCTGGGGCGGGCCGGTGGTGATGTCCTTCTCCGCCGCGTCCCAGGTGGAGAGGAAGACGCTCAGGCCGTAGTCGGCGCCGCGTTCGTTGACGGTGAGGGTGACGCTGCCGTCGAGGTAGAAGTACTCGTTCTGCCACATCTGCTGGGTGCCGGCCGGCAGCACGTCGTAACCGGTGGCCTTGGAGCCCATGCCGGTGGCGGTGGCGTCGGTGGTGCTGACCGGGTCGTCCATGCGCCGCCCGCCACCGGAGGCGACGTGGAAGAGCTTGCCCTTCAGGCCGGTCCAGGAGGGCGGGACCAGGTTGCCGGACCGGTACTGCGGTGAGATCTGCCAGCGCACCAGGACATAGCCCTCGCCGCTGAGCGTCACGCGGTCCCCGCGGTGGTTCAGGACGGCGTGCGCGCCGCCGGTGCTGGTGACGCCCTTCTCGGGGCGGTGCGGCAGGGCCGCGGGCGGGGTGTCCGGGTCGGGCGCCCGGTCGACGGCGTCGACGACGCTGCCGTAGAGCGCGGTCTTCCCTTGGGTGACCGACGGGGACGGGGAGGGCGAGTTCTTCGCTCCGGGGGGCGGCGGTGGGCGGTGTGTGGCGGTCGTCGCCGTGGGCGTGACGGTGGCGGTCGCCCGCGGGGGTGGGGTGGGTGCGGGGCGGGTGACGACGTAGGCGCCGCCCGCGACGATCGTGGCGCCCGCCGTCACGGCGATCGCGGGCTTGGTCAGGGCGCCGACGAGCTTGGCGGACCAGCCGACGGAGGTCGCGGCGGCGGCCGTCTTGCCGCCGAGCACGAGGGACAGCGTGAAGCCGACGGGGAGCGGGACGAGCGCGATGCCGACGAGCAGGCGTTCCGCCGGTACGACGGACTCGCGGGCGTCACCGCAGTAGGCGCAGCCCCTGATGTGCCGGGCCAGCCGCTTGCGCCAGACCGAGTCGGGGCGGCCGTCCCAGCGGCCGGTCAGCTCGCGCAGTTCGGGGCAGGCGCCGTCGAGGGCGCGGACGATCCCGCGCGAGGTCTCCAGGCGTTCCTTCATCCGCTGGACGCGTACGGCGGCGTGCTGTCGGCTGATGCCGACGGCCGCCGCCAGCTCGCGGCGGGTCAGTTCGCCGGCGACCTCCAGCCACCACAGCGACAGCAGCTGCCGGTCCTCGTCGTCCAGCCAGCGCACGGCCTCCGCGACCTCGCGCCGCTGTCCCTCCAACTGCAGGCGCAGCACGGTGAGTTCGGCGAAGTCGGTGGCCTCCTGGGCCGCGTTCTCGTCGAGCCGCCCGGGTGTCCTGCGGCGGGCCCGGTCCCGTATCTGGCGCATGGCGATCGCGATCAGCCAGGACCGGAAGCTGTCCGGGTCGCGCAGGGAGCCGAGGTTGTCGACGGCGCGCAGCATGGTCTCCTGGACCACGTCGTCGACGTCCGCGTGTCCGTTCAGGGCGCGTCCGACGACGTTGTAGACCAGCGGCAGCCAGCCCGCCACCAGCTCGTCCAGCGCCTGCCGGTCTCCGGCCTGCGCGGCGGCGATGGTGGCGCGCCAGTGCCGGCCGGTCGTCTCGGCGTCGGCGTGGGTCCTCATGCCCGCACCCTCTCAGCCGGGCCCCTGCTGTTGGCAATGTCGGAGATCACATCCCGGGGACGGTCCGGGCCGCCCCGCGATAACAGTTTTTCGGCGCCCGTCACTCCGATGTGGGTCCCCGTAGGGGAAGACCCCGGACAACTCACCTACCCAGTACGGCATTTGCTCCGGGGTCGGTCAGGGGCGCGGCCCCTCCCCGCCGACGATCCGGGGAGCCTCGCCCGCTCCGAGGATGATCGACGACACTCATCGCCAAGGCCCCAGGAGCCCGCGGGGGTGGGAGCGGGGTTCGGGGTGAGCGCTTCGAGGCGCCAACCCTTTCGCGAGGCATGGCGAGGGCTTGCGTCAGCGGCCCTCCGCGGCGGAGGACGCGATCGTCGGGGTGGGCCGGACGTCACCGGGGGTCTTGGACGGCCGGGCCGAGGGGAGTTGGGTGCGTGTCGCGGCGGAGGGGGCGATGGAGGGGCTGGCGCGGTCGGCGGGCGGCTCGCTGGGGGCGAGGGTGCGCCGGTCCCGGCCGGGTGCGGAGGCCGACGGCTCGGGGGGCGGCGTACGGGACGACGGCGGGGCGGAGGGGCTGCTCACCGGGGGCGGGGCCATGGGGACCGCCGGGGAGGAGGGGGTGTGGGAGGCCGTCAGGCGCAGGGGCAGGATCACCAGAGCCGCCACTCCAACGGTGAGCGCCGCACCGGCGGCCGCCCGCAGCAGACGACGCCGGGACGCACCACGCCGGATCGCCTCGTAACGACCGGGGGGCGGCCCGAGGTACTCGGCCGGGGGACGCAGGAGTACGGCGAGTTCGTCGTCGGACTCCAGGTCTCCGAGCTGGTCGTCACGGGCCCCGAACTCCCGCCGCCCACCGAGGAATTCACCCCCCGGATCGTCGGCATACGCGCCCTCGAACCCCGGCCCGCCACTCCGAGCCCCGACCCCCCATCCGATGTCCTGGCCATCGAAGTCCCGTCCGGCTCCCACCGAACCGAAGCCACGCCCGGCATCCCCAAACCCGAAGCCCGGCCCGACGCCCCCGGAACCAAAGCCCCGCTCGGCGCCTTCGGAACGGAAGCCCTGCCCGGCGTCCGCAGGACGGAGGCTTTGCCCGGTGTCCCCAAGGCTGGAGCCCTGCCCAGCATCGCCAGGACCGTCGCCCCGCCCGGCATCCCCGGAGCTGTAGCCCCGCCCGGCGCCTTCGGCTCCGGTGCCCCGACCGGTGTCCTCAACCTCCGAACCCTGACCGGTGCCCTCAACCCCGGCCTCCCGACCGGTGTCCTCAACTCCGGACGCCCGACCGGTGTCCTCAACTCCGGACGCCCGACCGGTGTTCTCAGCCCCGAACCCCCATCCAGGGTTCCCGGCGTCGAATGCTCGGTCCCGGGTCTCGTCGTCGTAGTCCGGCCCCTCGTCAGAGTGTGTGGTCAACGCTTCTCCTCAGGTGGGCGCGGAGCAGTTCGCGGGCGGCGTGCAGGTCGGCCTTGACGGTTCCCTCCTTGCGTCCGGTCAGCACGGACACCTCCCGGATCGGCATGTCAGCGTAGTAGTGCAGCAGGATCGGCACGCGCAGGCGTTCGGGCAGGGACTGCACGAGCAGCCGCACCGAGGGGTCCGCCTGTTCGGCCGGCGGGCTCACCGCGACCTCGTTGGTGGCGCGCCGCACGGCCCGGCGTTCACGCTCCAGCTTGCGCCAGTGGTCCCGGACGAGGTTGGCCGCGGTGACGTAGAGGAAGCCGCGCGGTTCGGTGACGGCCGTCCAG
The DNA here is from genome assembly GCF_022513565.1 of Streptomyces gilvus. Taxonomy (GTDB): domain Bacteria; phylum Actinomycetota; class Actinomycetes; order Streptomycetales; family Streptomycetaceae; genus Streptomyces; species Streptomyces gilvus. The sequence goes on along the minus strand of NZ_JAKWBE010000022.1, from coordinate 56,967 downwards.
CGCGCCCACAGCCGGGTGAACGCCTCCGAGGCGATCTCGTGGGCCGTCTCGTCGTCGTCGACGAGCCGGCGGCACCAGCCGGCGAGACGCGGATAAAGGGCGGCGAACAACTCGGACGCGGCCTTCTCGCGGGACCGTTTCAACGTTCTCCCGGGTTCGTGGGGGGTCACTCGTGGAGGAAGAGCCCGGGCCTGCGGCGTACGTTCCGCGGGCCCGGGTTCCGGTCGGTGGTCAGTGGCCGCTGCCGGTCAGCACCGCGAAGACGATGACGTTGTCGCGGTAGCCGTCACCCGTGCGCTCCCCGCCGCAGGTGATGAGCCGCAGCTCCGGCCGGTCCACGTTCCCGTACACCTCCTTGGTCGGGAAGTTCGCCTTGGCCACCGTCCGTACGTCCGTCACGGTGAACACCGCAGTGGTGCCGTTCTCCAGGCGCGCCTCGATCCGCTCGCCCCGGCGCAGCTGTCCGAGGTGGCGGAAGACGCCGTCCCCGTAGGCGCCGACCGTGACATGACCGAGGATCACCGACGGTCCGGTCTGTCCCGGCGTCGGTGAGTTCTCGTACCAGCCCGCCCGGTCGTGCGCCTGGATCGGCGGCACCTGCACGGTCCCGCCGGCGGCCAGCCCCAGCTTCATCACCGGGGTGTCGACCCCGACGGCCGGTATCCGGAGCGCGACCGGGACGGATCGCCCCACCGCCGGCACCTGCTTCGCGGCGGGCGGCGCGGAGGACGAGGACGAGGACGAGGACGAGGACGAGGTGCTCGCGGAACTCCCCGGGGCGCTCCCGGTCGTGGCGCCGGGGCCGCCGCAGCCCACGAGCAGCGCGGCCAGCGCGAGGCCGGCGAGGGCGCGCCCGGAGACGCGGCTCATTCCCCGTTCGCCTGCCGACGGCGCAGGAGGAAGACCGCCCCGCCGCCCACGACGACGGCCGCGGCGGCGCCCCCGCCGATCAGAGTGCCCGTGTTCGAGGAGTCCGAGCCGGCCGTCACACCGGTGTCGGGCGCACCGCTCGGCACGACGGAGACCTGGTCGCGGGGCACCCGGGTCGGGGCGTCCGTGGCGGCGGGACGCTTCGTCGGGACGGCGCTGGGCTCCTGGCCGGCCGGACGGGTCCTGGTCGGGACCGGGCTGGGAGCGGAGGTGGCCCGCTCCGCGGGGCTCGGGGTCGCGGACGTCCCCGCGGCGAACGCGGGCACCGCGCCCGCCAGGACGGCGGTGGCCGCGATCACCATGGCACTGAAGCCGGTTCGGCGCATGAATCGCTCTCTTTCGTCGGTCCGCCCGGCGGTCGGGCCGGGCGGGCTGTGGCGTGGATCGAGCGGAGAGACGAGACAGCACGGGAGCGGGTTGTAAAGAGCTGGCAAAGTCGCCGAATGGCCTTCAGGTGTACGGGAGTTGGCCCGCCGATGGCGTGGGCGCGGCGAATGGGACCGGGGTGGCCCAAGGGGCGTCTGCCGGGCGTGTGCCTTGATTACGTTGAGGCCGTGCGGAACCAGCAGCAGCCACGGGACGGCAGAACCGGCACTTCCCAGCAGGCGCCCCCGGCGCCCCGCACCGCCGGGCCGCCCGCCCATCCCCTGCTCGCCTTCCAGCAGTCCGCGGGGAACGCGGCCACGGCCCGGGCGGTGCGGCGGGCGCGCACCGATCGCTCCCGGCCCGCGCTGCCGGGCATCGAGGAGCGCGCCGAGGCCGGGTTCGAGCTGCCGTCGTACCTGATGGGGCTGGAGGCGGCCGGGCTGTCGACGGCGTACGGGCTGACCGGGCACGAGTTCGTGCGGCACGCGGTGGCCGCCGCGGTGGGGCACGCCGACGGCACGGTCGGCGACATCGCGGCCGAGCTGGCCGGACGGCCGGAGAGCTTCTTCGGACAGGGCCGCGCCTTCGCCGTGCGGGGCCGGACCGGCAAGGAGTGGTACGACGTCACGGTCGCCGTCCGCCGGGCCCCCGACGACCGGCCGCCCGTCTTCCGCTCCCAGGACCAGGCGGCCGGCGCCGTCTCCGGCACCGACGAGGTGGCCGAGCTGGAGGACCCGGAGGGCAAGGACACCAAGGTCGACGTCCAGCACAACACCGCCGCGACGGTGAGCAGTACGGCCGGCGGCTCGTCCGCCAAGGGCGTCGGCGGGCTGGCGTTCGGACTGGCTCCCGTGGCGCCCGGCCTGTGGGTCGGCGGCGCCGCCACCGGCAACGCCCAGCCCTGGCAGTCCTCGCGGGAGTCCCGGCACCAGCGGAACGTGGCCGAGCCGCGCGTCCTGCGCAGCGACAAGGGCTCGGTGGAGGTCCACCGCAAGGTGGTCTACGAGGTACGGGTCCACAAGACCGGCACCGAGCAGACGCAGACCTTCCGGGACAAGGGGACGCTCACCCAGCGGGTGCCGACCGAGCATCTGGTCCCGGTCGGGACAGGTGCGCCGGCGCCCGCGCGACCGCTCGCCGCGGACACCGCGCGCGGCGTCTCGCTGGCCGACTCGCTGGCCCCGGTCGCCGTCACCGACACGGCCGCCCCGCACCACAGCGGCCGTGGGCTCTTCGACGCCGTCGCCTCCGTTCTCCACCCCTCGCTCACCGCGCCCGGCGCCCCCGGCCGGGCCCGGCTGTACGAGGCGACCGCGACGGCCACGGTGCTGGAGGACATGCCCCGGCTGCTGCGGGACGGCGTGCTCGGCGAGGACTTGCAGTCCAAGGATGGGAAGACGGTGGGCAGTTACCACTTGCGGGCGGCGCTCACCGGCCTCTCCCCCGCCTGGAGCACGGGCAAGACCCAGCTGCGCACACACCAGCAGACCCAGCACACGGTGACCGAGTCCGCGGGCAAGGGCCGGGCCGTCGCGGCCGGTCTGGGCCCGGCGATCGGTGTCGGCGCGGTGGGCAACGCGGCGGTGGTGCGGGCGACCGCGATGCCGGTCGCGGCGGCCCGCAAGGCCCGCTTCAGCGTGACCGAGCAGACCGTCTCCACTCGGCAGGGCGCGGAGGTGCGGGGCGAGAAGGCGCTGTACTTCGGGACGGTCCTGTTCACCGCGGAGGGCACGGGGCCGCGCTCGGCCGAGCACGTCCTGAACCCCGGGCGCCGGGTCGCCACCCACGCGATGAACGTGTGGATGAGCCTGCGGGCCGACGAGGCGCAGGAGTTGGGGCTGCCGTTGCCGCCGGGCGCGACCGCCGGGCCGTTCGCCGAGAAGCCCCGGCGGACCGACGAGAACGGCGAGGAGGCGGAGGTCGAGCGCCATCTCCCGTACGGCGCGAAGGGATCGAGCGTCACGCTGAGCCGGCTCGACACCGAGCCCATGGTGCTGGCCGTGCGCGAACTGTTCGCCACCGACCCGAGGCTGGCCGGCTATCTGCCCGTCTTCGGCGCCACCCCGCCCGCCCCGCACACCAGCGACGAGGACGCGGAGGCCCAGCGGCGCAACTACCGCGAGCTGATGACGGTCCTGTCGGAGACCAACCTCCGGGTCAACAAGGACCAGTTGCTGTCCACCGGCGTCCGGGTCCGACTGCGCCGCAAGACCACCCTGCACGCGCACGACGTACAACTCCTCGTCAGGGGCGAGATGTCGGACGCCGAGTACCAGGGCGACATCAAGGACTGGATGGTGCGCGCCCACTCCGGCGTCACCAGCAACTCGACCAGCGGCCGTAGCAGTTCGCGCTCGATCGGCGGTCTGGTGCTCGGGCAGGCCCGGCTGGTCCCGGGGGCGCTGACCGGTGCGGCCCGCTACGAGAGGCACAGCACCGGAACCCGTCGCAACCAAGCGGGCCCCATGGGCCGTTCGGACATCCTGACCAACGGCTCCGAGACCGCGAGCGCCTTCGCTGCGGCCCTGAGCATGCGCGTGGACGTCACCATGACCTCCCGGCCCCGCAAGCTCGCCCGCGGCCTCAGCGTCGGCTCGCCCGGCCAGGACGCGCCGGACGCCAAGCTGCTGGCGGGGCTGCACATGGAGCCGCAGGACGTACGGCTGCTCACTCCGGCGGAGTTCACGCTGGACGAGGAGGGCCGGGACCGGCGGGACGCGGTGGCCGGGGCGCGCGGGGCGAAGGCGCCCGCGCCGGATCACGCGTTCAACGCCGAGGGCATCGGCGACCTGGCCTCGATCACCCCGCGGCCTTCCGTCGGACGGGCGCTGCGGGACTGGCAGTTGGTGGAGAACCTCGACTCGGAGCCGGTCCGGGCGCTCGCCTTCCAGCTGCTGGCGCAGGCCGCCGCCCGCAACAAGGGCCTGCTGGAGGATCCGGCGCTGGCGACGGAGGGGCTCGCGCCCCGGCTGGCGGTGGAGGACCGGTTCAGCGAGCGGGCGGTCAAGGCGGCCCTGCGGCAGGCCGCGTCCTCCGGCTGGGTGGTGAAGAACCTCCGCTATCCGCGCCGGCTCGCGGCCCTCGACGGCGCGGTCGGCACCCGGCTGACGCTGGCCAACCCGCAGTTCGTGCACAAGGGCGAGGGACCGGGCACGGAGACCTTCATCCTGGGCGGCCACCAGTCCGCCGGTCAGGTGGGCCAGGGGACCACCAGCACCGTGCAGTTCGGGGCGACCGGGTCGGAGAACGGCCCCGAGTGGCGCACCGGGCAGGGCCTGTCGACGTTCCGCACCACGGGCCACGGCGACAGCCGGGCCGCCGCGCTGTCCGGCACGGTCGAGCGCAACGCCCACACGCCGAAGAAGGCCCCGCTGTATCTGGTCCAGTGCGATGTGCTGGTCAATATGGTCGCCGAGGTCAGGGTCACCGGCGGCGGCCCCTACGTAAGCCAGGGCGCCCGTACGCTGCCGGGCGCGGCGGCCGTGTGGCTGACGGAGGCGCAGTTGCCGGCGCGGATCCGACGGCAGCTGAACCTCGACGCCGACACCGACCTCGTCATGCGTCCCCCGGCGGCACGGGGCGAGAGCGGGGCGGAGAGCTCCCGCAGGGCCGCCGAACGGGCGCGGGCCACCACGGGTACGTCCTCGTCCGCGCCGGCCCGCAGCAGCGGTGGGCCCGCCTCCTCGCGGACGGCCGGCCCCGGCTTCGGCAGCGGGCTGCCCCTGGGCTTCGGCATGGTCGAGGACCTGCCCGACTTCGTGCCGCTGCTGGGACGGCTGCGGTCCGACCTGGTCCAGAGCCGGCACCAGGACGTCGCCGACGACCTGCTGCCCCGGCAGCAGCTCAAGGACCGCAACGACAACGTGCAGCGGCTGCTGCGCGTCCTGGACCGGGACGGCTCGGCCGGACTGCTGTCCAGTGCCATGGACGGCGGGGTCACGGTGGAACTGCTCGACGGCCGCAGGACGCCCTACTGGGCGGTGTTCCGCGTCGACCGCAGGGGGGACGGCGCGTACACGGGCGACGCGGGCGACGGCCGGGACATGGAGTACATCACCGCGGCCGTCTCCCAGCAGGCCGTCTCCCACGACGAGGGCACGGTGACCGGCGTCGAGGGCGTCCTCGCCGGCTCGGGCAAACCGGACGCAGGCGCCGGGCAGTTGAAGAGCACCGGCGGCGCGGCGGGCGTCGGCTACGCCTCCGGCGACTCACGGCGCAGCGGTGCGGCGAGCCGTGGACAGCTCGGGATGAAGACGGTCGCCGAGGCGAAGTCCGCGCCGTCCGCCAGGATGCGGCTGCCGGTGCGGGCGAGCCTGGAACTGTACAAGGGCGGCACCCGGCTGGCGCTGGCCCGCATGGACAACCTGACGCTGACCCACCGCGTGCCGCACAAGGACCTGGCCGCGCTGGGCCGGGTGACCGCACCGGTACGGGACGCGGCGCCCGGGGTGCGGGGTCCGCGCGACGACGGCCCGGCCGGACTCGGCTCCTGGCACGCGGGCGGGGTGCGGCTGCCGATGGAGGCACAGGTCAACGGCTTCCAAGGGGCGCCGAGAGTAAGGGAGTTGGTGACGGCGGCGGTCCGGCAGGCGGGCGGCGGCGACCGGTTCCGGGACAAGGGCCAGGCCGCCGCGTACGCGCTCAACGAGGCCGTCTCCACCGAGTGGCTGATCGCCGCGCTGCCGCTGCTCACCTCCGCCGGCGCGGATCTGCCGCCGGTGCACGCCTCCGGTGCGGAGGGGCAGGACCTGCGGGCCTCCCTGCACGCGCGGCTGCGGGACGGGCGGGTGCTGGGCGTGGGCGACACGATGACGTTCGAGACGGTGGGCCAGAGCCATCTCCAGGCGCCCCGGCCCACCCAGACGGACGGGGTGAGCTCCGCCGAGCACGGCAGACAGGCCCGCGCGCTGGGCGGCGCGGGTCTGCTCAACGCGGACGAGTTCCGGCTCAACCAGTTGATGGGCAACGCGGGCGGATCGGGCGGCGTCTCGGACGCGGCGGCGAACTCGGCGGGCTCGATGCCGCTGCACAAGCCGAAAATGAAGGCGGTCCTGGTCCAGTTCACGCTGGACGTCAGGGTGGTGGCCAGGGTGACCAACCGGGTCCGCGGCAGCCGTACGAACACCGCGGTGCGCGAGCTGACCCTGCCGACGCCGGTGGTGATCCGCATGCCGGAGCCGATGGTCCGCCGCATGCTGACGAGCGAGGGCGCGCGACTCCAGGACCCCGACAACCACTTGGGCGTCACGGCGACGGTCGCGCCGCCGCCTCCGCCGGCCCCCTAGTCGGCGCTCAGCGCCTCTTTCAGCTCGCCGCGTCGTCGGATGCCCAACTTCTTGTAGGCGCTGGTGAGATGGGTCTCCACGGTGCGCCGGGCGAGGTGCAGCAGCCCGGCGATCTCGGTGTTCGTGCGGCCGTCGGCGGCGAGGCGGGCGATGCGCAGCTCGCTGCCGGTGAGGGAGCCCGAGCCCGTGCGGACGAGGGCGGGGCGGCGCGCGCCGCCCTCGCGCAGCGCCTCCTCGGCCAGCTCCCGCAGCCGCATCGCGCCCAGCCGTTCGGCCCGTTCGGCCGCCTCCCGCAGACACTCCCGGGCCCTGCCGCGCTCCCCGGCGGCGGTCAGCAGCCGGCCCTGCGCGAGCAGCGCGGCCGCCAGCTCCGGTTCCGTCGCGGCGGGCGCGTCCCGCAGCAGTCGTACGGCCTCCTCGGTCAGCTCCAGACCCCGGCGGCCGCCCGTGACGGAGCCGAGGGTGCGCAGGGCGCGGCCCACCGTGCGGGGCGTGCCCCACTCCCGGGCCAGCCGCAGCTCCTCCTCGGCCAGGGCGAGGGCCTCCTTCGGGTTGCCGAGCGCGAACCAGCACTCGGCGGCGGCCGAGCGCCACGGGGTGACGACCGGACTGACCACCTCGCGCGCCGACTGACGGCGACCGCACTCCAGGAAGTCGTGCAGGGCTCCCGCCGAATCGCCCGCTGCGGCGCGCTGCACTCCACGCGCGTACAGGAAGCGGTTCAACTCCCAGCTGTCGGGGGCCTCGCGCAGGTCGAAGCCGTCCGCGAGGCGCTGCGCCTCGACCGCGCGGCCGGTCTCCACGAGCGCCAGCAGGATGTGCGCGTGTGCGTTGGCGGGGCCGGTGGCGAACAGCACGGGCGGTTCGGCCGGGAGGCGCCCGAACTCGCCGCGGGCCGCCGCGATGTCGTCGCGGGTGCTGAGCAGCGCCTGGTGCATCGGGTGCAGCAGCCCGGGCCGCTGGCCGGCCAGTCCGCGCTCCACCAGCCGGTCCGCCTCCTCCAGTTCGTCGGCCCACTGGGCGACGGCGGCGGCCGTGCCCAGCAGGAAGGGCTCGGTCAGCGGGTCGGCGGGCTCGGCCAGCAGGGCGCGCACCCGGTGCATCGCCTCGGCCGCCGAGGTCAGTCCGGCGGTGGCCGCGTACCGCACGAGGAGCGCCCGGGTGGCCGGGCCGAGCAGCTCCGGCGCGTTCTCGGCGGTGTCGCACAGCTCGCGGTACACCTCGCGGCGGACCGTCTGGTCCTGGTCGGAGAGCAGGGCGGAGGCGCTCTGCAGGGTGGCGGCGAGGTCGGGCCGGTCGGCGAGCTGTTCGCCGACGGAGCGCAGGACGTCCACGGCGGCGCGGGGCCGGCCGCGCCCGGCGAGCGCGGTGCCGAGGGCGATCGCCGCGCGCACCCGGTCCTGCGGGGTGCCCGGCAGCCGCAGCGCCTCGGTGAGCCGGGGGATACCGGCCGAGGACGTGCGGTCGGCGACCTCCAGGGAGCCCAGCTCGGTCAGCAGCCGCTGCCGGCGTTCGTCGGGCAGCGGCTCGTCCAGGGCCCGGCGCAGAAAGGCCACCGCGTCCTCGGTGCGGTCCTCGCGCAGGGCGAGCGAGGCGGCGTCCTGGAGCACGGTCGAGGCCCAGGGGGCGCGCACCGGGTCGGAGAGCAGCAGTTGCCGGGCCACGGGTTCGACGGGGGCGCCCCGGTGCAGCATCGTCTCGGCGGCCGTCCGGTGCGCGGCCCGCCGCCGGGCCACGGGAACGCCGGTGAGCACGGCGTCCCGCAGCAGGGGATGACCGTAGCGCGGGCGGCCGTGGCCGTCGGGCCGCAGCAGACCGAGCCCGGTCATTGCGGTGAGCCAGCCCACCACCCGGGCGGGATCGGCCCCGGCCAACTCGGCGAGCAGGGCGCCGAGCCGCTCGGGAACACGGTCGAACCCACCGCCGGAACGCCCCCACCGCCCCTCGGAGCCGCCGAAGGAGCCACGCACGTCGTCGAGGTCCGTACGCGCACGACCGATTCGGGACGGCCCCCTACGCTCCCAGCCCTCCTCGGAGCCGCCGAGAGCGCCGCGCACCTCATCAAGATCCATACGCGCATGGCCGGTTCGGGACGGCCCCCTGCCGCCCCAGCCCTCCTCCGAGCCGCCGAGAGGGCCACGCACCTCATCAAGGCCCGTACGCGCATGACCGGTTCGAGACAGCCCCATGCCGCCCCAGCCCTCTTCCGAGCCGCCGAGAGGGCCGTCCACCTCGTCAAGGCCCGTACGGACACGGCCGCTTCGGGACGGTCCCCTGCGGTCCCAGCCCTCCTCGGAGCCGCCGAGGGAGCCGCGCACCTCGTGAAGGTCCGAACGGTCCTTTCGGGACGCCCCCCTGTGGTCCCAGCCCTCGTCGAGCACGGCCAGGGCGCGGGCCACCTCCGCGGTGCCCGGTCCGGCGCTGTCCAGCCACCAGGACACGGCCGCCGGATACGCCCCCGGGTACAGCGCGGCGCAGGTCTCCGGCACGGACGCGGGCTCGCCGGACGCCCGCAGGTCGTCGAGGAGGGCCCGCAGCAGCAGGGGGCTGCCCGCGCCGGCCCGGACGCAGTCGTCCGCCCAGGACGCGGTCGCCCCGGGGAACTCGGCGCGCACCAGGGCGGCCGCCGACTCCGGGGTGAGCGGGGCGAGGGTGTGGGTGCCGACGAGGGCCGGTGAAAGGGTATGGGTGAAGCCCGGCGCGGACAGTTCGACGTCGTACTGACTGCGCTCGGTGACGGCCAGCAGGATCGGCAGGGCTAATCGGTCCACATGGCGGGCGTACTCCACCAGCCAGCGGTACGAGGGCGCGTCGGCGAGGTGGACGTCGTCCACGGCGACCAGCAGGGGTGACTCCTCCGCGCGGGCGTCCAACGCCCTTTGCAGCACCGCGCCCTGCTCGCGTTCGCTGTCGGACGCGTCGAACCCCGGCACCTCGCCGAGGAGTTGGAACACGGCGGCGAAGGGCACCGCGGTGTCGGCGGGGGCGCAGCGGGCGCGCAGCACCCGCATGCCGTGCGTGGCGGCGGACTCGGCGGCGGCCTCCAGCACGGTGGTCCGGCCGGTGCCGGTGGCGCCGCGCAGCAGCACCAGACCGCCCGCCCCGGTGCGGGCGCGCGCCGCCGCGTCCGCCAACAGCGCGGCGGCTTCCCGGTGTTCGCGCGGCGGCTCACCCTGCGCTACGGCCATGCCTGCCTCCTTGCTCGGACCGGACGTGTTCCGCAGTCGAGGACGGCCCTCGTCCCGCGGCGGTGGCGTGACAAGTCCCACGGCGGCCGGATCCGGCCCCCGCGGAACCGGGCGGCCGACCGCCGTCGTGGTAGTCGTACGGCCGATCTCGTGGTGCTGCTCGTGGTCCTCCACGATTGCGGTCGTCCCACCCGTCACACGAGTGTGGAAAACGCACGCCTGTCACCGACCCCGCAGAGGTTGCGTGCACGTGGATATAGGGGAAACGCTTGCTCAGCTCATCGCGGACCACACGCCCCGGTACGGCCGGTACGGCCGACGTGCCCGAGCGGATACCCGTGGCGGTGCTCGCCTCCGACCCGATCCTGCGCGAGGGGGCGATCGGCCAGCTGCGCCGGTACCCCGAGGTCGACCTGCGCGAGGAGTCCGGGCCCGGCACGGTGGCGCTGCTCGTCGGGGACGTGCTCGACGAGACCGCGCTGACCCGGCTGCGCCGGCTGGTGCGCAGTGAGGGGGCGCGGGCGGTGCTCGTCGTCGGCTCCCTGCGCGAGAGCGAACTGCTCGACGTGATCGAGTGCGGGGTCGGCGCCATCGTGTGGCGGCACGAGGCCACCTCGACCCGGCTGGTGCAGGCCGTGCTCGCGGCGGCGCGCGGCGACGGCGACCTGCCCGCCGACCTGCTGGGCCGGCTGATCAACCAGGTGGGGACCCTGCACCGCAGCGCGGCCGGACGGCCCGGCGGACCGTCCTCGGGGCTGACCGCGCGCGAGGTGGACGTGCTGCGTCTGGTCGCCGAGGGCCTCGACACCGGAGAGATCGCCGGCAAGCTGTCCTACTCCGAACGCACCGTCAAGAACGTGATCCACGGGCTGACCACCCGGCTGCATCTGCGCAACCGGGCGCACGCGGTCGCGCATGCCCTGCGGGAAGGCTACATCTGACCCAACGGGCAGCCCACTCGGCCCCCTTGGGCAGCGGAGTGCGCCCGTGAGCCGTCCCCCGCGTGCCTGCGCGGACGGCCGGGGCGGAGGGCAGGATCGGGTACGGCAGCGGGTTTCGTGCGGTGCGGGGCATCGCGGGGCGGGAGCAAGACGGTGATCCACGAGGTGGACGAGGTCCTCAAGGGCCTGCTCAGCGGTGGCGCGTTGTCCGGCTCGGGCATCGACGTCGCCTTCGACGCCCCGACCCGCGACTGGGCCGCGCGCCGCAACTCGCCCACGATCAACGCCTACTTGTACGACATCCGGGAGGACGTCAACCGTCGGCAGCGGGGCCATGTCGCCGTGCACGACGAGCGTGACGTGGTCGTCAAGCGGCGCCAGCCGCCGCGCTGGTTCCGGCTGTCGTACCTGGTGACGGCGTGGACGAAGCGGCCGCAGGACGAACACCGGCTGCTCTCCGCGGTGCTGGCCACGCTGATCCCGCGCGAACTGATCGGGCCGTCCGAACTCCCGGGCGCGCTCGGCTCGCTGGGCCTGACGATCCCGTTGTCGGTGGCCGGCATCCAGACCGAGTCCCGCTCCCTGGCGGAGATCTGGTCCGCGCTCGGCGGTGAACTCAAGCCGTCCCTCGACCTGGTGGTCACGGCCCCCTTCCCGGCCTACCCCGAGTACGACGCCGGCCCGCCGGTCACCGAGGGCGCCGCGGTCCGCGTCCGCACCCTGGACGACCCTGCGATCACGGACGAACGCGCCCACCGCCCGTCCCAGGTGGCGGCAGCCAGAAACGCCCGAACGGCGAACCGCACGACGGACCGGACACCGTGACACACGCCTCACAGCAGCTCCCGGCGGATGAACCGGGCGGCCTGTCTCATGTGCCGTACGGCATGGCCGAGTTGGCCGGAACCGACCCCGTCGGCGCCCTCGTGGCGCGGCTCCAGGCGCTGCGCGAGCGGGTCGCTCTGGTCGTGGAGCAGCGGTCCGTGGACGATCCGACAGCGGCCGATCCGCTGCGCGGGCTGTATCTGTCGGAGGAGGCGGTACGGCATCTGCTGCGGCCGGTGCCGCCGGTGCGGCTCGCTCTCCCCGACCACGCCGAGCAGCCGTACGACCGGCTGGGCGAGCTGTCCGCGCGGCTCGGGCTGACCGAGCTCGACGCGACGCTGCTGCTCATCGCCCTCGCGCCGGACCTGGACCGCGCCTTCGAGCCGCTGTACGGCTACCTCAACGACGACGTCAGCCGCCGTCGGGCTACCGTCGCGCTCGCCCTGGACCTGGTCGGCGTCCCCGTCCACTCACCGGCCGCACGGGCCCGGTTCCAGCCGGCCGCCCCCCTGTCCGCGCTCGGTCTCCTCACGGTCGAGGAACCCGAACGCCCTTTCCTGAGCCGCTCCTTGCGCGTCCCGGACCGTCTGGCCGCCCACCTTCTCGGCGACGACACCCCCGACGCGGCGCTCGCCGGCCATCTGCACGCGCTGAGCGCACCGCCCGACGCCGGGACCGACGGCGAGTTCGGCCGCTTCGTCGAACGGCTCGCCGCCCGCCTCGGCGCCGGCCCCCCGCTCACCGTCTATCTCCGCGAGCGCCGTGAGGGCGACGGGCTCGCCTGTGCGACCGCCGCTCTGCGTGCCGCCGGCGTCGCCGCCCTGCGCTTCTCCGGGCCCGAGGACCGGGTCCCCGAGCTGCTGCGGGAGGCGCGGCTGGGCGGGCGGGCGGTGGTCGTGTCGGGGGTTCCCGACCAACCCGCCGGTCTGATACGGCAGTTGGTCGCCGCCGCCGACGTACCCGTGTTGATCACGGCCCCGCGCCCCTACGACCCCCACTGGTCCGACCAGGACCCCCTCGTGCTGGACGTGCCCCGGCAGCACGCGGGGGCGGTGGGCGCCTGGACGGCCGCGCTCGGCGCGGAGAACGTCCCCGACATCGATCTGGCGGCCACCGTCGCCCCGTACCACCTGCCCGGCGAGCACATCTCCCGGGCCGCGCGGGCCGCTCTCGACCTCGCCCGGTTCGAAGGGACCCCGCTCTCCCCCGCCCATCTGCGCCTGGCCGCCCGCCAGCAGTCCGCGTCGGGGCTGGAGCAGCACGCCCGGCGGATCCGCCCGGCCGTCGACTGGAGCGACCTCGTCCTGCCCGACCGCCCGCTCACCCAGCTGCGCGAGCTCGCGCTGCGCGCCCGCCACCGCGACCGGGTTCTCGGCGACTGGCGGCTGAGCGCCGGGGGCGGCCGGGGCCGGGGCGTGCTCGGCCTGTTCGCGGGCGAGTCCGGTACCGGAAAGACGCTCAGCGCGGAGGTCGTGGCCGCCGAACTCGGCCTCGACCTCTATGTCGTCCAGCTGTCCTCGGTCGTCGACAAGTACGTCGGCGAGACGGAGAAGAACCTCGAACGCATCTTCACCGAGGCCGACCGCACGGACGCCGTGCTCCTCTTCGACGAGGCCGACGCCGTCTTCGGCAAGCGGTCCGAGGTCAAGGACGCGCACGACCGGTACGCCAACATGGAGAGCGCCTATCTCCTCCAGCGGCTGGAGTCCTTCGACGGGATCGCCCTGCTCACCACCAACCTGCGGGCCAACATCGACGAGGCGTTCACCCGCCGGCTGGACCTGGTGATCGACTTCCCGTTCCCGGACGCCGAACAGCGGCTCGCGCTCTGGCGGCACAGCCTGTCCCACGTGCCGTGCGCGGAGGCCGTCCAACTCGGTTCCGTGGCAGCTGACTTCGAGCTGGCGGGCGGTTCCATCCGCAGCGCCGTGGTGACGGCCGCCTACCTCGCCGCCGGGCGCGGCGACCTGGTCACCGCGGCCGATCTGCTGGAGGGCGCCCGGCGCGAGTACCGCAAGGCCGGCCGTCTGGTGCCGGGCGAGGGCGCCTGGTAGCGGCGCCCTCCCCGGGCCGTCGTCATTCCGTCACACCGTCAGCTTGATCGCCTCGACGAAGCGCGAGTTGTCGAAGTGACCGGCGGTGTTGAGGTCGGGGCGGGCGTTGTTGCAGGTCTGGCTGTCCCAGTTCTGGCCGCTGATCTTGACCACGCTGCACAGCTGGCCGGAGCCGACGTTCCAGACGAAGGTCACCATGTAGGGGGCGCCCTCCTTGGTACTGCCGATGTAGTTGTCCTTGCCGTCCGCGACGATGGCCGTCCAGTCCGGCTTCCAGGTGCCCTGGCCGTTGGTCGACTGGGGGTTGTAGACCATGGCGTTGCCGGAGGAGCCCTGGACGCCGTACACCGCGACGTTGAGGGCCATGATCGCCTGGCCCTGTCCGACCGTGCCGGCCACGGTGCCGTCGCACACCGGCTTCTGCCAGCCGTCGCCCTGGACGTAGGCGCGGTAGCAGACGTGCCGGCCGCCGGGGTCGTTCTTCGCCAGCCGGTTCACTGCGGTCGCCGCCGTGTCCGGCTTGGGCTTGGCCGTCTTGGGGGCCGAAGCACCGCCCCCGCCTCCGCCACCGGATCCGCCCGCCCCGGCGGCGGCCCCCGAGTCGGCGGGCGGCGGGGCACTGGTCGTGGCGGGAGGCGCCGGCATCACCGGCGCCGAGGTGGCCGAGGGGCTGGGCGCGAGGGTGGCACCGGCCTCGACGGTCTTCTCGGTGGCGCCGGAGTTGACGGCGGGCTTGTAGGCGATCCACAGCATCACGAAGGTGATCCCGAGGGCCACGAAGACGCCGAAGAAGGTGGCCAGCCAGCGCGGCAGGAACCCGCGCTGGAGGTAAGTCCCCTCCACCGGAAGCGGGTTGGTGCCCGAGCGGACCACGTTCAGCGTGTACGGGTGCTGCTCCTTGCTGCCGAACCAGATGATCCGGCGCGGCTTCAGCGTCGTCTTCACGAACGCCGCACGCCCCGGCTCGATCTGCACGTTGCTCGGATGGATGTCGTACGACAACTGATCGCCGTTGTCGTTGCCGCTGATCGACGCCGTGAGCTTGGTGTTGCCCAGATTGTCCACCGCCAGCCTGGGCCGGCCCCGGAAACGCCCCTTCACGGTCGGCGGCACCAGCTCCGCCCGCACCTCCGTGAACGGCGTGATCGTCAGATTCCCCTCCGGAACCGTCGTCGCCTCCGGATGCTCCGTCGGCGTGATCCGCACCGCATACGGATTCGGACCGGCGGCCGCATCGGGAGTGCGCGGCGGCGCGAACGTCAGCTCCACCGTCCCCGTCGTCCCCGGATACAACCGCAAGGTCTGCGGCTCGACCGTCGTCCAGGGCGCCACCGGCCCCACCGGCTCGAACCGGTACTCGTCCACCACGTCACCGGTATTGCGCAACCGCAACCGCACACGTGCACTGCCACCCGGGTCCACGGTCGCGGAGGCGGGTTCCAGGGAAGTCCACAGGCTCACGCGTCGACGCTAGCCATGGCACGGCAAAGGCACAGGAGGCGGGCGGGCAGCCTTTTCGGCACCGAGACCGGGAGCCTTGCCCTTGTGGGCATCCGGCGGGGGCACCGGCCGCTGTGCGGCTCAGGTCCGCGGCGCCCGGGTGCCGGTGGCCGTCAGGATGAACTGCGCGTAGGAGTCGGCGTTCATCAGCGCACGTTGCCCCATGGCGTACCAGTTCGGCTGCTTCAGCGGTGAGGGCTCGTCCTTGCCGGTGTACTCGCCCGGGTCGCGGACCGCGCGCTTGCCCAGCATCGCCGCGTCCCGTGCCGCCGCCTGGTCCGGCATGATCCCGGCGAGCTGGGCCTCGTACCCCTCCTCCTCCAGCTCCTGGTCGTAGGGGCTGTACTGGTAGTCGAGGGTCCCGGCGAACCGGTGGGTGGCCTCGTGGATGACGTACCAGGCGTTCTGGCCCTTCTCCGTCAGGTGGATGGGGCCGGAGCGGCCGGCGTCCATGGTGGGGAGGTCCTCGCTCTTCTGCTGGTTCGGGTTGAAGATGCGGCTGCTGAGATCGCTCATGCTGGGGGCGACCCAACCCGCGACGTCCGCCGGGGTACCGGTGCCCGCTCCGATCAGGGCGATCTCGGCTCCGGCCGCGTTGAGGCCGGTCTGGATGCGGCGTACGACCTCGGTGACCCGGGGCAGGAAAACCGCGATCTGCTGGGGCGTCGCGCTGCGGAACGCCGGAAAGCCCGACTGGAGCCCTGCCAGCAGCTGCCCGCCGGGGTTGGCTCCGGCCCCCTGCAGCATGGCCAGTACCGACGCGATCTTCTCCTTGGCCTCCACGACAGCTCGGCGGGTCACGGACTCCCGGCCCGGACGGTCACGGTCGGGAATGGTCCCTTTGGTGGTGAACCTGACGTTCCCGCTGCTGTGGTGCTCGTGGGTCACGTCGTCGTACCGGTCACCCGGAGACGGTGTCGCATGGGCGGCCATGCCGAGCTGGCCGGAGGTGCGGACGTCGGCGTGATTGGTCTCGTTCCGCCAGCGGGTCTGCGGGCCGAGACGCGGGTCCTCGAAACTGGAACCGGGCAGGAACTCCCAGACGGTGCGCTGGATCACCGGCGCGCGCTGCCCGCTGCCGGTCGCGGCGGCCGCCTCGGGGGCGCGCAGCGGCTGCACGGGCACGGGACCGCTCATCACCCGCCGGGCCTTCTCCACGGCGTGCCGTTCGCCCGAGTCGTTCTCGTCGGACATGCGCACCCCGAAACCGGTGTCCGTGCCGGGTACCGGACCCGCCATCTGGTCCTCGACGTGCGTCAGTTCGTGCGCCCAGTCCTCCTTGGACATGGGGCCGCCCACCACCACGTTGTTCCCCGAGGTGTACGCCTTCGCCCGCAGCTCGGCCGCCGACTCACGCGCCAGCGTGCCGGTGTGGACCCGCACATGGCTGAAGTCGGCGCCGCCGAACCGGGCCTCCATCTCCCGCTGGACCGTCGGGTCCATGCTCTGCCCGGAGGACCCGAGCACCCGGTGCACCAGGGCCTGACGCTGGACCGAGGGCACGTGCCCGCACCCCGCGTCGTGCTCGTGCCGCTCCTCGGCGACGGCCATGGACACGGCGGCGTTGCCGGCGAGACGCTGGAGGTCCAGTACGCGCTGTGCCGCCGTACCCGGCGCCGGGACCGGGCGAGCCCTCTGCTGCTCGCCGTCCTCGTGGCCCCGTGTCCCCTGTGCGCGCACGGCACTCCCCTCATCGCTGGCCGACTGGCCCCCCAGCGTTATCGGGCGGCCCCCGGCACGGGAAGGTCCGAACGTGCAGACCTGGGGGCAGCGTCGCAGGCCAGGGCATGCCGGAGTGCCCTTGCGGGCAACGCGACTGCCCGCGGTCCGGCACCGGAGGCCGTTTCCCGGGGCCCCCGCGCGCGTGAGGCTGAGGGCGTTCCTGTCTCGTACCCCGAGGAGAGCAGAGCATGCCGTCCTACCTGTCGCCCGGCGTCTACGTCGAGGAGGTGGCCAGCGGCTCGCGCCCCATCGAAGGGGTGGGCACGTCGGTCGCGGCCTTCGTGGGGCTCGCCCCGACCGGTCCGCTCGACGAGCCGACGCTGGTGACCAACTGGAGCCAGTACGTCGCGAGCTTCGGTGAGTTCACCGACGGGTACTACCTCGCGCACTCGGTCTACGGCTTCTTCCAGAACGGCGGCAGCGCCGCGTACGTCGTGCGCGTGGGCGGTTCCGCCGACGACGCCGCGGCCGCGGCCGGCGCCGCCCCCGCCGCCGTGACCGGCTCCGCCGCCAGGGCCGCGCTGCCGGCGGCCGAGCCGCAGCAGATCGGCACGTTCTCCGTGACGGCGATCGCCTCCGGCGGCAACGGCCCGCTGAGCGTCGAGGTCGCCGACCCGGAGGGCGAGGGCCCCGCCGAGCGGTTCAGGCTGATCGTCAAGGACGGCGACAAGGCCGTCGAGAGCTTCGACGTGACCGCCAAGAAGGGCGGCCGCAACTACGTGGTCACGCAGGTGAAGGAGCGCTCGAAGCTCATCACCGTGACCGAGGCCGCGCCGGCCGCGCAGCTGGTCCGCCCGGACAACCAGACGGTGGCCCTCGCGGCCCCCGCGCCCGCCCCCGCCGTACCGGACAAGGCCGTCGAGAACGGCTCGCACCCCGGTCCCGCCCAGTACCTCGGCGACTCCGCGGACCGGACCGGTTTCGGCGGTCTGGAGGCCGTGGACGAGATCTCCATGGTCGCCGTGCCCGACCTGATGGCCGCCTACCAGCGCGGCGCGATCGACCTGGAGGCCGTCAAGGCGGTCCAGCTGGGTCTGATCGCGCACTGCGAGCTGATGGGCGACCGCGTCGCCGTCATCGACCCCCCGCCGGGCCTGAACGCCCGTCAGATCCGGGTCTGGCGGCAGGAGACGGCCGGCTACGACTCCAAGTACGCGGCCCTGTACTACCCCTGGATCAAGACCTTCGACCCGTCCAGCGGCACCTCCCGGCTGATCCCGCCGAGCGGTCACGTGGCCGGCATCTGGGCCCGCAACGACTCCGAGCGCGGTGTGCACAAGGCGCCCGCCAACGAGGTCGTCCGCGGCGCGGTGGATCTGGAGATCCAGATCACCCGCGGTGAGCAGGACCTGCTGAACCCCATCGGCGTCAACTGCATCCGCGCCTTCCCGGGCCGGGGCATCCGCGTCTGGGGCGCCCGCACCCTCTCCTCCGACCCGGCCTGGCGCTACCTGAACATCCGCCGGTACTTCAACTACCTGGAGGAGTCGATCCTGATCGGCACCCAGTGGGTGGTGTTCGAGCCGAACGACCACGCCCTGTGGGCCCGGATCCGGCGCAACATCTCGGCGTTCCTGGTCAACGAGTGGCGCAGCGGCGCCCTGTTCGGCCAGCGGCCCGAGGAGGCGTTCTACGTCAAGTGCGACGAGGAGACCAACCCGCCGGAGTCGGTCGACGTCGGCCGGGTCGTCTGCGAGATCGGCATCGCGCCGGTCAAGCCGGCCGAGTTCGTGATCTTCCGGCTGGCCCAGTTCTCCAGCGGCAGCGGGGAGTTGGAGGAGTAGGGCCGGCGCCTTGCTCCCCGTACCCCCTAGGCCCTTTTCGAGACCTTCCAGAAGGACAGCGAAGACACCATGAGTCTCCAGCCGGGTGACGCCCTCACCTCACACAATTTCGGCCTGCAGATCGACGGCGTGATGGTCGAGTACCTCGCCGAGGTCAGCGGTCTGAGCATCGAGCAGGACGTCATCACGTACCAGCAGAACACCCCGAACGGCCAGAACGTGGTCAAGAACCTGCCGGGTGTGAAGAAGAACGGCACCTGCACGGTCGTCCGCGGCATGACCCAGTCGGCCTCGTTCACCCAGTGGATCAACGAGTCGATCAGCGGCCAGATGACGACGGCCCGCAAGAACGCGTCGATCATCATGATGGACTTCCAGAACAACCCGGTGAAGCGCTACCACCTGCGCAACGCCTGGTGCAACAAGATCGACGCGAGCACGGTGAAGGCGGGCGAGGCCTCCGCGCTCACCGAGACCGTGACGATCGCGTTCGAAGAACTGGTCATCGAGTAATGCGGCGTTCGGCTGCCCGGGCCGGCGCCGTCACGTACTCCGGCGCGGACGCGGCGGCGTCCGCGCCGGAGACGGACATCGAGCTGCCGGGGCCGGAGGCGACACCGGCCCCGGCTCCCGCGCCGGCCCCCGCGTCGGCCCCCGTGCGTCAACAGGAGTCCCTGCGCACGGAGTTCCCCTTCCAGCTGCCGCGCGGGTACGTCGACGAGTCGGGCACCGTCCACCGGGACGGCGTGATGCGTCTGTCGACGGCACGGGACGAGCTGGTGCCGCTGCGGGACGTCCGCGTGCAGGAGAACCCGGCGTACCTGTCCGTGGTCCTGCTCGGCCGGGTCATCACCCGGCTGGGCACGCTGCCCATGGTCCACGACGGGATCGTGGAGAACATGTTCGCCTCCGACCTGGCGTTCCTGCAGGACTTCTACCGCCAGATCAACGCGGAGGGGCACACCCGGGCGGCCGTCCGGTGTCCGCACTGCTCGGAGCCCTTCGAGGTGGAACTCGGCGGGAGCCGCCTGGGGGAATCGTGACGTACGCGACCGACCGGCTGCACGAGGAGATCGCGTACGTCGCCTACCACTTCCACTGGAGCATGGACGAGATCCTGGACCTGGAGCACCACGACCGCCGCCGCTTCACGGACGAGATCGCGTCCCTGGTGACCCGGGCCGGGGCGGAGGGCTGAGCGGTGGGGTTCCTGGACCGGATACGGAAGCGGACCGAGGGCGCCGACGTGCCACGGGCCGACGTCGCTACTGACGGTGACGGTGGTGTGCCTGCGGTGGAACCCGCGGCGGCCCCTCCGTCCGCCGCGGACACGCGGGCGCGCCCCGTCGTGACCGCCTCATGGCCGGGATTGCCGCCGATTCAGCGGACCGTGGTCCCCGGACGGGCCGAGGTGGCGGACGCCGGGTTCGGGGGGCGGTTGCCGACCTGGCAGAACCCGTCGTTCGCGGGTACGGCCTCCCCCGCGGTGCTGGACGGACACTCGAGCGCGAGCCTCGCCGGTGACGCGCCGCGTACGGCCGTGGGCCGGCCGGTCCCCGGGCTCGAACGCCACGCCGGCGCCCTGCCCCTGGCCAACCCCGTCTCCCCGGTGCAACGCACTCCGGCGGTACCGCTGCGGGCACTTCCGGCGCGGGAGTGGGGGACGTTGGCGGGGACGCGGGGTGCGGCAGTGCCGACGTCCGGTTCGGGCAGCGGAGAAGCGGCCCCGACCCCGTCGGCTTCGGCTTCGGCTCGTGCACCCCAGTGGCGGGCGACTCCGACGCAGCCCCCCACCGCGGCACCGCGCCCTGCGCCCGGGGTCCGGGTGACACCGGTACCGGCGGCTTCTTCGCCTTCCCCACCGAGGTCCCTTACGAAGGCCCGGACCGGGACAGCGGCCATACAGCGGCGGACACTGCCTGCGGCCCGAGAGACTTCGACGCCTGCGGTATCGGCGTCAACGGGCCCTGCCAACAGCGGCGTTGAACCGACAGGGGCGTCTTCACCGGCGGGGACGGTCTCGTACGGCGGTGACGAGGGGGCGTCGGTCCAGCGGACGCCGGGCAGCCCTGCGGCTGGGAGCACCAGGGCCGTCGCGGGCGGTGAACCGTCTGTTCCTGTACGGGGTCCCGGCCGGCCTTCCGATGTCGCACCCGGCGCCGGGGCGCCTGTCGGGGGTCAGTCGGCGCGCGGGGGCTCGTCCGGCACCGCCGTCATGCCATCCACGGCTCAGCGGGCGTCGGCCGTCCCGGCGTCCCCCGCCGTCCAACGCCGCGCGACCACGAGTTCGGACCGTCCCCGGTCCTCCTCGAACGACGGCGGCGGTGCGGCACCCCAGGCCCCCGGCGGCTCCCGACCCTCGTCCAACGACAACGGCGGTACGTCACTTCCCGCACCGGCACCCGTCCAGCGAACCCGCAAGACGACAACACCGCCCCCGTCCCAGCCGACGCCCACGAACACACCGCCCGGCAACGGCTCCGACCGCCCGCAGTCCACTTCGAACACCGGCGGCGATACGACACCCCGGGCCCCCGGCGGCTCCCGACCCTCGTCCAACGACAACGGCGGTACGACGCTCCCGACACCGCCATCCGTCCAGCGGACCCATCAGACGACGACACCGAACCTCGGCACGCTCGACATCACGGCGTCCGAGCGCAAGGCCCCGAGCACACCGCCCAGCAACGGCTCTTCCCCCGTCGCGCCCCCCATGGACGTACAGCGCACGGGCCATGGCACCCCCGTCGGCTCTTCCGGAGCACGGTCGACCACACCGTCTGTCGGCGTTCCCCCAGGCACGGGATCCGGCGCACCCACCAGCGCTGTCGAAACACGGCCGACTGCTCCTGCCGTCGACGTCCCCACGGGAACCTCCGTCCAGCGGGCCGTCGGCTCAGCGCCCGCGCCTCAGCAGCGGGGGGCGACTTCGAACTCGGGTGACAGGTCCGTCCAGCGTGCAGAGACCACACCCGCACCGCACCGGCCGGGACCGACCCCGATCGGCGCCCCCGGCGAGCCCCCGCGTCCCTCCGAAGCCCCCGTCCAGAACACCGCTACGACGGCACCCGTCGTGCAGCGGGCCACGGCACATCAACCACGGACGGCGTCGGACACGCGCCCCGCGTCCTCCCAGCGCGCGACGACCGCACCGGCGTCGCACCAACCGCGGACGGCGTCGAACAACGCGCCCGCATCCGCCCCGAGTCCAGCCATCACCCCCACCCAGGGCACCAGTCCGACCGCCCCCACCACGGGCACCTCGGCAGGGCCCGTCGTGCAACGGGCGACGCCCACCAACCCCACACACACTCCCAGCCCCGCCACCCCCTCCCCCGCCCAACCGCACAACCGCACATCACACCGAACGAGGACGGCGTCGAACCCGGGCCCCACACCCGTCCAGCGCACGGCAACCACACCGCCCCCGACCGCCACCCCGGCGCGCGACGGCGCCCCCGCAACACCCCTCGACGGCACGACACCCACGGCCTCGGAGGCACAACCCCACACGCCGGCCACCACCCCGCGAACCGGAACCGACCCGACCGTCCAGCGAACGCAGCAGTCCACGGTCACCGCTCCCCCGTCGGCTCAGCGGCAATCCACCCCCACCACCCCCGCACCGCCTTACCCCACACCCCTCAAGCCCGCCGCCTCGCACTCCACACCCCCGCCGGCCCCCTCAGTCCAGCGAACCGGCACCCGCCGCGGCCTCGGAGCCCCGATCACCTCCCAGCCCGCCCCCTCCCGAAGCACGCACCCCGGACCGGCGACCGCCAACTCCCCTGCGTTCAAGGGGGCTCCCGCACCCTCCGAGTCCCTGCCGACACCCCCGACCCAGCACGCCCACGCCACCGCGCCCTCCACAGCCCCCCGTTCCCCGGCACACCCGACGACCGCGCCGCCCGTCGCCCCACCCCCGTCCATCCAGCGGACCGCATTCGCCTCCCCGCTGACCCCCCGCCGCTCCGCCCTGGGCGCTCCCCTGTCCACTCCCCCCGCCGACACCACCGCCCTCCTCGGCACCCCCACGGCCCCGCCGCCCCCAACTCCCCTCCCCGCAACCCCAGTCCAGCGCATCACCACCCCGACCACCCCGACCCCGGCCCCGGCGCCCACCCCTCTCCCCGACACCCCCACGGTCCCCGCGCCCCCAGCCCAGCGCATCACCACCCCGACCCCGGCCCCAGAACCCACTCCCCTCAAACTCGCCCCCCTCCACCAGCCGTCACCCCGTACCACCACCCCCGGCACCCCCTCCCCCCTCCCCGTGGCCCCCCTCACTCCCCCACCCGCCGTCCAACGCCTCGGGTTCGGCACGAAGACCAAGTCCCCCGCCAAACCCCCGGCCAAGTCCGCCACCGGCGCCCTCGCCGCGTCGGCCGCCGCCGTCGTCGCCTCCGCCGCGCCCGTCCTCACTCACCGGACGTCCCAGGCCGCACCCCGGTCGGCCCCGTCGCACGGCAGCCCCCCGCCCCCGTACAGCGCATCGGCCGCCGCCCCGCCGCCGTACGAACCGCCGCCGCCCTACTCCCCACCGGCCACTCCCCCACCCGCCTACACGGAGATCCCCGCCGGTGCCTTCGACCCCCGGGAACTCACCGACTTCCAGCTGGACGAGCTCGTGCACCGGATCATCGGCCGCGTCACCCGCCTGATCCGCACCGAACTCCGCCTGGACCGCGAACGCATCGGCAAGCTCCGCGACCCCCGCCGCTGACCCGCACCCGACCGCCAGCCACCCCACCTGATCGACAGAAAGGCCGCGATGTCCCGCCAGGACCCGGGCTCCACCATCTGGTTCTCCCTCAGCATCGACGGTGAGAGCCTCGGCTACTTCAACGGCTGTGAGGGACTGTCGTCGCAGGTGGAGATCGAGCAGCGCCAGGAGGGCGGCAACAACGGCTTCGTCTGGCAGCTGCCGACCCGCGTGACGTTCTCGAACATCCGGCTGACCCGCCCGCTGACCCCGGACACGGCGAAGGTCGCCAAGTGGATCTCGTCCGTGCAGACCGGCATCAAGCGCCCCACGGCGCAGATCGCGGCGCTCCGGGCGGACGGTTCGGAAGTCGCGCGATGGGGGCTGATCGACGTGCTGCCGGTCAGCTGGACCGGCCCCTCCCTGGACCCCGCGAGCCCCGCCGTGGCGACCGAGGTGCTGGAGATCGCCCACCACGGGTTCACGGACTGAGAGGGACCGCAGACATGGCCAAGGGCAGCAGGAGTGGCGCCGGCAAGAGCCTCGTACGCGCCACGCTCGCGATCCACGAACCGCCGAAGGGCAAGAGCAGGACGCCCGGCGGGATCATCAAGACGTTCGGCTTCGACTTCAACCCGGCGCAGCTGTCGCTGACCCGCCGCGCGCAGTGGAAGGTGACCCCGGCACAGATCGAACGGGACGGCCCGCTCCCGGAGTTCATGGGTGCCGAGCCGCGCGAGATGGGCGTGGAGATCTTCCTCGACACCTCCGACGAGCCGACCAGCAACACCGTGCTGAAGAAGGTCGAGTCGCTGCTGGCCTGCTGCGAGGTGACGAGCAAGAGCATCGCCGCCAAGCAGCCGTCACCGCCGTGGGTCGTCTTCCAGTGGGGGTCGTTCTCGACGGCCCGGTTCACGGCGTACGTCAGTTCGGTCGAGGCCAGTTACACGCTGTTCTCGACGACCGGCGTGCCCATCCGCGCCACCTGCAAGCTCCAGTTGCACGAGATCCCCAGCAAGACCAAGGGCCAGAACCCGACCTCCGGCGCGCTCACCGCGCAGCGCGTGCACCGGGTCGTGGCGGGCGACTCCCTGCAGTCGCTGGCCTGGCGGGAGTACGGCAACGCGGCCGCCTGGCGCTCCATCGCCGAGGCCAACGGCATCGACGACCCCGCCCAGCTGCGCACCGGCGTCGAACTGGTGCTGCCCGCCGCCGAGGAGGTGCGTACCTGATGGTGCAGTCCGCTTACTCCAACGTCGTCGATGTGAAGATCGGCGGCGCCAAGCTGCCGCCGGAGTTCGCCCCGGACCTGGTGGACAGCTACGTCGACCAGGGCGTCGGCGTCCCGGCCGCGTTCCGGCTGACCTTCCGCGACCCGTACCGGCTGCTGCTGGGCAAGCTGAACATCACCTTCGGCACCAAGGTGGTGTTCGCGCCGGTGGCGGACGGCGAGGGCGCCGGGGATCCGCTGCTGACCGGTGAGGTCACGGGGCTGGAGGCCGACTACGACGGCACCGGCTCCTACACCGTCATCCGCGGCTACGACCTCGGCCACCGCCTCCTGCGCCAGCGCCGCGTGGCCGCCTACCGCAACCAGAGCGCCTCCGACATCGCCCGCAAGCTGGCCGCCAAGGACGGTGTGCCGATCGGGCGGATCGAGTCGACCAGGACCGTGTACGAGTTCATCTCCCAGTCCAATGTGACGGACTGGGACTTCCTCGCCCGGCTCGCGGACGAGAACGAGATGGTGATGTCCGTCGACGCCGACGGCAAGTTCCAGTTCGTGAAGCCCAAGTCGGCCTCGGGGGCGCCCTCTCCAGACACCGACGGCGACAAGAGCCCGTTCGTGCTGCAGGCCGGCCACGACATCCTGCGGCTGCGCGCCGCGGTCACCGCCGCCGACCAGGTGGGCAAGGTCGAGTCCCGCGGGTGGGACGTGACCACGAAGAAGACGCTGACGGCCACCGCGCCTGCCGCCTCCAACCCCGGTATCACCATCGGCACGTCGCCGGGCGCGGCGGCCGGGAAGTTCACGTCGGCCACGCTCGTGGAGACGGGCACGCCCTACGACAGGCAGAACGAGGTGAAGTTCGCCGCGGACGCGCTCGCCGACGACGTCACCGGCGCGTTCGCCGAGCTGGAGGTCGTCGCGCGCGGAAACCCCAAGCTGCGCCCGGGAGTTCCGGTGGCTCTGGCGGACGTCGGGGTGCCGTTCGAGGGCAAGTACACGGTGACGTCCGTGCGGCACGTCTTCGGAGACGGCAAGCACTACGAGTCGTGGGTGACGGTCAGCGGCCGGCAGTGGCGGTCGCTGTACGGGCTGGCCTCGGGCGGGGCGGACACCGCGCCCCGGCTGCCCAGTGTGGCCAACGCGCTGGTCACCGACGTCAACGACCCGCTCAAGCAGGGCCGGGTGAAGCTGCAGTTCCCGTGGCTGGACGACACCTACGTCAGCGACTGGACGCGAACCGTGCAGATGGGCGGCCTCGGCGGGGGCGGGATCTTCCCGCTGGACGTCAACGACGAGGTGCTGGTCGCCTTCGACCGGGGCGCGCTGGACCATCCGTTCGTGATCGGCGGGCTCTACAACGGCCGGGACAAACCGACCGCGGTGAGCGATGTGCCCCTTCACGACACCGTACGGAAGAAGGCGAGCCGGCACACCGTCTCCGACCGGGACGGCAACCGGATGGACCTGCTCAGCCAGAAGACCGGTCCGCGCAAGCAGGGGGTGCGGCTGACGACCGGCAACGAGCGGCTGACCATCAACCTGGACCGGACGAAGACCGAGATCACCGTCGACAGCAAGGGATCGGTCACCATCAAGGGCAGCCGGTCGGTGTCGGTGGAGGCGGGCACCAATCTGTCGCTCAGCGCCCGGCGCAACCTGACCATCAAGAGCGGCGGCGCGCTGAGCATCCAGGGCGGCATGGTCAACGTGCGCGCGCCCGAGATCGGGCTGACGGCCACGGGCGCCCTGAACATGACGGGCACCGTCACCAACCTCACCGGCCTCACGACCCTCCAGCTCAGCTCGCCTCTGACGACGGTCAAGGGAGCCAACTTCACGGTCGCTGCCCCCACGTTCCTGTGCGCCACCATCCCCGTACCGGCGGCGCTGTGAACCGTTTCCGAGCAAGGCAGGTGGAGTCCTGATGGCCGAGCAGTTCGTCGGTTCCGGCTGGTCGTTCCCGTTGCGCATCGGGCCGACCGGCGGGATCGCGCTGGTCAGCGGGGAGCGCGAGATCGAGGAGGCGATCCGGCTCGTGCTGTCGACCTCGCCGGGCGAACGGCCCATGCGGCCGGACTTCGGCTGCGCGATCCACGACCTGGTGTTCGCGCCGGTCAACGAGCAGACCGCGGGCCGTATCCAGCACGAGGTGCACGTCAGCCTGGACCGCTGGGAGCCGCGTATCGAGGTCGAGGACGTCGAGGTCACGGCGGGCGCCGACCAGAGCGTGCTGTTCATCGACGTCCGCTACTCGATCCGCGGCACCAACAACCCGCGCAGTCTGGTCTTCCCGTTCTACGTCATTCCGTCCCACGAGGAGCCCGACGCCGGTCCCGGCGGGGGCAACTCCCCTGAAAGCGACCGCTGATGGCCCTGCCCTCCCCCAATCTCGACGACCGCCGCTTCCAGCAGTTCGTCGACGACGCCAAGCGTTACATCCAGCAGCGCGCCCCGGAGTGGACCGACCACAACGTCTCCGACCCGGGCGTCACCCTCGTCGAGACGGTGGCGCACATGGCGGACCAGATCGTCTACCGGCTCAACCGGGTGCCGGAGAAGAACCATCTGGCCTTCCTGGACCTGGTCGGGATCACCCTGTTCCCGCCCTCGGCCGCGCGCACGGACGTGACGTTCTGGCTGTCGGCTCCCCAGGAGGAGTCGATCGCGGTGCCGCTGGGCACCGAGGTGGCCACCATGCGCACCGAGAGTGAGGAAGCGGTGGTCTTCGCGACCGAGCGCGAACTGACCGTCGTACCGTGCGAGTTGCGGCATCTGCTGGTGCAGCACAAGGGCGAGGCGGCGGTGGAGCGCACCCACGACCTGGCCGAGGACGACAAGGACCTGCTCTGCTTCTCGGAGTCCCCGGATCCGGGGGACTGCATGCTGCTGGGGCTGAGCGCGGCCGTCCCGCACTGCGCGATCGCGCTGGACCTGGACAGCCGCGTGGACGGCGTCGGCGTGGACCCGCGGCAGCCGCCGCTGGTGTGGGAGGCGTGGACCGCGGACGGCTGGCAGCCCTGCGAGGTCGACCGGGACGGCACCGGCGGTCTGAACCGCCCCGGTGAGGTGATCCTGCACGTGCCCGGTGGACACGTCCTGTCCCGCAACGCCGGGCAGGAGGGAGGCTGGATCCGCTGCCGGGTCACCGAGCCACTGCCCGGCCAGCCCTTCTACACCACCTCGCCCACCATCCGCGCCGCCGAGGCCTTCACCGTCGGCGGCACCACGGGTGTCGTCCACGCCGAGACGGTGTACGACGAGGCGCTCGGCGAGTCGACCGGCCTGCCCGGTCAGCGGCTTCGTCTGACGCACGCGCCCGTGGTCGGCGACGACCCGCCGGTGCTGCTGCAGACGGCCGAGCACGAGGGCTGGGTCGACTGGCAGGTCGTCCCCAACTTCGCGGGCTCGGGGCCGCACGACCGGCACATCACCCTCGACGCGACGACCGGGGAGATCGCCTTCGGACCCGCGGTGCGCGAACCGGACGGCACGCTGCGGCAGTACGGCACGGTCGCGCCCAAGGGCTCCCCGATCCGCGCCCGCCGCTACCGCACCGGCGGCGGCCGGGCCGGCAACGTGGCCCGGGGCGCGGTGCAGATCCTGCGCACCTCCATCCCGTACGTCTCCGAGGTCGTCAACCGTGAGGCGGCGCGCGGCGGGGTGGACGGCGAGACGGTCGAGGAGGCGAAGGTACGGGCGCCGATCACGCTGCGCGCCCAGGAGCGGGCGGTGACCCTGCGGGACTACGAGGAGCTGGCGCGACGCGCCGCCCCGGAGACCGCGCGCATCACCTGTCTGGAGGGCGAGGAGGGCGAGCACGGGGCGTACGCGGTACGGGTGTTGGTCGTCCCGCAGGCCGTCCCGGACCCCGGCGGCCGGCTGCGCTTCGAGCAACTGGTGCCCGGGGACGCCCTGTTGGACCGGATCACGCGCCATCTGGACGAACGGCGGCTGATCGGGACGAGGTTGGCGGTCGGGCCGCCGTACTACCAGGGCGTGACCGTCGTCGCCACGGTCCACGCGTTCCGGGGTGTCGACACGGACAAGGTGCGGCGCGAGGCCCATGACGCGCTGTACCGGCACCTGGATCCGCTGACCGGGGGTGCGAACGGCACGGGCTGGCCGTTCGGGCGGCCCGTCCAGGCCGGTGAGGTGTTCGCGGTGCTGCAGCGGGTGCCCGGTGTGGAACTGGTCGACGAGGTGGTCCTGCACCCGGCGGACCCGCTGACCGGCAAGCGGGGCGAGGCGACGGACCGTATCGACCTCTCGGCGCCGTCGCTGGTCTTCTCGTTCGACCACCGCGTCCGGGTGATCGGGGACGGCGCGTGAGGGGGTCCATCGACGGTCTCGGCTCCTCCGCGCCGATCGGCATGATGCTGCCGGCCGTCTTCGCCGACGACGATCTCGCCCAGCGGTTCGTCGCGGGGCTGGACGAGACGGTCGCGCCGATCCACAGCGTGCTGGACTGTCTCGACACGTACTTCCGGCCGTCCCTCGCCCCGCTCGACTTCGTCCAGTGGCTGGGGAGTTGGGTGGGCGCGGAGACGGACGGCGGCGAACCGGAGTCGCTGCTGCGGGCGGCGGTGGCCGCGGCGGCGTACCTCCACCGCATCCGTGGCACGCGGCGCGGGCTGTCGGAGGCCGTGCGGCTGGCGTTCGGCGTCGAACCGGAGATCACGGAGAGCGGCGGAGCGGCCTGGAGCGCCCGTCCGCTGGGCCCGTTCCCCGGCACGCCGCGCCCGCGTCTCCACGTCCACCTCCGTCTCCCCGCCCCCACCCCGGCGGA
This sequence comes from Streptomyces gilvus, assembly GCF_022513565.1. GTDB lineage: Bacteria > Actinomycetota > Actinomycetes > Streptomycetales > Streptomycetaceae > Streptomyces > Streptomyces gilvus. Next base: position 27,653 of record NZ_JAKWBE010000022.1, on the reverse strand, counting down.
CCACCACCGCCTGGACACCCTCGTGGCGACCGCCCGCCCCGCCCATATGCCGTACACGGTCCAGGTGACCGCCACCGCTCCCGCCGAAAGGACCCCGTCCCCATGACGACCACCCAGAACTGCGCCGAATGCGGCACCCGCGCGGAACCGGGCCAGTCATTCTGCGACGCCTGCGGCGCGGTACTCAGCTGGAAGGACCGCGAGCCAAGAAACAACCGCCCACCGACGCCCCCGGTCAGCACCCTCGGACCCGACGGTACGGCGGCCCGACGTGCCGGTTCCGACGACGGCTCGCCCGACCCGAACAACAGCACACCCGCGCGCACCGGGGCTGGCGCCGCAGACGACGGGTTCGGCGGCACGGTCGGCGGGTTCGGTGGCGCGGCCGGCGCGAGCAACGGATCCGACGGCGCGGTCAGCGGATCCGGCGGCGGGTTCGGCCGTACGGCTGGCGCGAACGGCGCATCGGACGGCGGGTTCGGCGGCGCGGCGGGCGCGAACGGCGCATCGGGCGGCGCTGCCCACAACGCCTCCAGCCTGAACGGCGGAGCCGACGGCGGATTCGGTGGTGCGGTCGGCGCCGACAGCGGGTCGGGCGGCGCTGCCCACAACGCCCCCGGCCTGAACCGCGGAGCCGACGGCACGGTCGACGCACCCGGCGACGGGTCCGACGCTGCGACCAGCGCCAGCAGCCTGTCGGGCGGCGCTTCCCACAACACCCGCGGCCTGAACGGCGGAGCCGACGGCACGGTCGGCACACCCGGCGACGGGTTCCGCGCTGCGGCCAACGCCAGCAGCCTGTCGGGCGGCGCTTCCCACAACAGCCCCGGCGCGGCCGGCGCGCGCAGCGGATCCGGCGGCGCTGCCCACCACACCCCCGGTACGGACGCCGGCATCGGTGGCGCGGGAGAGGCCTTCGGGCGGGCGGGCAGTGGGGGCGCCGGGCAGGCGGGCGGTTCTGGCATGGGCGCCGAGGCCTCCGGTGAGCCCTCGGGCGGCGGCGGGGTGGGAGGCACTCCCGCCTCGACCGCCCCGTCAGCCACCTCGTCAGCAGGGTCCGGCCCGACCGCCCCTTCAGCCACCTCCGCGACGGCCGACCCGGCCTCCTCCGCTGCCTCCGGTCTTGGCCCCGGCCCCGGCTGGGACGCGTTCTCGCGGCCCGACGGTGGCGCCGGTCTGGCCCGTACCCCGAGGGACCTGTTGGTCTCCGGTACCGCCACCGAGTCCCCCAGCGCCGACCACCCCACCACCGACGCGGACCGAGCCGCACCCGGCGCCGCCGACCAGCCGGCCACGCCCCGGACCGCACCGCCGACGCCCGCAACCGTCCACAACTCCCCCTCCCCGAGCGGCCCTTCGCACGCCAACCCGACCATGGACGACACAGCCCCCACCGAACCGGTCCCCGCGGCGGCCGCGACGACGCCTCTCCCCGACGTCGCGTCCGCCCCGGCTCCAACGCCACCTCAGGCCTCTGACCCGAGCGGCCTGACCGACCGTGCCCGCCAACTCCTCGTCCCCGTCGCCGACCCGGAACCCCGCCCCGCGGCGGCCCCCTCCGTCGCCCCCGTCCTCCCCGGCCGCCCCGTCCCCCAGCGGCCGCAGGTCGTACGGGCCCCTGGCGAGGAACTCGGCGCGGACGGCGGCACCCCGTGCCCCTGGTGCGGCACCCGCAACCGTCCCGACCGGCACTTCTGCACGCGCTGCGCGATGCCGATGGCCGGCGAGGCCCGGTCCCCCGGCCGACTGCCCTGGTGGCGGCGGCTGTTCGGGGCCGGCAACCGCGAGACCCCGTGGGCCGGCGACCGCCCCCGTCTGCGCCGCGCCTTCGACCGCGTACTGACCTGGCTGGGCGTCGCGGTCGTACTGACCCTGCTGATCGTGGGCGCCGTCCACCTCCCCCAGGGCATCCAGGCGACCCGGGACCACTTCTCCAAGCGCGCCCCGGTCGACCCGGACAGCTACAGCGCCTCCCGCTCCTACCCGGGCCACAAGCCCGACCTGGCCTTCGACAAGTTCAACAACACCTGGTGGGGCCCGGGTGTGTCGGACTCGGGCCAGGGCCAGTGGATCGAGGCGAAGTTCAACGAGCCGACCCGGCTGCTGGACCTGCGCATCACCCCGGGCGTCTCCACCCGCGCCGACCAACTCCAGCAGTCGGCCCGCCCGCACCGCATCGAGGCCACCGTCACCCTGGCCAACGGCAAGAAGACCACCCGCCAACTCGTCCTCGACCAGGGCCCGGGCAGCCAGCGCGAGCCCTTCCGCGTCGGCGAGGTCACCGCGGTCCGCTTCACCATCGAGTCGGCCTACGGCGCCGACGCCAGCAAGCAGGTCGCGATCGCCGAGATCGAGTTCTACGGCCCGTCCAACGCCAATTAGCCCAGGGGGGACCCCTCACAACCCCACGATCGCGTTCCACCGCCGCGCGAACTCCACCCGCTCCCTCGACGTGATGTCCCGTGCGATCGCCAGCCGTTGGCGCATCCTCGCGTCGGGGAAGATCAGCGGGTTCTCGGCGAGGGCGGCGGTGTCCTTGTCCTTGGCGGAGGCCAGGACCTCACGGGCGGCCGGGACGGGGCAGACGTAGTTGACCCAGGCGGCGAGTTCGGCGGCGGCCTCGGGGTCGTAGTAGTAGTCGACGAGCCGTTCCGCGTTGCGCTTGTGCAGGGCGCGGTCGGGGATCATCAGGGAGTCCGACCACAGCTCGGCGCCCTCCTCGGGGACGACGAAGCGGATGTCGGGGTTGTCGGCCTGGAGTTGGATGACGTCACCGGAGTAGGCCTGACAGGCGAGGACGTCACCGGTCACCAGGTCCTTCGTGTAGTCGTTGCCGGTGAAGCGGCGGATCTGGCCGTCGTGGACGTACTTCTCGACCTGGTCGCACACCGTGTGGAAGTCGGCGGCGGTCCACCGGGTGATGTCGACGCCGTTGCCCTGCATCAGCAGCGCGAACGCCTCGTCCAGACCGGAGAGGAGGGTCACCCGGCCCGTGAGGTCCTTCGCCCACAGGTCGGAGACATGACGGATCTCCCGGCCGAGCTTCCCGCGGTTGTACGCGATGCCGGTGATGCCCGACTGCCACGGCACGGTGTACCTGCGGCCCGGGTCGAAGGCGGGGGAACTCAGCTGCGGGTCCAGGTACTTGGCCACGTTCGGCTGGCGGGCCCGGTCCATCTGCTGGACCCATCCGAGCCGTACGAACCGCGCGCACATCCAGTCGGACATGACGATCAGGTCCCGGCCGGTCTGCTGGTGGTTCATCAGCGCCGGGCTGATCTTGCCGAAGAACTCGTCGTTGTCGTTGATCTCCTCGGTGTACTTGACGGAGATCCCGGTGCGCTTCTCGAACGCGTCGAGCGTGGGCCGCCGGTTCGGGTTCGCGTCGTCGACGTCGATGTAGAGCGGCCAGTTGGCCCAGGTCAGTCTCTTCTGACGGGCCGACAGGTCAGCGACGGCACGCTCACCCGGCCGTACGTAGGCCGCGGGCACCCCGCAGCCGGCCACCCCGCCGAGGAGCGCGAGCAGCAGTGAACGACGGGGAAGGGAAAGGTTCTTCGGCGTCAGGGGCATGGGCGCAGCATCCCGCCTCCGCCCGCGCGGCGACAATCGACGCCGCGTCGAGCGGGGAGACGGCGGGACCGGACACCTTGTCGATGCCCGGTCCCCTTACACCTGGTACCGCTTTACGCCTCCAGCGAGGTCATCACGTGCTTGATGCGCGTGTAGTCCTCGAAGCCGTAGCCCGACAGGTCCTTGCCGTAGCCCGACTTCTTGAAGCCGCCGTGCGGCATCTCCGCGACCAGCGGGATGTGTGTGTTGATCCACACGCACCCGAAGTCCAGCTTCTTCGACATCCGCATGGCCCGCCCGTGGTCCTTGGTCCACACCGAGGAGGCGAGGGCGTACTCGACGCCGTTGGCCCACTCCACGGCCTGGTCCTCGTCCCGGAAGGACTGGACGGTGATGACCGGTCCGAAGACCTCCTTCTGGATGATCTCGTCGTCCTGCTTGAGCCCGGAGACGACGGTCGGCGCGTAGAAGTAGCCCTTGTCACCGACCTGGTGGCCGCCGGTCTCGACCTTGGCGTGCGCGGGCAGCCGCTCGATGAACCCGGTCACCTGCTTGAGCTGGTTGGGGTTGTTCAGCGGACCGAAGAGCACGTCCTCGTCGTCCGGCTGCCCGGTCTTGGTCTCGGCGGCGGCCTTCGCGAGCGCCGCGACGAACTCGTCGTGGACGGACTCCTGGACGAGCACGCGCGTGGCCGCCGTACAGTCCTGCCCGGCGTTGAAGAACCCGGCCACGGAGATGTCCTCCACGGCCTTGGCGATGTCCGTGTCCTCGAAGACGACGACCGGCGCCTTGCCGCCCAGCTCCAGGTGGACCCGCTTCAGGTCCCTGGACGCGGACTCGGCGACCTGCATGCCCGCGCGCACGGACCCGGTGATGGAGGCCATCGCGGGGGTCGGGTGCTCGACCATCAGCCGGCCGGTCTCCCGGTCACCGGTGATGACGTTGAAGACGCCCTTCGGCAGGATCTCCCCGATGATCTCCGCGATCAGCACGGTCGAGGCGGGCGTGGTGTCGGACGGCTTCAGCACCACCGTGTTGCCGGCCGCGATGGCCGGGGCGAACTTCCACACGGCCATCATCATCGGGTAGTTCCACGGCGCGACCTGCGCGCAGACGCCGACCGGCTCGCGGCGGACGATGGAGGTGAGCCCCTCCATGTACTCGCCGGCCGAGCGCCCCTCCAGCATCCGGGCCGCGCCCGCGAAGAAGCGGATCTGGTCGACCATGGGCGGGATCTCCTCGGACCGCGTGAGTCCGATCGGCTTGCCCGTGTTCTCGACCTCGGCCGCGATCAGTTCCTCGGCGCGCTCCTCGAACGCGTCCGCGATCTTCAGCAGGTGCTTCTGCCGCTCGGCCGGAGTCGTGTCCCGCCAGGCCGGGAAGGCCGCGGCGGCGGCCGCCATCGCGGCGTCGACGTCCGCCGGCCCGGACAGCGGCGCGGTCGCGTAGGCCTCGCCCGTCACGGGGTTGACCACCTCGGTGGTCCGTCCGTCGGCGGCGTCCCGGAACTCACCGTCGATGTAGTTGCGCAGACGACGCAGCTCGGTGCTCACTGCCGGCCCTCCAAGTTCGAGTGGAAAGTTCGAGTGGAAAAGTTCGAGTGGAGCCAACGTGTCCATTGGCTGAGACACCCACAGTAATCCGAGAGCCGACGTTTTCAACACCCCCGATCGGCGGACTGCTGCGAAATCCGCAGGTCTCAGACGCGTAAACAACGAATTTCATTGATCCGCCCTTGCGGAACTGTCGAGAGGTCGTGCACAGTGAGGTCGTGGCCAGTCGAAGCGCAGAGCAGAGGGACTCCACCCGCGAGTCCAGGAACGGCACTCCCCATCTGGATGCCGTCTCCCTCGCCATCATCGAACAGCTCCAGGAGGACGGCAGGCGCCCGTACGCCGCGATCGGCAAGGCCGTGGGCCTGTCCGAGGCGGCCGTGCGCCAGCGCGTGCAGAAGCTGCTCGACCAGGGCGTGATGCAGATCGTCGCCGTCACGGACCCGCTCACCGTGGGCTTCCGCCGACAGGCGATGGTCGGGATCAACGTCGAGGGCGATGTCGAGAAGATCGCGGAGGCGCTGACCGACATGTCGGAAGTCGAGTACGTGGTGATGACCGCGGGCTCGTTCGACATCCTCGCCGAGATCGTCTGCGAGGACGACGACCACCTGCTGGACGTCATCAACAAACGCATCCGGTCACTGCCCGGCGTGCGCTCCACCGAGAGCTTCGTCTACCTGAAGCTGAAGAAGCAGACCTACATGTGGGGAACCCGATAACCGTGAGCCAGAAGGACCTCAGCAAGACCGCGTACGACCACCTGTGGATGCACTTCACCCGCATGTCCTCGTACGAGAACTCCCCCGTCCCGACGATCGTGCGCGGCGAGGGCACCTACATCTACGACGACAAGGGCAAGCGCTACCTCGACGGTCTCGCCGGTCTGTTCGTGGTCCAGGCCGGTCACGGCCGCACGGAACTCGCCGAGACCGCCTTCAAGCAGGCCCAGGAGCTGGCGTTCTTCCCGGTCTGGTCCTACGCCCACCCGAAGGCCGTGGAGCTCGCCGAGCGGCTGGCCGACCACGCCCCGGGCGACCTGAACAAGGTCTTCTTCACCACCGGCGGCGGCGAGGCGGTCGAGACCGCCTGGAAGCTGGCCAAGCAGTACTTCAAGCTGGTCGGCAAGCCCACCAAGCACAAGGTCATCTCCCGCGCGGTCGCCTACCACGGCACCCCGCAGGGCGCCCTGTCCATCACCGGCCTGCCCGGCCTGAAGGCGCCGTTCGAGCCGCTGGTCCCCGGCGCGCACAAGGTGCCGAACACCAACATCTACCGCGCCCCGATCTTCGGCGACGACCCCGAGGCCTTCGGCCGCTGGGCCGCCGACCAGATCGAGCAGCAGATCCTCTTCGAGGGCCCCGACACGGTCGCCGCGGTCTTCCTGGAGCCCGTGCAGAACGCCGGCGGCTGCTTCCCGCCCCCGCCCGGCTACTTCCAGCGGGTGCGCGAGATCTGCGACCAGTACGACGTGCTGCTCGTCTCGGACGAGGTCATCTGCGCCTTCGGCCGCCTCGGCACGATGTTCGCCTGCGACAAGTTCGGCTACGTCCCGGACATGATCACCTGCGCCAAGGGCATGACCTCGGGCTACTCCCCGATCGGCGCCTGCATCGTCTCCGACCGCCTCGCCGAGCCCTTCTACAAGGGCGACAACACCTTCCTGCACGGCTACACCTTCGGCGGCCACCCGGTCTCCGCCGCGGTGGGCCTGGCCAACCTCGACCTCTTCGAGCGCGAGGGCCTCAACCAGCACGTGCTGGACAACGAGGGCGCGTTCCGCTCCACCCTGGAGAAGCTGCACGACCTGCCGATCGTCGGCGACGTCCGCGGCAACGGCTTCTTCTACGGCATCGAGCTGGTGAAGGACAAGGCCACCAAGGAGTCCTTCAACGACGAGGAGACCGAGCGCGTCCTGTACGGCTTCCTCTCCAAGGCCCTCTTCGACAACGGCCTGTACTGCCGTGCCGACGACCGCGGCGACCCGGTCGTCCAGCTCGCTCCGCCGCTGATCTCCAACCAGGACACGTTCGACGAGATCGAGCAGATCCTGCGCGCGACGCTGACGGAGGCGTGGACGAAGCTCTAGCCTCCGGCGGTTCAGCCGCTTATATGGCCCCGGGGCGCACCCGTCCGAGTGACAAGGGTGCGCCCTGGCCGCGTTTTGTCCGGCGTTCCGCTCCCGGCTCCTTAGCGTGCCTGGTAACCGATCGGCCCTGTCATCGTTCCCCCGCACGGGGGATCGCGGCAGGGAAAACGGATCAGAACGAGGTGTACGCGCATGCAGGCCCCGCCCGACAACGACGTTCTCTGGGCACGCGCCCTGCACTTCACCCACAAGGACGGCTCCCCCGGCCTCGGCGGCGTCTCCATCGGCGTCCGGGAGGGCGAGATCCTCGCCGTCAGCGGGCCGCGCGGCAGCGGCAAGACGACCCTGCTGCGCTGTCTGTCCGGACTGGTGCCGGCCCAGCGCGGCGAGGTCTGGTTCAACAGCGTGCCCGTCCACACGATGGGCCCGCTGACCCGGGAACGGCTGCGCCGCGACCGGTTCGGCTGGATCGACCCGGCGCCGGTCCTGGTCCCCGAGCTGAACGTCTGGGAGAACGCGGCGCTCCCCCTGATGCTACGCGGCACGAGCCGCCGCCGGGCCAGGACGGCCGCGCTGGAGTGGCTGGAACGCCTCGACGTCGGCGACCGCTCCCGCAACCGTCCGCACGAACTGACCCAGGCGGAACGCCAGCGCGTCTCGATCGCCCGCGCCCTGGCCCCCGCGCCGACGGTCCTGTTCGCCGACGAGCCGACGGCTCCGCTGCACCGCGCGGACCGGGCGCACGTCCTGCGGACGCTGACCACCGCGGCCCGCTCCCACGGCATCACGGTGGTCCTGGCGACCCACGACGCGGAGACGGCGGCCCTCGCCGACCGCACGGTGGCCCTGCTCGACGGCCGCCGGGTCAACACGGTCCACCTCCCGCCGATGGCGGAGCCGGAGGCGCGGGGCCCGGAGAGCCGACGGAGCGGGCCGGGCGGCCGGGGGGCCGCGTCCGAGGGCCAGGGGGCCGCGTGCTCGCTCTCCGTCTGACCCGCACCGCCCCTCCGGCCGTCCAGCTGCGCCGGCTGCTGGTGACCCTGGCCTCGGGCGGCACCGGCTTCCTGCTCCTGTGCAGCCTCGGTCACGCCCTGAGCCACCCCGCCTCCCCGTCCTCCTCGGCCCTCCGCCTGGCCTGGTGCCTGACACCGCTGGCGGCCACGGTCCAGCTGGCGATCGCGGTCTCCCGTACCGATCCGGCCACGAAGCCCCGCCCGGGCCTGTCCTCCATCGGCCTGGGGCCGGCCCGTCTGATGACCATCGCGGCCACCACGACGGCCCTGTCCACCACCCTGGGCTCCGTCCTCGCCCTCCTGCTCTTCCTGTACCTGCGGGGCGACCTGACAGGCATCCCCTTCGACGGCGCGGCGGCGGACGCCCTGGCGGCGGACCGGCCGTTGCCCGTCCCGGCATCCGTGACGCTCCTGTCCCTGGTCCCGGTGCTGGCGTCGGCGGCGGTGGCGCTCGCCCTGCGCCCCCGTGACACCCCGCCGGCCACCACACGCGGCACGGCCCGCTCGTACGTCCGCTTCGGCGCCCACGGCGGATCGGCCGCACGGGAGACGTTCGGGGCGTCCGGCCGCTTCGGCGCCCGCCTCCACGGGGGCCGCCCCACCTCACGGCCGCCCACGGACGGGCGCGGCGCGGAGGGTGTCGCATCGGCGCGGACCGTCGAGACACCACCTGACACTCCGGACGAGGACCCCACCCGGCCCCCGGCCCCCCGCACCGCCCCGTCCGGCCTCCCCTGGGGCATCGCGACCCTCGCCGCGGGTCTGGCCGTGGAGGCCTACGCGGGCCGTACGACCCAGAGCCGGACCGTCGAACTGCCCGACGGCCTCACCACCGCCACCCCCGCCGTGCTCGTCGGCCTCGCCCTGACCGTCCTCGGTCTGGCCCTCGCCGCCCCCGCCCTCACCCATCTCACCGGCCGCCTGCTGCAGTCCGCCGGCCCCGGCGCCCTGCGCCTCCTGGCGGGCCGCGTCCTGATGGAGGAGGCCACCCGTATCGGCCGCCCCCTCGGCGTCGTCTGCGCCGTCGCCTCCGCCGCGTACGCCATGTCCACGCTCTACGACCCCTCGGAGCCCTCCTTCGGGCCCCTCGCCACCCTCGGCACCGTGCTGGTCACCGGCTGCACCCTGGCCACCCTGCTGACGGCCGCCGTGGAGGCCAGACAGGCCCGGGCCGACACCACGGCGGCCCTGGTCCGCCTCGGCGCCCCCGCCACGATGCTCCGCACCGCCGCCGCCCTGCGCGCCGCCGCCCTGCTGACCCTCTTCACCCCGCTGACCCTGCTGGTGACCGACCTCGCGGTACTCCCCCTCACCCGCTGAGCGCACCCCGGGGAAACACATCCCCCGGCCACCGATGAGTTCCGCCGGCGCCCCCGGTCTACCCCATCGAACAGCACACCCCGCCCGATGGGAGAGACCCGCATGTACCAGCAGATGATCTTCGTGAACCTGGCCACGAACGACGTCGACGCGTCGAAGAAGTTCTTCACGGAGCTCGGCTACACGATCAACCCCCAGTTCAGCGGCGACGACTGCGCCTGCGTCGTGATCAGCGACACCATCGTGACGATGCTGCTCAGCAAGCAGCGCTACGCCGACTTCACCAAGAAGGAGATCGCGGACTCGACGCGGACCAGCGAGGTGCTGATCTGTCTGAGCGCCGAGAGCCGCGAGAAGGTCGACGAGCTGGTCGAGAAGGCCGTCGCCGCGGGCGGCAGGGCCAACGACGACGTCCAGGACCACGGTTACATGTACGGCCGCTCCTTCGACGACCTCGACGGCCACTCCTGGGAGGTCGTGTGGATGGACCCGGCAGCGGTCCAGAGCTGAACCCACGGGGTTGCGTGGCATGGGCCCGTGACTGAACCCACGGGGTGCCTAGCATGGGCCCGTGCAGACGAGCCCGGCCCATGCGGCCCACCACGACGAGCGCGAGATCGAGACGCTCGAGGACTTCGACGCGACGGTCTCGGCCCGCGGCACCCTCGCCGGCCACCGCGTACAGGGCGTCGATCTGACGGACCGCACAAGGGAGTTGCTCACCACGGACACCGCCGGCGCGGTCTTCCTGGGCTGCCCGATGCGGGCGGACGCCGAGCAGAAGATCCGAGCCGACGGCGCCCTGGTCTTCCCCCCGGTCCCGCATCTCCCGTTCGACCCCTACCGCGGCCACCTCTACACCGCCGACGAGCTGTTCGCCTCCCTGGACAAGGGTTACGAGCAGACACCCGACGCCCTCGCCTACGCCTGGTTCCAGCGCACCAAGGCGGACGGCGACATATACGCCTCGATGCTGCGCGCCGTCCACGACGACTCCGTCTCCGACGCCCTGGACGAACTCCTGCGCGGAGCCCGGGTGGTGGGCGTGATGGGCGGCCACGCCATGGCACGCGGCACGCAGGCGTACGCCGGTGCCGCGCGCCTCGGCCGGGAGCTGAGCCGCGCCGGGCTGACCGTGGCGACCGGTGGCGGCCCGGGCGCGATGGAGGCGGCGAACCTGGGCGCGTACGCGGCGCCGTACGAGGACGCGGTGCTGGACGAGGCATGCGAACTCCTCGGTGCCGCCCCGTCGTTCACCCCGTCGATCACCGAGTGGGCGCGGGCCGCCTTCGAGGTGCGCTCCCGCTGGCCGAAGGGCAACCACTCCATCGGCATCCCCACCTGGTTCTACGGCCACGAGCCGCCGAACCCCTTCGCCTCGCACATCGCCAAGTACTTCGCCAACGCCACCCGCGAGGACGGACTGCTGGCCCGGTGCAACGCGGGCGTGGTGTTCCTGCCGGGCGCGGCCGGGACCGTACAGGAGATCTTCGACAACGCGACGCCCAACTACTACGAGTCGCGCGGTGAACCGACGCCGATGGTGCTCGTCGACCGGGAGCACTGGACGGAGCGGCTGCCGGCGTGGCCCCTCTTGCGATCACTCGCCCGGGAACGCTCGATGGAGTCCCGTATCGCCCTCGTTGACCGGATCGAGGACGCCCCTGAGGCATTGAAACGTATCGGTGGTTAATAAGGAGGCAAAGCCAACGCCCGGGGTGAGCATATGCGTTGACACTTCTTATGAAACACTTATAGACCTGTGAGCCTCCTGGGGAGTGTGAAGCCTCACCTCACTGTTGCCTCACATCTCTTACAACCCCCCTCAATTGCGTATCCCGTGAAGGGCAAAAGTGACCATATCTCGCCGTACCGCCCGACGTTCCGTGCAGATCCTGGGCGTCGCCGCGGCCTCGACCGCGCTCGCCGTGAGCGCCGCGGGCTCCGCGCTCGCGTGCAGCATCTCTGAGTTCTCCGCCGCCGCTGCGTGTCAGGACGGCAAGGGCGTCATCACCGTCAAGGACGTCGACGCCTCGGGTACCAAAGCGACCGTCACCGTTTACCTCGAGAACAACGGTTCGGACGTCAAGCAGATCGGTTCGCAGGACGTCACCGGTTCCCGCGAGGGTGTCACCATCACCTTCGCCGAGGACTGGGCGCCGAAGGCCGAGTACCGCATCCACGTCACGGCCGGCAAGCGTGAGGTCGGTGACATCACGCCGAACCTGACCACCCCGGCCGAGGGTTGCTCGACGGGCGAGACCACGGCTCCGGCCACCACCGCGCCGGCCACGACCTCTCCGGCCACCACCCCGGCCTCGGAGTCCCCGACCCCGACCCCGTCGGCCTCGGACAGCACCGCTCCGGCGGCCACGTCGTCCAACGCCCCGTCCCCGGCCGCCGGTGACTCCAACCTCGCCGAGACCGGTGCGAACTCCAACACCGGCCTGATCGCCGGTGTCGCGGGCGCGCTCGTCGTCGTCGGCGGCGGTGCCGTGTTCTTCGGCATGCGCCGTCGTGGGGCCAACAGCGGCCGCTGACGCCTCACCGACAGGTTCGCGTAGGCCCGTCCCCGTATCCCCGGGGACGGGCCTTCGTCGTTCAGCTGAACGACGCCCGCTCCAGCCAGAGTTCGAGCAGCCGCCGGTCACCGAGGACCTCCAACCCGGGGCTGTCCAGCGGCAGTCGGCGGTAGAAGGCGAGGAGCAGGGAGGTGAGCGGGCCGCGCAGGGCGACGTCCGCCTTCTCGTGGCCGCGGCGCCAGGTGACGCCCTGCTCGGTCCCCACAACCAGCCACTCGGCGTTCAACTCGCCCGGGACGTCGGTCGCGTGGAGGTGCAGGCTACGCCCGGCGGCGAGCGGTCGTTCCATCTCCCTGCGCTCGCCCGCCAGCCCCACGAGCTGCAGCCACTCGTCGATCGCGTCGGCGGCGATCTCGGGCGCGACCTCGTAGGGCAGTTGGGCGGCCAGCGTGGCGTCCGCCCGGTGGACGGTGATCTCGTGGGCCATCCGACGCGCCCAGAAGGCGGAGCCGAGCATGCCCGCCCACGACCACACCTTGGCGTCCGGACCGGCCTCCCGGAGCGCGCGAACGACCAGTTCACCGGCTTCGGCTAGCCAGGCGTCGAGTTCGGCGGCGTCGCCCGTCTTCTCGGGCCCGTCGCCGCGGGGGATGTCCTCGTCCCGGACGTTCTCCTCGGCCCGGGTCCGCACCAGCACCTCCACCCAGCGCAGTACGCCGCCCATGTGCAGGACGAGTTGTTCGAGGGTCCAGTCGGGGCAGGTGGGCACCTTCGCGGACAGGTCGGCGCCGGAGGTCACCACGGTCCGCAACTCGGCCACCTGGTGGGCAATCTCGTCGCAGTAGCGGTCGTACGCAAGCAAGGTCATGAGCCGCACCCTATGCGCGGACCGATCAGCCCAGCACCACGATTTCCGCCGCGTCGAACTCCACGCCGACCAGGTCCCCAACCTCCGGGGCCTCCCGCAGCGCGCACGCCGCCTCCAGCCGGGGCGCGTCCTCGGGCTGGAGGTGTACGGCGACATGGGTGGCCTTGAAGGTGCGCGCGGCGACCGTGCAGCGCAGGCCCTCGTCGGCGGGGACGAGCCGGACGCCGGCCGGGCGGACCAGGAGGCCGCGGGTGCCCTGGGGGGCGTCCTCGGGCACCGGGACCTTGCCCCAGGGAGTGTCGGCGGCCTCCCCCGCGACCGTGCCCTCGACCACGTTCTCGAAGCCGAGGAACCGGGCGACGAACTCGTCCGCCGGCCGCTGCCAGACCTCCAGCGGCGTACCGGACTGGGCGATCCGTCCGTCCCGCATCACCACGACCCGGTCGGCGAGCGCGAAGGCCTCGCCCTGGTCGTGCGTCACGGCGAGCACGGTGGTCCCCAACCGGCCGAACAGCTCCCGGAGTTCGACGACCAGCCGCTCCCGCAGCGAGCGGTCGAGCTGACCGAGCGGCTCGTCCAGCATCAGCAGTCGCGGCCGGGGCGCGAGGGCCCGGGCGAGCGCCACGCGCTGCTGCTCACCGCCGGACAGCGCGCCCACGGCCCGCCGCTCGGCGCCGGGCAGCCCGACGAGATCCAGCAACTCCCGCACGCGTTCCTGCTGTTCGCTTCTCGACGCTCCGTGCATCCGCAGGCCGAAGGCGACGTTGCCGGCCACGTCCCGCTGCGGGAAGAGCTGGTGGTCCTGGAACATCAGGCCGACCCCGCGCTTGTGCGCGGGCACACCGGCCTGGTCGCGGTCGTCGAGCAACACCCGTCCGGCGTCCAGCGGTTGGAGCCCGGACACCGCCCGCAGCAGGGTGGACTTGCCGCTGCCGCTGGGCCCGAGCACGCACACCACCTCGTGCTCGGCGACATCGAGGCCGACGGCGTCGAGCACGGCCCGCCCGCCGAAGCGGACGGTGGCGTCTTCCAGGCTCAGCAGCATCTAGAACTCCCCGGTCCGGTCGGTGCGGAGCCGCTCGAGCACCAGCAGCGCCACCGCGCACACCACCATCAGGATCGTCGAAAGGGCCATCGCCTGGCCGTAGTTGAGGTCGCCGGGCCGCCCGAGCAGCCGTGCCACGGCGACCGGCAGGGTCGGGTTGTCGGGCCGTGCGATGAACACGGTCGCCCCGAACTCCCCCAGCGACACGGCGAAGGCGAACCCGGCCGCGACCAGCAAGGCCCGCCGCACCAGGGGCAGATCGACCTCCCGCCACACCCGCCAGGGCGAGGCCCCGAGCACGGCCGCCGCCTCCCGCAGCCTCGCGTCCACGGCCCGCAGCACCGGCAGCATGGTCCGTACGACGAAGGGCACGCCCACCAGCGCCTGCGCGAGCGGCACCAGGATCCAGGACTGGCGCAGGTCCAGCGGGGGCTTGTCGAGGGCGATCAGGAAGCCGAAGCCGACGGTCACCGCGGAGACGCCGAGCGGCAGCATCAGCAGCGCGTCGAAGCCGCGCACCAGGCGTCCGGCGTCCCGGCGGGCGAGGGCCGCGGCGGCCAGAGCGCCGATCACGACGGCGATGGCGGTCGCGGCGAGGGCGTACTGCAGCGAGTTGCCGATCGCGTCGATCGGCGGGACGAGGAAGGTGTCGCCGGCGTCGCCGGTCAGCGCCCGGTAGTAGCGGAAGTCCGGCGCGTCCAGCGAGCGTTGCACCAGCACGGCGAGCGGCAGCAGGAGCAGGACGGCGACCGTGGCGAGGACGCCGGCCAGCAGCGCCCACTGGCCCGCGCCGCGCGGCCGCCGGGCGGTCACGGACGCGTCGACGAGCCGCAGGGCGCTCTCCCGCCGCCGTACCGTCCAGGCGTGCACGGCGAGGATCGCGCCGACGGCCACGAACTGGACGATCGTGAGCACGGCGGCGGTGGACAGATCGAAGATCTCGGAAGTCTGCCGGTAGATCTCGACTTCCAGGGTGGAGAAGGTGGGTCCGCCGAGGATCTGGACGACGCCGAAGGAGGTGAAGGTGAAGAGGAACACCATCAGCGCGGCGGCGGCCACGGCGGGCGCGAGGGCGGGCAGCGTGACCCTGCGCCAGGCGCGCAGCGGGGACGCGCCCAGCATCCGCGCGGCCTCCTCCTGCCGCGGGTCCAGTTGCGCCCACAGCCCGCCCACGGTCCGTACGACGACCGCGTAGTTGAAGAAGACGTGCGCCAGCAGGATGGCCCACACGGTCGTGTCCAGCCGTACGCCCCACACCTCGTCGAGCAGTCCGCCGCGTCCGACGAGGGCGAGGAAGGCGGTTCCGACGACGACCGTCGGCAGGACGAAGGGGACGGTGACGACGGCCCGCAGCACCTGCCGGCCCGGGAAGTCGAGGCGCGCGAAGACGTAGGCGCCGGGGAGGGCGACCAGGAGGGTGAGCGCCGTGGAGGCGAGCGCCTGCCAGGTGGTGAACCACAGGACGTGCCGGATGTCGGACTGGGTGACGACGTCCGCGATCCGCCCCAGCCGCCACACCCCGTCGACCCTCAGCCCGCGTGCGACGATGGCGGCGACGGGCCAGGCGAAGAACAGCGCGAAGAACGCGACGGGCACGGCGAGCAGCCCGAGCCGCGCCGCGTTCCCGCGCCGGGCCCTTGCCCCGGAGGGGCGGGTCGCTACTTCAGTACGAGTGACGTCCACGACTTGACCCACTGGTCACGGCTGGCGGCGATCTTCGCGGGGGCCATCGTCTCGGGGTCCTTGGCGGCGGGACCGTACTCGGTGAACTCCTTGGGCACCGTGGCCCCTTCGATCACCGGGTAGACGAACATGTTGAGCGGCATGTCCTCCTGGAACTCCTTGGTCACCAGGAAGTCGATGAACGCCTTGCCGCCCTTGCTGTTGCGCGCGTTGCTGAGCAGTCCCGCGTACTCGATCTGCCGGAAGCAGGTGCCGTACGACACTCCGGTCGGTGCGGTCTTCGGCCTCGGGTCGGCGTAGACGACCTCCGCGGGCGGCGAGGAGGCGTAGGAGACGACGAGCGGCCGGTCGCCCTTGGCCTTCTTGCCGCCGGCCGAGCCGGAGAACTCCTCGTTGTAGGCCTGCTCCCAGCCGTCGACGACCTTGACGCCGTTCGCCTTGAGCTTCTTCCAGTAGCCCTGCCAGCCGTCGTCCCCGTACCTGGCGGCGGAGCCGAGGAGGAAGCCGAGGCCGGGTGAGGAGGTGGCGGCGTTCTCGGTGACGAGGAGGTTCTTGTACTCGGGCTTGACCAGGTCGTCGAAGGACTGCGGCGGGGTCAGCCTGTGCTTGCTGAAGTAGGCCTTGTCGTAGTTGACGCAGATGTCGCCGGAGTCGATGGGCGTGACCCGGTGCTTGTCCTGGTCGACCCGGTACTGCGGCTTGATCCGGTCGGAGCCCTTCGCCTCGTACGACTGGAACAGTCCGTTGTCGAGGGCCCGGGAGAGCAGGGTGTTGTCGACGCCGAAGAAGACGTCGCCCTGGGGGTTGTCCTTGGTCAGGACGGCCTTGTTGACGGCCTGCCCGGCGTCTCCGTCCTTGAGGACGTGGACCTTGTACCCGGACTGCTTCTCGAAGTCGGCGAGGACGCTCTTCGAGACGGCCCACGAGTCGTGGCTGACCAGGGTGACGGTCTTGGAGTCGGAGGCGGAGGCGCCGCCGGAGGAGCCGCAGGCGGACAGCGTGAGCATGCCGAGGCCGACGACGACAGCACAGTACTTCTTGGTGTTCACGGTGATGACCGAACTTCCTACCCAGAATGACCTGGGCGAGGTTCAGAGGGTCTGCGGCCCGATGCCGCACTCTCAGCGCTGTGGCGCTCCCCTGTCGGATATGAAGATGTACGTACGGGCAAAGGCTACCGCTCGGTGGCCGCCAGCTGTCCACAGGCCCCGTCGATCTCCTGACCGCGGGTGTCCCGGACGGTCACCGGCACGCCGTGCGCGGCGATGGCCTCGACGAAGGCCTTCTCGTCCTCGGGCCGGGAGGCGGTCCACTTCGACCCGGGCGTCGGGTTGAGCGGAATGAGATTGACGTGCACGGGCTTGCCCCGCAGCAGCCGCCCGAGCCTGTCCCCCCGCCACGCCTGGTCGTTGATGTCGCGGATCAGCGCGTACTCGATGCTCAGCCGCCGCCCGCTCTTCTCCACGTACTCGAAGCCGGCGTCGAGCACCTCCCGCACCTTCCAGCGCGTGTTCACGGGGACGAGGGTGTCGCGCAGCTCGTCGTCGGGGGCGTGCAGCGAGATCGCGAGCCGGCACTTCAGGCCCTCGTCGGCGAAGCGGTGGATGGCGGGCACGAGTCCGACGGTCGAGACGGTGATCCCGCGCT
The DNA here is from genome assembly GCF_022513565.1 of Streptomyces gilvus. Classification (GTDB taxonomy): domain Bacteria; phylum Actinomycetota; class Actinomycetes; order Streptomycetales; family Streptomycetaceae; genus Streptomyces; species Streptomyces gilvus. Next base: position 10,340 of record NZ_JAKWBE010000022.1, on the reverse strand, counting down.
GCGAGAGCCCGAGTCCGTCCGGGGCGGGGTCGGTGAGCGCCCGGATGGCCCGTACGACCCGCTTGTAGTTGGCGAGCGGCTCGCCCATGCCCATGAAGACGATGTTGGACAGCCGCGCGGGGCCCCCGGGAACCTCCCCGTCCCTCAGGGCCCGCATCCCGTCCACGATCTGGTGCACGATCTCGGCGGTCGACAGATTCCGGTCCAGCCCCGCCTGCCCGGTCGCACAGAAGGGACAGTTCATCCCGCACCCGGCCTGGGAGCTGATGCACATCGTCACCCGGTCCGGATACCGCATCAGCACCGACTCGACGAGCGTCCCGTCGAACAGCCGCCACAGCGTCTTACGGGTCGTCCCCTGGTCGGTCGCCAGATGCCGCACGACGGTCATCAGCTCGGGAAGCAACGCCTCCTGCAGCTTGGGACGCGCCGCGGCCGGGATGTCGGTCCACTCGGCGGGGTCGTGCGCGTACCGCGCGAAGTAGTGCTGCGACAGCTGCTTGGCACGAAACGGCTTCTCCCCGACCTCGGCAACGACCTCCTTGCGCTCGGCAGGAGTGAGATCGGCAAGATGCCGCGGCGGCTTCTGAGCTCCGCGGGGGGCGACGAAAGTGAGTTCTCCGGGCTTGGGCATGGTCGTACCAGTGTCGCAGATCCACTTGGGTGACCTGCGGCTGTGGCTGGCTACGACTGTCGTTAGTGGGTGTCAACTGTCGGCACTGAGCAGCCTCGGACGGCCCAGGGACGGCCCAGCGTTCCGACACGCCGTTTACGCAGATGGAGATCCGGGCTCATGTCCATCCGTCGGCACGTCGTCGGCCAAGCGGTGGGCTTGTTGGGCGAGTCCGCAGCATTTGGATTGTCCGCACATGAATGAGATGCTGGCCAATCCTTACCTTTTTCCAGCCCAGCCGAAAATCCTCACCTTCCCGAGGTAGAGGAAGATTCTCCAGTGCGTCTACAAGTTCCCGCAATGAGCTTACAGGCAAGAGCCCTTCGACAAGACGCAGGCTAGTGGACGGGATAGCCGATTCTGTTCGCCGCGAATCCAAAAATCGCGCTGTCCCAACAAGCCATTTCCACTCAACGTCTTGAAATTCAGGCCACCCAGGGGGAAATTTGACTTTGACGTCGTTTCCGATTCGCGTTTGAAGTCTCTCGATCTGCGCCCGGCCCTTGTCTATGGCATCTTCTTGCTTCCGGGCATCACTGAGGGTCCTGGCGTCAACAGGCCATTTAGCCTCGACAATCAGTCCTTGCATTTGACCTCTGTCGAGCACAACGATGTCGAGATCACCCAACTTCTTATTCCCGGAATCGACGATTTTTACCTCTTCGGCAACCTCGACACCTGGTATATCCCGCAAGCGTGTCGCCCATCGGCTACACAGATCACCAAGGGCGGTGCCCAGTTTTCCGGAGCTGGCAGGATCCGCTGACGCTGCTCGCAGAACCATTCGTTCCGTCAAAGTGTCATGCAGCAAGTGCCGAGTTACGATCAGCGTGTCGCTCCACTGAATGAGTGGCGCAGAAAGCGGGGACCTGCCGCTCTGGCCTTGATACGTAAGCAAGTCTAAGAAAAGTTCGATCTTATCACTATCCGGGTTGTAGCGAGCGATCATCTGCGCAAGATCGCTTCGTTTGAAAGCCGGATTCGCCATGGTCAGACTTGGATACCGAGCGAACACTTCCCAGCCGACATGTGCGATTCCCCACAAAGTTCCGAGCAGGGGGATCACCTCATCTAGGGTCATGCCGCCGATATTGGTAGATCTCGGCACCTCCCAATTCTGAGCCCGCAGATTGTTCTTCGCGTGTTGCACAAATAGGCCCACGACCCATCTGGGGACTGCTGCCGAACCCCCAGACATCGAATCGCGCACGGAATTGAGATGGGTAATTGCCGGACTGAGATCAGGGCCCACCTTGGGAGTCGGCTCCGCGTTAGTATCGACCCCTTCCAGGAAGATGTCTAGGACTTCTATCCGCGGATCACTAAGGGGATCGACCCAAAGCCCTCGCTTCGTCTGCGAGATCTTGGCACGACCTGCCCTCCCTGCATTAAAGGCGATGTCAAGCGCCTTCCATTTTTCAGCTAGATCGACAGCAGCGACCGCGTCTTGCTCAGCAGGCTCCCGTCCTTCCTCGCTCTGGTTGCCGTAACGATAAGCCCACTCCACCAAGTGGGCTGCTACTGAGGCCCACTTGCCTCCGATCTCACCATCCTCACCTGCAGGGCCGCCGGATTTGATCCGCTCGAACTTATCAGTGACTCGCCTCCTAGAGACCTCGAACAAGGCGACAGGGAGAGCAGATTTTCCATATTTCCAAATCGCTAGATTTGCCGGAGCTGAATTCTCGATTTCCCGGATCCGCTCGTACGGACTTTCCTGCATCATCCTGGCTCGGAACCTCCCCCAAAGACACGTCAGTCGCCAACCGGAAAGCTTAGCTGCGCCCACAGGCCGGCGGAGCGACTTTGGCCAGGAGCTGCTTTGGCGCGAGTGATCATGGCCCCGTAAGCTTCCGGCGCGTCGGGCAGTCTGTGGACCTGCCCGGTAAAGCACGACGTTGGGGCCATGATCTTCGAGGCTCGCGCCAAAGTGGCTGGCTAAAGTCGTGGAGTCGGCCGCCCCAGCCACGACGTGTTCTGACCTCGGCTGGGCCGTCTCACCCATACCCCGGCCTGGTCTTCGCCCCCTTGTGGGCGCGGACGGGCGACGGCGCGCGGCCCCGGTGACGAAGGCAAGGAGGGGCGGCGCGGCGGCGACCGTCCGGCGCCGCCGCGCTGTGCGCGGCACCTTCGATCTCTGATCGGACTGCTTGCAGTTCAGGAGGCCGGGAGCAACGGCGAGCGAAGCGAGCCCTTGATGATGTAGGGAAACTTCCACCGCACCATGATCGGGAGTCTCTGAGCGGGGCTGTCCGCATGTGGTCGCGTCCGCTACCGTGCGTTATATGTCATCTGCCTTGGACACGCCCCAGGGAGCGGCCGAACTGGCTGAGTCCCTGTTGCCTCCGCTCGGAAACCGTTGGTTGCATACCCAGGCCGTCGCTCGACGTGCTCGCGAGGCTTCCCCGGCCGTGTCCGAAGGTGATCGTGACCTTCTGATCGCTGCCGCGTGGCTCCATGACATCGGGTACGCGCCCGAACTGCGCGACACCGGTTTCCACCCCCTCGACGGTGCGCGTTACCTGGAAACGCTCGGGGCGCCGGCGCGTCTCGTGAGGCTGGTCGCCCACCATTCCGGCGCTGTGTACGAGGCTGAGCAGCGGGGGCTGAGTACTGAGCTGGCCGTGTACGAGCGGGAGGACTCCCCGGTTCTGGACGCGTTGATCTACGCCGACATGACCACTGGTCCCGCGGGGCAGTCCTTCGACTTCGACCGGCGCATTGACGAGATCTTGGTTCGGTACGAGCCGGGCAGCGAAGTACACACCGCGATCAGTAAGGCCCGGCCGTACCTCGGCGCTGCTGTGGAGCGTACGCGTGTCCGTCTCGCTGATCAGCCGATGTAAGGCTCAGGGTGGCTGACCAAGCCGTGCTCGATCCGCATGCGCATGGACGGGTGGATGTTCAGCTCGTTCAGCCTGTCCGGCGCGACGAACGCTACTTCCTTGCTCTCGCTACTGGTTCGTAGCTCGCCGCCGGTGATGCGTGCCCGGAAGCAGATGGAGAACTGTTGCCGGACTTCGCCGTCGTCGTACGCCATGACGTGTGCCGGGTTCGTGTAGATGCCGACCAGGCCGGTCACCTCGACATCGAACCCGGTCTCTTCCTTCGTCTCGCGTACGGCCGCGTCGGGCGCTGACTCGCCGACGTCGACTCCGCCGCCGGGCAGTGCCCACAGATCGTTGTCCGTCTTGTGGATCAGCAGGACTTCTCCGGCGTCGTTCAGGGCCACAGCAGTGACCGAGGGCACGATGCTGTTGGCCTTCGGGGCGCTCGGATCGTTGAAGTAGTCAACACGGGCCATGTCTCCAGCGTCGCACGACTCGACGTCAGCGTGAGCTGACTAGGCCGGGCGTCCGAGCTCCCACACGTGGTCAAAGCTCCGCATGTAGTGCCGGAACGTGCGGGCTCCGGGGAGGTAGCGGAAGTGCAGGACCGGGTTCTGTCCGGCCGGAGCGCCGAGAACGTGGGGGTTCACCAACACGTCGTCGTCGAACCGGTAGACCGAGTTGTAGAGGATCGTGTCGTGGAGTCGAACCTCAACACCGGGTGTGGTGACGGCTGGCTCGAGGTAGCGGCGGGTGATGCGGGCACGTGCCGCCAGATCGTCACCGATGCCCTCCTCTTCGCCGCGCTGCCGGACGGCATCTGAGTCGGGGTCTCCGAGCAGGATGCGAACCTGGGCGCCGGCCTTTGCCTTCTCCGCCAACAGGTCCGGAAGATCTGGGTGACTGTCGAAGAGGAACAGCCCTGCGTACACGAGGATGCCAACCTGGTCTGTCGCACTCTCGATCAGCGATGACCACAGCGACGCGGGCACTGCTCCTCGGTGCGGGTAGTACGAGATCAGCTCGGAAGTGCTGGCGGTCTCGGCCTGCTTCTCGACGGAGGGCCAGAGGTAGACCTCATCGACGCCCAGGAAGCTCGCTGCCTTCCAGCGGTGTCCCCGATGCGGCGTCCGACCGGTGGTGATCCAACGCTCGACGCTCTTCGGGTCTACGCCGACATGCTGAGCTACGGACTGGATAGTCTCGCCCTTTGCTGAAATCGTCGCGCGCAGACGCTCGTTCGCCATGACGTGCCCTTCCATGGGACGTTCCAGGGACGTTTTGACGATAGCTCAGACGTCCCCAAACGTCCATACGGACCGTGATGTGTCCGCACCCTTTCGCGGTCTCCTGATCTCACCGCCAGGCAAGGCGGTTACTGCCCCGAAGATCTGGAGACAGACGATGCGTCAGATCCCCGTTGACACCTCCGCCGCGACCGTGATGGTCGCCAAGAACCCGCAGCCGAAGGTCCGTGACCGCCGTACCGGTGAGATCGCCACCGACGCCGACACCGGCGGGAAGCTGATGACGGTCGACGTGATGTTCGCGGCCAACGACGAAGTCGAGATCCTGTCCATCACCGTGCCGGAGACCGGCATCTCCGGTGAGCTGGCCATGGGCACGCCGGTCGCGCTGACGGGCCTGATCGCCCGGCCGTGGGAGAACGAGTTCAACGGCCAGAAGCGGCACGGGATCGCCTTCCGCGCGGTCGCCGTGACCTCGCTCGCCGTTGGCGCGTCGAAGCCGAAGGCGGCCTGAGCCATGACGTGGCTGACCGTCGCTCTGGTGCTGGTCGCTGCTGCTGCGGGTCTCCTGCGGTGGCGGCGTCCCGCCTGGTACTGGCTGACCTTCGGCGTCACCCTCGCCGCGCTGCGGGTCCTGGTCCGCTACACGAGCGTGATGGACGCCTGCGGGCTGACCGTTCCGCCGTCTCGCTGGCGTCTGACTCTGGCCCGGGTCACCAACCGGCCCGCGCCGGAGTCCCGACCGCCGCGCATCCTGCGGATACGCCCCACCCGTACCGGCCTGGTCCTGCGTCTCAAGCTCCGGCCTGGTCAGGACGCCTTCGACGTGGCGGCCTCCTCGGACCGGCTGCGGCATTCCTTCGGCCTGTACGGCGTCACCTCACGTGAACTGCGCTCCGGCGTGGTCGAGGTGCGGATGACCGGCTACGACGTGCTCAAGCGGGTGCAGATGCCCGCCCGGCTCGACACAGGCCCGATGCGCGTCCCGGTCGCCCTGCGTGAGGACGGCGCCGTGCACTACCGCGACTACCGGACCATGCCGCACGCCCTGACCCTCGGGGCCACGGAGTCGGGCAAGTCCGTCTATCAGCGCAACCTTGTGGCCGGGCTCGCCCCGCAGCGGGTCGCGCTGGTGGGGATCGACTGCAAGCAAGGGGTGGAGCTGTTCCCGCTGGCCCGCCGGTTCTCCGCACTGGCCGACAACCCCGACACCGCCGCCGAGCTGCTGGATGCCCTGGTCGCGCACATGGAGGACGTCTATCAGCTCATCCGGGCCGAGCAGCGCATCACCGCGGACGTGCCGGATGCGGAGATCGCCACCGACATCTGGGACCTGCCCGCCGATCTGCGGCCGATGCCGATCGTGGTCCTGGTGGATGAGGTCGCCGAACTCGCCCTGTTCGCCAACCGGGAGGAGGAGAAGCGGCGCGACCGCATCATCACCGCCCTCGTCCGCCTCGCTCAGCTTGGCCGAGCCGCCGGCATCTACTTGGAGATCTGCGGGCAGCGCTTCGGCTCCGAACTCGGCAAGGGCATCACCATGCTCCGCGCCCAGCTCACCGCACGCACCGCGCACCGCGTCAACGACGAAACGTCCGCGAACATGGCTTTCGGGGACATCTCCCCGGATGCTGTGCTGGCTGCGATCCAGATCCCCGCCGAGACACGAGGGCTGGCCGTCGCCGGTGACTCCACCGGTGGTTGGCACCGCATCCGTGCTCCGCGCACTTCCCTGCGCCAGGCCGTGAACACCTGCAACCGGCACGCCGACCTGACGCCGGACCTGCCCGGCCTGGACCGGTTCCGGCCCGTGCTCGACGCACCGACGCCGGTTCCCGCCCCGGCTGTCGAGTCGGCTCCTGCCGCTGCCTGACCCCCTTCCACGCATCGCCGTTCGGCGCGACCGCTTCGCGCCAGGTCCCTACCCCCTCCATGCCCGAAACCCCGATCGAAGGGAGGTGCAAGCCCATGGCTCGCTCGATCCGCCTGGACGCCGTCCTCATCCAGGCCGCCATCGCCGGAGCCCTGTCCTTCGCCCACCTGCACGACCTGGCCGCAGCCGCCGGACAGTCCGGCTGGAAAGCCTGGGCCTACCCCATCAGTGTTGACCTGCTCCTGGTCGCCGTCTGGCGGCGGCTGCGCACCGATGGTCCGTCTCGGCTGGCCTGGTCCTGGTTCCTGGTCGCCCTGGTCGCCTCGCTCGGCGCCAACATCGCCACCGCCGGACTCCTCGACCTCGACCACGTCCCGGCCTGGCTGCGCATCCTCGTCGCCGGATGGCCCGCCCTGGCCTTCCTCGGCGGCACCCTCCTCGCCCACACCACAACCCCACCCGGCCACGTCGCCGATCCGGCACCGGTTCCGCCGGCACCCCCGGCCCCCGTGGTCGAGGAAGACCCCGAAGCGGCCCCTGCCCTGGAGGCGGAGACCGTACCCGAGCTGCCCGCCGCCGACCCGGCGCCCGTCCCGGCTCCTGCTCCTGCTGCGGTGCCGGTCCCGGCTGCGCTGGTGGACCACGCCCGCAAGGTCGCTGCCGACCACCAGGCCCGTACCGGCGCCCGGATCGACACCGACACCCTGCGCGCTCGCCTCGGCGTCCCGCCTCACCTCGCCGACGCCATCGCCGCCCAGCTCGCCTGATCCGGAGGGAGAAGACCGTGACCCGTGACCCCGCCGACTTGACGGTCGCCGACTACCTCGACGGCGCCCGCGAGATGACCGCCGCCAACCGGCCCTACCTCGCCTTCCTGCTCGCCGAGGAAGCCGCCCGCCACACCACCGACCCGGCCACCGCAGCCGGTATCCGCGCCAGCTTCCCCGACCCCACCACCAGCCGAGAGGAGAACTGACCATGCCTGCACGCGACTTCTTCCACTCCGTGATGCGGATCGGCCCGGTGCAGATCGGCACCCACCGCGACCGCAACGGCCAGACCAAACACGCTGCCGTGTGCAGCAACGACGGCTGCGGCTGGTCCGCCGACTACACCAGCGCCTCGGCCGCCCAGCTCGCCGCCCGCACCCACCGCTGCCGCGTCCGTTAGGAGGCAACCGTCATGCAGGTTCCGCTCTGGTTCGCCCTGCTCGTCGTCGGCTACCTCGGCGTCAAGCTGATCCGCCCGCCCGCCTGGCTCATCGCCGTGCTCCTCCTCGGCGGCTTCCTCCTCGCCGACAGCGTCCTCGCCCCCGTCATCGACCACTTCGTCAAGTAGCCCAGCCCAGAAGGGAGATCCGCTGATGTTCCGTCCGAAGATCCCGACCATGCCCACTCCGACCGGGCACGTCACCCCGCCGGTCGTCGTCGAGCCGACCGCCGTCGTCCCGGCGTCCCAGACCCCGCTGGCCGTTCCGGCCCCGGTTTCGTCCCGGCCGGTCGTCCAGCTCACCCCCGGCACGATGCTCGCCCTGGTCGGCGGCGGCACCGCCGTGGTCCTGGTCGTCGGCGCCGTCCTGGTCTCGCTGCTCCTGGCGGTCGCCATCACCGGCGCCTCGGTCGCCGTGTGCGCCGTCGTCCTGCGCTCCCTGCTCGCCTCCGAGACCAAGCGACGCTGACCGGCCCCCGGGCGGCCCTGATACCGCCAAGCATCCGCCGCCCGGGCGCCATCCCTGTCCGAACCACTGATCCGGAAGGAACCACCATCATGCCCGCCGCCGTCCCGGCCACGACCCGCAACGCCCGTATCTGCCCCAACTGCGACGGCTTCGCCGCCGTGGCCGTCACCATCGGCGGCCGTGACACCCGCGGTCGCCTGCGCACCATCACCGCCCACTGCCCCGCTTGCCAGGGCCTGGGCACCTTGCCCGTCCGTCGCGTCCGGGAGGGTGCCCGTGCCTGAAACGCTGCTGGACCCGACCACCCTCGGCGACCTGCTGAGGGTGGCCTCGGCCCCCGGCTACCACCGCTGGCAAGACCAGATCCGCCGCACCGGCGGCTGCTCCGACCCCATCCATCTGACCGGCTGGACCCTCCACAAGGACAAGACCACCGGCCAGGTCGTGCACCACTACAGCACCGAGAACGAACCCGGCGGACGCCTCCGCGTCGCCTGCGGCAACCGCCGGGCCTCCCGCTGCCCGGCCTGCGCATGGCTGTACGCGGGCGACACCTACCGCCTCATCCGCGCGGGCCTTGCCGGAGACGACGACAAGGACATCCCCGCCACCGTCCGCGAACACCCCCGCGTCTTCGCCACCTTCACCGCCCCCTCCTTCGGCCCGGTCCACAACCGCCCCGACTCCGGGCGCTGCCGCTGCGGCGCCCGCCACGCTGCCGACGATCCGGCCCTCGGCACCGCCCTGGACCCGGAAACCTACGACTACGCGGGCGCCGTGCTGTTCAACAACCACGCCGGAGAGCTGTGGATGCGGTTCACCAACCGGCTCCGCCGCGAGATCGCCAAGCGGGCCGGACTGACCCAGCGCGAACTGAAAGAGGTCTGCCGGGTCTCCTACGGCAAGGTGGCCGAGTTCCAAAAGCGCGGCGCCATCCACTTCCACGCCGTGATCCGCATCGACGGACCCGGCGGCCCCGACTCCCCGCCGGCACCCTGGGCCACGGTCCCCCTCCTCGAGGACGCCATCCACGCTGCCGCCCGGCACACCTACAGCAGCGTCAGCGTGCCCGCTGCCGGGGACCAGCCCGCCCGCACCTTCCAGTGGGGACGGCAACTCGACATCCGCCCAGTGAAGGCGTTCGGCGACGGCTCCGACATCACCGAACAGGCCGTCGCCTCCTACGTCGCCAAGTACGCCACCAAAGCCGCCGAGAACACAGGCACCCTCGACCGGCGCATCGGCGAACTCGCCGAACTCGACCGACACGGCGTCCCCGACCACGCCCGACGCCTGATCACCGCATGCCGCGACCTCGACCAGCTGTACCCCGAGCGGCGGCTGTGGGCCTGGGCACACATGCTCGGCTTCCGCGGCCACTTCTCCTCCAAGTCGCGCCGCTACTCCACCACCCTCGGCGCCCTACGCCAGGCCCGCGCCGACTACCGCGCCGCCCAGGAACACGCCGCCCTCGGCCTGGACGACGTCGAGCCCGACACCGTCCTCGTCCTCGCCGACTGGCAGTACGCCGGACACGGCCACACCCCCGGCGAGTCCGCCCTCGCCGCCACCATCGCCCGCGGCCTCCAGCTCAACCGCGAAACCGCCCGCGAAGCCCTACGCGACCAACTCGCCGACGAAAGGGGGTGCTGACCATGACGACAGCACTGCCGCACCGCTTCCTCACCCCCGAGGACCTGGTCGAGATGTTCGAGCTTCCCAGCGTCGAGACCGTCTACCAGTGGCGCCGCAAGCGCACCGGTCCCCGCGGCTTCCGCGTCGGCCGGCATCTCCGCTTCGACCCCGAAGACGTACGGGCCTGGGTCGACTCCCAGCTCGGGGAGGTCGCCGCCTGATGGCCGGACACATCCAAGACCGCTGGTACCGGACCGAAACCGGCCCCGACGGCAAGCCTGTCAGGGTCAAGACCGAGCGGTACGGCACCGGCCTGCGCTACCGCGCCCGCTACATCGGCCCCGATGGCACGGAGAAGTCCAAGAGCTTCCCCGACCGTCAGAAGCGGCTCGCTGAGCAGTGGCTG